>NZ_JBHOQV010000155.1:0-6343 GCF_042408735.1 Thermogemmatispora sp.
TCCCTCTGCTTGTCTGCCGCTCTATGAGGCTGCCCTCAAGGCTCCTCCCTCCCCGCAGGTGGCAGGGATGGCCTGCCATCCGCTACCCGACGGCTCCGCCAACCCTTACGATGCGGACCCGGCCTGCCAGCCGGCTGATCCGGCCTGCGTGCGCGTTGCTGTTGGCCCTCCAGCCCCGGGCTGCTTCCCTGCCTACCAGGTAGCACTTGGTAATCCTCCCCTCTCGGGAACCGATTGCCATCCGTTGCCGAACGGGGAGGCCAATCCGGCGGATGCGGACCCGGCCTGCCGGCCAGCTGACCCTGCGCACTGTCACCGGCTTCCCATGACGGAGGTCGGGCCATTCGCCCCGGCCTGCGGGTTCGCAGGTCCGCTGCCAGGCCTTGCCCAGACCAGCTTGCCCTCTCAGCCGGGAGCGGAGAGCATCGCTGCTCCTCCGGTCAACACAGGCAACTTCCTGAGCGATAGCTTCTGGGAGGGCTTGGAACATCTGGTCGCGGATTGCTGGAATCAAGTGCTGGACTGGTTCGGCAGCTTTACCTTTGTCGCGCAGACCCCGAAAGCGCTCTCGTACGGTCACCCCATCGTTGAGACCAGCTATCGCTGGAGCTTGAGCCTGCTGGCAGGATTGACCTCCCTGGCCCTGGTGGTGGCTGGCTACCGACTCATGATCGGGGGGCAGGGGACGAGCCGTGTGGTCAGCGTGGCCTGGGTGGAGCACCTTTGGGACCTGGTCCTTGCCCTGGTGCTGGCCCACGTCGGCCTCGCCCTGGTCGAGCAGGGAGTAGAACTCTGTAATCTGACTTCACGCGGGCTGTTCCTGGTCTTTGGCGGGAGTGCTGCGGGGACCCTGGGGTTCCAGGATGTCTGGTCAGGCCTCCGCACCGTGACCGCACCGCTGGCCTGGATTCTCTTCGCGATCGTCGCTCTGGTGATGCTGCTTTTTCTTTCTATCGTCAGGCTTGTTCAAATAGCACTGCTTGATCTATTGATTGCGCTCATGCCTCTCTGGCTGCTCATGACAGCTACACCTGGATTGCGTCCCTATGGGCGGCTGGCAGCCACCCTGCTGGTCGAGGTGCTGCTCTGCCAGATTGTGCAAGATGCGGTCCTGGCGATGGGGGCGGCTCTGATCGGGGGGTTTGGGCATGCTTCCGCGACCCCAATCAGCCTCCTGGTCGGGCTGGCAGCGTGCTACCTGGCCTTGCGCGTGCCCGCGCTGCTGGCGCGGGCCATGCATACCGCCCAGGCCGGCCTGCCGGGCATTGGCGAGCAGCTGACGGCACTCGTGGCCCTGCTCTTCTAGCTCAGGAACGCCCAAGAAGGCACCACAATCCTTGTGAGCAAGCGGAGGGAAGATGAAGCTCATGATCTTGCCACTCTGGACCCAGACACTGCTGCCCCAGGTGGCTTCCTGGTTCCATCTGTGGACCCCCGTGGTGGTCAGTGTCTTACAGCACGATCCCCCACCGGCGCCCAACCCCGATCCTACAGGAGTGAGCACTGCGCTCCAGAACCTTGCCAAGCTGCTCGCCGGCATGGTCGTCGGGGTCGCCTGCCTGGCGCTGGTGGTCTGCGGACTCTTGTATATCTCAGCATTCGACGATGTCTCACGAGCCATGCATGTGCGTCGCGCGATCGGAGCCATTGTGATCGGCCTCCTGCTGGTGGTGCTGGCCGCGACCATTGCGCCTCAGCTCATCTCTGCCATCCAGCCCCCCACGTCCCACTGAAGGAGGAGAGATGCACCAGGACATGGCACAGGATCACGCTACGGCACAGGGAGGGCCACCGCTGCCTCCGCTTCGTGCGGGGACGGTACGGCTGAGCCACACCGTCCCCAGGCTGCTCGTAGAGGACCAGATCACGCTTCCGTTCAATATCGAGCTGACCTGGCGCCAAAGCGGCCTGCTGCTCCTGGGACTCAGCCTGGCGCTCTCCTGGTGGCACGCACTCAGCTGGCTGGGAGAAGACCCCCTCGGCGTGATGGCCCGGCTGGTCCTCGCCGGCATGCCTCTCATTGGCGGGGGGCTTGTTGGCTGGCTTCACCCCCTGGGGCGCCCCCTGGAACAGTGGTTCCTCGTGCTGTGGCGCTTCTGGAGACAGCCCCGCTGCCTGGCTTGGTCTCCGCATCCGGCCTGGAGGCGCCTGGCCGAGCAGCTCCTGGAGAGCACAGATGAACCCCCATCCCAAGGACAGGAGGAGCGCCGATGGGACGAGTGATCCTGCTGGCTGGCGTGAGTCTTGGTCTCGCGCTGCTCCTGCCGCTGGCAGGGGCTACGAGCATGAGCACGATGGCAGCGATGGGGAGCAATCCCTCTGCGCCGGCGATTGTCGCCGCCGCACTCCAGATGGCGGCGCATCTGCATCCCTGTGGGTCAGCCCAGCTTGACCAATGTTGGGATGCCGGTTTTCCCCAGGCTGCCGTGCGGTATTGGCAGCGCACCTGCCCCGGCTGTCCGGAGTGGCAGCATGGGAATCTGCAGTGTGTCATGCTGGTGACGGCAGCGTACGGGCTGGCTGGGGACCCGCTGCCCTGGATCGGCAATGCACGAGATTTCTGGCCACTCTACCAGCAACCAGCGGCCAGGCAAGCGGGCTGGCTGGAGATTCCTGATGGCGGAGGATGGCCGGAGGCAGGGGATCTTCTCGTGCTGGATTCGAGTGCCATCGGGGGCGTGGGGCACGTGGCCATTGTGGTGGCTGTCGATCCTCCCAGGGGCTCGCACGCGGGGGAGCTGACCATTGCCCAGGCCAATGGCCCGGCAGCGATCGAATCGTTCCCTCTGCCAGCGACGCTGCGCCTGACTACCTGGCCTGGGTACCGGACGCTGGGATATATCCGCCATCTGCCACCGCAGGCCCGTAGCTGGCAGGCCGAGGAGGCGACGACACTGGCTCAGCGTCTGCAGCTTCCCCCCTCGGCGTTCTCCTTGGTCAGCCTCGCCTACCAGGCTGCTCTCGATGCGGGCATCTCCCCGCTCTATTTTGTGCGCCAGATCAATGTGGAAAGCGGCTTCAACCCAGACGCCGTCTCTCCGGCGGGAGCCGTGGGCATCGCTCAGTTCCTGCCCAGCACCGCCGCCGGTTTGGGGATTGATCCCTGGAATCCGGTGGAGGCTCTGTTCGGAGCCGCGCGTCTCATGGCCAGTTACCAGATCCGGTACGGCGGCAGCTATGCCCAGGCAGCGGCCGCCTACAACGCTGGCCCGGCGGCAGTTGATCAGGCGCTCGCTCGCTGTGGAAGTCGCTGGCTCGCCTGTCTGCCCGCAGAGACACAGGCGTATGTGACGGCGATCCTGGCCGGCCCCTAGGCTTCGCGAGAGACAGATTGGGGTCAAGACCAGGGGCATGCAGAGCAGCGAGCCACCCGTGGTCAAGCAAGCAAGTCATCCATTGTCATCTCTCCAAGAGAAGAAAGGAGAGCGGACCATCTGATGAACCTTCCATTTCTGCTCAGGCGTCATTCAGGGTCTGCCGCTCACGCCGACCTCTGGCGATACCTTCCTCTGGATACGGTCGATGAAGATGGTGTGCTCTGGCGGCGTGCTCCTCTGCGGGGGCGGGCGAGCACACCAGCGACCACGCCCGTGGCCATCCTGGAAGTCGAAGGCGTGAACCTGCTGTTGCGCCCGGCAGATGTGCAGTACCAGTTCCAGGAGCGGTTTGGCCGGCTCTTGCGCGCGCTCCCGTGGGCTGTCCAGATTCTGGTCCGGAGCGAGAGCGCGAGCACGTCTGGAGAGGTCCAGGCCCATGCCACGGTCCAGGAGTCGGAGAAGGCCCTGCCGCCACTCTTGCAGACGTTCCGGGCCTGGGAGTGCCAGCTCCTGAGAGGGCAGGAGCTGTTCCGCCACCGGTGCTATCTCGTGCTGAAAGGAGACGCCTTCCTTGCGGACAGACCAGCGAGCCTGGCCGTCTGGCCTGCTCGCCGTCGACCGAGCGAACAAGGGCAAGCAGCCGCGCTGCGCCATCTGCTAGAAGAGCGCGTCCAGTCCCTCCTGGATCTGCTTGCGCAGATGGGACTGTCCGCTCGACGGCTGCACCGGGCAGCGGTGCTGGACCTGCTCTATCACTTGTTTCACCCGCAGAGGGCGCGGCAGGCCCCTCGTCCCCAGGACCCCCCCGTGTGGGGACCGGGGCAGGACCTCGAGTGGCTCGCTCCAGAGGGCCTCCGGGCGACGGCCAAAGCGCTCATCCTGGGGGAGGATCACCTGATCCGCCATTGGATCGTGCGAAGCTGGCCTCGTCAGGTCCGCAGCCTCTGGCTCTGGCCGCTGCTGGTGGCTACGCCCTTCGAGCTGGAGGTGAGCTTTCACCTGGTCCCAGTGCCCAGGACCTCGGCGCAGCGCTTGCTCCGTCGGAAGTTGCTGGAATACCGGTCCTTGCTCTCGTACGCGCAGGAACAGCAGCGGGTACGTGACCCGCTGGTCGCCCTGGCTCACCAAGACGTCGAGCGGTTACTGGACACGGTGGGAACGGGGCAGGAGCAACTGTTCTTGTCCTCGGTGTATCTCGCCCTGCACGCGAGCTCTCCGGCACAGCTGGAGGAACGCTCCGCCCGGCTGGAGTCGACGCTACGCCTACTCAACCTCTGGGCGCCCCTGGCCCTCTATGAACAGGTGCCGGCCTGGCAAGCCTGTTTGCCGTGGCAAGACGATCCGATCAACGCGCGCGTGCTCCTGGACTCGCAGACCCTGGCGACCTGCTTGCCGTTTGTCTCTCCCACGCTCCTGCAGCCAGGGGGCCGCTTCGAAGGGGTCAGTGTCAGCGAGAACACCCCGGTCCTGTTGGACCCGTGGGCGTCGAATTGGCGCAACGCCAATCGGCTGATCATCGGCGCCAGTGGGAGCGGAAAGTCGTTCAAGTGTAAGCTGGATATCGTGCATGCCCTCACGACGCCTCCGGCGCAGCCGCACCCAGACGAGCGGCACCCAGATGAGGGGTCGATCCAGGTCATCGTGATCGATCCCGAGGGAGAATACCTGCCGCTCTGTGAGGCCGTAGCGCCGCATGGTCAGCCTGTTCGGCTGGCCGTCGGCATGCCTGGCAGCGGTGGGGGAGGCGTGAACCCGTTCGTGCTCCCCAGGCCCCGGTCAGCGGACCGAGCAGGGGAGGTGCTGGCGGAGCAGGTCCAGTGGTTGCTGGCCCTGCTGGAGCTGCTCATCGGACAGGGAAAGGAGCAGCCGCTGACCGCCAGCGAGTGGTCGCTGCTGGAACGGGCTGTGCAGGAGTGTTACCGCGAGCGGGGCATGACGGCTGATCCGCAGACCCATCACATCGAGCCGCCGCTGTTGCGTGATCTCAGCCGTGTCTTGCGCAGCGGAGTCTGTGGGCCTGACAGCAGCGGCCTGGCAGACCGCTTGCAGCCGTTCACGAGCGGCAGCGCCGCCGCGCTCTTTGAACCCACGCCCCTGGAGCTGGAGAGCCGGTTGACAGTGTTCGACCTGAGTGGCCTCGGCTCGCTGCGAGCCATTGGCCAATATCTCGTCGTGCACCTGGTCTGGCGCCTGGCCCGTTCTTCCCCGCACCCGCGGCTACTGGTTATTGATGAGCTGTGGGGCCTTTTTGCGTCCACAGGCCCAGGTGGCCGCTTGCTGCTGGAGCAGCTGTTCCAGCGGGCTCGCAAGTACTTTCTGTCGATCTATGGGGTCACTCAGCACGTCCAGATTCTGCAGGACAGTTCGATTCTGGCCAACTGTGCGAGCGTGCTCTTGCTCGGGCAAGAGCCTGCAGCCGTCAGACAGCTTGTGGAGCTGCTGCAGCTCTCCGAGGAGGAGGGGCGCTTACTGGCGGCGCTCAGCAAAGGCGAAGGGCTTCTCCTTCTCGGAGACCAGCATCACCTGCATCTGCGCTTCCCTGCTGAGCCACAGGTGGCTCAGGTGATCACGACGGATCCCCGGCAGCGGGAGCAGCTCAGCGGGCAGCCGGGGAAAGGAGACCGCACTCATGAGCACGCGTGATTCGGAGCAGGTGATGGAGCTGCTGCCTTTTGCCCGGGCAGAGGCAGAGGAGCCGCGCCGGTGGGAGCAGGTGCTCCAGACGCTCCTGCTGGACAGCGCTTCCGTGATCGCGCTCGAACTGGTGGGGGAGGGGCGAGCGCATCGGCTGTTGGGGCGCGTCTGCTCTGACGCGGCCCAATCGCAGCTCATGAGCCAGCTGCAGGCCGTCTGGCCGCAGCTGCGCTTGCGGCCCGTTGCCGCGGAAGACGATCCCCTGCGACTGCGTTCACCAGCTGAGCGAGCGAGCGGCATCCGGGTGCGCCTGTCGGGCCAGGTCCGACAGGATGCGGTACCACCACCGCCAGGATCTGCGCAGCGCGGCTCCCTCCATCGAGCCGAGACAG
>NZ_JBHOQV010000156.1:0-175487 GCF_042408735.1 Thermogemmatispora sp.
GGGGAACTGGTGCAACCAGCCGGGCGGGATAGGAGCGCGCCCGCAGGCCAACCCGGCGAGTGGGTTTGACGCCTTTGTGTGGATCAAGCCGCCCGGGGAGTCGGACGGGTCGAGCAGCCTGATCCCGCAGGGACCCAACAACCCGACGGGCAAGGGCTTCGACAGGATGTGCGACCCCACCTATGGGGGCAATTCGATGAACAACAACCAGCCGACGGGGGCGATGCCGAACGCGCCGGTGTCGGGGGCCTGGTTCCAGGCGGGCTTTGATACCCTGGTCCAGAACGCCTATCCTCCCTTCTAGGCCGGTTGGAGTGTAAGAGTCTTTGCTCTGGCGGCAAAGCTCCATTACCTGCGCAGCAGCCTGGTGCCGTGGCTGAGGGACCAGCCGCGGTACCAGGTTCATTTTGCTCGCCTTCTCCTGCTGTCGCGACAGTGTCCCACTGGTACGTTTTCCCCGCTTATGGTATCCTTAGCTGGTAGTGAGCCACAGGGTGGCAAAGAATGAGCGCGCCCTGCCCGGGGCAGGAACGGCCTCCATCTCAGGCCTGCGTGAGAGCAATGGCCACGACGGCACCAGGTAGCTATACAGGTCAACAGCTTGGGAATTATCGCCTTGGCGAGCGCCTTGCAAGTGGCAGCTTTGGCGAGGTCTATCTGGCCGAGCACCTGCTGCTGCCCCGTCGGGCAGCGGTCAAGTTTCTCAGCGGGGCGCGTGGGGTTTCCTCAAAGGAGCGGCAGGCCTTTCTACAAGAGGCCCGTCTGCTAGAGGAGCTGCGACATCCGCATATCCTGCCGCTTTATGATGCCGGTCTCGATCAGCACTTTCCCCCCTATCTGATCGCCGCCTATGCCGCTGGCGGTTCGCTGCGCGATCGCCTGCGCCAGCAGCCAGGCGGCTTGCCGCTGGAGGAGGCCCTGCAGATTCTCGAGCAGGTTGGCCGGGCCTTGGAGCATGCCCACAGTCAGGAGAGGCCGGTGATTCACCGCGATCTGAAGCCCGAGAATATTTTGTTCGATGCCGCTGGAACAGCCCTGCTGGCCGATTTTGGCATTGCTGTCATTCTGGATGCGGCGGTGACGCAGCGGCTCTCGATTGCTGGGACGCTCCCCTACATGGCGCCTGAGCAGTTTGAGGGACGGGTCTCGCCGGCGAGCGATCAATATGCGTTGGGCTGCCTGGCCTACGAGCTGCTGACAGGTCACAGGCCGTTTGCCGCCGCCGGTGGCCATTGGCTGGGCTGGGCCCGGCAGCACCGTGAGGAGCTGCCCCCGCCCCTGTCACGGTTCTGCCCTCAGGCAGTACCTCTCCACATCGAGCTGGCGATCTTGAAGGCCCTGATGAAGGAGCCGGCGGAGCGCCACGCCTCAGTGGGCGAGTTTCTCCTGGCGCTGCGCACGGCGCCGCATGATCCCGAGCAGTATCAGGGCTTCAAGCGCTGCTGGCTGCAGCGCGCCCGCGAGGAGGCGGCCCGGGGAGAGCTTGAGGCGGCCCTGGAGCGCTACCGGCTGCTAGAGAGCCTTGATCCTACCGATAGGCGGCCGCAGCACGAGAGTCTGGCGCTCAAGCGAACTCGCAAGCTCTCGTCGTCCACCGTTTCCTCCTCTGCAGCGCCCCTGCTCCATCCGGTTCCGACTTCGGCGCCGCTCCCAGGCAGTCCTCAGCCTCGGCCTGCTAGCTCCCCAGTGGTGGACTCTGCTGCCGCTCAGGCTCCACCATCGGAGGAACCCAGGCTCGAGGTGGGTCCAGTTCAGCCAGCCCTGACGCAGGCCCAGGTGCTGAAGGCAACGGGCGACCAGCTTTTCCGCGAGGGACACTACGCAGAGGCGCTCGGCAGCTATCTGCGGGCAGCCGCCGCTGATCCGCAGCTCCGGCTCGACTGGCGCTGGCTGGGCGATACCTGCTGGCAGCAGGCCCGCTTTGAGGAGGCGCTCGCCGCCTACGAGCAGGCCCTGCGTGAGAATCCAGGCGATAGCTATGCTCAGAGTGGGCGGGCGGCGACCCTGCAACGGCTTGGCAGAGTCGCCGAGGCCCTGCGCGCCTATGAGCTGGCGCTCGAGGCCGACCCGAGCAATGTGGCTGCGCACTATGGCCGCGGTCTGCTGTGCCTGGCGCGTGAGGACTATGGGAAGGCACTGGCGTCCCTGGAGCGCGCTGTGCAGCTTCAGCCGACGTTTGCGGCGGCTCACTGCGCCAGGGGCGATGCCTATTACCAGCAGCGAGCCTACCGGGCAGCTCTGGCAGCCTACGAGGAGGCCCTGCGCTGTGATCCCGACCTGGTGGATGCCCGCTATGGGCAGGCCGATGCCTTGCTCAAGCTCAGGCGCGAGGGCGAGGCGCGGGAGGCTTACCGCCTGGCGCTGGAGGCGGAGCAGCGGGCTGGCCGCGAGGAGCCATCGCTGCGACGGGCGGACGCGCTCTTTGTGCTGGGGAGGTATGCCCAGGCTCTATCGCTCTATGAGCAGCTGTTAGCCAGGGAGCCTGGCGACGCTGATCTGCACGAGCGGCGTGGCAACGCGCTGAAGAAGCTGGGGCGAGAGCGCGAGGCGCAGATGGCCTATCGGGAGGCGGATCGCCTGCGGGGCTATGTCTGAAGCCTCTGGGAGGCAGGCGATCCGTCTTCCGCCGCTCAGGGCTGGGGAGCCGAGCGGCGCAGAGTCAGGAAGATGGAGCCGCCCAGGAGGGCCAGGCCAGCCAGACTAAGAGCGGGCCAGACCAGGAGGGCGCTCTGGGGATTGACCAGGGTATAGACAACGGCTCTCATGGCCCCTCCCACGACCAGGGCGGCGCCGCCCAAGACGAAGAAGCGCACGCGCACAGCAATGCCGAAGGTGAAGAGGGCCAGCGACTCAGCCAGCAGCAGCAGGAGCGAAACCAGCTGTCCCGTCGTATCGCTGACGATGCTCAAGATGAAGGCGGGCAGCAGCAGCAGGCAGGAGCCGGCGACGACCAGCATGCGCCCCACCGCCTGGCTGCCGCGAGTCTGGCGATCGCGCAGCAGGAAGGGACTCAGGACGACCAGGTAGCTTGCTGGAGGCAGACAGAGGAGGTCGAGAGAGGGTTGCCAGAGGCTGCCGATCTCCCAGGAAAGGGCTACCGTCAGAAGCAGGCCAGCGGTATAGCCCATCCAGAGACGCGGAGCACGGCGGGACTGCAATAGAGAGAGCCAGATCAGAAGCAAGCCCAGGACAGTCAGAGAGAGCGGACCAGTCTGCAGAGAGAGGTCGAGCAGTCGCGCCGAAGCTGGCAGTCCTGACCAGGCGCCGTGTAGCTGTCCTGTCAGCTCGATGCTGATGCTGATCAGGACAATAGTGAACTGGCCACTGAGGGCGAGCGCCTGGGCTGGTGTGGCAGGAGCCAGCCAGAGGGGCGCCGGTCTGATGAGGCGCCAGAGGAACTGCGACAGGAAGAGCAGAACACAGACGAAGGTGCCCAGCAAGAGCGTTCTTGCCGGCGACCAGCCCAGGGTTGCCGGCAGCAGGGCCAGCAGCCAGGCCAGGAGAGCAGCCGGCAAGACGAGGGCTTCGGGAAGACGCTCGCGGAGCATGGCCAGGGTGGCAAGCAGGACAAAGCAGGCCAGCCCGACGAGCCGGTAGGGCGAGGCGCTCAGCCCGACGGAAAGGGCTGCCAGGCTGGCCAGGAGGTACCAGGGCCAGCTCCAGAGCAGACGCTCGAAGAGAGGGTGGGAGAATTCTCTCATGCTGCCTTCTCCTCATACTTGGGGGTAGGTCCAGGAACCTTCCGCCGTCGGCGCAGGCCGAGCAGGCCGAGCAGCGCGGCCAGGCTGCCGACAATGATCACCGCCTGATCCTTGCCGAAGGACAGGCCCAAGAACGAAAGCTGACCCCGCAAAGAGGGCCCCGCCAGTAAAGCCAGTCCCCAGACGCTCCACAGCCCTGTAAGGAGGGTGAGCAGCGCTAAGCCCAGGCCCAGAGCCAGGAGCCAGATCAGGAGACCATAGCCCAGCAGCAGGGCAGAGGCCAGCAGGATCCTCTGAGGATCTGAAGAAAGGCTGCCAGCGATCCCCAAGGCCAGGACGCCGGCACAGTTGGCAGCCAGGAGGGGGAAGACGTAGGCGCGCAGCGGCCAGCGCCGTTCAAGAATTGCTCCGCTGGCCAGGCAGGCGCTGGACAGGAGGCAGAAGACCGCCAATCCCTGCATATCTGGTTCTCGTCCCACAGCGGCACTGGCGTTGATCCCCAGCTGCAGCAGAGCCTCCAGAGCCAGGGGGATGGCCAGCCAACAGACGCCTACCTGACGGAGCAGCAGGCCAGAGCCATAGATGAGGAAGGCGGCCAGGGCGGCACTCCAGGCCTCCGGAGCGGGGAGGGAGGCAAATGGCTCGGGGTGTTGTAGGCCAAGTATGCTCCAGCCCACGACCAGCAGCGGCACCCAGCCCAAGGCCCAGGAAGGCCGGATCGCGCTTGTCGAGGCGCCTGGCCCCCGGCCGATGGCGGGCCCGGGCCTTCGGTCGGCCAGCAGGGAGAGGAAGAGCACTCCGAGGACCACGGGGAGCAACAAGCCACGGGTCTGCTCGACCAGGGCAATCTTGCCCAGGGCCCAGAGGCCGAAGATGCTGGTTGCCAGCGCCGCCAAAGGCCATCGCTCCAGAACAGCAACGAGCCAGGCCAGGAGGGCATAGCCGAGCAGTAGGAAGGCAACGGTGCCTGCCCAGCCAAAGCCCGCGCTCACGAAGGGGAAGGTAGCGGTTGCCAGAGCCGCGATGGCCGCTGTGGTATACCACGGCGCAACCAGCCGGAGGCGGAGCCACCTCTCCACGGGGGAGGAAGAGCGATCGAGGCGCCCCAGCAGAGTGCGACTCGTTCCAAGGGCCACGAAGGTGCAGAGAAGGACCAGGCCCGGCATGAGAAGGGCGCTCCCCAGGTCAGAGCCTCCCTTCTGCTGAGCGGCAACGGTGGCCAGGACGGCGAGGAGCGGCAGCAGCCAGAGGATCTCGGGAAGGGCCTCGATCAGAGCCACAGGCACGCTGAGGGATCCGAAGCCGAGCAGTAAGTAGGGTCCCATCAGGCTGAGCGGTCGCACGGAAGGAGCGGACCAGAGGTCGCCGAAGAGGGCCAGACTGGTGGCTCCCATTGCCAGCAGACTGCCGGTGTACCAGGGCAGGGACCAGAGCCAGGCAGCAGCCGGATCCTGGGGAGGCTGGTGAGCTGGCTGCCAGCGCAGTCGTTGCCACCACCCCAGGGCCAGCCCCATCAGAGCGGAGAGCGGGACCAGGGCCGGTACCAGCAGGGTCAGCGCCAGATTGGTGCGCCCCGCTGGCAGGAGAGCCGCCGCGCAGGTCTCCAGGAGCAGGAGAGGGACTAGCCAGAGCATAGCAGGCGCTCCTTCCAGCCCAGCGATGATCGTCAGCAGGGCGGCGTAGCCCAAAGGCAGGTAAGGGTTCCCTCCCCAGGGCCCTGCTGCCGCCGGCCAGAAGAGGGCCAGGCTGACGGCTCCCAGCGCCAGCAGGGCGGCACCGTACCAGGGCAGGGCACGGCGCAGGCGCAGCTCGCGCCGCTGTTGGCCCAGCCGACTCAGCAGCAGACCCAGCCCGCTACAGCCAGGAGCCAGGAGCGGCAGGAGCCAGGAGCTGCCAGCGGCGGGGAAGGGATTGGGGAAGAAGAGATCTCGCAGGAGCAGAATACAGGTCTCCAGGACCAGCGCCGGTGCGAGCCAGAGGAGCTCTGGCGCCTGCTCGAGCAGCCCAACGAGGGTCACAATGCAGGCAAAGCCCAACAGCAAGTAGGGGCCGGCCTGGGAGAGAATAAGGACCGGCGGCTGCGTCCACAGTTCTCCTGAGAGGGCCACACTGGTCGTTGCGATTCCCACCAGGCCACCGGCGTACCAGGGCAGGGCCCAGCGCCAACGCCAGAAGCTGCCTCGCCGTCCCACGTCTCGTGACTGCCAGACGCCCAGGGCCAGCCCGACCAGGGCGGAGAGTGGGACCAGAGCCGGCACCAGCAAAGCGGAGGGGAGGAGGAAACTGTCGGGCTTCAGGAAGAGGGCCGCTGTAGCCGCCTCCAGCAGCAGGAGCGGCACCAACCAGAGTACCTCGGGCAGACCCTCGACCAGCCCCACGATACTCACTACCCCCGCCAGGGCCAGCAAGACAAAGGCGCTGTACGTCTTGGGAGGCAGCGAATGCCACATGACCAATAGGAGGCTGAAGAGGCCTGCCACGTACCAGGGAATAGCCCAGCGCCGGCCTTTCAGGCGGCTGACCGCCATGCCCACGGCGGCTGTCCCCATGACCACGGCGGTCAAGGCCCAGAACTCGTCTTGTATCAGCCAAAGGGCTACCAGCGCGAAGAGGGCGGCAGGGGCAAGCCAGAGGCGGGTTCTGGCCCACCATCCGGCCAGGTAGGCCATCAGTCCCGCGGCCAGCGCCTCCGCTACGGCGAGCCAGCCGGAAGCGGCCAGCTCCTGGATGAGAGGAATAGCGGTTATGCCGGCCAGAGCGGCCCTGCTCCAGTTCTCTTCATCGGCGATCAGGAGGGCGGCCAGACCAAGACCGGTCCCCAGGGCCAGCACAGTCAGCGGCCAGTCCCATTCCCAGGCCACCAAGAGCCGCTCGCTCTGCCAGACCTGAGGTGTCAAGCGCAGCCTGAGCGTAGGGTTCGCCGGCAGGAAGCGATGCAGCAGCGCCGCCAGAACTGGCAGCAGAAGGCTCCCCGCTAGCAAGATGACGGCCCAGGCATTTGGGACCAGGTGGTCGACATCGGCGATCCACTTTGCCAACCCAGCCAAACCGACGAGGAGGAGCAAGCCCGGCAGCCAGAGCCAGAGCGAGCGACGCTGAGCCACGAGCACCGCGTAGATAGCGGCCCCCAACAGCAGCGGTACCAGGGTCCCATCGCTGTCCGTGCCCTGCACAGGGATCAGCAAGAGCAGCAGACCCAGCGCCACGGCCACGACGGCCTCCCAGGGAGCGCTATAGTCGCGCCCGCTCCAGGGGCGTACCAGACAGGAGAGGCCAATCAGCCCCCCGCAGAAGAGGCCCAGCCACCACAGAGGTGAGAGGCCGGCCCAGGCGATCGCCTGCCCCAAGGCAGCATAGCCCCAGAGAGCCATGCCCGCAGGCAGGATCTGCAGCCAGGGCAGGCGGCGAGGGCGAAGGAGCTGTTCCCCCTCCTCAGCCGCCACCGAGGCAGGAAAGAGCACCATCAGCAGGAGCAGACCGGCGCTGAGCAGGACCGTGGCTGCCCCAGCAAGCAGGCTCTCCCGCTCACTGGTGACTTGCGGCTGCAGCACCGTCAGAAAAGAGATCGGCAGCACAAGGCCATACCTCACCACCGTCAGCACTCGTCCCGGACGCAGGTAGGGCCAGGAGGCTGGAGAGGCCAGGCGTGCGTAGCCATCGAGGCAGGCCACCAGCCCGAGAAGGCCAAGGCCGCTCGCCAGACGGGCCGCTGTCGGGAAGGCCAGACTACAGACCAGAGGGACCGTTAAAGCCAGCAAGGCGATCAAGGGATACTGCAGGGCACCCTGGCGCAGGTGCTGGCCAACCCGTACCAACCAGACCTGCGCCAGGAGCAAGGTGAGCGGAATAGAGAAGAGATTCGCCCACAAAGGCGTGTCTGGAGATGGCTGAACGATCCAGAGAAACAGAAGGAGCAGGAAGCCGAGCAGACCAGCGAGGGAGGCCACTCCGTAGCCGAGCACCTGGGACGAGAGAGCCAGCGGGGTTCGCAGGACGTCCCAAGAGGTATGCAGCAGGCGTGCCAGAGGGGAGCGCCGGGCCGCCGCGGCATCGGTGAGAGCCTCGGCCTCAAGCAGAGCCAGGACCAGCCAGCCGCTGGCGACCCACCAGCCCCAGGAGCCGGGAGCAATGGCCCACACCAGAGAGGTGGCGGCCACTACCAGGGCCACCGTGCAGAGAATGGCGAAGGGGCTAAAGCGCTGAGAGACGGCCAAGACGCCGTAGGTCACGGCGGCGTAGAGAGCTGTCAGGGCCAGCAGCCACGGCCTATACTGCTCCTGCTGAAGCAGGAAGCCCAGATCGGGGAAGAGGAGAGGGACAGTCAGAGCGAAGAAAAGAGCGTAGATCCCCCGGAACTCACGGAAGTGCCTGGAGCGGCCCGTGATGGCAATCATCGAAGCAAAAAAGACCTGAGCGCAGAGAGTGACCGGAAGCGCATACTGCCGATTAGCAATGTGGAAGACCAGCAGCGCCGCCAGGAGAAGGAAAGTGCCCAGAGCGACCATCAGAGCCACCGGCGACTCAACCAGCGGTCGCAAGGTGGCAATGGGGCTGGAACGTGATGAACGTGCTAGACGTGGTGGAAGCGGCGGGCGCGCCGGGGCAGCCTGGCTGCCAGCGGTCGCGGCGGGAGCCTGGGCCAGGGGGCCTGGAAGCCGGCCCACGCCAGCCAGCTCCTGCCGGTTGGCAGGCCCTGACAGCGACGACTGGGCAAGAGCCGCAGCCTGGCGATCTGAGTCTGGGCGCTGGGGCTGTTGCTGCCCGTTTTCCGAGGTCGTTCTTGCCGTCTGGGAGGCTGGTGGCGGGGGCGCGCTGGGCTGTCCAGCCCGCTGGGGAGGCTTCAGCGCTTTCCTGACCAGCGTATCGTCGAGCGGACTGGCAGCCTCGGTCCCGGCCTCGCCCTCGGGAGCTGGCCGCGAGGCCGGCCCGGCCGGGGGTGCTGCAGAAGTCAAGACGATCTCGCTCTGGGGCAGCCGTTGAGCCTCGGGCTGGATGTTAAGGGCAGGAGCAGGAGACGAGGCTGGGTCTGGGGTCTGGCCGCCAGCCGCCATGAGTTGCTGCACCTCCCTCAGACGGCGCCGATAGCGCTCGAGAGCCTGCACGAGGGGGAGAAAAGCCGGGCTAAAGTGGGCCTCGCGCCTGAGCGCTAGCAGGGAGGGAACAGAGAGCCTTGCCAGATCCCCCAGGCGGATCGCGGCAGCGCCCGCCTGGACCAGGCCGCTCAGTTCAGCCGTTAGCTGCTCGAGAAAGCGCAGCTCCTCGCCCAGATCAGCAGGATAGCCGCAGGCCGGACAGGTCCGAAGCGCGCCGCTGGCAGGCAAAGGCTGACGGCAGAGACGACAGACCGGAAGGGGTTTCAGCCCCTGTTCGACTGGTGGCACTGGCTGATCTTGCGGGTGGAGCGCCTGCTCGGCGGGGGTCGGTGCCGAAGACGGCAGCGGCCTGTGCGTGAGGGCAGAGGGAGTGGCAGCGGCAGCGGGCGAAGCCGGCGGGATGACGGGTTGACTGACTTCCCGACGCATGGCCTGCAGGCAAGCCTCAACGAAGAGCTTGACCGAAGGAAAGCGCCTGCCGGGATCTTTATCCAGGGCCCTCCTGAGCACGCTGGCCAGCTCTGCTGGCACTGGCGCATTCAGCGGAGGAGGAGGGAGGTGCAGATGCTGCAGACAGACTTCGCGGAAAGAGCCAACAAAGGGCGGCTGGCCGCTGAGCCACTCGTAGAGCAGGCAGGCCAGGGCATACTGATCGCTGGCTGCCACCGGCAGGCCCAGAAGCTGCTCTGGCGCCAAGTAGGCTGCGCTCTCGTGCCCGCCGGTCAGGCGATGATGCCAGAGAGGGGGCAGTCCCAGCCAGCCGCCGTCGCAGAGCATCAGGCTGCCATCGTCCCGCAGCAGGATATTCTCGGGCTTCAAATTCAAGTGGAAGAGGCCCTGGCGATGCAGGTGCTGCAGGGCTGCCCCGAGTTGCTCGACCATCGACAGCAGCATCTCGGGACGTGGACTTGTTCCCTGGGGATAGCGCTGGCGCAGCGACCCGCTGGCAGCATACTCAGTTACCAGAAAAGGGAAGCTTTCGTGCAGGCCAGCCCCCAAGATGCGCACCAGCCCAGGATGCAGGATGTGGGCAGCGGCGCGCAGCGTCTCAACGAGGCGCAGACGATCCTGCCCAGAGAGGCTCACCGTGAACAGTTTGACGACAACAGGTTGCTGGCTGGCACGCTCTTCGCCGAGATAGGTCTCGGCCAGACTGTTTTTCCCCAGGAGGCGACTCAGGCTGTAGGCGCCCAAGGCTCCCGGCTGACCTGATGTAGTCATAAGTCCACCTCATTGAGGATCTGAAGAAGGAAGAAGCAAAAGAGCAAAATGAATCCAGATGAATCCAGGCGAACACCTCTTCAGCGGACCAGTCAGACATGCTCGGCTTCTATCGGATCGGAATAGCACAGAGAGGCAGGCAGACAGCCCTGTCTAATCTTGCCTGTATCAGGCCAGCAGCGCGTGCCGGAAAGGAAGAGGGCCTCAGCCAGCGGCTGAAGGCAGCAGGGGAAGCTGTCTGCCCTGTCCTGACCATACTTTGGAAGAGCAGCCGCGGCTAGGAGGCAGCTCACAGAGAGGAAGTGACTTGCTTCACACTTCGGTGTGAGCGAGGAGAGAGAGCGGGCCAGCCGGCGAGTGGAGGTGCCCACAAGCCTGCAAGCCTGCAAGAGCGGAGGAACAGGATCAAGCCAGGAGGCGCTGGGGCAGAGGGAGGCGCATTTTCCCCCTGTCCCAGCGAGGGTCGACATGCCCATGTCCCTGCAGCTCAGGGCAGGCTGGCTAGCTCGTGGCGCGTTGGGATTCGGGCCGTTCCTGTCCCTGCTCGCTTTCCAGGCGGGCGCGCACGGCCCGCACCGCCTGCACCAGGTTGGTCAGGGCCGGCTTGACTTCCTCCCAGCGGCGCGTCTTGAGGCCACAGTCGGGATTGACCCACACCTGGTGGGCGGGCAGTACCTCCAGGATGCGCAGCAGGCGCTGCTCATACTCGCTGACCGAAGGGACATGCGGCGAGTGGACATCGTAGACGCCCGGCCCGATCTCGTTGGGATAGCGATAGCGGACAAAGACGTTGAGCAGCTCCAGGCGGGAGCGGGAGGCCTCGATCGAGAGGACATCGGCGTCCATGGCCGCGATAGCCTCGATGATATCGCCGAACTCGGCGTAGCACATATGGGTATGGATCTGGGTTTCATCGCGCACCGAGGCCGAGACCAGACGGAAGCAGTCGACGGCCCAGTCGAGGTAGCTGGCCCACTGCGAGCGGCGCAGGGGCAGGCCCTCACGCAGAGCCGGCTCATCGATCTGGATGACGCGGATGCCGGCGGCCTCCAGGTCCCGGACCTCATCGTGCAGCGCCAGGGCCAACTGATAGCAGGTATCGGCCCGCGGCTGATCGTCGCGCACAAATGACCACTGCATCATTGTGACCGGACCGGTCAGCATGCCCTTGACGGGCCGGGAAGTCAGAGATTGGGCGAAGGCCGACCAGCGGACGGTCATAGGGCCGCGGCGCTGAACGTCGCCGTAGATGACCGGTGGGCGGACGCAGCGCGAGCCATAACTTTGGACCCAGCCATTGCGGGTGAAAAGAAAGCCATCGAGCTGCTCGGCGAAGTACTCGACCATGTCACTGCGCTCGAATTCGCCATGCACCAGGACATCGAGACCGATCTCCTCCTGGAAGCGAATGGCGCGCTCGATCTCGCCGCGAATGAAGGTCTCGTAGCCAGCGGCATCGAGGCGCCCGTTCTTGAAGGCTGCTCGGGCGGCCCGCACCTCCTCGGTCTGGGGAAAGGAGCCGATGGTGGTGGTCGGCAGGAGCGGGAGCTGGAGCTGAGCGCGCTGGCGCGGGCGGCGCTCTCCGTAGGGGTGCTGTCGAGCCGCACGCTGGGCACGGGCCTCACGGACGCGGCGGGCTACCTCCTCGTTGTGGATGCGCGGCGAGCTGCGTCGGCGCTGCAGGGCCTGGCGGTTGCGCTCAAGCTCCTCGGCGATGGCCTGCCGCCCTTCGTTGGCGGCCCGAGTCAGCAGGACGATCTCCTCCAGCTTCTGGTTGGCAAAGGCCAGCCATTGTTTCAGCTCGCCATCAAGATCGCTCTCCAGCTCCAGATCGACCGGCACGTGCAACAACGAGCAAGAGGGAGCCAGGAGGACGCGTTCGGAGCCGAGACGTTCGACCGCTCGTTCGACCAGCAGGAGCGCCTGCTCCAAATCGGTGCGCCAGACATTGCGCCCATCGACGAGGCCGAGCGAGAGCGTCAGCGTGGACGGAGCTCCGGCCAGGGCTGGCTCAAGCTGCTGGGGTGCGCGCACCAGATCCAGATGGAGAGCGGCGATCGGAAGCTGCAGGAGGGCAGGCAGAGCGGGACCGAGGTCGCCGAAGTAGGTGGCCAGCAGCAGGCGCAGCCCCGGGGCAGCCCGCTGCAGCCAAGCGTAGCTCTGCTCGACGGCCCGCAGGACTGGGGCCTCCAGATCGAGTACCAGGCAGGGTTCATCAAGCTGTACCCAGTTGGCGCCGGCGGCCTGCAGGCGCTGGAGCAGCTCCTCGTAGACCGGTAGAAGCTGTTCGAGCCAGGTCAGGGGCGAGAGATCCGCGCGGTGGGTCTTGCCCAAGAGCAGGAAGGAGACCGGTCCCAGCAGCACGGGGCGGGTCTGGATGCCCAGAGCCCGGGCCTCCTGGAACTCGTCCAGAGGCTTGCTTGAGGCCAGGCGAAACGAGAGATCCTCTTCAAACTCTGGAACGATGTAGTGGTAGTTGGTATCAAACCACTTGGTCATCTCCATCGGGGGCACCGCCTCGCCACCCGGGCCGGCCTCGAGGCCGCGGGCCATTGCAAAATAGGTGGACAGGTCTAGCCCTTCCCCGTTGCTGACATGGCGATAGCGGCGCGGCACCGCTCCCACCAGCAGCACCGTATCTAGCACATGGTCGTAGAGGGAAAAATCGTTGGCCGGGATGTGGCTCAGCCCCAGACGTTGCTGGAGCTGCCAGTGGGCCTGGCGCAAGGCGGCGGCCTGCTCGCGTAGTCCTTGCTCGTCCAGCTTCCCGGCCCAAAACTGTTCCAAGGCCCGCTTCAGCTCGCGTCTGGCGCCGATGCGCGGGTAGCCGAGATTGGTAGCCTGCACCATAATCCTAACCTGTTCCTTTCCTCACATCTGCTCGCTTGGGAGCCACCCAGCAGCGGTCGGGGGCACGCCCCACTCAATCCCATTCCAGCGTCGCCGCCGACCGGTACTCGGTGACCCGCGTCTCAAAGAAGTTCTTCTCTTTGCTCAGATCGATGGTCTCGCTCAGCCAGGGGAAGGGATGCGGCTCATGGTAGACCGCCGGCAGGCCGATGCGCTCCAGGCGCCGGTCCGCGATATGGCGCACGTAGCGGCCAAAGGCCGGAGCGTGCAGGCCGGCGATTCCCTCTGGCAAACAGTCGTAGGCATAGGCGATCTCCAGCTCTACCGCTTCTTCGATCAGTTCCATAATATGCCGCTCGAACTCCGGTGTCCAGAGTCCGGGGTTCTCGGCTTTGATGCCGTTGATCAGGTCGATGCCGAAGTTGAGATGGATGGTTTCGTCGCGCAGAATGTACTGGAACTGCTGGCCGATACCGGTCATCAGGTTGCGCCGATGGAAGGAGAGGATCATGGCGAAGCCGCTATAGAAGAAGATGCCCTCCATGATGACATAGTAGCCGATGAGGTTGTCCAGGAACTGGCGGGCGCGCTCCGGCTCGGCGGTATCAAAGTTGGGGTCAAGCAGGGCGTAGGTCAGCTTCATCTCGAAGGCATCCTTGCGCTGGATAGCCGGAATGCGATGGTACATGGTGAAGACTTCGCGCTCGTCCAGTCCCAGGCTCTCGACGATGTAGAGGAAGGCGTGAGTATGTACAGCTTCCTCGAAGGCCTGGCGCAGGAGATACTGGCGGCATTCGGCGTTGGTGATGTGCTTGAAGATGGCCAGGACGAGGTTGTTGCCAACAAGGCTCTCGGCGGTGGCGAAGAAGCCCAGGTTGCGCATGATGACCAGGCGCTCGGCCTCGGAGAGGCGGTTGCTGCGCCAGAGTTCGATGTCGCTGGCCATAGGGACCTCGTTGGGCATCCAGTGGTTGGCACAGCCGTTGAGATAGTGCTCCCAGGCCCAACGATACTTGAGGGGCATGAGCTGGTTGACGCTGACCGCGGGTCCGTTGATGAGGCGTTTCTCTTCAAGCAGATCCTTTTTTGGGTTGAAGGCTTGCGCCATGATGGTTCGTTGCTCCTTCTAGGGTGCCTGTCTGGCACCGTTGCTGGCAAATGGATATCAACAGATGGATTTCTCTCTGGGTGAATGGGCGCGTCTGGCGCCTGGCCGGGCGTGCAGACGCGCGCGCGGGGTATGGCCTGCGAGCTGGTTGACCGGCCGCTGGGGCCACTGGCCAGAGCGAGCGAGCGAGAGCGTGGGGAGGACTGTCTGGCCCCAGCGCGCTGCTCTGGCTCTGGCAGCTTAGCCCTGCCGTCCTCTCACTGGCAGGCTTCGCAGTCGTCGTCAAGCGAGCAGGCCGAGGGGGCCTGCGGGGAGGGGGCGAAGGGCGACAGCGTCGGGCTGGCCGGCGTTGGCCGGCCGGGGCCGCTGCTGCTGGCCGCAGTTGGAGGGACGGCCTCCTTAAAGGCCCCACGATTCACCTGGATGGCGCTCGAGGGGCTGACGCTCTTCATCCAGCGCGGCTGAATGCCCCAGCGGTTGATGTCGACGGTCGACTTCTCGACCTGGGTGGCGGCCAGAGTGCGCAGGTAGTAGGTGGTCTTGAGGCCCTTTTTCCAGGCTCGCAGGTAGATCTCATGGAGCTGCCTGCCGCTGGGCGAGGCCAGGTACAGGTTGAGGGACTGCCCCATATCGATCCACTTCTGGCGGCGGCTGGCGCACTCGATGAGCCAGCGCGGGTCGATCTCGAAGGCGGTCAGGTAGCGCTGCTTCAGCTCCTCGGGCACCATGGGAAGCTCCTGCAGGGAGCCATCGTAGTACTTGAGGGCTTCCAGCATGTCGGCATTCCAGAGGCCGGTGGCCTTGAGGTCGTTGACCAGGAAGGTGTTGACGGTGGTGAACTCGCCCGAGAGGGTGCTTTTGACATAGAGGTTCTTGTAGATCGGCTCAATCGAGGGGCTGACCCCAACGATCAGGGAGATGGTGGCCGTGGGGGCGATGGCTAAGACATTGCTGTTGCGCATGCCGTGCTGGCGAATGTGGGCCCGCACTTTCTCCCAGTCGAGGGTCGTGCTGCGATCCATCTCGAGGGGTTCGCCGCGCTCCTGTTCGAGCAAGGCGATGGTATCGATGGGCAGCAGGCCGCGGTCCCACTTGGAGCCGCGGTAGCTGGGGTAGGGGCCACGCTCGGCAGCCAGCTCGCTGGAGGCCAGGATGGCGTAATAGGAGATGGCTTCCATGCTGCGGTCGGCGAACTCGACGGCCTCCTGAGAGGCATAGCTGAGGCCGAGCAGGAAGAGGGCATCCTGGAAGCCCATGACGCCCAGGCCCACAGGGCGATGGCGCAGGTTGGCCGTGCGCGCTTCGGGGGTGGGATAGTAGTTGATGTCGATGACGTTATCGAGCATGCGCATGGCCGTTTGAATGGTTGACCGTAACTTTGGATGGTCCAGTTGACCATCGACGATGTGGGCCACCAGGTTGAGGGAGCCGAGGTTGCAGACGGCTGTCTCCTCTTCGGAGGTGTTGAGGAGGATCTCCGTGCAGAGGTTGCTGCTATGGATGACGCCAGCATGGTCCTGGGGGGAGCGTACGTTGGCTGGGTCCTTCCAGGTCAGCCAGGGGTGGCCGGTCTCGAAGAGGCGGGTGAGCATCTTGCGCCATAGCTCGACCGCCGGCAGGCGCTTGAAGAGGCGGATCTTGCCCTCATCGGCCAGGCGCTCGTAGTGGCGATAGCGCTCGGCGAAGGCGCGGCCATAGAGTTCATGCAGGTCGGGGACCTCGTCGGGGCTGAAGAGGGTCCACTGCTCGCCGCGCTCGACGCGGCGCATGAACTCGTCGGAGATCCAGCAGGCGGTGTGCAGATCGTGGGTGCGCCGCCGCTCGTCGCCGGTATTGCGGCGCAGGTCGAGGAAGTCTTCGATGTCGAGGTGCCAGTTTTCCAGGTAGGCGCAGACGGCGCCCTTGCGCTTGCCGCCCTGGTTGACAGCGACGGCGGTGTCGTTGACGACCTTGAGGAAGGGAATGACGCCCTGGCTGCGGCCATTGGTGCCGCGGATGTGGGCGCCCAGGGCGCGCACGCGGGTCCAGTCGTTGCCCAGGCCGCCGGCCCACTTGGAGAGGAGGGCGTTGTCCTGGATGCATTTGAAGATGTGCCAGAGGTCGTCATTGACGGTGGTCAGGTAGCACGAGGAGAGCTGTGGATGGGTGGTGCCGGCGTTGAAGAGGGTCGGGGTGGCCGGCGTGAAATAGAACGGCGAGAGGATCTCGTAGAATTCGGCGACGCGCTCCTCTTTGTGCTGCTCATTGAGGGCCAGGCCCATGGCGACGCGCAGCCAGAGGAGCTGCGGCAGCTCGAAGCGCTGTCCTTCGTACTGCAGCAAGTAGCGATCGTAGAGGGTCTGAAGCCCCGGATAGGTGAAGAGGAGGTCGCGCTCGGGATGGATGAGGGCCGCGATGCGCTCCAGGTCGAAGTCGGCCAGGCGGGGGTCAAGCAGACCGGTTTCGATGCCTCGCTGGATGTAGCGGGGCAGATAGCGCCGATAGGCGCTCTCCATCTCGGCGAAGCTGCAGGGAAGCTGGTCGTCTGGTCCGAGGGCCTCGCGGTAGAGCGAGAGCAGCAGGATGCGCGCGCTGATGTAGCTGAAAGCCGGTTCCTGTTCAATATGGGCACGCGCCACCAGGAGCAGGGCCTGCCAAAGCTCTGTCTCGGAGAGGTCGGCGCCCAGGGTGGCCTGGACCTCGCGCAGGAGCTGGGCACGATCGGCGCGGTCTTCAAAGCCGCGGCAGACCTCCGCCAGGACCTGCTCGGGGTCCAGCCCTGCGACCGAGGCCGGGCGCGTCTGGTTCGCTGAGAATGACATGCCGTTTTCCCTCCTTGAAGATGAAAAAAGCCTGTTCCCCCGACGGAAACAGGCTGACACGCACAGGCAGCCTCATGGTATGAACAGGCGGGCTGCCGCTGGTCTACCCTTTCACGCGAAGGGATCGAGCCAGATCCCACAGGTGGGCATTCGGGCTTAGCTGCTCCGTGGCCACTCCCCGCTCGCCCGGCTCCTGTAGGAGCCAGGCGACGACGGATCGCCCGGGCAGCTTACCGCTGCGCGACAGCGCCGGATTCTCACCGGACTTCCCCCATCTTTCAGCGATGCCACGACAGCATCGCCCTGTGGGTGTCTTTCTCTCTTCGGTTGCCAATGAGCACACACAAGATATAGGAAGGTACGGGCTGTAAGATACCATATGTTGTGCCGGAAGTCAAGCGGGAAAGAACGGCCCTCCCCCTGGTGGGCGGGCAGGGACAGACGGGAGGGACCGGAGGGTTCTGGCCACCGGTCAGGAGGAGGCGCCGCTGTAGTAGCGGATGGCGAAGCGCCAGAAGAGGCGGGAGGCGAGGAAGGCCAGGACGGCCAGCAGAAGGGTTCCCAGGAGGGCGAGCCAGGTCAGGCGCGCGGTGAGGGCTTCGGCGGGTACGGTGACGGCAAAGGCTACCGGGACAAGGAAGGTAAGGATGGCGCGCAGCCAGCCAGGATAGAGGTCGACGGGCCAGCGTCCGGCCTCGTACATGCTTTCGAAGATGACCAGGATGTTTTCCATGCGAACGTACCAGAAGGAGAGGGTGGCCAGGAAGAGGACAAAGCTGTAGATGATGATGGTGCCGGCGATGAGGGCCACAGCGAAGGCCAGCAACTGGAGCGGACCAGGCAGGCTGCCGTGCCAGAGGGCCGCGCCCACGACCAGGGCCAGGCCCAGCAGGACGTCGAGCAGCTTCCACAGGTCGATCTGCTGGAGGCTCACGAGGAGCTGAGCTTCCGCCGGCCTGGTGAGAAGGTAGTCGAGGGTCCCCTCGCGAACCTGTTCGATGAGGCGGCTCAGGCCGGGCAGGATGATCATGTTGATGGTCCCGCCGATCAGGAAGTAGATGCCGATCAAGGAGAGGAGTTCGTCGGGGCGCCAGCCGTTGAGGGTGTGGGTATAGGAAAAGACGATGCTGACGAAGGCCAGGGCGGTGTTCAGCTCGATGAAGGATTCGGCGAGCTGGAGCCAGAAATTGGCGCGATAGGCCAGCGTGGCCAGGGCGCTGACACGCAGGAAGGTACCGGCAAGGTGCAAGAGATCTTTGATGCCCATCGCTATTTTTTTATCCTCCTACAGCAGTGTAGCGTCTGAGGCCGCGCCGCCAGGTGATGGCGAGGAGGCCGAGGCTGACCAGGAGCCAGAGGCACTGGACCAGGAAGCCGGTGGCGATAGCCGAGGGGCTGAGGCGGTTGACGAGCAGCTCCGCTGGGAAGGCTACTATCCACTGGAAGGGGAGCCAGGTGGCGGCGGTTTGCAGCCCTGCGGGCAGGAAGGTCAGGGGGATGAGCTGGCCCGAGAGGAAGAGGACAATGACGACGTAGAGCTGGTTGATGACGTTGACCTGGGTGAGCCAGAAGGCCAGCAGGGCCAGGGTCCACTCGAGGGCGAAGCGCAGGGCGAAGGCCAGCAGCAGGGCCGGCAGAAAGGCGACCAGGCTGACGAGGCTGGGGAGAAAGCTGGCGTGGAAGGCCAGCAGGAGGACGAGCGTGACCAGCCCGATGACGGGCAGCATCAGGATCTTGTAGGCCAGATGCTGGGCGATGTCGCCGTGGATGGGATGGATGGGGCGCAGCAGCAGCGGGGAGAATTCGCCTTCGCGCACGCGCCGGCTGAATTCCCAGAATACCCAGGTCTGGGTGGCGTAGTTGACAAGCATGGTGGCGATGAAGTAGGCGGCGAAGCCGGAGGGGCTGTAGCCCTTCACTTCTCCTCCCTCGCTGCGGGCGACGGTCGACCAGACGCTGATGGAGACCGCCGGCCCGAGGGCGACTTCAAGGAGCCAGATGACGAGGGCCGCCCGGTACTGCAGTTGCTCGGCAATGGCGGTTTTGAGTTGTTGGCGATAGACGGCGATGAGCTGCCTCATGGTGCCTTAGACCACCTCCTCGCGGGTGAAAATCTCTTCGATGACGGTCTCGATGGGAGGGTCCTCGATGCTGAGGTCGATGACTGGCAGGTCGGCCAGGAGCCGCCCGGTGAGGCGAGCGACGGCGCTCTTGGGAACGCGCAGCCTGGTTTGCCCGTCGCTCTGGCTGAGGACCTCGCCGTAGGGACGCAGGTCAACTGGTTCCTCCAGCCGCACGGCGATGGTCTTGTAGGGCGAGAAGCGCTCGATGAGGCGCGTGAGGTCGCCGTCAAAGAGGATCTTGCCGTGGTGGATGAGGATGACGCGCCGGCAGAGGGCTTCGACGTCGGCCATGTAGTGACTGGTCAGAAGGACGGTCGCCCCCGTGCGGCGGTTGTATTCGCGGATGAAGTCGCGGATGCGCCGCTGCATGACGACATCGAGGCCGATGGTCGGTTCGTCCAGAAAAAGGATCTGTGGACGATGCAGCAGGGAGGCGGCAATCTCGCATTTCATGCGCTCTCCCAGCGAGAGGTTGCGGACCGGTTTATGCAGGAGGGGGGCCAGGTCCAGGAGGGCCGTCAGGTCGTCAAGCATGCGCCGGTAGTGAGCCGGCTGGATGCCGTAGATGGCGCGGTTGAGTTCGAAGGAGTCGATGACGGGAATGTCCCAGATGAGTTGATGGCGCTGGCCCATGACCAGGGCGATCTGGCGCAGAAAGGCGCGCTCGCGGCGCCAGGGCAGGTGGCCCAGGACGCGCACGTCGCCGGCGCTCGGGTAGAGGAGGCCGGCCAGCATCTTGAGGGTGGTGGTTTTGCCGGCCCCGTTGGGACCGAGGAAGCCGACGATCTCGCCGGCTTCGATGCTGAAGGTCAGGTCGTCTACTCCGACGATTTCTTGCAGTTGGCGCTGGAAGAGGCCGCGCAGGGCGGCGCCCAGGCCGGCCTCGCGCTCGTAGACCCGATAGACTTTGCGCAGGTGGGCAGCGCTCACTGCCGTGCTGGCTGTCATGCTCTTGCTCGCTCCTTTTGCGGGGCTGTTTGCTCCTCCGACGGTGCTTCTCATTCCTTGAGTATAGTGCCTGGGGGCGGCGGGACGTCAATGGGTCTGGCTGGCAGTGGCCCGTCGGCGCTCGCCTGCCAGGAAGCGCTCAATTGCGCTCCCGAGCCGCTCGATAAGCGCTTCGGAGGTATAGGGATTGAGGAAGACAGCCCGCAGCCAGCGCTGACCCCGGTAGAGGGGAAGCGAGAGGAAGATCTGCTCCTGCTCCAGAAGCCAGGCTTGCAGGGAGGCATTGAGCTGGTCGTGACGGTCGGTGGGCAGCCAGGCCGGCTCGAGGCGGAAACAGAGCAGGTTGGTTTCCGGGGCATGGGCGACGTGCAGCTCGGGCAGGCTGCGCAGGCGCTCGTAGGCGAAGCTGGCCAGCCGACAGCTCTCGTCGACGAGCCGGGCGTAGCCGCGCCGGCCCAGGTGCTGCAGGGAGAGCCAGAGCTTGAGGATGTCGCTGTGGCGCGTTCCCTGGAGGGCGATTTCGCCGAGGTTGCAGGGGACTGCCGCTTCTGCTTCCTCCGACGCCGGCTCGCTGCGCGGGCCCATGTAGGGGGCGGCGGTGCGAAAGGCTTGCAGGAAGAGGTCGCTGTTGCGCAGCAGGAGGGCAGCGCAGGTTTTGGCGACATAAAGCCACTTCTGGGGGTTGAAGGTGACAGAGTCGGCTTGCTCGATGCCGTCCAGCAGGGCGCGCCCCCGCTCGGAGAAGATGAGGGCGCCGCCGTAGGCGGCGTCGACGTGGAACCAGAGGCCGTAGCGGCGGGCGATGGGGGCAAGGCGGGCCAGCGGATCAATGAGGCCGGCAACGGTGGTACCGGCAGTGGCGACCAGACAGAAGGGATGCTCTCCGCGTGCCAGGGCCTCTTCGATGAGCAGGGGAAGCCGGTGGACGTCGAGATGGCCGGTGCTGTCGAGCGGGACGGGGATGACGGCCTGGCTGCCCAGTCCAAGCAGCATGGCGGCTTTCTGCAGGGAGGTGTGGGCGGCCTCCGAGGCGAAGAGGACGGGACGCAGGCCGCTGGCGACCAGAGCACCGTCGCTCAGGCCCAGGCTGTGGTTGCGTGCGATGGCCAGGGCTTCCAGGTTGGCCAGGCTGCCGCCGCTCAGAAGGATGCCGCCGGCCCACTCTCCCAGACCAAAGAGGCGCGCCAGCTCGCGCAGGGTGTTCCATTCGAGCCGCGAGAGCAGAGGAGACATCTCGATGCTGAGCATGTTGTTGTTCAAGGCGGCGCTCAGGAGGTCGCCTACCAGGGACATGGTGGTCGGTAGGGAGTCCATGTGCCCTATATAGCCCGGGTGGGCGGGGTGCATCGAGGCGACGAGCAGGGCCCGTAGCTGGTCGAGGAGCAGCCCCTCCGGCAGACCGTGCTCGGGCAGGGTGGTCGGGGGCAGGTCGGATGGCTCCAGGGGCAGGGGAGGCAGGTCGAGGGCGTGGGTGGCGTATTCAAGGGCCAGGTTGAGGGCCTGCGTCAGGAGCGTCGCGACGGCGTCCCGGTTGCTGCCGTCAGGGGCGATAAAGGCTGAGAGAGGGAGGTCGTTCAGGTGCATGGCTGCTCGTGTGTCCGTCCTTTTCCGTTGGTAGCTCAAGACCGAGTAGGAGAGGCTGAGCGGGGGCGAGACTTTCCCGCTCAGCGCTCAGCCTCCTTTCTTCTCTATTGTGCCCCACCCGGCCGGTGCTGGCAAGAGGCCCGGGCCCGGCCCGGGTTGCGCGGCCCTGAAGAGGAGTGGTCAGTGGGCGATGACCTCCAGGGTGCGTCCGGTGCTGCGGGGGCCGAGGAGGGCGACGTCCAGGCAGAGGATGAGCAGGAGGACCGCTTCGCCGGCGAAGACGGCGACGGCCCCCAGGGAGTGGAGGACTGGGAGGGCGGCGAAGGGGAGGATGGCACTGACGAGACGGCTCAGGCTGTAGGCGATGCCGACAGCGGTGCCTCGCATGCGCGTGGGGAAGATTTCGGCCTGGTAGATGTGGAAGGCGTTGGAGAAGACGTTGCTGACAGTGGTGAGGAGAAAGCCGGAGATGACCAGGATGACGGCTGAGGTGGCGAAGCCGAAGCTGAGGCCGAAGAGGGCGATCAGGAGAGCCGAGACGACGATCAGCCATTTGCGCTCGAGGCGCTCAACAAGGAAAATGGAAATGAATGATCCCAGGGGATAGCCCAGGAAGCTCAGGGCAACGTAGCCCAGAGAGCTGACGACGCTGAAGCCTTTGGCGGTCAGGACGACCGGTGCCAGGGAGCCGAAGCCGTAGTAGCCAACGGTTTGCAGGATCTGGAAGATCCAGAGCATGATGGTGCGCCTGGCATAGATGCCGCTGAAGATTTCGGCGATGGTGGCGCGCGTCTGGGGTTCGACGATGACCGGCTGGGGCGGGGGCAGCTCCGTGAGACCGTGCTCGTGCATGACTTGCTCTTCGATGCTGGTCAGGGCGGCGTTGGCGGCAGCTTCGTCTTTGCGGATCTCGTGCCAGCGCGGCGATTCGGGGAGGTTGCGGCGGAGGAGCCAGACGATGAGGGCGCCCAGTGAGCCGACGATGAGCAGCCAGCGCCAGCCGTCCAGTCCAAGAAAGCTGCTTTTGACGACGAAGCGCCCGACGAAGCCCGCCAGGGGGACACCGAAGAAGCCCAGGGTGTAGGACCAGGCCGTGTAGCGCCCGCGGGCGTGGCGCGGGATCATTTCGCCCATGTAGATGTCGGTCAGGGGCGGCTCAGCTCCCAGGCCGATGCCGGCGAGGAAGCGGAAGATGATGATCCAGAGAAAGTCGGGGGCGAAGGCGGCCAACAGGGAGAAGAGGGAGTAGATCAGCAGGTCGATCATGTACATGCTGCGCCGCCCGAGGTAGTCGGAAATGATGCCAAGGACGATGGCCCCGAGGAACATGCCGAAGAAGCCGGAGCCGATGATGAGGGCGGTCTGGAAGGTGGAGAGGTGGAAGAGGGGGGCCAGGACGGCCCCGAGCAGTCCCCCCAGGAAGATGTCATAGAGGTCGAAGAAGGTGCCGATGCCCAGGACAAGGCTGAGCCGGCGGTGTAGGGAGGAGAGGGGCAGGCGGTCGATGCGTGAGGCTACGGTGATGCGACTTTCTGCTGCTTCCATGAGCGCTTTGCCTCCGTTGCTGTGATGGTGAGCTGGGTAGGTGCGCACGGGCGCTGCGCCGCGCCGCGCCGCGCGCGAGACGCTCCTCGAGCTGGCTGGGCCAGTCGCCGGGTGGCCGCCGGCGAGGAGGGCGGGTCGCCCGCCGGTGGACCTGGGGCGAGGCGATCGGGTGATTGGTTTGTGCCTTTGTCGATCGGTCGGTGAGTGGGTGTTGGCTGCTTGTCTGGTTGGTTGAGGATGACTCTGCTGTGCTGCGCTCTCGCAGGAGCTGGTCGCTGCGGTCTCACCCCCTTGCTGATCAGGGTTGCCGCTTCCTTCCACCGCCCCTCGTTCTGTATTGTACCTTCTTTGATCCCTATATGTCTATATGGAGATAAGGGGACGGCGAGGGGAGATGGGACTGGGTGGGCCAGGCCCGGGACCCGGGACCTGTATTTGCGGCTGAGTTATCCTGTGCTATAGTAATGGGTTGTGGGCGATCCTCAGCCGGCCAGGCCAGGGGCTGCCTGCTGTGGGGGGAGCTGGCTGGGTGCCCGGTGTATCCAGGAAGGAACGATCTTCGGCAGTGGTGGCAGAACTCATCTGGCAGCATAAGCACAATCCCTATGCGGCGGGGCTGCCGCCGGCGCCGCTTCTGGAGACCTGCGAGCATGTGCCGCCTGCCCCGTGGGCAGGCGCAGAGCTGGTTGGGGGGACCGCGGGGATGGAGGGGTGGGAGAACCGTCTGATTGAGGGCGATAAGCGTTTGGTGCTGCCGGCCTTGCTGGGGGAGTTCGCTGGGGCCGTTGACCTGATCTATGTCGATCCTCCTTTTATGACTGAGCGGACCTATCGCGGCGGGCGCGGCCTGGCTTATCACGATCGCTGGCAGCGTAACCTGGATGGCTACCTGCAGTGGCTCTATGAGACGTTCTTGCTGCTCTATCGCTTGCTGGCTCCCCACGGGAGCCTCTATGTGCATCTGGATTGGCGGGCCGTGCATTTCGCGCGGCTGCTGCTGGATGAGGTCTTTCGTGAGGCGGCGGCGGCGGGCGGTGGTTTTCAGAACGAGATCATCTGGCATTATCATTCCGGAGGGCGCCCGCGGCGCTCGCGTGGTTTTGCTCGCAAGCATGATACGTTGCTGTTGTATACGCGCTCGCGCCAGTACTGCTTTCATGGGGAGCGAGTGGGTCCGGTGCGCGGGCGGGAGCGGCGCAATCATATGCGGCGGCAGGTGGCTGAGGATGGGCGCGTCTGCTGGACGATCCACTCGGGTGGGCGCCTCTATCGCTACTATGAGGATGAGCGGATGACGCCCGCCGATGTCTGGTGCGACATCAGTCATCTGCATCAGCGCGACCCTGAGCGCAATGGGTATGCAACACAGAAGCCGGCGGCTTTGCTGGAGCGCGTACTGCTGGCTTCCAGCGAGGAGAACGATCTTGTGCTCGATTGCTTCTGTGGAAGCGGGGTGACGCCGGCGGTGGCCGAGCGTCTGGGCCGGCGCTGGATCGCTTGCGATCAGAGTCCACTGGCGATCGAGGTGACGCGTGAGCGTCTGCTGCAGATGGGGCCTCGCCAGGCGTTCTGCCTGCAGCGGGTGGCGGGGACGGTCTCGGAGTAGCTGCTTCCCGAGGGTGGGGCGGTGGTCCCGAGGGCTTGTCGGGGGCTTGCCGCTGTGTTACCATGTGCAAGAGCTGTTGGATGGCAGTACCGGGAAGTGGTGCTTTTGTGATCTGCCCGGTCGTGTTGTGCCGCTCTTGTTACTCTGCTGATTGGAGAGAGTTGCGGAGGAAAGGTGGAAAGAGGTGTGTTTCGTATGAAGAAGGCGATGGATATTCCCCCAACCCCTCGTTCTGAGAAGAGCCAGGTGGGGCGTCCTTTGCGCCTGCCGACGCATGCCTATGGCTGGACGGGGACGTATCTGGTGACCATTCAGGCGGAGCCGTATGCGCCCGGCTTCGAGGATCCGGCCTTGCGGCGTATTCTGGAAGAGACCTGGCAGGCCCTGTCTCGCCCTTTCCCTGGCCTGATTCTAGATACGTTTGTGGTGGGGTCGCAGGAGGTGCACTTTATCGTGTCCTTTGAGGGGAATACGAACAAGGCGATGACGCTGGGGCGGGTGGTGGAAGCTTTCAAGTCGCTGGTGGCTGTGGCCTGGCTGGCCCATCTGGAGCAGGTGCGCGCGCCCGGTCCGACGCCGCCGCTGCGCATCTGGCAGCGTTCCTACAGCGAGCGTTGTTTGCATGATCCCCAGGAGGTGGAGCAGGTGCGCCAGGCGCTGCGCAGTGGCAGACTGCCGGCTGAGCCGTTGGCCAGCGAGTAGGGGACGTGCTGGCCAACGGTGAGGGAGAGGATGGGGTGGGTGGCTCTGCCGGGAACCGCTCGAGGGACCCGGGCCGGGTTGGGTCGGGTCGGGGAGGAGTGTTCAGGTGGTCCGGTGGGCTGGTGGATCACAGGGGCTGCCGGGTCGCTGGCAGAAGGGGGTGACTCCGGGCAGGTACTGGCGATGGTTGGCGACCCAGCGGTAGAGGCCCTCTTCGAGTGGGGCGAGGCCGGGGAGACGGTAGAGCCGCTGGAGGAGGGGAACGCCGATGAGTTGGTCAAGGATGAGGCTGATGGCCTGGGCGCCGCGGTAGCGTCGGCCATCTGGAAGGATGGTCCAGACGCTCTCTTCGCATTGCTGGCTGCTGAGGCCGTAGCGCTCGGGCAGGCCGCCGATCTGGAAGGGCAGACAGGTCAGACGTCGGCGCCAGTCGAGGCGCTGGAGCAGTTGCGCGATGGCGGTGCAGAAGTCGCAACTGCCGTCGAAGATGACGATGGTTTTGACGGGATGGCGATGGGTGCTTTGGGCTGTCATGGCTGCTTGCTGCCGCCGGCCCCGCCTTGGGTTCCTGGCGCCAGATCAGGAGGCGCAGGAGGCGATGGCCTCGGCTCTTCTCCTCTGGTTGCTTTCTCTCCTGGCTGGTTGCTTCCTCTTCCTCTCCTTTCATTCTAAGTAATAGCACATGGTGTGAGGATAAGGCCCCCTGGGCCGCTGAGGCGGCTCAGGGGGCTGCGCGCGATGGTGACCATACAGGGGTGGGAGGGAGACGCTGCTAGAAGGAGAAAGGCTATCTATGCCGGTTCCTCGCTGGTCTGGTAGATGTCTTCCAGGGTCTGCTGACGGGCGCGTCCGATGCGCTCGAGACGCTTCTGGAACTGGCTGGTGGCGTAGGAGAGGTATTCGTCGATCTGCAGGTCGAAGGCGGGTGCTTCCTGGCTCTCGCGCACTTCGAAGAGTTCGTTGATGACGCCTAGGGCGTAGGTCAGCAGCTCGCTCATGTAGCTCTGGATGAGGTCCCAGAGGCGCGGGTCCTGGGCGACGAGGCGCGAGAGGAGGAAGACGCCGTAGGCCAGGTGGCGCGATTCGTCGCGCTTGAGGTAGCCGACGCCCTGGCGCAGGCCGGGCATGATGTTGAGGCGCTCAAGCATGTTGAAATAGGCGTAGTAGCCCGTTTCGGCCAGGACGCCTTCGACGATCATGTTGTAGACGACGCTGGCGCGAGCCTGGGCTTCGGGTGAGGGGTCGCTGAGCAGGGCGTGCATGCGCTGGGGAAGTTCTTCGTAGAAGATCTTGCGGTAGCTGGGGGTGTGGTAGCGGTGGAGGTCGCTGTGTTCGTGGGCAACCTCGTCGAGGAAGCGCCGGAAGAATTCGGTGTGCTTGGCCTCTTCCCACAGGAAGGTGGTGAGGTACATCTCTTCTTCCAGTCGGCCTTCGCGGGCGATGGTGAGGATGAGCGGCAGTAGGTCGAGGGTGACGCTCTCTTCTCCAGCCTGGAAGAGGGAGCTGAGGTAGAGGAGCGTTTCGCGCTCGTTGTCGTTGAGGCGCTGCCAGTCCTGGATGTCCTGGGAGAAGTCGATGGCCCTCGGGTCCCAGATGCCTAGCTTCTTGGCTTTGTGGTAGAGGCGCATCGGTAGGATGTCGTGGCGCAGCCCGCGCTCGCTGGTGGTGATAAAGGCGGCATGGGTGGTTTGGCTCATGGTGGCCTGCTTTCTTTGCAGTTTGACGTGAGTCTTGCTCTGGCTCAGTTGCCTTCGCCTTGCCGATGACTAAACCGACTGACTATCAGTCAGTTATCTGTGGTAATGATACCTGCTGCGCAGGTTCACTGTCAAGGGCGCCGGCCGGGCCGGGCTGAGCCGAGTCGAGTCGAGCCGCCGGGCGGTGGCCCGACGCCGCGGTGGCCGGCTATTGCCCGTTGACGACGATGTGGATTTGGTCGGGGCGCTGGGGCAGGGTCTGGCTGCCGAGGGGCAGGCTGATCTGGACGGAGGCGACGCCGGGCTGGGAACGCAGGTAGGTGAGGGCGACCTCGCTGCCGGTGCCGCGCAGGTCCTGCTGCCAGTGGGCGATGGTCTGGGGAGCGATGTGGTAGCTCCAGGTGCCGCGTACGCTGACGCTGAGGTAGACGATGCCGCCGCTGCCGCGCTGGGTGACGCTGGGGTCGGCGCTCTTGAGGCTGCGCGGCTGGAGCTGGTAGGCCGCGCCGAGGGTGCGCCGGGCCTGCTGGCTGAGCAGGATGCCGGCGAGCTGACGGGCCCGGCTGGGGTCGTAGGCGGTGACGCTGCCCGTGACCTGGATCTGGACACGCACCTGGTCGGCCTGGCTGCCGAGGGGTGGGTCGGCATTGAGCCTGACCTGGTAGTCGGGGGTGCCAGCCAGGGTCTCGCCGCTTTTGAGGGCGGCCCGAAGCTGGTCGGCAAGCTGCTGCTCGATCTGGGGCACCAGGGCCTGGCGCACGCGGTCAAGGTCGGCCTGGGCAACGATGTGGACGGTGCTGCCGTCGCTGCCGCCGCTGAAAGGGGCGGGGTTGGTGACCTGGATGGCGTTCGACTCTCCGCAGCAGGGCTGGTTGATGTCGCCGGCGGGGATGTTTCCCTGGGCGCCGGCGCTGATGGCCTGGGCTTTGGCCAGGGCGGTTCCGTCCTGGTCGCCCTGTCGGGCTGGTACGATGACGGTGGTCAGGAGGCGCACGCTGACGCCGGAGTTGCCGGTGAAGGTGCTGCCTGCTGGGATGGTGATTGGCTGGGGGCCGTGGTTGCTGAAGAGGAGGAAGCCACGGGCGTTGCTGCCCTGGGTGCTGCGGGTGCCCGTGGTGGCGATGGTCTGGCTGAGGCTGCGGCTGCTTTTGAGGAGGCGGGCCGGGATGGCCCGCGTGTTGGGATCGACGGCCTGGATCTGTGGTGAGGCGGTCAGCAGATAGGTGTCTTCGAGGGTGCGGCTCTGGACGCTGATGGTGATGGTGGCGCTGGGGTCGGCGCCGAGCAGAGGAATGCCTGATGGCACGAGGCCCAGGTTGAGGGAGCGGGCTACGAACAGGAGGAGCAGGAGGATGACGATGACGATGAGGACGATGGCGACGAAGAGTGAGAGGGGGCGCCTGTTGCTGAGGCGGCGCTGATGCCCTCTCATTGGCGGTTGGGGTTCTTCGGTGATGCGTTGAACGGCGGCCCGGGCCTGCTCGGGAAGGACGGGGGGACGGCCCCGCCGTGGGATGGTGAGTGGCTCGGGCATGGGCAGGGCCAGGGTGCGTGGCTCTTGCCGCGAGCGCAGGTCGGGCAGGACACGCGGGCGGGCTTCGGCGGTGATGTCGGGCAGGGTGGCTGCGGCGGCGAGGTCTTCCGGCGGCAGCTCTTCGATCTGTGGCTCGTCTGGGTCGGCGTAGGCTTCGTAGGCTTCCCCGGGGTAGGTCCCTGCCGCGAGGGGATGCGGCTGCGAGCGGCGCGGCTCGCCGGGCAGTTCGCTGTCGGTCTCTGTGGCTGCGAGGTCCGGCGCAAGGTCGTCCGGGCCCTCGGCTTGCTGGGCTGCTTCGAGGGCGAGCAGGACGGCTTCGCGTAGGGCGGCGATGCTCTGGAAGCGCTCTTCGGCTCGCTTGGCCATTGCTTTGCGGACGACGCGGTCGAAGGTGGCTGGCAGGCGCGGGTTGTGGCGCGATGGGCGCGGGATGGGGGCGCGCAGTTGCATCTGGATGACTTTGATGTCGTCGGGGTCATCGTAGGGCAGTTCTCCGGTCAGCATTTGGAAGAGGAGGACCCCAAGGGCGTAGATGTCGCTGAGCGGGGTGACGATGCCCCGCGTTTGTTCGGGGGCCATGTATTGGGGTGTGCCGGGGACCTGGTCGAGTGGGATGGGTCTGCCGATCTGGCTCTCGGCCTGGCGCGCCGCTCGGACGAGGCCGAAGTCGGCCAGGTAGACGTGGGGGACGCCGCTGCGCGATAGTTCAAGCAGGACGTTGGAGGATTTGATGTCGCGATGGACGAGGCCCTCGTCGTGGGCGTATTCGACAGCCTCGAGGAGCTGCAGGTACATGTCGATGAGTTCGTGCAGGTCGAAGGGGAGCGGTTCGCGCCCTGTCTGGCGGGGGCGGTAGACGCGGCGCAGGTAGCTGGTGAGGGTGCCGCCGTCGATGAAGGGCATGACGAGGTAGAGCAGCCCCTGCTCTTCGCCGAATTCGATGAGCGGGAGGATGTGCGGGTGCTGCAGGCGGGCGATGGTGCGCGCCTCGCGGGCGAAGCGGCGCCGCATGTCGGGGTCGTTGGCGTAGTCGCCCAGGATGACTTTGATGGCCACGCGCCTGCCAAAGGCGGTGCGCTGGCGCCCTTCGTAGACGGCGCCCATGCCGCCGGCGCGAATGCGCCGGATGACGTCGTAGTTGCCGAGCTGCCTGCCTTCCAAAGCCAGCATGCCTGCGTGCCTGTCCTTTCTCTTCTCTTGCAACGTTGGCGGGCGCCCTGCCCGCGGAGTCGGCTGGACCGCGAGGTTTTGTGCTGCCTTGCCGTTGTTCTATTCTACCACAGTTCTGCTTGCGCTCTCACCTGTTTAGACGTTTTCCTTATGGCCGCCTGGGCCTGCGCTCTCTTTGCTTGCCGGCCTGGCCGTGAGCTGGTTTTGCCCGCCTGGGTCGGGTGAGGACTCGCTCTCAGGCGGCGCCGTCGATGACGATGTTGATGCCGGTGGCGTCGGCTGGCAGGAGCTGGCTGGGGCTGCGTACCAGGGTCAGGCTGACGCCGGCGACGCCCGGCTGCTGTTGGAGAAGGCGCAGGGCGTCAGGGCGTCTCTTGCCGGCAATGAGCTGGCGCAGGTGCTGTTGGGCTGCTTCATTGAATTGATACGTCCAGCGCCCCTGTGCTCTGACGGTGACGATGACCTGCTGGTTCTGGCCGAGGCTGGCGTCGGCGATGGTGGCGGTGAGCTGGCTGTCGAGGGCGTAGGCCGGCCCCGGGCTGCGGGCGGCTTCCTGGCGCAGGAGGGCGGCCCCGAGCTGGAGGGCGCTCTGAGCGTTGTAGGCCGCTCCGCTGCAGGTGGCAACGACGCTGAGGCTGAGTCTGCCGACGTGGTCGCCAACCCGGTGGTCGCTGTTGATGCTGGTGCTGCAGTCGGGACCGACGAGCCGCTCTCCGGGCCGAACCTGGCTCTCAAGTTGCTGTTGGGCCTGCTGGGTCAGGCCGGCTTTGAGCGGGGTGGCCACCTTGTCGATGTCGCTCTGCTGGACAAAGGTGTAGGGCTGCGGGTCCTGCCCTCCCGTGAAGGCGCCGCTTCGGGCCCAGATAGTCGTGCTTGAACAACACCAGTTATGAATCGCCCCTGCAGCTAAGTTGCCTGCTGCGCCTGGCTGGATAACATGGGCCTTTGCCGTGGCACTTGGGGGGTTGTTCAGGTCTTGTATAGGCGGCAGCGTTACACTTTCGTCGGTGACTACGCTGAGATTGAGCCTGACGTAGAGCAGCGTTCCTTGGGGCACTGTTTGTGAGATGCTTGCCTCGTTGAAAAACGTGATTGTTCCCCGGGCCTGCACGCCGGGTGTGATCCCGTGGCCTGTTGCCGTAACCGTCTGCGGCTGAGAGCGGGCCGTCGTGCTCAGACGGCGCGCCTGGATCTGGCGCTGGGCCGCGTCGGGCTGTCCCGTCACCCCGGTGACCAGGTACTGGCGCGTCAGGGCGACGCTGGCCGGCCGGAGGTGGACTGTGGCCAGAGGAGCGCCGAAGGGCAGGGCTTCTCCCAGGGGGCCGAGGGCCGCCGGGTCACCGTAGGCCAGCGCCAGGCTTGCCGTCACCAGCGCCAGTCCCAGGACCATCGGCACGGCCAGCCAGCGCCAGCGAGCCGCACCTCGGGGCCGCTGCGGCCTTGCTGGTTTGGGTCCTCCCAGTGTTGCCGGTTTGACCGGCTTGACCGGCGCTGCCGGGGCTGACGTCAGTAGCAAGGCTCTGGCTTGCCGGGGTGGCCGTCTGCTTCCCAGGGCGACGGTCTGGGGAGGCTCCTGGCTGGATTTGGGGCGCTGGGCCTGCTGGCGACGCAGGTGGGGGAAGCGCCACCGTCTCAGGGTGGCTTCTTGCCCGGCCTTGCTCTTCCCTGGCTGCCAGGCGGGCACCAGCGGCCCCAGCGCTGACTGGGCCGGTGCTGCCGCGTGGGCGGCGGTCTGCTCTCGCTCGACTGGGATAAGGCTCTCCGCTGCAGCCTCGGCCCCGGGCTGGACTGGCTCTTCTCCCCAGATGGCTCCTGCCCGCTGCCCGGGGCTGCTAATGGCTTCTGGCTCCTCCTCCGGCTCCGGCTGGTGCCGGCTGGCGCCAGCGGCGGCCAGCAAGGCGGCGATGAAGTCGCTGACCTCGGGATAGCGCTGCTGGCGCTCTTTGGCCAGGCCCCGCAGGATGACGCTCTCGACGGCCCTGGGCAGGCAGGGGTTGCAGTAGCGCGGCGGGAGCGGCTCGCGCTGGGTGTGGCAGTACATGAGGGCGACCGCGTCCCGTTCTTCGAAGGGGCGCCGGCCGCTGCAGAGTTCGTAGGCGATGCAGGCCAGGGCGTACTGGTCGCTCTGGCGCGAGACCTGCCCGGCGAACTGTTCAGGGGCCATGTAGGCCGGGGTGCCGCTGATGCTGGCTGCCTCCAGACTCCTCGATCCCAACATCAGGGCCAGGCCGAAATCGGCCAGCAGGGCCTGGCCCTCCTCGTCGAAGAGGATGTTCTCCGGCTTGAGGTCGCGATGGATGATGCCGCGCCCGTGAGCGTAGGCAAGGGCCTCCCCGATCTGGCGGATGAGCGAGAGTCCTTCGGGCAGCGGCAGGGGTTGCCTGCCGGCTCGCCGTAGCCGCTCGCGCAGGGAGCCGCCGGCGGCATAGGGGGCCACTAGATAGGCACAGTCCGTCTCATCGATGCCGGCGTCGAGGATCGGCAGGATGTGGGGGTGATCAAGGGTTTCCAGCAGGCGGGCCTCGGCGATGAAGCGGTCGCGCTCCTGTTCCGATTCGAGGGGAGCCAGCAGGCGCTTGAGGGCCACCAGCGGGCGCCTGGCCAGGATGCGGTGACGGGCCAGGTAGACGATGCTGGAGCCGCCGTGTCCCAGCGTCTGGAGCAGTTCGTAGTTGCCCAGGTAGCGCCTGGCTGGTTCCTGCTGTCTGCGTTCGGACTCCTTGCTGCGTGCCATTGACGGGTACCCTCCCCGGTTCGTCTGGCAACACGGGTCGTGTGTTGGCTGTGTTCTATTTGCTTACGGCGACGCTATTCCATGTAAAATGGATGCCCACAGGTCTGCCCAGTGGCTGGCTCCTCTGGGGGATCGGTCGGCCAGGGACCTGCCCCGCTTGGTGCCGGCCTGGCCCTGGCCCTCTAGCCTTTGCCCGTGGTGCCGGGTGTCCCCGGCTCGGGCCTGGTCGGGGTGATGATCGGCGAGCTGGCCGGGACGGTTGAGGTGGCCGTGCCCGGCTGCAGCCCGCTGATGGTGGCGATGACGATGTTGATCTGCTTGCTGTCGGCTGGCAGGCGCTCGCTGCCGTGGGCGATCTGGATGTCGGAGGCTTTGATGCCTTCCTGCCGCTGCAGCAGTTGCTGGGCTTCGCTGCGGGATTTGCCGGCAATCAGGTGGGCCAGCCGCTCCTTGTCGGCGGCGCTGAACTGGTAGGCCCACAGCCCTTCGGCGGTGATGGTGATCGAGACCACTCCCTGGCGGGCGTTGATCAGGGTGGCGTCGCTGATGGTGGTCCGGGGCTGGCCCACGGGGGCGTAGCTGGCTCCCAGCTTCTTGCCGGCTTCCTGGCCAAGCAGGCTTGCCGCCAGGCGCAGGGCGGCCTGCCGGTCGAAGACTTCGCCGCTGCAGGTGGCCGAGACGGTGACGGTGACGCTGCTGGCGTGGTCGCCGGCCTGGTGGTCGCTTTTGACGGTGGTCTGGCAGGCGGGCTGGCCGACGAGCTGCTCGCCGGGGCGGAGCTGGCGCTGGAACTGCTGCTGGGCCTGCTGGGCCAGGCTGGCTTTGAGCGGGGTGGCCAGGTTGTCGATGTCGCTCTGCTGGACAAAGGTGTAGCTCTCTGGGTCCTGCCCGCCCGTGAAGGCTCCGCTCGTGGCCCAGATGGAGTCGCTTCCGCAGCAGAGCCGGTTGCTGATGGCGCCCGCCGGCAGGTTGCCAGCGCTGCCCGCGGGGACCACGTGTGCACGTCCGGTTCGGGAGACAGGCTGGCCCGGGCTATCCACAGGGGGCAGGCTCACCGTCTCGTCGGTGATGATGGCCAGTCCGTTCGCCAGCGGGAATTTTGTCCCGCTCAGCACGCTCTCCCAGGTGCCACCGTAGTGAACGAAGGTCACCGTTCCGCGGGCCGACACGGCGGGGGTCTGGCCGTGGCCGGTGGCCGTCGCCGTCTTCGTCTGCGCTCCCGGGGCGGCCGTCAGCAGGCGGGCCTGGATCTGGCGCTGGGCCGGGTCGGGCTGCCCAGTTACCCCCGTGATCAGGTACTGGTTCTTCACATCGACGCTGGCCGGCGTGATCGTCACCGTGGCCCCCGGCGTCCCAAAAGGCATCATCGCCGCCACCGGTCCCAGCAACTGTGGCCTCACCGCCGCCAGCGTTCCACAGCCGATCAGCAGCAGCAACAGGACAGCCACCAGCAAGGCCAGCAGGAGCGGCGTCCGTCGGCGTCTCCTCGCTCCCCGCTGGCGCAGCGGCGTCAACGGCGGCGGCAGGGTCGAAACCCCGCTCGGTTGCACCACCGGCGGCGCTCCTGCCCCGCTGACGCTGCTGCCTCCGCCGCTGCTCATACCCGTCCCAGCTCCTGCGAAGGCCGCCCCCGCAGCGGCACCCGCCAGCGCTCCCGCGCCAGCCGCTGCCGCCATTCTGCCTGCTCCTCCGTTGCCGCTGCTGCTCCCCTGGCGGGCCGCCTCCACGTTGGGCGCATAGGCGTTGGTCGCCAGCGGCAGCTTGGCCGTAATGCGGCGCGAGTGTGGGAAGCGGATGATGCTCGGACCAGCGCTGCCCGGCGCCGTGCGCGGGGGCGTGGCACTGGCTTTGACCTCCTCCTGATCCTGGGCGGCCTCCTGCTCTCCCTGGTTCCGGCTGGCCTGGGACTGGGCGGCGGCCAGACCAATCGCTCCTCCCACGGCACCCGCTTCTGCCGGTGAGACGGGCGGTGCGCCCTGCTCTTCTTCTCCCTGCTCTGGCCCCTGTTGCTGTTCCTGGGCTGGTGGGGTCACCGGCTGGCTCTTGCCCGCTCCAGAGCGGGCGGCGGCCGGCAGCGACCTGCCCGCGCCTACGACCGGTGGTAGCTCCTCGTCTTCTTCAAGGGCCTCCAGGTCCGCGGGGGGACGCTCCTCATCCGCTGGCTGGCGCTCCTGCTGCAGAGCTGCCCAGCCTATGCCTGCTGCGCTCCCCACCAGGGCGCCGGCTGCTGCGGCCTTGCCCGTCGAGGAGCCGCGCGGGCCTGACTGGGATGGCTCTGGTTCAGGTGAGACGGCGCTTTCTTCTGCTGGACCTGGTCTCTGGCTGAGTCGCTCTCTCTGCCGACCTCTCTCCGCCCGGTCCTGGCCCTCGCTGCCGCCGGTCCTGCCGCGCAGGCCCAGCAGACGGCGCAGCCGCTGCGGCCAGGCTGCTTCCCCTTCCTCCTCCGTGCCTCCCGCCCACCTGTCCTGCAGCGAGCGCGCGTAGCTCTCCAGAGAGGAGTAGACCGCAAAGCGACGCTGGCGCGCGTACTCGGCTGGCTCCGAACGGGGCGGCGCTATGAAGATCAGCCGTGCCTGGGGGTTGCGCCGCATCTTGAGGACCTCGAAGTCGACGCGGCGCTGAAAGGCGCGATTCTGCTCTGGTAAGACAATGGCTATCTGCCTGCGTCCCAGCTTCTCTTGTGTCAGGATGGCCGTTAGCACATCTTTCCGCTCATCCGTAGGTGCGACGTAGATGACACCAATTTCTTCTGCACGGGGATCGCCTGCACCGAGCAGCTCTGAGCCATCTGCCTGTCTCATCAGCCTTACCCTCGCATGTCCCAAGAAATGGCCTTTTCGCCTGAACCTGATACATTGTACACTATCTTCGCGGTGCGCGCAATTGCTCAGGCCCCTTTTTATAGATACTTCGTTCCATTGTCTGCTTGATCTGGCACTCACGGCCCGCTTCGCTTCAGCGGCCTGCCCCGGCCCGCTTCGCGCTAGCTCGAGCCTGGCCTGGCTCCATCCAGCACGGCGAGCAGCTCGCTGCGCCAAAGCTCCCACTCCAGCAGGCTGCCCGCCGCCAGCTCGCCGGCCCGCTCTTTGAGGTCGTCCTGGGCCGCTTTGCGGTTGAGGACTGCCCGCCCGATGGCCGTTTCGACCAGGATGTAGCGCTGGTGCTCCCATTCCCAGTCAGGGTCGATGATGCGCCCCGAGACGGGGTGGTGTTGCAGCACTATCCGCTCTCCCGAGACGCCCCGCGCGTCCCGCGCTACCTGCCGCAGGGCCAGCGCTACCAGCCCCGGCTTGCCTGCTCCCTCTCCCATTCCACGGTATTTGAGCTGCCTCGGTCTCATCAGGAGGAGCAGATGGTAGCTTCTCCCTACCTGAAGCTGCGGACCCGGTGCTCCCCTGGCTCCGACGATCCTGGAGGCGCTGCTGAAGACCGGCAGCAGGATGCTGTTGCCCAGCAGAAAGGTGAGGTGGTAGAAGGCGTCGTAGTCGCATTGTTTCTCGATGAGCAGGCCGTGGATGAATGCCCCTGCCTGTGCCTGTTGCTGCTCTCGTTGGCTCACTGTTGCTCTCTCCTGTCTTCTGTCCTGTCGGCAGACTCGACTCGCTCGCTGGTCGCCTCCTCGCTGACCGTGACTGAACCGGGTCATGCTTGCTTACTTGTCTGCTTGCTGACTCTCTTTGGCCCTGCTCTTGCAGGCTCGGCGGCGGCAGTGGCACCAGGGGGATCGGCAGCTTGATCGGCGTGCTCGCTTGGGGAGCGTCCCCCGCTTCTCACTCAGGCACGCCCTCGGGGTGAGAATGCGCTCGCCACGATGTCCGTTTAGAGGTATATATACCCCATCCTGACGGCCTACGGCAATGGCTGGGTTGCCGCTGCTTCCGCAGGCCGCTCCAGTCAGGGGGCCGCCGCCGCTCGGGGACGGCTCCCTGCGGATGGCTTCCGCTTCCAGCCTGCCTGGTTCCACAAGCGAGGGAGGGAGGGAGAAGGCAGAACAGGCTCCCGTTCGCGCCGGGAGCCTTCTTTCCTTCCCTGCCCCGCTTTCCCGGCCCGGCGTCGACGCCCCGCTTTCCCGGCCCGGCGTCGACCAGGTCAGCAAGCCAGCCCGGCTATCTCGACGAGGCAAGCAGACAGACGGGCGGCCAGGAAGGCGCTCCATATAGCTTGCTTGCTTGCGCTGGCCGGGCTGGCTGATAGGAGGGTGGTGTGGGGGCTGCTCTTGCCGGTCTTAGATCCTATGGCTATAAGAAGGCCGACCAGGGGGAAGGGAACACCCTCGCTCCCTGGTCGGCCGGCGCTCGAGAACAACAGACAAGAGGCAAGCGAACCACTCGGTAGGAAAGAGAGGGGAATCTGCTCTGGCGGGCCAGGTCAGGCTGCTCGCCCGCCGGGCCTACTGGGTGCCGGTCCGCTCCTTGAGATAGTCGCCTTCGACCACGCTGCCATCGACGCGGACGTGGATCAGGCCACGATAGCGCCCATAGGGAACCCCAAAGCCGCCCGGCAGCTTGCGGAGAGTGAGGAGACAGCAGGGACGCCCGCCTTGCTCCATCTTCAGCTCGGCGATGACCTGGGCCTCTTTGTCGCTGGCGGCGTAGAACAGATAGAGGATGTCGGCTTCCTCTTCGCTGTGACGGTAGGCCAGCAGCCAGAGGGTCTTTTCGATGAGGTCCTCTTCCTCCCCGTCGGCGGCGCTCTGGTCGGCCCCCGACGCCTCTCTCGCCCGCTCCCGGCTCTGCTCCTGCTCCCCGCTTCCACGCTCCGGCTCCTCTTCCTGCCCCCGCCGACGATCGCTCGCCGCCCAGGAGGCCGGGGCCGCCTCCTCTCGCCCTGCCTGCGCGCTCATCTCCTCCCCCTCTCGCTCCTCGCTGGCCAGCTCTCCCCCTTCCCAGCCAGGCCCACGCCCGCTCTCGCTCTCACGCACGCCGTCAATGACTTCACAGACGATGGCCGCCGCCCGCTCCGGCCCAACAAGCTGGGCCAGCCGGCTCTGGTACTCCTCCATGTTGCGCAACCGCCGCTGAATGTATTCGTGCTTGGCCCAGCCACTGGCCAGACCGTATAAGGCCCAGCGCCCAGCTACATACTCGGCCTCTAGCTGACGCCGCAGGCGCGCTATCTCACTTCCACTCATGGGTATTCCTCCAAGGCTGCTATCTTAGTGATAGTACTAAATTAGCATCTATCAAGATGATACTATCACGATCACAATTTTGTCAAGCTGGCTAGACTGGTAGAATTAGAGCACTACCACAACAGGGATACCAGTGCAATGGTGCGGCTCAAAGTCAGAGAGGTTGCTGAAGCTCGGGGCTTTAATATGTCTTCACTCTCCCGGGCTGCTGATGTCAACTTCCGCACGATCAAGAGCATCTTTCGCAACCCGTATAAAGAGGTAAATATCTCCACACTCGCAAAAATTGCGCGAGCGCTGGGCGTTGCTACCTCTGACTTAATCGAGGATATTCCCGAAGGGGAGGGGTCGTCGGAGGGGCCTGAGGGGTAGCAGAAAATTGATAGTCTGGAAAAAAGCCACAATTTAGGTTCAAATTTTCCTCTCTTCGATCGTCTCATAAGATAGAAGGGTTTTCTCCCGGATAATGCGCCGGAGCCGCACAAGCATGCAGCCTGTGTTTAAAACAGGGAGGCCCGACGCAGGACGCCGGCACTCCGGGCGCGTTGTAAGATGGCCCTGCGGAGTCGGGCTGTTGGTGAAGATAGTGTTGTCTTAGTTGTGAAAGGAGCCAGTTGACCGTGTCGCGGAAGTTTGGAGGGAGGCGGCTACGTTTCCTTGTGCTCAAAATTCTGTTGGCGCCTGCCGAAAGCATTCTTGAAATGGCACAGCTCAAGGTGTCGATGGTACGCCCGAGCAAGCCATGTATCCGGGTGGGTCGTCCGCTCACCTGTCAGTACCGGCGCTCTGCCCGCAACCCGAACCCAGGTTCCGTCTGTGCTGCTGAGGAAGGAGCTGATCGTGTTCAGACTGCGCGTCAAGGAAATAGCCGAGGCCAAGGGGATGACCCCTTCCGCGCTCTCTAAGGCCGCCAGCCTCAGCGACCGTACAGTGCGTCGAATCTTCCAGAATCCCTACGCGCAGGTCAATTTGCGCACGCTAATGAAGATCGCCACCGCCCTGGAGGTGCAGGCTCCCATGCTGATCGAGTTCCTGCCCGAGGAGGAACCTCCTCCCGGCACGCCTCCCCGGCGCGCGCGCCCGCCACGGCGCTATCAGCCACGCAGCAGATTTTCTTTCCCTAGATCTTAACCCTTTTACTGTTCCTCCCTCGATCTGGAGGGCCTGACCGCCGTACGCTCCATCGTCCTAACAGGACGATGCGGCGGCAGGCCCTTTTCCCCGGCCATGCCGGCCCATCTGGCCAGCCAGGTTCCCAGCCGGCGCCCTCCCGCTCCTCAGCCGATCTGCCGCCCCTGGTCCTGACCGTCCCCGGCCTCCAGACAGCCGGCAGCGGGAGGGCACGTTCGGACCAGCCAGGCGGTCGGTGGATGGTCAGCGACCGTCGGCCCGGTCTATAAGCCCGAGGCAGAGCGGGCAAAGAGCCGGAGGAGGCGCTGCCTCCTGGCCTGACTTTTGGGGGAGAGCTGCAAAGGGAGCGAAGACGGGACGTGGCAGACAGTAGCCGGCGCTGAGGTGCCCGAGGCCATCGGGCACGTGCTGGCCGGCGGGCATCCTGGTTCTAGCGACCGACGCGACGTGAAGGAAGGACGGAAGGAGTAAGCGAATCGATGCCTGGAAGACGCCTCCTACAGCAGCCTATTCGATCGTGGGGTTTCTGCCTGTCGTTGCTGGCGCTGCTCCTGCTGCTGAGCGCCTGCGGCTTCGGCGGCAGCAAGCAGGTAGCGGCTTCGACCTCGGCCTGCTCGCTGGCGACGACGGACGAGGTCCGGCAGGTACTGGGTGTTCCCGTGCGCTCTCAGGAGCAAGAGGTCGTGAGCAAGCCGAAGAACGCCACCGTCAGCGAGTGCCTCTACAGCTCGGCCTCGGACAGCCGCTTTGCCCGTGCCTCGCTGGCGCTCTCGATCGCCGCCGATGCGGCCAGCGCGCAGCAGCTCTACAACCAGGCCAAGAGCGCGGCCCTGGACCTGAGCCGGCAGACGGCAACGGTGAGCCTGGGCGACGCGGCCTTTCAGACGCAGCGCAGCTCATCGTTCGGGCAGGAGACCCTGCTGACGGTGCTGAAAGACAACACGGTCCTGGTGGTGGAGGCCCTCAGTCCCGGTCATCGCCAGCTCGATCTTGAGCAGAGCCTGGCTCAGGTGGCCCTGAACCGGCTCTAGCCGGGATTGGGAAGAGCGGGTCTCCTTTGGTTGCTCGCTTCGACGACCTCGCGGCGGCGCCGCGGGGTTCTTTTTTTGGTGGCAGTCAGCGAGAGGTAGGCCCCCTTGCAGGGGGAGAGCCGGGCGGGCCTGCTCAGCCAGGCAGGCGTATGGTGATGCGGTCCGGATCGTCGGGGAGGGCCTGACGGCCCGGAGGCAGGCTGAGGGAGACGTCGGCGATCCCAGGCTGGCGCCGCAGGAGGGCCAGGGCGCTGCTGGCATCGCGGCCCTTGATGAGGCTCTTGAGGGCCGCCAGTTGCTGGGAGCTGAAGCGGTAGCTCCAGGTACCATTGACCTGGAGCGTGAGGATGGCGCTCTGGGGGCCGGCGCGCCTGGCGCTGACCTGGATTTTGCGGCTGGCCTGGACGAGCTGGTAGCCGCTGCCGTAGCTGCGGCTGGCGTCGGCGGCGAAGAGGGCACTGGCGATGCTGAGGGCGCTGCCGCGGTCGTAGACAAGCTCGCTGCAGGTGACGGTCACGGTCACGGTAACGGAGCTGGCGCGCTCGCCGGCGCGGTGGTTGCTCTTGACCTGGGGCGAGCACTGGGGATCGCCAACGCTGGCCTCGTTGCTGCTCTGCAGACCGCTCAGGGCCGCGCGCGCGCTCTGGACAAGGGCCGGCTGCAGGGCCGCGGCAGCGTTGTCAAGATCGCTCTGCTGGACAAAGGTGTAGCTCTGCGGATCCTGCCCCCCTGTGAAGGGCTGAAGATTCTTTACAGTAATTGTTTGGTCAGAAGAACAACAAAACTGATTGATAGATAAGGCAGGGATATTGCCAGATGATCCCGGGTTAACGGCATGCGCACTGACACTTATCTGACCGAAATTAGGTGGATTTCCGGGAGGTATGGCCACATCAGCATCAATTGATACTTCAACTCCATTAGAAGCAGTTATTACCTTGCCTTTAGGGACAACTTGTTGTACAAATTTTCCATTATAAAACGTCAGCACGCCCTGGGCGCGGGTACCTGGGGTAGAAGCCTGGCCGGAGGCCGAGACCGTGCGCGTCTGCGACTGGGGGGGAGAGGACAGCAGGCGGGCCGGCACCAGCAGGCGGGCGGGGTCGGCCTGGGCGCCCAGGCGCGCGCTCAGCGTATAGGTGCGCTGCAGGGCATGGGAGGTCGGCCTGATCGTCACTGTCGCCGAAGGCAGCAGCAGCCCCATCCCCAGCGGCAGCCCCGCCGCGACCACCGCCAGCCCCACCAGCAGCACAACCAGGCTCAGCAGGCCCAGGCGCAGCCAGCGCGGGGCGCGGCCCAGGCCCAGGCCCGGAAGCGGGAGCGCGCCCAGACGCGGAGCCCAGACGCGGGCCGGCGAAGTCCTGCTACTGTGGCGAGCGGGGAGCTGCTCCGGCCCGGCGAGGGGCCGGCGGACAGCCGACTGCGGGCGCGAGCGGCGGCCGGCCAGAGCGCGCGTGCCGGTCGCCGTCCGGCCGGCTGGGCGAGACGAGCGCGACGGGCGGGCCAGCTCAATAATGCTGGGGCCAACCGACGGCGACGAGAGCAGGGCCGAGCCGCTGTCTCGCTCCTCCAGGGCCTTCTCGGCCAGGGCCGGCCGTCTGAGCGCGGCCCCATAGCCCGGGGCGGGCGGCGACCAGCGCTCAGCGACGCGGGTCCTCGTCGGAGCAGGCGCCCCCGAGGCCAGCTCGTCCGCGTCGTCCTCAGCGGCCGCAGGAGAGGAGCGCCAGTCGTCGCCCGGCGAGCGCATCGGCGCCTCGGAGGGCCAGCCGGCGCGGCGGGACGGACCCCTGTGGGGCCGAGACTGCTCCTGGTCCGCCGCCCGCCAGAGCGTCAGATCCTCCGCCGCATCCCACAGCGGCGGCCCCCCATTCTCCTCCTCGTCACCCTCCTGTGGGAGGGCCTCCAGCTCTCCAAAGGACCCCTCCAGCGCCGTCGCGCTCCCCCCCTCCAGATCGGTCCCAGGCGCAGCAAGAGCGGGACCCGAGAAAGGGCGGAAGGCATGCAACGCCCGCACAAAGCTCCGCACATCGGGGTAGCGCGCCGTACGATCCTTCGCCAGGCCGCGCAGAATAGCCGCCTCCACCACTGGCGGCAGATGAGGATTATAGTCCCGGGGAGGGCGAGGCTCCTCCTGCGTATGCCGATACATCAACACCAGCGCATCGCGGTCCTCGAAGACGCGGTGGCCCGTACACAGCTCATAAACCAGGCAAGCCAGGGCATACTGATCGCTCTGGCGCGAGACCTGGCCGCGGAACTGCTCTGGAGCCATATAAGCTGGTGTCCCGCTCACGCTGGCCTCTTCCAGGCTGCGCGAACCCAGCCAGAAAGCCATACCGAAATCGGCCAGCAGGGCCTCCCCGTGCTCGGTAAAAAGCACATTCTCCGGCTTCAAATCGCGGTGGATCACGCCCTGCTCGTGAGCGTAGTGCAGGGCCGCGCCCACCTGGGCCACGATCGCCAGGCTCTCCTCAAGCGGCAGGGGGCGCCCGGCGGCGCGGCGCAGGCGCTCGCGCAGGGAGCCGCCGGCGGCGTAGAGCGTCACCAGATAGGGGCAGCCCTCCTCATCGATGCCGGCATCGACCAGGGGCAGAATATGGGGATGGCGCAACTGCTCCAGCAGGCGGGCCTCCTCAATAAAGAGAGAGCGAGCGCGAGGAGAATCGAGCGGAGTCAGCAGGCGCTTCAGGGCCACCGGGGGACGCGACTGCAGAATCAGATGGCGGGCCAGATAGACGGTACTGAAGCCACCGCGGCCCAGGCGGCGCAGCAAGCGATAATTGCCGATGCGGCTGTCGATCGCCTCCGGACGTTCCTGCTCGTCGGGGCGACGATCCTGAGTCATAAACGAAAGCCCTCCCCGGCCTCGTATACGAGCACAGACAGGCGCGACCACCTGTCACCTTACCGGCCCAAGCGGCGCCCAGCGCAGATCGCCGGCCCAGCCAGCCCGGGGCAGTCGCCCCCGAGCGGGGCGGCTTCCGGGAGCGCTCGCCGCACTGCTCATCCGTTGATCGGTCTGCCCGTTCCCTCTACCTCTCTGCCGGCCGGCCAGCCCAGTTCCCTCCTCGTTCTGGCCGGTCGTCGCGCCTGCCTGAGCGGAGCGCCGCAAGCGTCGTCGGTGGAGCAGCGGGCAGGGCCGGGCCGCTGGCCTGGTCCCGGAAGCGGACAGGCGGGCAGAAGCGGAAAACGATCCGCAAAGGCGCCAATCGGCTTAGCATCGTTACCATTATGGCATAGACCGACGAGTGATGCAAGTCACTGCTGGCCTTTAGTACTCTCGCCCAGGCGGCGCAGAGGCCCGGAGCGCCAGACGAGCGAGCGGCGAGCCGGGCCGTCCCCACAACCGGGGGCCCCCGTCGCCGCCGGCCGCGACCTCGCTCCACCCTGCTCGGAGGCCTGGCTCGCGCCAGCGGCCATACATAGACAAACATATATTTGGAGCATCTCGTACAATATAAGTAATCCTTCTGGTTACTGGAAGGCTGCACCCACCGGCTCCGGCGGAGTGGGGGCTCCGCCGGAGAGGCCGGTGTGGTTCCCGGGTGGACGGTGGAACAGCGTAGTTCTCGGGGGGCAGGGTTCAGCGCCAGCGGCCAGGGAGGAGGAAGCGCCCGAGCCTGGCCTGTCCTGGCCCGTTCTGGCCTGTTCCCGCCTGCTCCAGCCTGTCTGTCCTGGCGCATTACAAGTTACAAGCGAGCGAATCAGCGAGTCGATCAGTCAGTCACTCACTCAGTCACTCAACCAACCAGTCAACCAATCACGCAACCGACCCAGTCAGGCAGACAGACAGGCAGTTGGGCAGGTGGAGCGCCGCACCGGACAGGCGGCCGGGGAGCCTGACAGTGCGGCCATCGCCCCACCAGAGCAAAGGAGCCGATCCGATGGCGACCTCCCTCGAACGTCACCGAGCCATCGACAGAAGACGCCTGCTCGACTACGCCCTATCCTACGCGCGGCACGGCTGGCGCGTCGTACCGCTCTACGAGCGTCTGCCCGACGGGCGCTGTGCCTGTGAGCGAGCGGGCTGCCGTGCTGAGCATCCGCGCGTGCCCGATCTCAGCTGTGCCACCACCGATGAGGAGCAGATCCGTCGCTGGTGGCGCCTGGCGCCGCGGGCCGGCATCGGCGTCGTCATCACGGGCCACGACGGCAGCGAGACCCTTCTTCCAATTCCCGGCACCAGCGGGCCATAGCCCCTGATGCCCGACCAGCCGCGGGAAGGATCGCGCGCTCAACCAGCCGCTCAAGCTGAACAGGTCTGCAGAGCAGGGAAGCCCGGCACCTGCAGCGCGTTCCTGGCGGAGCGACAACCTCCCGAGCCTCCTCTCTTCGTTGCTGAGGACCCTGCCTCGCACCTGGGGGCAGGGTCCTCTTTTGCGCCGCGCGGCTCAGGGCCGACCAGCCGCGCCCCTCAGCCACACCCCCCTTGCCAGGCGCGCTATCATCTGAACGAACGGGAGGCGCGCCGGACCGAGGCAGGTGGCGCCTCCTTGCCGGGCCGGGCAGCCTCGCGCGACCTGGCCTGGCGCGGCCGCCACCACCCTCTCCTGGGCGGAGGCCGGCCGCCATCCCACCCAACTCGCATCTGGCCAGAGGAGCACCGTCCATGCATCCCGAGAAAGCCGCCCGACTGGAGGCCCTCCGACGACACGAAGAGCGTCTCCAGCGGCGCATCGCCCGTCTAGACCTTCGCAGCAACCGCTACTCCTGGCTGCGCGTCGCCATCTTTGCCGCTGGCCTGGCTCTCGGCCTGGCCCTCGGCCTCAGCCTGCGCTGGTGGCCTGGCCTGGCCGGCTTCGGCCTCAGCCTGATCCTTTTCGGCCTTGTCGCCGCCCGGCACCGGCGCATCGAGCGGCACCTGACCCGTCTGCGCCTGCTCGCCGACCTGATCCATGACGAGCAGGCCCGTTTGCTCGTCGACTGGCAGGCCATCGCCCCCCTCCCTGGCGGACGCGACCTCTACGACAGCCAGGCCGACCATCCCTTCGATCTCGACCTGGACATCAGCGGCCCCCGCTCGCTGCACCGCCTGCTCAACACAGCCACCACGCGCGAGGGGGCCTTGCTCCTCAAGAGCTGGCTGCTCGCCGAGAGCGTTGAGCCGGCCACCATTCGGCGGCGCCAGGCCCTGGTCGGCGAGCTGCGCCCCCTACGCCTCTTCCGCCACCGTCTCCAGATCGAAGCCCGGCTGGCGGGCAGCCAGAGCGGCCTGCTTCGGGCCGGGCAGCTCCTGGAGCGGCTCAGCCGGGAAGAAGCGCGGCCCCAGCTTCGCCGGACCTTCCTCCTCATGAGCGGTCTCAACCTGCTCACCCTCCTCTTGCTCGCCGGGCAGTTCATCCTCCACCTGCCGCCCTGGTGGCCGGCGAGCGCTCTTCTCAGCCTCCTCCTCTTCCTGCTGAGGCGAGGGGAGGCCGGCGACCTCTTCGACGACGCCTACCAGCTACAGAGCACCTGCGCCCAGCTCAGCGCCATCTTCGCCACCCTGGAGAAGCGCCGCTTCCCAGAGCAGCCCCACCTGCGCCAGCACTGCCAGCCCTTCGCCCACGGCCAGAGCGCAGCCAGCCTCAGCCCCGCGCGCGCCCTGCGTCACCTCTCCCTGCTGCTCAGCCTGAGCGGCCTCGGGCAGAACCTCCTGCTCACCCTTCTCCTGCACCTCTTCCTTCCCTGGGAATTCCTCATCGCCCTGCGCCTCAACGGCTGGAAAGCCCGCCTGGCCCGCCACCTTCCGCGCTGGCTGGAGAGCTGGTTTGAGCTGGAGGCCCTCTGCTCGCTGGCCACCTTCGCCGACCTCAACCCCGACTATCACTTTCCCGAGATCCTCAGCGGATCCCAGGCGCCGGCCCTCCTCTACGAAGGCCGGGGGCTGGGCCATCCTCTGCTCCCGCCGACCAAAAAAGTCCTCAACGACTTCGCCCTGCGTCAGCCAGGAGCCATCGCCATCATCAGCGGCTCCAACATGGCCGGCAAGAGCACCTTCCTGCGCACCGTCGGCCTCAACCTGGTCCTGGCCAACGCTGGCGCCCCCGTCAACGCCGAAGCTCTGCGCCTGACCCCCCTGCGTCCCTTCGCCAGCATGCGCCTGACCGACGTCCTCAGCGAAGGCTACTCCTACTTCTACGCCGAGGTCCGGCGCCTGCGCGCCCTCCTGGACACCATCGACAGCGCCCAAGACCCGGCCAGCCCGGCGGTCCTCTTCCTCATCGACGAGATCTTCCGCGGCACCAACAACCGCGAGCGGCGCATCGGCAGCCGGGCCTACCTGCGCGCCCTGGCCAGCGGAGAGAAGCGCTGCGCGGGGCTACTGGCCACCCACGACCTCGACCTGACCGCCCTGGCCGACGAGATCGCCGGCATCAGCAACTACCACCTGCGCGAGGAAGTACACCAGGGAGCAATGATCTTCGACTATCGCCTGCGACCGGGACCCTGTCCCACCACCAACGCCCTCAAGATCATGCGCCTCCTCGGCCTGCCGGTCCCGGCCGGGGAAGGTCCCCAGGACAGCCAGGCGGAGCAGGCGAGCGAGTTCGGCGCGGGGAGAAGCGAGAGCGGGGGAGAGAAGCCAGCCGGGGAGACCGGTAGGGAAGGCCAGCCGGCGGAGGATCAGCCAGCCAGCGGGGGAGCGGCCTTCCCCTCATCCGGGGAAGGCAGGGGCTGAGTAGGCGAGCCGGCCAGATCGGCTCCTGGCTCCTCAGAGGCGGCCTGAGAGCTGGCCTCAGCCCTCAGCAGCAGCTCACGCAGCGAGCGAGCCGCTTCCAGGGAGGGATCAAGGGCGAGGGCGCGCTCGGCATCGGCCAGAGCCTCCGAGCGGCGTCCGAGGGCCGCCAGGACCTGGCCGCGCGTCGCCAGGGCCCAGGCATAGTCGGGGCGCAGCGCCAGGGCCTGCGCCAGCGTGCTCAGGGCCTCTTCGTAGCGGCCCAGCGCCCGATAGAGTTCGCCCCGCTCCCCCAAAGCCCGCGCATCGTAGGGATTGACCGTCAAAGCCCGCTCCACATCGGCCAGGGCCTCCTCATACTGACCGCGCAAGCGCCAGACCTCGGCGCGGCGCACCAACGCCCAGCCATAGCCCTCATCCAGCGCCAGGGCCTGCCCGAAGTCCCGCAGGGCCTCCTCGTAGCGACCCAGGCGCGTCAACACCTGGCCGCGGCTCGCCAACGAGCGAGCATCGAGCGGATTCAGGTCCAGCACACGCGACAAATCGGCCAGGGCCTCCTCATAGCGGCCCAGGCGGCGCAGCAGGCGGCCCCGTTCCACGAAGGCCCAGACATTCCCCTCATCGAGAGCAATGGCCCGTTCCAGATCGGCCAGGGCCTCCTCAGCGGCCCCCCGATAGCGATGCACTCGCCCGCGGAAAAAAAGAGCCGCAGCCAGCCCGCGCCCAGACAACTCAGGGCAGCGACAGAGACGATCGAAGAGGCGCAGGCCCGTCTCCCAATCGCCCACCTCCATCGCCCGCAGGCCGGCCTGCAGCAGCTCCAGCAGCTCCCCCTGTTCCCGCTCCAGCTCGCGGCGCACCTCCTCCAGCATCGCCACCTCTATCAGGCGGGTGGCGAAGCGGCGCTCCTGATAGAGGGCCAGCACGAACAGCTCCAGGAACTCCCCCCAACAGGCCCGCGCCTCAGCGATCAACGCATGGTAGAGGGCATTGAGCGTCGCCTCCTGCCAGCGCGGAGACGACCAGAAAGCGCGCTCAGGCTCATAGTGGGCATCGCGCAGTTGGCGATAGAAAGAGGCCAGGCAGGCATGCAACGCGCGGTACTCCGCCGGACTGCGGCGGCGCAGATACTCCAACATCATGCGGCGGACCACCGAATGATAGCGCCAGCCCTCGCCGCGCTCGAGCACAAAGGGCAGGCCGACCAGCCAGGGGAAGACGCGCTCCACCTGCGGAGCCTGCTCCCCCTGCGAGCAGCGCAACAGGCAGGCCAGCACATCGCGATTGAGGGTGCGCGGCAGCGCCCCCAAGAGGGCGGCCTCCCGCCGGGCCGGATCGGTCACCCAGCGCAGGAAGCGTTCGACCATATCGCCTGCCGGCAGGACCGCATAGCTGGCGCCTCCGGCCCTATGGGGAGCGGCCAGCCAGCTCATCAAGACCGGCAGGCGGCCCGACAGCTCGAGAATCTCGCGGCGGCGCAGCGGATCACGCACATGATAGAGATCGAGAAAGGTCTCGGCCTCCTCCTCAGAAAAGACATCCAGGCGGATCACCTGGGTCACGCCGCGCAAAAGGCCCCACTCGCTATCCAGCGGCTCGCGCCCGGCCAGAGCCAGGCGGATCCGACTCGAGGGCCTGTACTCCGACAGGCGCAAGAGCCAGCCGAAGAGGGCCGGGCGCGTGGCCTCCAGATTATCGAAGCAGAGCAGCAGCGGCCAGCGCTCGGCCACCCGATTCAGATCGGCAAAGAAGAACTGGCTGAGGACCTGCTCCGGATCGCGCAAGAGGGCGATCTCCTCGCGGTTACCCAACTTGCGCAACAGATAGCGCCCCCACTCCCTGGCCAGCTCCTCCACCTCCTCGAGCGCGAGATAGGAGACGACCGGCCCCACCACCGGCAGGAACTCCCCGGCGATCACCGCCATGCGCAAGAGCGTACTGACGGCCAGCCCTCCCTGTCCGCGCGGGGCCTGGGGATCGCTCTCGATCTCATGCAGGCGCTGATAATAGAGGCGATGGCGCTCATCGAAGCCCTTCAGACGCAGCCCCACCTGCTCCAACTGAGCGGCCAGATGGCCCAGGACCGCCAACACATCGCGCTGACGCTCATCGCACTCGGCCACCAGAAAGCCCCGCTCGCGCGCCAGCGCCTGGTAGCGGCGCAACAAGGTCGTCTTGCCGACCCCCGCCTGGCCGGTCAAATAAAAGAGCAGCGTGCGCGGCGGCTCCCGCAGCAGTTCCTGCAAGAACAGCTCCAGCTCCTGAGCGCGCCCCACAAAGCGCTCCGACTCGCTCTGACCGATAATCTGGCTCCAGTCCTGGTCTGACGCCATCGCGCTCCTCCTGAAAACTCCCGATTACCAGGGAACGGCTCAGCGACGACCCGCTTGCTCCTCTTCGCCCGTCCGGCGCGGGTCCCTCCTCTCCCTGGCCGTTATCGTTCGCTCTCCCCTGGTCACGCTCACCTGGCCAGCCCGCCCGCCTGCCACAGACCAGCGCGGAGGCGGATAGGGGCCAGCGAATGGAGCTACCGGCGAGCCATCCCAGAGCGAGCCTCACGCCTCTGGCTCCGCCCGCCGCGCATCAGCGGCAGCCTCAGCTCCGTCCGGCGCCGCCTCGTCAACGACGCTGCCGGCATAGCGGCACTCACTCAGCAACGGGCAACCAGGACAGCGCGGACGCTGCGCCAGGCAGACGCGCCGCCCATGACGGATCAAATTGACATGCAGGGCATAGACCCAGGCCGGGGGTGTCATCTGGGCCAGAAGGACATGGGCCTGAGCGGCGCTCACCTTTGGCCCAATCAAGCCCAGGCGTCCCGCCACCCGATGCACATGCGTATCAACCGGCATCACCGGCCACCCCAGAGCAAACAAGAGAACACAGGCCGCCGTCTTCGGGCCTACGCCCGGCAGCGCCTGCAAATACTCCCAGGCCGCCAGCGGCTGGCGGCGCTGCAGCTCAGCCAACAAGAAAGCCTCCAGCCCCTCAGCTCCCGGCGACGCGGCCTGGCCTGGTTCCTGGAGCCGGGCCTGTCGCTGGCGCGCCAGCTCATTGAGCACCTCTTGAATGCGCCGCGTCTTCAGATGCGCCAGTCCGCCACAGCGGATAGCCGCCTCCACCCGGTCCGGCGGGGCCGTCCGCAGAGCCTCCCATGAAGGGAACGCCGCCCGCAGTTGAGCATAGGCCCGCTCCGAATTGGCATCCGACGTATGCTGCGAGAGAATCGTCGCAATCAGCTCCCCCAGCGGCTCCCCGGAAGGCCGCCAGACAGGCTCGCCATAGACCTCGAGCAGCCGCCGGTAGACGCGCGCCAGGTGGGCCGGCACAGCGGGAGGCACGCCAGAGACGGCAGGCCCCGGACCCGGCTGGTCCCCCCCAAGAGCAGCATCAGGCTGCACCATTGTCGTAGAACTCCATCAGAAACAGACTGCCAACAGCCCGCCCCTCACCACAGCGCGGCGATAGAGCGCTGTCTTCCGCTGTATTGTAGTACACCGCCCGACGGACAGCAACCGCAGCCTGGGGCCGACGGGCCGTCTTTGGGCAGACCAGCATCGGCCCCCCGGCCAGGCTCAGGCCACGTTCCAATAGGCGGTATCGAAGCCTTCCAACAGAGGTGAGGTTGCCGCCAGCGGGACCACCACCAGCAAGGCGCGCATGGCCCGCGTCATCCCCACAAAGAGTGTCCGCCGGTCGATAGCCAGCAGCTCAGCCCGCTCCTCGGGGCTGAGCGGGGGACAGCTCCCCTGATGCCAGCCCTCTTCAGGAAAATCGGCCAGGGCCAGGGCCACCACCGGGAACTCCAGCCCCTTGGCCGCCTGCAGCGTCAGCACTTTCACCCCCGGCGCCTGCAGATCCAGCTCCTGACTGCGCATAAAGCGAGCCGGCAGGCCCCGGGCGGCCAGCTCCTCGGCCAGCTCCTGGCCGGCTCGCACCGTCGGCGTCAGCACCGCGCAGGCCCCAATGCCCAGCCGCAGCGCATGAGCCGCCGCCGGCAGAAAGCGTCGCAAGAGATTGACCTCCTCGGCGCGCGAGGCCACGCGCCGCAGAGCCGGCACGGGGCCGCTGTGCTCATAGCGCCGCTCGCACGACTCGCTATCCAGCTCGCTCGCCTCCTGCGCCCGCAGGTAGGCCCTGGCCGCCTCCCCAATCTCACGCGTCGAGCGATAATTGACCGTCACCAGCCAGCTACGCCCGCGAAAGCGCAGCAACTCGTGGACCTCGCTCCACGAAAAGCCATTGCCGTAGATCGATTGATTCGCATCAGCAGTAATAAAAAGCATGCGCGGATCACGGCAGAGCAGCACCAGCAAGCGCAGAGCCGCCGGATCGAGATCCTGGGCCTCATCGACCACCACCGCCTCGTAGGCGTAGCCAGGAGGCAGGCGTCCGGCACTGGCGCAGGCCGCCGCGCGGGCTCGCACCTGTTGCCAGGTCTCGCGGCCCTGGCCTTGCAGCAGGGCCACGAAGGTCTCATAGAGCGACCAGACCGCGCGGCGCTGCAGCGGAGAGAGGGCCACCCGTCGCCCCGGACGCGGCGCCCGCAAGTAGGCCTCGAGGGAAGGAATCTGGCGCGCCATAATCACCTGTGTCACCTCGCGGCGCAGATACTCCGTCCCCAGGCGGGCCAGGGCCTGGCGCTGGGCCTGCTGCTGGGCAGGCGTCCCCATGAAGCGCACGCTCTCCAGAGCCTGCCCCAGCAACTGCTCCTCCTCGCGCGGCCTCAGCGGCCTGGGTGGCTCGCCAAGGCCGCTGAGGAGCTGAAAGATCAGGCGATCTGCCGTCTGAACCTCCACGAAGCGCAGATCCACCCCCGGGAGCTGGCGCAGCAACTGCTCGCACGAGCGCACCAGGGCATTAGTATAGGTCGTCAGGAGCAAGCGCGCCTCGCCCCGTCCCTGGCGGCGCAGCTCCTCCTGCAAGGCCCGCAGACGATAGAGAGCGATCGTACTCTTACCAGTACCTGGCCCCCCCTTGAGCAGCGTCGGCCCGCCGGCCCGCAGGCCGCGCGCCACATAGCGCTCCTGCTCGGGCGACAGGTGCAGCAAAAAGCCAACCAGCTCCCCCTCGCGATAGCGCAGCAAATCCTCGACATCGCTGAGCAGATAGTCCGGCTGCTGCAGCACCGAGACCAGGGGCCGCTCAAACATATGCTGATCGATCAGCAGCAAGTACTCATCGGGCACCCCCGGGCAATCCAGCAAGTCCTCCTGAGTCGTCAGAGGCAGCAGGCGAGCATGGAACTCCGACGGCACTCGCAGGCGGCCGAGCAGCTCGGGCGTAATCGGCTCCGGCAGAGGGCGCTTCGACGGCGGCTGGGGAGCCAGCCAGCGCTCCCACGAGGCCGCCGGGGTGGCCGCGGCCCTGACAGGCTGCGACCTCTCCCCGTCAACGCCTTCCTCGTCAACGTCCCCCTCGGCGGCAGCCACCAGCGCCGAAGCAGAGGCGGCAGTCCGCTCCGGCCAGGAGCCATCAAGCTCCTCATAGTACGTCGCCTGGTCGCGCCGGCGCAGCGCCAGCAGGCAAATATACGGTTGCATCAGACGATAGAAGATGCGATAGTCGCCGCAGCGCAAGCGATAGAGCGGCATTCCCATATGGCGTACCAGACAGCGCGTATGCCCATCGGGAAAGGGGTCCTTCAGCAGCAGATTCAGCTTCTCGATCACCAGACGGATCTCTTTAGGAGAGAGCACCTGCAGAGCACGGAGAAATTCAGGTTTTTGCAAGAGACACCAATCGCCAGCGACCATCAGCGTTCCCTCCAAACGCACCCTGTGTGTGGGGCAACGTAGCTGATAAACTCCCGCTTTTATCAATGTATATTACCATTCTTTGGACTAGAAATAAAAACGCGCCAGAGCGTCAGATTTGGCAGGAGGGGGTTGCGCGCCACAAGAGAAGCGGAGCGAGGAGAGGGGCGGGCAACCCTGGCCCGGCCCATCAGCAGCCAGTGAGTGAGTGAGTCAGCCAGTCAGTCAGCCAGCCGGAAGCAAGAGAGCGGGAGAGGGAGGCCCGGCCCTGCCTCTCCCAGTGGGAGGGCAGAGCCGGGTGGGGAGGGAAAGCAAGCACAGGGACAAGACAGACCATCTGGCGGTCCCTGCGGGGCAGGAGCCAGGAGAACGAGCGCCCCACCCTAGCCAGAGCCGGCGTTTCTTTGCTCAGCGGGGCCTACGAGCGGCGGGAGCGAGAGCGGAAGGCCTGCACCAGGGCGGCGTACCAGTGGCCACTCTCCTTGATCACGCGGCGCTGCGACGCATAGTCGACGTAGACGATTCCGAAACGCTTGCGGTAGCCCTCGGCCCACTCGAAATTATCGAGCAGCGACCAGACGAAATAGCCACAGAGCGGGGCGCCCTGCTCGAGGGCCTCGGCACAGGCCCGGATATACGAAGCCAGGTAAGCCACGCGGCGCGGATCGTGGACCGTCTCGCCGCCGTCCCATTCATCGGGGAAGGCCGCCCCATTCTCCGTCACGTAGAGGCACTTGACCGGATAGTCGCGGCTCACATCGAGCAGCAGATCGCGCAGGCCCTGGGGGAAGATCTCCCAGGCCATATCGGTATAGCAGGCATTGGGGACCGGCGAGACCGTGCGGCACTGGTCGGCCAGAGGCGGCTCGGGGGAGCCGCGCACCAGCATGCGCGAATAGTTATTGACCCCCAAGAAATCCACCGGGGCGGCGATCAGCTCCAGGTCGCCCTCGGCGATCGGGGGAGGATTGAGGCCGAGGGCCGCAAAGAGGCCCTCGGGATAGCAGCCGCGATAGAGCGGGTCAAGGAACCAGCGATTAGAGAACGCATCGGCCAGGGCCACATCGCGCAGAGTTTCCGGCCGCTCATCGGCCCCATAGACCTTCACCAGCACCTGGGCCGTCCCGATCTGAGCCTGGGCGGGCAAGACGGCCCGCATCCGAGGCAGGGCCAGGCCGTGAGCCAACAAGAGATGATGAGCGGCATCGACCGCCGCCTGACGATCGCGCAGGCCGGGGGCATGGGCGCCCACCCCATAGCCCAGATAGGCGCTACACCACGGCTCATTGAGCGTCATCCAATGAAGGACGCGATCCCCGAGTCGGCGCGCCACCACCTCAGCGTAATCGGCGAAGGCGTAGGCCGTCGAGCGCACGCGCCAGCCGCCCTCACGCTCCAGGGCCGAAGGCAGGTCCCAATGGTAGAGCGTTGCGAACGGCTGAATGCCCTCCTCCAGCAGAGCATCGACCAGGCGATCATAGAAATCCAGGCCCGCCTGATTCAGGGAGCCGCGGCCCTCGGGCAGCACCCGCGGCCAGGCAATCGAAAAGCGATAGGCATTCAAGCCCAGGCGTCCCATCAGGGCCACATCCTCGCGGTAGCGATGGTAATGATCGGCGGCCAGGGCGCCGCTCTGACCATCGGCCACCTTCCCCGGCGTAGCCGAAAAATCATCCCAGATCGACGGGCCGCGGCCATCCTCGGCCACCGCCCCCTCAACCTGATAAGAAGATGTCGCGGCCCCCCAAAAGAAGCCCGTTGGAAAGCGTTCAGCCAGGTCCTCAACCGCCTGGAACGAGACAGTGGGGATACTCGTCATGCCTTCTCCTGTTTTCTATCCTCTCGGGAATAGTGAAGTCTCACGTCAGAGAGCAGCCAGCGGAGCTGCTCAGCCGGCGGCGCCGGCCCGCCCTGCCGCCTCCCTGCCGAGGAGAGGAGAGGGAGGACCGAAGCCGCCGGCGGCCGAGACCGCGCAAGGCGGCGAGAGGTGATTGCCCCTCACTAGCCTGCCGCCGCGGCGCCGCGCCCCAGCATCTGCCGCAACAGGCGTTTACTCGGGCGCGCCTCGCTGCGCAGGCGCGGATTGGCCACCTCATCGATGCCGAAATTGATCAGGGCCAGCCCGGCCCCCAGCAGAGCGATACACAGGCCAGGGGCAGCAAACCACCACCAGGCGCCCAGCAGCAAAGCATCGTTATTCTGAGCCCAGTAGAACATCGTGCCCCAATCGACCACCGTCACATCGCCCAGGCCGAGGAACTCCAGGCCGGCAGCGGCCAAAATCACATAGATCGCCGTCCCGACAAAGCCGGCGGCCACAATAGCGATCTCGTTCGGGAAAATCTCAAAAAAGATGATGCGCCAGGTCGACTCACCGCTCGAGCGGGCCGCCTCCACGAAATCGCGCCGGCGCAGCGAAAGCGTCTGAGCGCGCAGCACGCGCGCCTGATAGGCCCAGCTCGTCAAGGCGATCACCGCCGCCACCGTCAGCGGCCCCTTAAAGGGCACATAGGCGGCCAGCAAGACCGCCAGCGGGAAGCTCGGCAGCACCAGAAAGACATTGATCAAGAGCGAGAGCACCTCATCGACGATTCCACCCAGGTAGCCGGCGCACAGGCCCACCAGAACCGAAATGGCCGTCACCACCAGGCCCGTGGCCATCCCCCAGAGAATCGAGACGCGCGTGCCCACCACCAACTGACTGAAGATATCCTGCCCCGTCTGGGTTGTCCCCAGCCAGTGGCCCGGCGAAGGCGGCATCAAGACATCGTTCGACAAGGCACTCGGATCCGTATGGATAAAGAACGGTCCCACAAGAGCCACCAGGAAAAAGAACCCCACAATGCACATTCCCACCATCGCCTTGCGATTCAGCGTAAAAATGCGCCAGAGGCCCATCCAGGGCCGTTCAGAAACCGGGGCAGGCCCAACGCTCAGACCCGGCAGAGCGGTCAGCGCGCCGTCCCCGGCAGCGGGGGCGCCCGTCTCCTGCCCTGGTTGACCGACCGGGGTCGCCACTGGCTCCGACGGCTGCGGTAGTATGGCCATGATCGATCACTCCTTCTCTCTCGTTGAGGTGCTCAGTGCGCACCAGGCGCTCAGCCACCTGCCCCTGGTCGGGTCGGGTCGGGCCAGCGGTTAGTTAGGGCCACCAGGCCAGACCAGAGCAGGCCAGACCGCCTAGCGCACGCGCGGATCAAGCACCAGATAGACCAGATCTGCCAGGAAATTGGCGCCCAGGACCGCCAGGGCGATCAGCAAGAAGATGCCCTGCAGCAGGGGATAATCGGAGTTCTGGGCGGCCTGCAGCAAAGCGAAGCCGACGCCGGGATAGGAGAAGACCACCTCTGTCAAGAGCGAGCCAGCCACCACAAAGCCCAGCGAGAGGGCGAAGCCGGTCACATTCGGCAGAATAGCGTTGCGTGCCGCATAAGAGAACATCACGCGGCGCTCGCTCAGGCCCTTAGCCTCAGCCAGCAGCACATAATCCTCGGTCAGCGTCGTAATCATGGCATTGCGCATCCCGAGCATCCAGCCGGCGATCGAGGCCAGCACGATTGTGAAGCCGGGCAGGAGCGCATGGTTAAGGGCGCTCAGCAAGAAATCCGGCGTCAGAGCGACGGTCAGCGACGTATCGTAGCCGCCGTGCAACGGGAACCAGTTCAGAGTATAGGCCAGCACATACAAGGCGATCAGAGCCAGCCAGAAATATGGGATAGCCGAAAAAAAGGTCAGGAAAGGTGGCAGCACATTATCAAGAAACGAGCCGCGCCTCCAGGCGATAAAGACCCCGAGCAGCGACCCCAAAACGAAGCTGATCAAGACCGAGGTGCCGACCAGGGCCAGGGTCCAGGGCAATTCCTGGGCCAGGACCGTTGCCACCGGCGTAGGGAAGTAGGTAAAGGACGTCCCGAGATCGCCGTGGAGCAAGTTCCCCAGGTACTGAAGGTACTGCATCCACAGCGGATCATGCGTAATGCCAAACTGCAGCTCCAGGGCATGGATGGCCTGGGGCGTCATGCGGCCCTGGAAGCGCGCCATCAGCGCCCCTGCCGGGTCGCCCGGAATCAGGCGAGGAATGATGAAATTCAGCGTAATCGAGGCCCACAGGGCCACCAGGTAGAAGCCGAGGCGGCGCAGTAAATGCCTCATCTGGGTCTCCCTTCTGCCCAGCGAAGCCAGGCAGCGCCTGCCGCCGGGTAGTAGCCGAAGTTGTTCCTTACTATCTTATCGCTGTCAGCGAGTTGGAAAGCCTGTCGAAAGAGAGCCCGTTGCTGTCCTGTTTTTGAAGCAAGCCCGTGCCCAGTAAGGCAGGTATCATTCCCTTTTGCCATTCCCACGCATCCCGGCCTCCTCTCTCGCTGATCGCAGCCCGCGGTCGGTCAGGGTCGCCCAAGGCCAAACCGAACGGCGCGCCCGCCGCCGCGCTTAAGATCAGAGGGGGCGAGCCGGAGGGAAGGAGGGAGGGAGCCGATGCGGAGGGAGGTGGAAGGGCCGCACCCGATCGGCCCCTCCACCTCACCTACGCACGGGGTTTCAGGCAACGGGCTTCAAATTCAAGGCCACCACTTCGGCATCGGGGAAGTCGAAGGGAGCCGGGGAAGCGTAGGCATTATTAGCATCCGGCCAGCCCGTGAAATTGCGGCTGCTGTACTCGTACCACGTGGCCCCATAGACCAGCGGAATGCTCGGCAACTGCTCCACCATGATCTGCTGCAGACCATAGAGAGCCTGCTGCTGCTGCGCCTGATCGGTGGTCGTGGCATACTGGGCCAGCAGCTTATCGGTCGTCGGGTCTATCCAGCGCTCCCAGTTCGAGGAGGCCGGCTTGCCCAGCGGCGCGCTGTTGGTGCTGTTGAGCAAAGAATTATAGAGGTAGAACGGCGTCGGCCCCGGGTTCGTCCAGGAGATCGCCATATCGTAGTTGCCCATCTGCAGGGCGCTGAAGTAAGCGTTGAAGGAGATCGAGTTGACCTTCGCATCGATGCCGATCGCCTTCAGATTGCTGGCGATGATCTGGACCGCCGTCACCCAGTCGGTCCAGCCGGTCACCACATTGATCTGGAACGACAGCTTCTTGCCGCTGCTGTCGACATAGATGCCATCGGCCCCCTTATGGAAGCCAGCGCTATCGAGCAACTGCTGCGACTTGTTGGCATCCTTGGCGAAGGAGACGTTGGCGTACTTGGGGTTGAGGAAGCTCTGGTTGGCCGGCAGCACCAGGCCGGTCGGGCTGGCCACCGGCTCATAGCCGCTCTCGGCTACCTTGTAGATCTGCTCGCGGTCGATCGCGGCGCTGATGGCCTGGCGCACGGCCAACTGATTGAACGGCGCCTTGGCCGTATTCAAATACAACATCACAATGTTGCGGTTGGGGAACCAGTAGTGATTGTGGGCCGGGTCCTTCGCCACGTAGGTCTGCTGGATATTGGGCGTAAAGAGGCCGGTCCAGTCAACATCGCCGCGGCTGAGCAACAGCTCGGCGCTCGTATTCGAATCGAAGGCCGGATAGCGGATCTCATCGACCGCCGGCTTTCCGGGCTGCCAGTAGTTCGGATTCTTCTTGAGGGTGATCAGCTGGGGCGAGAAGGACTTGAGCATGAAGGGGCCGGTGCCGATCGGGTTGGCATCGACGAACTTGGTGGGGTCGCCGGCGCTGGCGTACTCATGCTTCGAGACGATCCAGGTCTGGCCGGCCAGATACCACAGGATCGGCGAATAAGGGGTCTTCAGTGTCACCGTCACGGTCTGGTCATCGGGAGCCTGCACGCTCTGCAAGTACTGCCAGAGGCCGCTGCCGTCCGCCGTCGGATACTGCTTGAGCATCTGCAGCGTGAAGACCACGTCCGCCGAGGTAAAGGGCTGCCCATCCGACCACTTGACATTGGGACGCAGATGGAAGGTCAGTGTCTTGGCATCGCTGGAGAACTGGTAGCTCTCGGCCAGCCAGGGCGTGATCTGGCTATTCATGCGGTTGAAGAAGAGCAGGGTCTCGTAGATCATGCCCTGGGAGCCATAGTTGGCGTTGGCCGAGTAGGGGCTGAAGCCGTTGGTGAAATCGCCCTTGGGACTGGGAACGACCGTCAGCACATGGCTCTTGTTGGACGAGCTGCTCGAGTTGCCCTGGCCACAGGCGGCCAACAGCAGCAGCAGGCCAAGAGCGAACAGCGAGAGCGCTATGCGTCCAAGGCTCGCCCGCGAGCCGGAGCGCGGCGAGGAGCGAGAAAGGTGCACGAACATAGCGAACCTCCTTGCGAACAGAATCGGACGTCGATCAAGCGAACCGGACAACGTATCGTGATGGTCAACACTGGACCAACCTGCCCCGCGGGACCGCCTGCCTGTTTGTCTGCCTGCCGGAGCAGGGACAGCAACCATTGTCCCAATGGCAAGCGAGCAGAGCGGGCAGCCCCAGCCGACACCGGCGAAGGCGCCGGCTGGGCAAACCTTCTCGCGCTCAGGCGAGAGCGAACTCAGGTCAACAGTTGGACCGATGGGTAGACAGGCGGACAGACTGACACACGGACAGAGGCGCGAAGCGTCTGCCCCGCTCAGGGATGCGTCCAGGTATAGGTCGACGTATCATACTGCAGGCCGTTCTTCTGGTAGGTGAACGAGTAGGTGATCGTCTGGCCTGAACTCATCCCGCCCGCCGTATACTGCCACTGGCCGGCGCTGCTGTTGTAGCTCATCTGCACGTTCTGTTGGGCCTGGCCCGGCACCGTATAGTGCAGGATCACATAGCCCGCCGTCCAGCCGCTCGGCTGAAACCAGAAGAGGGCCTGGGTTGCGCTCACGCTGTTGACCCCCTGGCTGAAGCCGCTGCCACTCGAGGAGGAGCCAACCGTGTAACTATAGGTTGGGGTATCGTACTGCAGGCCGTTCTTCTGGTAGGTGAACGAGTAGGTGATCGTCTGACCTGAGCTGACACCGCTGACCGTATACTGCCACTGGCCGGCGCTGCTGTTGTAGCTCATCTGCACGTTCTGTTGGGCCTGGCCCGGTACCGTATAGTGCAGGATCACATAGCCCGCCGTCCAGCCGCTCGGCTGAAACCAGAACTGCACCTGATTGCTGCTGAGAGCGTTGACCCCCTGCGAGAAGCCATTGCCACCGCTGGCCGTTGGGGTGGGGGTTGGGCTGGGGGCCGAGGTAGCCGTCGGGGTTACCGCCGAGCCATTGGCTGTATAGACGCGCACATAGTCGACCAGCATCGGCACGCCGGGCTGAGTAGCCGAGGTCGGGCCACCGCCGAAGGCCGCCGGGAAGCCGCCACCGATAGCCAGATCGAAGATGATATAGAAGGCATGGTCGACGGCATTAGCCCAGGTCGTGGCATCCACCTGGTTCGCGCTCACCGTAAAGTAGTTGTTGCCATCCAGGTACCAGCGAATCTGCTCCGGGGAGACGCTGCGATCGATGATGACCGTATAGGTATGGAAACCTGTCTGGCAGCCAGGGCAAGGCTTCTGGCCGCTGCCGATCCCGTTCGGCTCGTTGCAGGGGCCACCGGGGTAGGTACCACAGTGCATCGTCCCAAAGACCGAGCTGAGGCCATTGACATCCTCCATAATGTCGACCTCGCCATCCTTGGGCCAGTTATGGTCGGAGCGATAAGGGGTGCCCAGCATCCAGAAGGCCGGCCAGTAGCCAAGGGCGGCATTGCCGGAGACGTTGGGCTGCTGCAGCGAGGCCGTCACCTCCAGCTCGCCCCCCGGGGGAGCGGCGAAGCTATCGTTGACCGTCTCGATGCGGCCAGAGGTCCAATTGCCATTGGCGTCGCGCAGCGGCGTAATGGCCAGGTGACCGTTGCCGTCCAGGGAGACATTGGCCGTACTACTGGTCGTCGTCTCGATCTCGCCGGTGCCGTAGCCGGTGCCGATGTCGTAGATCCACTGCGAGGTATTGAGCGAGGAGCCAGCAGGCCCATTGAACTCATCGCCCCAGACCTGGGTCCAGGTGGCAGCATGGGCCTGGGGGGCCGTGCGAGCCACCAGAAGCAGCCCGGTCGAAAGGCAGACCACCAGGGCACAGACGGCGAAGAGGAGCCACTTAAGGGGCAGCCTCCGGAGCAAGCCCGTGCCAGAACGAGCAGACTCATCAACATCCCTGTGAACTCTACGCTGAGGTATCCGCATCCAGTACTCCTTTCTCCTGCGGAAAAGTTGTCAGCTGCAGCGCAGCTGAGCGGGCAGCACTCCCCTGGGCCTGAAAGCATGCCAGAGGCGGTGCTGCAGTGCCGGCCTCGCGTCGGCTCCGGCGCCGGCAGCGGTGGCCAGCAGCCACAACGCGCTGGCCAGCCTGTTGCTCACCCCTCCTCATCACCCCTCCTCGGGCGGCGCCTGCCGGGCCAGCAGCCTCGTTGCCCGATCGTTCCCGCCGACCCGCTCGGGGAGGAGGGAGCGGTCTCAGAGCTGGCGAGCGCCGGCAGGCGCGCCTCCTGGCCAGCCAGAAAGCAGGACAACAGTATGACAATACATACTGTTCTCCAGCCGAGAGGTACATCCATGCACCCCGAATGAAGCGTTGGTCAGGCAGAGCGGGCAAGCGTGGGTAGCAAGAGGCCCTGGCTCAGAAGGCTCCACATCCTTTGGAGCGAGCGAGCCGGCATCAGGCGGGCACACTTGACGCTCGTACTACCAGGCTGGTCTCTAGCTGTATATGGATGGTCTTGTCCGCGTGATAGGGAGCTGCAGGCTCACGCAGCGCGCGGGCGGAGTCGGCGGCTGGGGCGGCGGCAGCCAGCGTTGAGGGGGCTTTCCCTGCCCCGTCGCAGTTGTCGCCTTCAGCGGCTCGTGCCCGTGGCAAGACGTGATCGGGATCGACCATCGTGAGCAGCAGCTCGATCGCCTTAGCCCCCATCTGAGAGAAGGGCTGGCGCACCGTTGTCAGCGGGGGGCGAACATGGGACGAGACCAGGTTATCATCGAAGCCAACCAGGGCGACATCCTGGGGAATCTGAATGCCTTGCTCCTCGGCCACCTCCAGAAGGCCATAGGCCATCTGATCGTTGGCCACAAAGATCGCCTCGGGCCAGCGCTCTCGCTCGCGGGCGAACAGCTCGCGGGCGCAGCGGCGGCCACTGGCGGGATCGAACTCGCCCTGCAGGAGCAGCTCGGGATCAGGCTCCAGCCCGGCCTCCCGCAGCGCCCGACAGTAGCCCTCGAAGCGCTCCTGGGCGCAGTAGTAGCGCTTCGGCCCCATCACATGGGCGATGCGCCGATAGCCCAGCTCCAGCAGATGGCGCGTCGCCAGATAGCCCCCGGTACGATTATCCACCCCCACCCAGGGACAGGGGAAGCGCTCCGGCGGCTCCTGGTCATTGATCATGACCATCGGCAGCCCGCGCTCAAAGTGCTTGAGCAGATGGGGAGTCAGGTCGCAGGGCAGAATCGCCAGCAGGCCCGAGACCATGCGCAGCGACAGAATGCGGTCGACAACGTCCGTGTGGGTGGGATTCTCAAAATTGATGCTATAGAGGACCATCTCGTAGGAGGTTCGCTCGATATACTCCGCCACCCCACGCAGCATCTCCGGAATCGCTGGCCAGGTCAGCGGCGGGGTCAGGACTCCGACCAGGCGCGTCTTACCGCCGGCCAGGCCGCGCGCGGTCACATTCGGCACAAAGTTATACTCACGCACCACCCGCATCACACGCTCGCGCAGCTCGCGACTGATGGCCGGATAATTGTTGAGCACGCGCGAGACGCTCGACTTCGAGACCCCGGCCAGGCGGGCAATATCCTGGATGGTCAGCTTCTCGTCCATTGTCGGTCTCTCCCACGTCTAAGGCTCTCTTGAACTGGTTCCGGCGCGGGTAGTGCTGACTTCTGGAACCGGTTTCTGGCGAAACTATACCATTGAAACCGGTTTCCGTCAAGCCTTCCGGGACTTTTTTTTCGCAACAGTTTCGTGACAGGAGGAAGCCAGGAAAGAGGAGGCTCTCAGGAGAGAGGAACCAAAGGGAAGAGGCCAGCTCCGGCGTGGGGAGGAAAAGAGACCGCCCGGGCCAGAAGTGCTGATAAGGAGGGGCCCCGACGGGGACCCCTCCTCACCCTGATTCCAGTACGCTCACTGCGACGGCCGCGGTCGCGAGGGGAAGAGATCTGCTGGTCCTCCCGCCAGGGCCGGCTCGCCAGACCGGCTCAGGTCCGCCGGCCGGCCCCTGCAGGGGATGTTACTGGAGACTACAGGCTACGCCATTGAGAGTGAAGCTCGTCGGGGGTGAGTTTGTGCCATTCCAGGTACCGTTGAAGCCCGGGGCGCTCCCCAGGGTTGCCCCCGCCGCGATGGTGGCGTTATAGGAAAGATTGGTGATGGTGACGGTGCTGCCCTGCTGGCTGAAACTGCCGTTCCAGCCCTGAGTAATTGTCTGCCCGTTCGGGAAGGTGAACCTGAGCGTCCAGCCATTGATGGCCGTGCTGCCGGTGTTGGTAATAGCGATGCTGGCTCCGAAGCCGCCCGGCCACTGAGCGGTGATCGTATAGCGCACGCGGCAGCTCAGGCCGCTGGCGGGAGTTGGCGTCGGCGTCGGCGTCGAGGTCGGCGTCGGCGTAACCGTCACCGTGGGCTTGGGAGTTGGGCTAGGCGTCGGCGTCGGGCTGGCGGCAGGGGTCGCTGTCGGCGTGACGGTCGCTCCCGGGGTCGGCGTCGTCCCCGTACCAGGGGCACCGCCCGATTTCTGCTGCTGGTGCTGCGAGTGCTGCATGAAGATGGCTAGCTCGGGAGCACCGTGGGTGACGCCGTAGATGCTGTCGGGATTGCGCGCCACGTACATCCAGAAGTTGTCCCCGTCGGCGTCGTCCTGCTCCAGTGTGCTGTAGAACATGGTCCACCAGCCTGTGCGGTTGCCGACGTCAGAGCGGCTGTTGAACTCGCCAAGGATAAAGGGCTTGCCCACAACGTTGTGCGAGTCGCTAACCCATTTGTTGATGACTTGCTGGGCCTGGCTCATGCTCAGGTTGGCCCAGCTCTCCGTCGGGTAAAAGTGGGCGGACGTGAAATCGATATATGGAGATTGATGGATATAGACAAAAGGATTGCCGGAGTTGCCGCCGTAGCCGTAGGCGGTACCCTGGCCTTCGAGGCCGGTACCCAGCATATGGTTGGGGTCGATGCTCTTGATAAAGGCCCCCATCGTGTCAACCCAGGCTCGCAGGGTGGTGCCGGTGGTGCTCTCGTCGGGGGTGGCGTTTTCGTAGCGCGGCTCGTTCATCAGCTCCCAGGCAAAGATGGTCGGCTCATCTTTATAGGCGATGCCAGAGTAGTGGTTGACGTGATTGAGAGCGTAGGAAACGTAATTCTTGTACTGGGTGAAGCAGCCCGGGCACTGCTGCTGGTTGAAGAAGCGCCAGCGATTGGACTGGCCGGTGGGCAGTCCTTCCCACTGCAGGCGGGTGTCGATGCCACCATACGCCTCCCAGTAGTTTTCAAAAACGGGGATGAGGCGGATGTTGTGGGCTTTGGCCGATTGAATGATGTAATCAAATTCATCGAACTCGGCGACATTGTAGACACCCTTGGCCGGTTCGAAGCCGTGCCAGGTCTCGTGGTCAAACATCCAGGTTCGGACGACGGTGATGCCATCGCTCTGGGCATTGCTGAAGTAGGCGTCGATGGCCGCTTTGTCCATGTACTTGTTTTCGATGTCGTCCTGCGTGCTGCTGCTGCTGCCGTCGCCAAAGGTGAAGATGTCGTAGCTGTTGGCTCCGGCATAGTAGAAGAGTTGGCCATTGAGGCAGAAGTGGATACCGCAGCGGGTGACGAAGCCGGAGGCCGCTTGTGCGGCATGACGCGGGCTACTTGCGAGGAGCAGGCTGCTGATGGCCGCCAGGACGGTAATAGCTGCGCAGCTCAGCAGCGAGGGAAGGAGTCGGCGTACGAGCTTCATGCTCCTGGTGCTCAACATGCTGCATCCTTTCTCGGGCAGGTCCCCTATGACATTCCTTGCTAGCTAAGAGCATAGAGCCTGGCGCGGGGTCCGGCCAGAGCAGGTAGCAGGCATCTGGCAGTCATTGCCTTGACAGTTGGGGAGGGAGGCCTCCTCTGGCCTGATCAGGACTGGCCTGGCTAGCGTCCTCCTGCGTTGGGATAGATAGGGCTTGACGGAGCCGCCGGCCCTGGCGTTCAATGGAAAGCGAGGCCGTCCTGTCCTGTTCGGCACGCGGATGAGACTGATCTTCTCTTTCTTGCTGGTTGAGTCTGCTGCCGGCGGTGTTGGCACGAGCCTTTTTCTCCTCTCTCTGCAGGAAGCGAAAGGAGGCCTTTGGAGATGCTGCATGAAGCGCCAAGGCGGGCGTCGTCTGTTTTGATTGGGACGGCGCTCCCTCGTCTGGACGGAGAAGCCAAGGTGAGCGGGCGCGCTCGCTATGCAGGGGATCGTCTGCCAGCGGGACTGCTTCACGCCCGCCTGGTGACCAGTCCCTATGCCCATGCTTCTATTCGCCACATCGATACGTCGGCGGCCCTGGCGCTGACGGGAGTGGTGGCCGTTTTTACGGCGGCGGACCTGGGCCTGCGAGCCTCGGACGGTAGCGTCCGCTCGTTAGAGCCGCTGGCGCGCGGCGAGGTTTGCTGGTGCGGGCATCCTGTGGCTCTGGTCGTAGCGGAGACAGAGGCCCTGGCTGAGGACGGGGCCGCCGCGGTCGAAGTTGACTATGAGCCGCTGCCGGCGGTTCTTGATCCCGAGGCCGCCTGTCGGCCCGATGCTCCCCGCGCCTGTTTGCAGAGCAACTTTCGGGAGGTAGTGCGGCAGAGCCATACGCTCTTTCTGCCGCCGGGCGCTTCGCTTGAGGAGGAGGGCCTTTCCCCGAATGCTGCCGCTCTTCCGCCGCTGCGCCAGGGCCAGATCGAGGAGGGTCTACGACAGGCGGAGATTGTGGTGGAGGAGCATTATACGACCCTGCCGGTGCATCAGTCGTATTTGGAGCCGCAAACGGTCCTGGCTGTGCCCGATCCCCTCACGCGGCAGTTGACGATCTATTCCAGTACGCAGGGACTGCTCAACGCGCGCCGGGCAGTGGCGCTGGCTCTGGGGCTGCCCGAGCGCCAGATTCACGTCGAGCCGGTACCGGTCGGTGGTGGCTTCGGCGGCAAGGAAGTGTTGCTTGAGCCGCTGGTAGCGGCGGCGGCCATGCAGCTGCGCCGGCCAGTACGCCTGGTATATACGCGCCAGGAGGAACTACTGGCCGGCAATCCAGCTCCGCAGACGGCGATCACGGTCAAGTTGGGAGCGCGCCGGGACGGGACTCTGACGGCTATCCAGGTGCGCATGATCCTGGATTCGGGCGCCTATCCCTATGCGCTCGCCGGGCTGAGCGGCTTCCATTTCAGCAACCTCTACCGTTGCCCCCATCTTGATATCCGCTGCTATCTCGTGCAGACCAACAAGCCTGGCAGCGCCGCTTATCGGGCCCCAACCGGTCCTCAAGCCTATTTTGCTTTGGAGTCGACGGTCGATGAGCTGTGTCGTCGACTGGGCCTTGATCCTCTCGAGTTCCGTCTGCGCCATGCTCTGCGCGAGGGGGACCCGCGCGTGCCAGGAGGGCGCTGGCCGCGCATCGGCCTCGTGGAGTGTCTGGAGGCGGTCGGCAACCACCCGCTCTGGCGTGAGCGTCAGAGCGCCCGCAGTGAGTTGCCGGCTGAGTTAAAGGGCTGGAGAGTTGGGATTGGCCTGGCAGCGGGCGGCTGGCCAGGGGCCACGGAGCCGGCGGCGGCCCTCTGCCGCCTGGAAGATGATGGTACTGTCACGGTGATCGTCGGCAGCGTCGATATGTCTGGCTCCGATAGTTCCCTGGCCTTGATTGCGGCTGAGGTTTTGGGCCTGCCCGCGCGTGCGGTCACGGTGATCCATGAGGGCAGCGATTCGATGCCCTACAGTGGCTTGACGGCGGGCAGCAAGACGACCTACGCCGTTGGCTCGGCTGTCCTGGCAGCCGCTCAGGATGCGCGCGAGCAAATTCTGACGATCGCGGCAGAGCTGTTGGAGGCGGCCCGCGAGGATCTTGAGTTGCGCGATGGCCGGGTGGTTGTGCGTGGCGTTCCCGACAAGTACGTGACGCTGCCGCAGGTAGCCATTCACTCGACCGGCTTTGGTTCTCGCCATGCGCCTGTCTTTGGCCGCGGTCGCTCGGCTAACGCTGTCTCCGGCCCGATGTTCGCCGTGCATCTGGCCAAGGTCGCTGTCGATCCTGAGACGGGTGAGGTGCGAGTTCTGGACTACGTCGCGGCCCAGGACGTGGGCCGGGCCCTGAACCGCGGAGAGGTAGAGGGTCAGATCTATGGCGGCGTGGCACAAGGGATCGGCTGGGCTTTGCTGGAGGGCCTGGCTTATGGTGAGGAGGGCCAGTTGCTGACGGGCACCTTGATGGACTATGCCCTTCCGCATAGCCAGGATGTGCCTTCGATCACGCCGCTCATTGTCGAGGTGCCCTGCGAGCTAGGTCCCTTTGGGGCCCGTGGGGCAGGTGAGCCGCCGGTAGTTCCGGTGGCTGCCGCCATCGGAAACGCCCTGCGTGAGGCGCTGGGCGTGCGCCTGACAGAGCTGCCGATGACTCCCGAGCGCATCTTGCGGGCCTGGCAGCAGGCTGGCGCTGGCGTCTCCTGACGTGCACTGAGCTGCTCGCCGCCGCGGGCCATCCACTGCGCTGAGCGATTCTCTGTGGCGCCCAGCGCGCACAGCCTTCATGGCTGCCGGGGACCTGGCCTATTCCTGGTCTGCCTGTGGCCGCCTCTCCCGCCTGGTAGCCCAGAGAGGACGATGACCTAGAGAAGGGCAAACGGGCCGTGAAAGGGGGAGCCATGCTCTCCGCTCTCTTCTGCTCACGGCCCATTTGTCCTTCCTTATGATGCGTAGGCAAAGCGATAGCGGTCTTGTCCAGTTGTTCTCTGACGGTCCTCTCCTCTGGCAGCCTGCAAGATCGCCGATCTGGCCTAGGGCCGGCGAAGGCGAAGGAAAGGCCGGAAGGCGATCATCCCCAGTGCCGTCGTCAGGAGGTCAGACGGCAGGCTGGCGGATGGCGTGGGTGTAGGGGCATAGGGCGAGCGCGGCAGTTGCTTCTCGATGAATTGGATATAGGAAGCTTTGCAGACGCTGGCCGGCTGATCCCCTGTCGCTACGCAGATAGCGGCGGTCAAGTAGTTAGCAACCCCGAGGATGTTCCTGGCCACGGGGGTATTGGGATCGGTCAGTTGGAGGGCGATGTCGCGCTGGGAGAGCCCGGTGAGAATACTGGGATCAAAGCTCTGGCCCCGCACAAGGTAGAGATTGGCAATATCGAGGAAGGGGATGCTGCCGTCGGGATTGAGCGAGGCGATGATTTGCTGCTGTTCCACGTTTGGCCCTTCCAGGGGATGGCCTTCGCGATCTTCCAGCTCAACTGGCGCGAAGTCCAGGTAGGCGCTCTGGTAGGCACTGCCATGAAAGGTAAAGGTGGCGGTGTTGGGGTAGGCATCCGTGTCGGAAGAGGTGGTCTCAGGCAGCTTGCTAAAGGTGCCAAAGCGGCTCAGGGCTACGACAACAGGCCAGCGCTCGGCAGCGCAGTAAGGGCAGAACTCAGCCCCCCAGTAGAAGAACTCGGGTTTGCCGCTGGGGCCGCGCAGCATCGGACGATCGGCGATGACGCGCAGGGGGCTTGACAGGTTACCGGTGCCCACTTTGGAGAGCTGACTGTTGCTGATCAGGGCCAGGTCGTTCATGACTTGCGGGTCGGTGGCCGAGCGACTGCTGCTTGTGGGACCGCTGGCACTCTGGTGGCCGAGAAAGAAGAAGAGACCAACGAGCGCTCCGATGAGGATCAGGGTCGCCCCTACCAGCCACCAGCGATAGAGGCGCCAGGCCGAGTTTGTCCGCCGTCGGCCTGTTCGTTGTAGCTGTCTGCCTGGTTTGGGCGCTCTGGCTTCAGCTTGCGATTGCTTGCCGGCAGAGCTGGTGAGGGCCTGAGACTTGCGTCCCTGTGCGCGGAGCTGGGAGGTGGCAGGACTGGCTTGCTTCTTCGATGCAGATGAAGACATGGTTCTCTCTTCCCTGAATGCAGATTGTAGACTGTCCGTCCCTGAACAAGGCTCGCTTTCGCCTGAACGCTTGAGGCCAGCGAGATGACAGGCGATACTCACATTATAGCATGCCCGCGGACGGAGCCGCACGCTCCGCCCGCCCCTGTCAGGAAGCCAGTCGCCTGTCTCTCGCTGCGCTTACGCGCTCTTTCTGCCCCCCTCCGCCCTGGCCCAGCCGTCAGGGCGTCTCTCCTGGGGGGTTGCCGGGAGCGGCCTCCCTGCTCTGCTGGCCCTGATCGGGTCCCTCCTGCCATTGCCACCAGGGCGTGGCACAGCGGCGCAGGACGCGAGCGATATCCTGGATCGCCGCCACGCCGTCCCTGCATAGCCAGCGTTCCAGGGCGGCAGCGCCCTCTCTGGCATAGATGGCAACGCCCTCCTGCCAGATGGCGCGGCCGCAGACCACGCCGCAGAAGGGGACGCCGGCCTCGGCAGTCAGCTCCAACAGCTCGCAGACGGTGGCGGCGCGGTAGCCAGCGCTCAGATAGACGAGAGGCTTCGAGGAGGCCATCCCGACCAGGCGGAGCTGCTCAATGGCCTCCTCGCGCGAGTAGACACGAGCCTGCAGCTCGCAGGAGCGCAGGCCAGCTACGCAGGTCGGGACGATGGGCCACTCCACTTTCAGAACATCGACACCGTAGCGTGCCTGCCCGAACTCCGCCACCGTGCGGGCCAGGTAGGTCGGCTTGAGATAGGCAAAATCCAGGCCGCTCGTCTCAGCGGGGAATTCGTCGCTGGCATAGACCAGGGGCTCCAGAAAGAAGGGGACTCCCAGAGCCTGGCACTCGGCCCCTACGCGCTCGACATAGGCTTGCTTGACGCTATTGATTTCTGGGCTATCAAAGGGGTTGTAGTACAGCAGGACCTTCACAGCCTGGGCACCAGCCTCTACCAGCCGTCGCACGCTATAGTTCGGGATCAGCTCGGGCGGTTGATCGCGTCCATTGGGACCATACCCCGAGCGCTCGTAAGCGAGCATCACGCCCGTGCCGGGGTGGCGCGCGCTCAGAGCCTCCAGGCCATACTCGGGATCGAGCAGTACAGCGCTGGCGTAGGGAGAGAGGATCTGCGTGACCAGGCGCTTGAAGGTACGCAGATCGGTAGCATCGACTTCCCTCCGTCGGGAAGGGCGGGCGGCGGCCAGCGCCTGTGCCAGGTTCGTTCGATGGTCAATAGCCAGGGCCGTGATGATGCCATGCTCATCGGCGCAGGCCCGGAGCCTGCTCGCCTTCATCTGCCTGGCACTGGGACTTACGCCTTCTCTACCACAGACTGTCATCTCTCCTCCTTCGGCAGAAAACCTCTCCATCTTGTTGCCACCTCACCTTGTCCGCCGCCTGCGCTCTTCTTCACATCCAGGCCACCTCTCGCAGGGGAACCGGACGATGCTCCAGCAAAGAGCGCTGGGCCGCCAGGGCGATTGCCACCGAGATGCGGCCATCGTGCCCGCTGACGGGCACAGGCCGATTGTCAAGCACCGCCTCGACGAACGCCTGCAGTTCGGCGGCAAAGCTCTCGCCATAGCGCTCCATAAAGAAGGGCAGGGGCAGATCGCGCCGCACCCCGTGGCGGTCGCTGATCAAGGCCGTATTAGGATAGACGTTGTCGACAGCGATGCTCCCCTCGCTGCCGAGCAGTTCGACGCGCTGGTCATAGCCATAGCTTGCCCGGCGACTGTTGCTGATCGTAGCGATTGTCCCATTGACGAAGCGCAGGGTAACGGCGGCGTGGGCCACGTCTCCGACCATAGCTATTTCTGGCTCGTTCAGGCTGTGGGCCAGGGCAAAGACCTCTTCGACCTCGCTGGCCAGTAGGAAGCGAGCCATATCGAAATCGTGGATTGTCATATCGAGAAACAGCCCGCCTGAGACACGCAGATAGTCAACAGGCGGGGGAGCAGGATCGCGGCTAGTGATGTGGAGCATCAAGGGCAGACCGATCTCTCCCTGCTCGACAGCCTGCCTGACACGGCGAAAGTTCGCGTCGAAGCGGCGATTGAAGCCTATCTGTAGTTTGACTCCCGCCCGCTCGACAGCGGCCAGGGCCTGATCGATGGCCTGCAGGTCCAGTGCCAGCGGCTTCTCACAAAAAACGTGCTTGCCAGCGTGGGCGGCCTCCTCAATCAGCCGGGCGTGGGTACTCGTCGGCGAGCAGACGAGGACCGCCTCGACCTGGGGGTCTGCGAGGACCTCCCGGTAGTCCGGGCAGTAGCGCGCTATGCCATATTCGCGGGCGCAGGACTCAGCGGCCTCAAGGCAGGCATCGGCCACGGCCAGTAGCCGGACGCGGGGAATACGAGTTGTCAGATGGCGAGCATGGAGACGTCCGATTCGCCCCGCCCCGATCAAGGCCACCTTTAGTTGTTCAGCGGTCATATCGTCCTCTTTTTCTTTTCCTTTCCTTATAATGCTGCCTGGGAGGATTCAGAAGGCCACAGCCGGGTTCTCTTCCGCCAGCATCTCTTTCCTCTTTGGAGCGGGCCTCTTCGCTGGCGGAGCTAGAGACCAAGCCTGCTCAAGTACTGGCGATTGCGGAGGGCGCTCAGGTAGGGGCTGCCCATCTCTGGCAAGACGTCCTGCTCGACCACAATCCAGCCTTGGTAAGCGTGGTTCTGCAGCCAGGCCAAGACAGCCGCAAACGGTACCGCTCCCTGGCCCAGCTCACAGAAGAGGCCGTGACGCAGAGCAGTAAAGTAGTCCCATTGCTCAGCGCGGGCCTGCCGTGCTACCGTTGGCGAGCAGTCCTTAAAATGGAGATGCCAGATGCGCGGAGCGAAGCGCTGGAGAGCATCTTCAATCAGCTCCGGCTCACAGCGGCCACTGCCATAGAGATAGTGGCCCGTGTCGAAGGCCAGACCGATTATCTGCGGATCGGTCAGGTCCAGGAAGCGGGCGATCTCCTCGGGCGTTTCCACGTAGCCGGCGCAATGATGGTGGAAGGCCGTGCGCAGTCCGGTGGTCTCGTAAACCGCACGGGCCACTATCTCGCTATGGCGAGCGAAGAGGCGCCACTCGTGAGGGCTGAGTCCCTGAGCGGAGGAGATTCGCCCGGCGCAGGAGGTGCGCAAGGGATCGCGGCCATTCTCATCGGCCAGCAGGAGCAGCGGTCTCCAACTGTCCCCCCTGGCCTGGGCCACAGCGGAGAGAAGCCGGGCCGTACGCAGAGCCTGCTCCAGGCCCCTCGGCAGCATCTTTGTTTCTTTGAGCGCGATGGGGACAAAGGCGGCCACCAGCGTCAGGGCGCGCTGGCTCAGGGCCGCGGCCAGGTGCTCCGCTTCCGTGGGCAGGTAGCCCCAGTCTCCTAGCTCGGTCCCCTCGTAGCCAGCAGCTCGCAGCTCATCCAGCATCTGTTCCCAGGAAATGGTCGGCCCCCGAGCCTCCTCGAACTCCAACGTTCCCCACGAGCAGGGCGCGTTCGCCACGCGAACGTTCTCCAATGCCATGTCTGCTCACCTTGTAGATCAAGCAAGAAAGCCAGCTAGAACGAACGAAAAATAAGCATACGGCCGCGGTTTCCCGCTACGCTTCTCCTTTCGCTCCGCCTCTTCCGCTGCGCGGCCTTTCCTTTCCCGCAACCTTGCGGACACGAGGGTCCCCGTCGCGCCTCATCTCTCGCTCTTCAAAGCGGCATCCCCGTGTCTCTATGCCGTCCGCTATCTGGTCCGGTGGCTGTTGCCTTCCGTCCGCTGCGGCCATATTCCATGACTATAAGAAGTATCGTTCCTCGGTGCGCATCAGCTCCCACTCGCGGCGAGCGGCCTGGACCTGAGGGCTGGAGCTAACCTCGGCCACGGCCACGTCCCACCAGCTTTCATAGGCGGGGACGCTCTCGTAGCGGTCGCACTGCACATAAATCAGCGTTGTGCGATCGAGCGAGCGAGCGATCTCCAGAGCGGACATCACGTCGGCGCTATCGCGGCAGCGGATCACGTAAGCGCCCAGGCTACGAGCGTTCTCCGCCAGATCGACGGGGAGGGGGAGTACCTCTGAGCCGGCCTCATCGCCGGGCAATCTTCCATTGCGGGGATAGACGTAGCGTGTTCCAAACCCGTCCTGACCGAGCGAGCGACTCAGGGAGCCGATGCTTTTGAAGCCCTGATTATCGAAGAGCACAATCACCAGCTTATAGCCTTCCTGGATGGAGGTGACGATCTCGCCATTCATCATCAGATAGGAGCCGTCGCCGACCAGGACGTAGACCTCACGTTCGGGGGCAGCCATTTTTGCCCCCAGGCCGCCGGCGATCTCATAACCCATACAGCTATAGCCATACTCCAGATGGAACTGCTTCGGATGGCGGGCGCGCCAGAGCTTATGTAGATCACCTGGCAAGCTTCCGGCGGCGCAGACGACGATCCCATCGGGCGAGCCGCACTCATTGACGACTCCGATCAACTCCCCCTGTGAAGGCAGCGGTCCGTGACGCAGGCCATAGATGCGCGAGACCTCGGCCTCCCACTCGCGATGCAAGGTCTCGGCGCATTCCTGATGCTCGCGCGGCACCCGATAGCCCGCCAACAGCGGCAGCAGTTCCTCCAGGGTCGCGCGGGCATCGCCAACCAGCGAGAGAGCCAAATGCTTGGCCGCATCGAACTCCGATACATTAATATTGATGAAGCGGACGTCTGGATGGCGGAAGGCCGTCTTCGAAGCCGTCGTGAAGTCGCTATAGCGTGTGCCAATACCGATGACCAGGTCGGCCTCGCGGGCCACCCGATTCGCGGCGAACGTGCCCGTTGCTCCCACAGCCCCCAGATTGAGCGGATGATCGAAGCGCAAACTGCCCTTGCCGGCCATCGTTTCGGCCACAGGAATGCCGGTTTCGGTCACCAGGCGCTCCAGCAGAGAGCAAGCTTCGGAATAGATCACCCCACCGCCAGCGATAATCAGCGGGCGTGCACTGGCCCGAATCCAGGCAGCGGCCTCCTCCAGTCGCCGGCGATCGGGGCGTGGACGCGGCACATGCCAGACCCGCTTGCAGAAAAACGCCTCTGGGTAAGTATAGGCCTCCGTTTGCACATCCTGGGGCAAAGCCAGAGTCACCGCCCCCGTCTCGGCCGGGCTGGTCAGGACGCGCATCGCCTCGGGCAAAGCCGTCAGCAGCTGCTCCGGGCGCGTAATCCGATCCCAGTAGCGGCTCACCGGCTTAAAGCAATCGTTGACCGAGACATCCTGAGTATGCTCTGACTCCAACTGCTGCAACACCGGGGCCACATTGCGCCGGGCGAAGAAATCGCCTGGCAGCAAGAGGACCGGCAAGCGGTTAATGGTGGCCGTGGCCGCGCCGGTGATCATATTGGTGGCACCTGGCCCGATCGAGGAGGTACAGGCGAAGGTCTGCAGCCGGTTCTTGACCTTGGCGTAGGCAATAGCCGTATGGACCATCGCCTGCTCGTTGCGTGCCTGGTAATAGCGGAAATCGGGCATCTCCTGGAGGGCCTGGCCAATGCCGGCGACATTGCCATGACCGAAGATGCCAAAGCAGCCGGCGAAAAAGGGCTGCTCCAGGCCATCGCGTTCCACATACTGATTGCGCAGAAAGGCGATCAGGGCCTGCGCCATCGTCATGCGTCGACCAGCGTGCTCGCTCATTGTTCTCCTCCGGGTGGTCAGCTCACTCACAATCAACCTGATGTGACGGATAGCGCCCAGTCCAGGTGGCGAGGTAAGAGGAGGCCTCTCTCCACGGCCTATCTCGCCCCTGGCTTCACTCGTGCATCGACGTCCTCAGCCTCCTGCCTGGCCCTGCCAGCCAGCGCCCCAGAGACCCCATCGAGGATGAAGGTTAGAGGCCACCGCGCTCCTCGATAAAGGCCATCACCTCAGCGTAGGTCGGCATAAAATCGGCACAGCCATGCCGCGTCACCAGAATCGCCCCGCAGGCATTGCCCAGGCGTGCGGAGCGATACCAATCCCATCCCATCAGCCGGCCATAGAGCAATCCTGCGGCAAAGGCATCGCCGGCACCCAGAATATTCTGGACCGTCACAGGGAAACCAGGCACCTCGAGGCAGCGAGGAGTGTCAGATGGGTCCGCAGACGAAGCCAGGTGGACCCGTGAGCCACAAGCGCCCCGCTTCTCCACCAGGACCTGTGGCCCTCGTCGCAGCAGCGCACGGATCGCCTCCTCGACATCGCCGCCAACCCGAGCGTCGGAGATCTGCGAGTGGGTCACCTGTACCTGCCCAGGATCGCGCAGCATCGCCGCCTTGATCTCGTCCTCGGTGCCGAGGACCAGATCGACCAGCGGCAGAGCGGAGCGGATCGCCACGCCGAAGGCCCGCTGGTCGTGCCACTGGTCGGGACGATAATCGATATCCAGGACCACCGTCGTTCCCTGCTCACGGGCCAGTTCGGCAGCCAGCAACGTGGCGCTGCGACTCGGCTCCTTGCTCAGTCCAGTACCGGTAATCAGCAGAACGTGGCAGTCACCCAGCGGTGTTGCCAGCACATCGTCGATCGTCAGCTCAATATCAGCGCAGTGGTCGCGATAATAGGTCAGAGGAAAACGATCGGGCGGCTGGATGCCCAGCACTACAGCGCTACTGCGATAGCCGGGCTTGCGCACCACGTAACGTGTCTCCACGTCTTCGCGACTGAGGAAGTGGAGGATAAAATCGCCAACCTGATCATCGCCGACGGCGGTTAAGAGCGCCGAGCGCAGTCCCAGCCGCCGAGCGCCGACACAGATGTTTGTAGGACAGCCGCCAACATAGGCGGCGAAGCTTCTAATCTCCTCGAACGGCGCTCCAATGTCGTTGGAGTAGAGGTCGAGGGAAGAGCGCCCCATCGCGACGAGGTCATAGGCTTTCCGCCAACGTTCCAGTTCCATCGGCCAGTCTCCCTTATGGTCCCTAATCTCCTTTGACTGAGCAGGTAGCCAGCCAGCCAGACCAGTTCAACCGATCTCCCCCAACGAGAGGAGCGCCACTTTCCCGCCTCCCTGTCCAGTCCCGCCACTCGCACCTCACCTCGAAGACCCTCCTGGCTCATTCCCGCGCCGCGATCAGCCAGAAGCCGCTTGCTTGATCTGTCCTACGGACAAGCGCTTGTAAGGCTGAGTTAAGAGGCCGATAGGCTTGGTCCGCCACACCAGCGCCGAGCCAGGTGGCCGCTTCGCGGGCCGCTGGAAAAGGGACCAGCCGACAGCCCCGATCTGGGACGGGCTGGCGCCACCTGGCAGCCCTGGGCAAGCAAGCCTTTGGTCCGCCTAGCCTCTCCTCTGAGCGCGAGGTACCTGGCCGGAGGGAACCGAAGGTGGGGCTGTGCTCTCGCGAACCACCAGCTCCGGAGCAAGCACATGGTTGTGCCCCTCCTGCTCATGCAGCAGATCAAGCAGCACCTGCATCGCCAGGCGCCCCAATTCGATACGTGGTTGGCGCACCGTCGTCAAGGGTGGGATAACGCAGCTGGCCATCTCGATATCGTCGAAGCCAACCACACTTAGCTCACGAGGAACGGCGATGCCGCGACGGTAACAGGCCATGAGGGCGCCAATCGCCATCATATCATTCTGGCAGAAGATCGCACTCACCCCCGCCTCGAGCAGGCGCGGGAGGGCGCGGCGCCCGCAAAGGACATCCTCCTGGGGAGAGGCCTCTTCTGCGGCCATGATCGTCACCCAGTCCTCACGTGGGACCAGGCCGGCGCTGGCCAGAGCGGCCCGATAGCCCTCCAGCCGCTGGCGGCAGGAGCGTGGGCGGCTATTCGTGCCCAGGTAGCCAATGGAGCGATGCCCGAGTGCCACCAGGTGCTCGACCGCCAGCCTGGCTCCGACCAGATCATCCACCGCTACCCAGTGAAGCAACTCGTACTGCGACTCAGCCTGGCTGTTGATGAGCACCGTCGGCACCCGAATCTGATCGAGCCGCTGCTTGTATTCTCCCGTCATCCGCGAAGAAGCCACCAGAATGCCATCGACGCGCCGACGGTGAAAGGTCTCGATTACGGCGATCTCCTGCTCGGGATCGTTGTGGGTGGCGCTCAGGAAGACGCTGAGGCCAGCCGAGCGCGCAACCTCCTCGATGCCACGCACAACCTCGCTCAAGAAGGGATCGGCGATCGAGGTCACCGCCAGACCAACGGTGCTGGTACGCCGCGTCTGCAGGCTCTGGGCAATAGCGTTGGGCGTATAGCCCATCTCCAGCGCCAACTGCTGGATGCGCTTGCGTGTCTCCTCGCTGATCAGGGGGCTATCGCGCAAAGCTCGTGACACGGTCGTATGGGAGACGCCGGCCACGCGCGCGATATCGGCAATCGAGACCTCGCGCGAGCGTCTGGTAGCGGCAACTCGACCGCCGGCTGGTGGGCTACTCACTCTGCTCCTGTTCCTCCTTACCTGCTGGGGATCGGTAACTGGACCGCCCTGGCTTGGGTGTTTGCACACGTGTGCATTAGCAGTATAGAGGATGTCATGGGTTGCTGTCAAGGGGGTTCTGCCGCTTTATTAAAAGGGACAGAGAAACTTATCTGGAGGCTTTGCTATTCTGAAAAGGCGTGCCGGCGCTCAAGAGGAGGGAGAGACTGCATGCATATCTCTTGTGTGGAGGCCAGCAGTATTCTTACGCCACAGCGCGGGGGATTTTTGGTGACGCCTCCTTATCCGTTTACGCACGCGCTGTCGGTCTATACTGGTTGCGCCTACGGCCAGACGTCCTGTGGCCAGTACTGCTATGCGCGCTTCCTGCCGAACTGGAAGACGGCCGGGAATGGGGTTCCCTGGGGGCAGGCAGTGCAGGTAAAGGCCAACGCGCCAGCTCTTCTGGAGAGGACGCTGAGTCGCATGTCTCCTGAGCAACGAAGCCGCTTGCGCATTTTTATGAGCACGACCACCGACCCCTATCAGCCTCTGGAGCGGCGTTATCGGGTGACGCGCCGCTGCCTGGAGGTCTTCGCCTCCTTTCCTGAGCCGGATCTGCTGGTAGTGCAGACGCGCTCTCCGCTGGCGGAGCGCGATCTCGATCTGCTGCTTCAGATTCCCTATGCCTGGCTCTCGGTGACTATCGAGACAAACGATATGGAGTATTTGCGCCATCTCGGGGGTGGGCCGCCACTGGAACGGCGCTGGCAGTTGGTGCGTCAGGCCAGTGCTCTGGGGGTAAAAACACAGATCACAATTAGCCCTTGTCTGCGTTTTACTGATGTCAGGACCTTCGGGGAACTGCTCCTTGAAAGTGGCGCACGTCGTTTGGTCGTGGATACGGTTGAGGGCGACGGCGCGGGCGGCAAGCGCACGGCGCAGACTCCTTTCGCGCTTAAGGAACCGGCCTGGAAGGATGTGCAGCCGGCCCGCGCGCTCTATGCCTATTTGTGCGCGCAGGGGCCGGTCCGCGGCGTGGCTATCGGCTGGGGTGCCAGTGGTTTTTGCGGTATTGCTCCTCGCCATTAGCTGGTTCCCTCTGGCCTGCCAGCGTCGCTTAACCGGCAGGAGAGAGAAGGACCTTGCTCTTTCGCTGATGGTGCTGAACAAGTCCTCCTGCCTGGCCAGGCCCGCGTCACCCGGTGGTGACGGCGAGCGGCACTTGCCCGGCGAGAGGAGAGCATGCTATAATCTGGCAGCCCCTTTTGCATCAATATGGGGGTATTGTTGAACTGCAACAAGGAGCTGATCCCACAAGGAATGGTTTTGGCAGTCCTGTTCCCAGCCTCTCTTTAACCCCGTAATGTAATAAGGAGGCACGTCTGTGGCCGAGTTGATCAGTACAGGTACTTTTGCGAGCGAGGGAGAAAAGCGGGCCGCCGAGGTCTTGCGCCAGGGACTGCCCGCGTCGTGGCTGGTGATCTGTAACAAGGTCTTTCCAACGACGAGTGGGAAATCCTTTGAGATCGATTTTCTGGTAATAGGCCAGCGCTGGATCTTCGTGCTCGAGGAAAAATCATGGCAGGGTCCTCTGCGCGGCAATGAGGAGTTCTGGTTCCGGGCCGATGGCTCGTCGGAGCACAGTCCGCTGGCAAAGGTCGACCTGGTGGCCAAGCACGTGGCCGGTTCCCTGAAGGAGAAAATCCCTTCTTTGAAGGGGGGCAAACATTTTGTGCGTGGCACTGTCTTGCTCTCTTCAGTCAAAGCTCAGCCGGAGATCCATGATCCGCGGGCCGCAACGGCGCTTTTTACTCTGGACGAGGTTTGCGAGCGCTTGCAGGAGCTGGATGAGCATCAGGGTAATCCCCTGGTTGGTCAGCTGCATGCTCTGTTGCGCAAAACACTGACGGGCCTACGCGAGCGTCCTCAGATTCCCCGCCTCATTGGGGAGGCTCTTCTGATTGAGGAGACAGAGCAGGTGCGTCCAAAGCTCTATCGCTGCCGAGCGGTTGAGAAGGTCTCTGGCGCCGATCGCCCCCGCATCGTTATGCTCTATGAGCTTGATCTTGATCCGCTGGAGCGGAAAAACGCTAAGGACTTCTATACACGCACCTACCAGGCGTTGGAGAAGCTGCAGCCAACTGGCCTGGTCCCACGAGCGGAGACGCCTTTCCCCTGGTCGGACAGGTTTATGGTGGTGCCGATCGTCCCTCCCGAGGGACGCGCCTTGAGCGCTCTCCCGCTACCAGAGACGCGCGAGGAGTTTGTACAGGAGCTGCAGATGGCAGTCCAGGCTTTCAAGGGACTGGCCCAGATCCACGCTCAGGGCGTCCTCCACCGCGCACTGACGCCCGCCGCGCTGATGGTACAGTTCTCAAGAGGCCAGCCTCCTCGGGTGACGTTTAGCGACTTCTACGCCGCCCGCGTCGGCGGCATGTCTATCGCGGCTACTCTGGATAAGACCGCGGTCGATGATCCGTACGCTGCTGAGGATGTGCTGATTGGTTATGAGTTTGCAACGCAGCAGACGGATACTTTTAGCCTGGCGCTGGTACTGCTTGAGCGCCTCTCCGGTACCCCTATTTCTGCACTGCGCCCTACAGTCGATGATCCGCCCCGCCTGCCTGATAAGCCACGCTGGCAGACTTTCCTGACTCCCTCTCTGTCGGCTGCTCTGCTGGAGATCTTTCGCGCTGCATTGCTCCCGCCAGAGGGTGAGCAGCCTCCGACGGCCGATGTGCTGGCTCGCCGCCTGGAAGCTCTGGTGTACGAGGCACAGGATCCACGACAGGATGAGGTTCCTCAGACCTTACTCAACGGACGCTTTATCGTTCATCGCCTGCTTGGCCAGGGAGCCATGGCTTGCACTTATCTGGCAAGCTACAGGGACTTTCCCGGCTTGGGGCAACAGGTACTTAAGCGCTTCCTGAATCCAGCTGATCTCTACGATCAAGCAATAAATGAATATAAGGCTCTAGAGAGTATTAAGAGCAAGTATTTCCCTACCATCAAAGAGATACATGGGATCAACGAAGATGCACATATCGTTATGGAGTATATCCCCGGTCCGACGCTGCAGCAGCTAGAAAGGGAATTTCCCTGGCCACTGGAACGCTGGTGGCCGCTGGCTCGCGATTTGCTGCGCGCTCTGACCGTGTTGGAGGAACATGGTATCCTGCACCGCGATATTAAGCCGGCTAACATTATTCTGCACGAATTCGATAATCATCCGGTGCTGATAGACTTCGGGTTTGCGATGCGCCGTGGCGAGGAGCGTAGCCTGGCTGGTACGCCGCTCTATTTGCCGCCCGAGGCCCTGACCGCCGCCAGCCCGCCGGCTGACTGTGACCGCTACGCGGCGGCGGTGGTGCTTTTCAAGGTGCTGACAGGCAACTTGCCGTTCACCTACGATGAGGGCGGGCAACGCCTCCTGCGCTCGGCTGAGGAGCTTGAAGATGAGCATAAGCGGCGCCTGGCCACGGTTCTGCTGCGCGCCCTCGATCCTGATCCGGCTCGGCGCCCAACAAGTGCTTCTGCCTTCCTCGAGGAGCTGACGCAGGCCGAGCTGGCCGCCGTTGTCTTGACCGAGGAGCTCGCTCCGGTCCTGGAGGCAGTCCAGGAGCGCTCAGCCCTGGTAAATCCCTGGGTGGAGCAGGTGCGCGGCCTTTATCGCAAGAGTGCCAGCGGCAATGCCGATAATCGCGGCCTGGACAGCGACTTTGTGCGTGAGACCTACGTTCCGACAGCCCTCGATCGGCGGTTGCTACCGCTTTTGTTGGAGTGCCGCCCCCTGGCTCTTTTCTTGTCGGGAAATCCCGGCGATGGCAAGACGGCTTTTCTGGAGCAGGTGCGCCAGGAGCTGATCAAGCGCGGGGCAACGGTCAGTCAGGCCGATCAAAGTGGCTGGGAGCTGCACTATGCTGGCCACATTTTCCGGAGCTGTTACGACGCCTCGGAGGCTCATCAAGGGCTGAGCGCCGATGAGCAGCTGACACGCAAGTTGCAGGGACTGGAAGGGTCCCAGCAGCCGGAGAGGGGGCTAACGGTGCTGGTGGCTATCAACGATGGTCGCCTGGCCGACTATTTCGAGCGCTACGGCGAGCGCTTTAGCTGGCTGAGGAGGGAGCTGAGCCGCGAGGGGAAGCGGAATCGCTCGCTACGCGAGCGGACGGTCTGGCTGGTCGATCTGAAACGTCGCGCTTTTGTGGCGCTGCCGGGCGCAGAGGAGCGCTCGCTTTTCCGGCGCGTCCTGGATAGCCTGGTGGCCAAAGAGCACTGGACAATCTGCCAGCGCTGCGCCGCTGAGGCTGTCTGTCCGCTTTACCAGAATGCCCAGATGCTGCGCAAGAATCGTACTCGGCAGCGTCTGGAGTACCTGCTGTTGCTGACCCACCTGCGTCATCAGCGGCATATTACGATGCGCGACTTGCGCTCGGCTCTGGCTTATCTGATCACGGGCAATCTGAGCTGCCAGGAGGTCCACGCCGCTCGCCAGGGAGAGGATGGCGGGGCTACCCTGATCGAGCGCTCCTGCTGGCAAAGTGCTTTTGCTCCCCTCGAGACGGAGGATGAGCTGCTGCGCGATCTGCGGGCGCTGGATCCGGCGCGCTTCCCTCAGCCCCATCTGGATCGCTTTCTGCATTTCCATCGGAGCCAGCAAGATGCGCTCTTGCGCGCTGAGCTGATGGCCGATGGCCGAGATCTTCCACCACAGCGCTTTAAGGAGGAAGGCCAGTGGCTGGCAGCCTGGAAGCGGCGCCTCTACTTTTATGGCCCGCGCCTGGACGAAGAGAAACTGCCCAATTTGCCGGCTGTTCGCTGGCCCGAGCTGTTGCCCTACCGCTACGCGCTGCTGTACTTGCAGCTGCTCGAGGGCGAAGTGGAGCAGTTGGAGGAGACGCGCCGCAAGCTGGCTCTGGGCATCCTGCGCTCCGATGGTATTGAGGCCGATCTGCCCGCCGGCTATCTCAGCGTGGTGGTGAAGGCTTCGGAAGAGCAGCAGCTGATTATCTTGAAGCAGTTCCCTCTAGAGGAGTTCGTGCTGGAGCCGGTGGGAAGCGATCAGCAGGAAGTGATTGAGACGCTGCCAGAGTTTCTCTTGCTGCGCCATCGTTCGGGGATGCCACGCCTGGAGATCTCGCTCGATCTGTTCGAGCTGTTGCTGCGCCTGGCCGATGGGCTGCAGCCAGAAGCCTGGGAGCTTCAGCCGCTGCTGGAGGATCTGCGCCACTTCAAACACGCCCTTCTGTTGATGGAGACACGCGATCTGGTCTTGGTCGAAAATGCCCATCGTCTGTATCACCTGACTCAGCGCGATGGGAAGGTGGTCTGTACGACTATCGCCTGATCCTCAGGTAAGCACGAAGGAGAGCGACCGTGAAAGTAAAGCTGCCGAAAGACTTGCGCGGGGTGCGCTTCCCTCAAATGCTCCCTATCGAGATGAATGATTTTGACATCGATCTGCTTCTGCCTCTGCTGTTTTTTTCTATTCTTTCGGGAGGACGTGCCCGAGCAGGCATGAAAAACGACCCCAGTGCCATCGGTTTCTACATCGACCAGTTAAGTCAGCACCCAGCTGTCGAGGGTTTTGCAAGCCCTGAGAGGAGGCGCCTGCTGGAACGGCTGGTTCGTACTGCCCTGATTACTGTAGGGCGCGTTGGCCGCGGCCATAAGGATGAGCAGATTACATCTATTGTTCCCTATAACCTGCTTTGCTACAAGCCAGGCTTTCCAGAGAAATCAAGCCGTCTACGTAGTACAGATCTTTTTATCTACCAAATACTCCATAATTACCTTGGAAGCGATCAAGAACTCCGTCAATTTATTAAAGATGCTTTTGGACGTGGCATTGTCATCGGTCCCCCCGGCCAATTAGGAGGCGGTTACGATGGCGCCACAGAGCTGGATACTCTCACACGCCTCTCGCTGGCCTTTCTCGATGGCTTCGAGAGCATCAGACCTGGCCTGGGCCGAGACAAAAATAGCTATACTGGTGCCTGCCCGGGTCTGGCGCGTGAGCTGGCAGCGGACCTTGTGCAGTATATGTCTGCCTACCACGCCACCATGCCAACGCCGGCTTTCATTCACCATCTCCTGATTTTGATTAACTTTGAACTGTTTACCTACACCCTGAAGGTGGTCCACGCGGTGAACGCGCTCGTGGCCCAGCCAGAGAGCCTGCCTCCCGCCATGCGTGAGCCGCTGGAACCGTCACCCCCCGCCATCTATGTGGACTTCACCGGCCAGCCCGGCCCCAGTCAGGAGATGGCTCGGGCCTGTGTGCGTCGCGACATCGAAGCCTACCAGAGCTTCTTGTCGGCGAATCTGTTGCTGCGCCAGTTGCATCGCTACGTGGAACAGCTCCAGCGAAACATCCGTCGGCGCGCTCTCATAGAACGCTTGCTTGGGAATGAGACCTCCGGTCCTCTCTACCTGCAACGCCTGCTGAGTCTACAGGGCCAAGCCGACATCGAGGCCCAGGCCCGTCAGGACATCGACAAGATCTTTGACGAGAACAGCGAAGAGGCGAAAAATGATAGCAATGGCAATCATCACGATCTAGGAGAAGGACAAGAAAATAAGTTAGCTCGAAAGTATTTAGAGGACCTGCTCGCCAGCGCCGAGAGCGATCTAGAGGGCCTGGTCATCCTTTTGAAGGAGGGCCAGCGCGAAGCCACGCAGAATTTCGTGCGCTGGTACTGGAGCACGGGAGGTCTGACACGCGCTGAAGGTTTGCTCCGCGGGCAGCTGAAATACCGCTCGTCATGGCAATATGCACCAACCAACGATCTACTGGCGGTCCTCGTGCAGCTTGCGGCGGCTCGCCTGAGCAACGGGAAAAATGGCGACCAGGAAGAGCAGAACGGTGATGGCCCTAGGCCCATCCGTCTGCAAGATTTCCTGCGCTTTCTCGACGAGCGCTTTGGCCTGCTCATCGATCGCCCACCCGCCCCCTTTGTGGGGGCCGAATACACTGCCGCCGCTCAGGAGAACCTGCGCGCCATGCAGCGCCGCCTGCGTCAGATGGGCATCTTTCGCGATCTCTCGGATGACTTCACGGTCCAGCGTCTTCACCCGCCCTATGCACCCTATACCATGGCGACATTACGGGGCTGATGCACTGAGCCTGCACTGGAAAGGGTTCAACTATGGTGCTTTTTTCCCAACAGAGCGATCTCAAGATTGAATTGCTGACAGAAGCGATCCTGAAGGAGTTGAAGGGGGCAGGTCCCGGCCACTGTGCCCGCGTCGATTTTCTGGAACTGGAGGATGTCCTTCTCCTCTGCCAGAGGTTACGCACGAGCCAGGAGGCCCAACAGGAAACGCTCTTTTACATCCTGGCCACGGAACGGAGCCAGACCGTCGATGATCTTTTTATTCCCCCCGACCGCGCCATCGAGCTGCGCAACCGCAAGACTGGACGCTTTTGCCTCTTCATTCCCGCAGGCAGTGTGGATGCTACCGCCAGCTCTCTGGCCAACGCCTTCGCCCCCATCGACGGGCGCCAGCTTTATGAGGCAGCGCTGCGTGAGCTACAGCACCGCCTTCAGGTACGCTCTCCCGAAACCGCTGCCCAAGTCCGCACGGTCTTCAGCCATCTGCGCCGCTGGCCTGGCCTGAGTCACGAGCGCCGCCTGGATTTCGTGGCTGCAGCCTTCGCCCGCGTCCAGAACGGTACGCCAGAGCGGCTCGGCCTGGAGTTATGGCGCGTCGGCCTCATCAGCGACGCCCGGCCCGAGTTTACCAACTACCTTGAGCGCAACCGGCGCCTGACTACCTTGCTGGCCCGGCCCAAGAAGTTTGACGCTACCCTGGTTGAGCGGGTGCAGGAGCTAAAGGTAGACACCCCCACCGCTAGAGAGCTGCTGCGCTTCTTGCAGGGCTACGTCCTCAGCGATGTCCACAGTTGGTCGCGCGCTCTGGAACAGGCTGAGTTGACGCTGGATCGCTGGCAGTTCATCCAGTACGAGGAAAGCGATCTACGCGAATTTGAGCTTGTGCCTTTCATTAATCCCAAAGGAGAGGTCGAACGCTTTTGCCGTCTGGCTCAGCCCTATGGGCCAGGTAGTGCTCTCTACGCCTACTACGGTGAAAAAGGCGAGATGGTGGTACGCTGGAAGTGTAGGCCGGATAAACCTCGCAACCTGGGTGGCTGGCGCGTAGCTATCGTGCCCGAGGAGTGCGAGCCGGGCTTTCGCGATAGCCTTTGGGAGCAGGACATTACGCAGAACCGGCGCAGCATCACTATCAGGCTAGACAAGCTCAACCTTGATAATGAGGAGCCTCCCGACAGCGCCGTTTGCGTGCGCGTGGCCCCTCTGGGACCGGATGGCAATGAGCTGGTGACCAGGATCGGGGAAAAGGAGGAAATCTACTATAAAGACAGCCTGGCCTTTTATCTGTCCCCCGATCCGAGCTACCTGCCAGCTCCTACCACCGGCGACAGGCGCCAGACAGTGCCCACCCTTCCCTGGGGCCGGCTCAAGGTCGGCAGCGAGATCAGAGAGACCATTCTGGAGGAAAGCCTGCCCCAATGGCAGCATCACCAGTTCGCTTATTTCAGCCTGCTGCTCAACGGCAGAGATCGGTTAACCCTGGCCCTGAGCGAGACCTTACTGCAGCTGGAAGAGCGCATCCTTAAGGAGCCTGCTCAGGGTGGCTGTTTTCTTCTGGAGGTTGAAGAGCTGCGCCCCGTGCCGGCTGAGGCTATCAGGCCCTTCCCGCTGGCAACCGGTGAGGGCGAACAATGGCGCCATTTCTGGCGCCAGCGTGAGCTGTTCTTCCGGCGCCTGCGCCAGTCTGAGGGGCGCAGCGTGATCGAGGTGGCCGATTGGAGCAGCAGCCCCGACCTGGCCGATGCCGCCGTCCGTTATGCTCAGGCCTATCAGGCGCTGCTTGAGGAGCTGCTGGCAGGCAAGGCCAACAGCGACTTGCTGATCCAGGCCCTCTCTGTTGACAGCCTGCTCATTCGCTTCATGAAGCAGGACCAAGTCGAAGAGGCCCTGATTATTCTGCCGACCCATCCGCTGCGTGCTGCCTGGTTTGCCGGCTATAGCAGACTGCTCAGCTCCTGGGAGGAAGTCCTGCTCGATCAGCCAAAGGAGCAGCGCAGGCGCCGCATCGACCTGGATACGCTCCGCCTGCTTGTTCCAGCCAATGTACCGCCATTCGCCTATCATGCGGCCACCTCAACCGTCTTCATCTTCTTCCAGAATCTGCTTTTCTTCCACGGTGTAGCCTTGCCCGCCGCCGTCCCTGATCCCCACCGGCGCTACGCCGACGTCGCCACCCTTCTCAACGCAAGACCTGAGAAGACCGATCCGGGCGATATTCGCCCTGAGCGTCTCAGCGAGCATCTTCGGCTCTTCCAAAGCCTGCATCCTTACGCTGATCCGCTGGTCCTGACCCTGGTCAATCCCGACCGCGGGGCCTTACTCGGCGAGGCTCTTAAGGGGTTGGCCCCCTCCTCAAAAGAGGAGGAAGAGGAGGAGGAAGGAATCAGCACAGGACCGGCAGGCGCCTTGCCGCTGCTTCAGATTGTCTCTTACAGCGAAAGCTGGCAGAGCGGCGCGCTGCAGGCCCTGACACGCACCTTACAGGAGAACGGCGGTCGGCACCTCTCTGGCTCAGGCCGCTCGACCGACCCTTTCCTGCCAGCTCTGGCTACTACCACTCGACCGATCCGTCAACTACAAGAGGTGGAGGAGGAGCCACCCGAGTCGCATCTGGCCATTGTCAGCGACCTGCTCCGTCCACAGATCGTCGCCGTTCCCACCCAAGGAATGGCTTCGCTTAGCAGCGAGGTAAGCAGCTTCTCGCTCTATGGGCTGCTGCCACGCTTCATCTCCCAATTCAGCCAGGAAGGCAAGGCGCTTCTCTGGCGCTATCAGATCCTGACCGGTGGGGGGAAGCCTCTCCCTCACCCTGGAGGCCCGCGCTACAGCGAGACCTTGATCGACCTGCATACCACGCTGCTCAAGGCTGGGGGCTACCTGCTCCAGGGAGAGACGGAGATGCAGCCCGCACTGCAGGTCACCCTCACGGCGGAGCTGCGCACCCTTCTGGAGAAGCTGCATCAGCGGGCCAACTGGGTGATTAATCTGGATCGCTTCTTCACCCTGGATTACTATGACTCGCCTCACCTGCCTGGCCTGGAGGAGGTGGCTCGCAAGTACGTGCTGGACTACTCGCCGGAGTTCACCGAGGGACTGGGGCACCGCATGATAGTGACCACCGCATGGCATCAGGAAATCACCTCGATGCTGGCTCAGGCGATGGAGGAGCTGGGCTTCTCACGCCTGGAAGAGAGCGTCAGCCGCCTGCTGCATGCCCTCAAAACCATCTCTGGGCGCCTGGCCCTGGAGGCCCTGGAGTCACCTTCGAGCGCTGCCGCCGCCGTGAGCCTTGGCGTGGTCGCCGCCTGGCTTGAACGCCAGGGTCGCCTTAAGCAGGCTGTCCTACTACCCGTCGACCTTTACCCGCGGATCTTCGCCAGCGGAGGCTCAGGGCAGCCAACCACCGGAGAGCACCACTGCGACCTGGCACTGATCGCTCTGAAGCGCAACATCGTCGAAGCGACTTTCATCGAGGTCAAGTGGCGTCGCGGCTCCGTCCCACTTGAGCGCCTGGCGAGCGATATGGCCGTGCAGATGCGAGCAACCGCCGAAATGATGCAGCAGCGCTTCTTCGATCGGCAGCAGCTCGATGGCGCCATCCAGCGCGCCTACCTGGCCAACGTCTTGCGCTTCTACTTCGAACGTGCTCGCCGCTACCGGCTCTTCGACCCCCAGGCCGAAGCGGCCTTTCTAGACAACCTGGCCCGGCTTGAAAAGGCCGAGCTAGACTTTCGCCCCTTCTACGAAGGCTATATCGTCAGCCTGGACAGCGAGCCGCGCAAACCCCTGGACATCGGCGGGGTCCGCATTCGGCTACTAACCGTGAGCGACTTCCGATCACTCCCCTTCATCGAGGGCAGCACAGCCGAAACCCCTGAAGGCGTCGAGCCAGTCTCAGAAGGCGCCGAGACCTATCCGGGGCCTTCAGCCGGCGAGATAGAGCCTGGGGGAGCGGAAACCGGCGAGGCTGCCTCTCTGCCCGAGGCAGAGGACCAGCCCTATAGCCAGGTTCAGCGGGACGGGGGAGAGAAGGACGCCACCCTGCTCATGCCCACGCCAGTCTGGCGAAAGCAGCCAGACACAGCAGACGCTACAGACCGCGAGCAGCTACGCATCCCTCTCGGTCGCTCGCTGGGTGGACCGATCTACTGGAAGCCAGGCATCCAGGGCAGCCCTCATCTCTTTATTCTGGGCATCCCTGGTCAGGGGAAATCGTGGACCATTGAGCACTTGCTGGGCGAGCTAAGCCAGCAAGGTGTTCCGGCCCTCGTGTTGGACTTCCACGGCCAGTTCGCTGACCCCCAGGGGCGCTACTACCAGCGCGTTCGGCCTAACGTTCTCGACGCGGCCAGGGGCCTGCCGTTCAGTCCCTTCGAATGTGCCGCTTCCGGCTTGGCCTGGCGCACCAACGCTCTGGCCATCTCGGAGATTTTCGCCCAGGTCGCCGGCCTGGGAGCAATACAGCGCGATGTCATCTACACTGCTGTTCGTGACGCCTATCACGCCCACGGCTTCGAAGATGAGCTGAGCAAAGAAGAACGCAGCAAGCTGACCTACCCCACCCTCCAGGAGGTCTTTCACCGCATCGAGCTGACAGCAAAGCAGCATCAGGTGGGCAATGTGACCGCTCGCTGCCGGCCGCTGCTCGAAATGGATCTCTTCCGGCCCGAGGAGCCGCCTGTCAATCTCTCTTCGCTCATCGGGCCGGGCCTGGTGATCGACCTGCACCAACTCTACGCAGAGCTACTGCAACTGAGCGCCGGCGCCTTTCTCCTCCACAAACTCTACAAAGACATGTTCCACTGGGGTCCTGCTGAGCGCCTGCGCCTGGCCATCGTCCTCGATGAGGCCCACCGCCTGGCGAAGGATAGAACGCTGCCCCGGCTCATGAAGGAAGGGCGCAAGTTCGGTATCGCGGTCATCGTCGCCAGCCAGAGCCTGGGAGACTTTCATCCCGAGATCCTCAACAACGCCGGCACCCGCATCATCTTCCGCATGAACTACCCAGAATCGCGCAAAGCCGCCAGCTTCATTCGCGCTGGCCAGGGAAGCCAGATCATAGAGCGCATCGAGCAGCTAAGCGTCGGTAGGGCCTACGTTCAGACGCCCGAGATGCGCCAGGCCCTGATCGTTCGGATAGGTCCAGACGCCTGATGAGAGCGAAAACAGACCGGCCGGCTGGCGGGCGGGACTGCCAGCATGTGGCTGGCACTCCCAGCCGACCAGCCGGCCAATCTATCTGGCTGGCTGATCGGCTGGCTCACCGGGGGTTAGCAGCACCCGCCTGCTCCCTCCCTCCCCAGTAGCCTGGTCAGGCACCAAGTTTGGCCTTGCTCACTCCGGCAGACCGCCCGACCACTCCAGACCGCTGCTCACAACGGCCGATGCACCACATTGGAGCTGATGCCCAGGCGCCAACCAGTATAGGCATCGATCACAACCTCCTCCAGCGCGCCGCGGTCCAGGCTGCTGAACTGCTCCGGCTCCGCCTGGATCTGCTGCAAATCGGCGCGCATAAAGAGGCTGTTAGTCAGCACCGCCCCAGACAGGCGCGCCTGCTGTAAATTGGCGGCGCGACAATCGGCGGCATAGAGATAGGCGTTAGACAGGTCGGCCCCCTTGAGCAGGGCCTCCACCAGCGAGGCTCGACTGAGGTCACAGCCACTCAGATCGGCGCGCGAGAGATTGGCCCTGGCGCAGTCAACCTTGCTCAGATCTGCGTTTCTGAGCACCGCCTGGAACAGATAGGCCCGATTCAGGCTTGCCCCCCGCAGATTGGCTTCGTGGAGAGCCGCATCGACCAGATTGGCCCCGTAGAGCGAGGCTCCACAGGCATAGACTCCGTTCAAATTCGCTTTACTCAGGACCGCCAGGTTGAGGCGCGCCCCGCTCAGATTGGCCCCACTCAGGTTGGCCTCACGCAGATGGGCTCCCACCAGATTGGCCCCACTCAAGTCGGCTCGACTCAGATCGGCCTCGTCCAAGACCGCCCCGCTCAGGTCGGCTCCGCTCAGGTCGGCTCCAGCCAGATTGGCCCGGCTCAGATTGGCCAGACTCAGACGGGCCTGGCTTAAATCGCAGCGACGGAGATCGACGGCGATGAGGCCAGCTTCGACCAGCATCGCCCCGTGGAGATCGGCTCCGCGCAGATCGACGCCCCCCAGATCGGTCGAGCGCAAATCAGCCTCCCGCAAGGAGGCTCCCAGGAGATTGGCCCCGATCAGGTTGACGCCGATCAGAAAAGCCTTGCTCAGGTTGGCCCGGCTCAGATTGGCATGACTCAGGTCGGCCTTGCGCAGATAGGCCCCACAGAGATAGGCCCCGCTCAAATTCGCCTCAGAGAGATTAGCTCCGCGCAGATTGCCCCCACTGAGATCGACCTTCTGCAGATCGAGCCGGCTCAGGTCAGCCCCATCAAGCATAGGAACACGTTCCTGCCGATAGGCCTGGACAATCTCCACCAGGGCCTCCTCTCGCCCAAGTCCCCCTAACTGCGGCTCCATCTCAAGCATACAACCTTACAATCCTTTCCTCTGAATGATGCCATGTTGCTCCAGCTCACTCAGCAGCTGGCTGACCACCCGCGGCTCCTTCCCCATCAGCTGAGCCAGATCGAGCACCCGGCGCCGGCCATCAATCAGCAAAAAGAGCTGGCGATGAGCACGCGAGAGCCGGTATTGCTCGATCAATAGCAGAGCCTGCTGGAAGGGCAGCACAGGGCAAGGGATAGCGTAGTAAGAAGCATCAGAGGGACGAGTATCCCGTCCCTGCCCGCCGACACCCGCTCCCGGCTGGGTGCCACGAGTCGAGACGGCAGGTGGCCCTTGCGAGGAGGCAGAGGTCGCCAGGTCTCCTGGCTGCCTCACGCCGGCAACCAACCATGCCAGGAGCTGTTTGGTTGTCTCATCAAGGACTGCGGGATTAAAGCTAAAGCGACACCTCCCCCAGGTACTCAGCCAATTGAGGGCAGCATGATCCTTGCGGCGACCGGCGCTGGCCTGGGTCACCTGACCCTTCACAAAGGTAATCGTTCCCTCCTCGAAGAGATCGCCAGTCCCCCGCCAGACCGTCAGCGTGCCACTGCCACGCGCAAGCTGGATCAGCTGAATGATGGTGACCAGGTGGTCCGTCACGCCTTCCTGCTCTGACATAAGCCTGCTCCCCAGAGAAACCAGCCATAACCGTCAACCCCAGATCAAGACATCCCTGTCAGGACACATGAGCCTGGACTAGATAGCGTTCTCGTAGCAGACAGAACCAGACCATCCGGAGAAAAAAGGGCAAACAAGGTCCGTGGTCGCTGAGAAGAGGCGAAGGGCACGACGCCTTCACTTTGGCCGGGCACCCGCCGCCTCTGCCCGCCTGGCTCTCTCTTCCATCTTCCAGGAGCCAGCCCAGCAAACCTTCTACCAGGCTCACTAGCGATTGGCGACACGCTCGCTCTCTAGAGAGAACGCTCCGGCAGAGGAGCTTTGGCTGAGCTGACGCGCCTGCTGCAGAAGGCGTTCCTCCGAGAAACCCGTCACCGGGCGGATCGCATAATCAGTCGGGCTGGTGTTATCCTGGCCACGAGGGAAGCCGAACAGGTCAAAAAGGGGCGTCAGAGCACAAGAGAGGACCAGATTCAACACAAGCCCGGCGAAGGCAGCATAGACATTGAACGAGAGGCCACCCAGCGTCAATGGGTAGACCGTCGCAAAGTTCTGCGTGAGTACCATCCAGGTGCCGAGGATCATTCCCCCCGCCCAACCACAGATCAGAGCCAGGTGATGGAACCAGCGCGTATAGAGGCCCAAGAGGACTGCCGGCAGGATCTGAATGATCCAGACGTTGGCAAAAAGCTGCAGATTAATGGCGAAGTCCGTCGGGAAGAAGATGATGAAGAGCAAAGCCCCGAACTTGATCACCAGCGAAGCCGTTTTGGCCACCGCCGATTCCTCGCGCTCCGTACAGTTGGGATGGAAATATTCGCGGTAAATATTGCGCGTAAAGAGATTGGCAGCCGCGATGGACATCACACCAGCGGGAACCAGGGCCCCAATAGAGATGGCGGCAAAGGCAAAGCCGGCCAGCCACGGCGGCAACATGCTGGCGAACAGTGAGGGAAGAGCACTATTGGTTTTGTAGAGAGGCGACGGCTTGATACCGGCGGCAATCGCTAAAAAGCCAAATAGCCCAATGAGGGACTGCAGGAAAGTATAGGCCAGCAGGAACGGCAGCGTCCTCTTCAATGTCCGGCGACTATTGGCGCTCAGCATGGCGGTAAAGGCGTGAGGATAAAGGAAGAGCGCCATCGCGGAGCCAAGAATCAAGGTAGAGAACGTGCTATACTGGGCCGGAGAGAGGGTCAACTTGCCAGCAGGAACCGCAGCGAAGACACGCGACAAGCCTCCCAGACGAAGAGAGATGATGACAAAGCTAACAATCGCTACCAGCCAGATGGAGAGGTCCTTAAAGATTGCAATGAGGGCCGGACCACGCAAGCCGCTGACATAGGTATAGAGGGCCAGGATGAGGAAGGCAATGAAGAGGGCCAGCTCGACGTTGATCCCCATCTGGGCAATACAGACCTGGATGCCGTAGATCTGAATGGCAATATAGGGCATGGTGGCCATAATACCAGTGACCGCCACCACCAGCGCCAGGGCGCTGCTGCCGAAACGCTCGCGTACAAAGTCGGCCTGGGTGACATAGCCACGATGACGGGCAATCACCCAGAAGCGGGGCATCATGAGCAAAGCAAAGACAAAAGCCAGGGTCAGATAGGGCGAGGCAAAAAAGCCCTGCGCCCCCTGAGCATAGACCAGGGCCGGCACCGCCATGAAGGTGTAGGCGGTGTAAAGATCACCCCCTATGAGAAACCAGGAGACCACCGGCCCAAAGCGCCTTCCCGCCAGCGCCCACTCCTGCAGCCTGTTTAGATCCCCTGGCCGCCAGCGCGAGGCCAAGAGGCCCATGATGGTCATCGCAATGAAAACACCTACGAAGACCGCCAGCATTCCCCATTGAATCATATGTCTCTTCTCCTATGGCACGAGTCTTGCAGGAAAACGCCACATCACAGCTCTGTGTATGCTAAATGAGGCTGGCCCGCTCCTTTTATCCTCTCGCGTGAAGAGCCACTCAACTGTAATGCTTCATCTCATTATCTGTACCTTGTGCACTGTACATCGGGCTAATTCAGTCTGGTCCTTCCTCTCTCCGCCTGGTTCGTTTTTATCATGTTGTATGCTCTTCGATAAGTGTCAGTATAGCACTACATCAAAGTACGGCGAGGGACCATAGCCTTTTTTTCCCAATCAAGGCAGGGTTAAGCCGCTTTGGCCTCTTCCGAGGGCCTATACTAGACCTGAGTAGTCCGGCCTGGTCGGTAGCGGATTGGTTGCTGTCTCAGCCAGACCGGCCAGGGCAAGCATGATCCGGAGAGGGTGTGACAACCATGCTACCTGAAGAATCGCTTCGCAGACGTGGGCGTCTCTGGCCCTTCACGCTCCTGCTCATCCCTTTTCTAACCGCCGTCTGCCCGGCTCTCTATAACCAGGTGGAACCAACCCTGTTCGGCGTTCCGTTCTTCTACTGGTTCCAGATGTTCTGGATCATCGTCACCGCTACGATCGTGGGCCTGGTCGCCATGCTGACCGACTAGCCAGGTGCAGCAGGCAAGGCAATACCCCTTTCTGCAGCCTGCCAGCAGCTCCCTTTGGCAGCCAGACCCCATCTGCGGCGGCCCATGTCGGGCAATCTTCGGCACAGCGGACAACCATGGCAGGCTGGAAGGGTTCTATCTGTCCTTCTTCTACCTGTCCGGCAGGACTCTTCGATTTCCTGGGACTTTCTACCTTCTTTTGATTTCTGTGCTGATACTCCTCTGAAGGAGGGCCTATTGGCCCTGCCTCTCCCTGTATAGACTGGCGCCTGCCCTGTCGGCGGTCAATCTACTTACCGGCAGCCGTACTTGCCTTGCAGGCTGCCGTGTGGTATGACTTTGCTATGATGCGCCTTCAGCGGATGCCTGCTTTGAGCCTTGCCCTCCAATGGCCAGCAAGCAGGTCCTGTGCTGGCTCTATGCTGACAGGTAGGGCTGCCTCTCCCCCTGCCAGCGAGTTTGTAACCGCCCCGCTGGTTTCCCCGTTGAGATTACTGGCATCTTCCGATCACAGTAGCAGCAGCCCCCTTCCTCATGCTGGCCCGCCATCCTCTCGCTATTCATTAATATGAAAATGATGTTCGTTTTGAAAGAGTACTGGAGCGAGCAATGTTAGAAGAGCAAGACGAGAACAAAACGGTACCGCGCCCCGTGCCAGTTCAGCCAGAGGCCCCTTCTCAGGCCGCGTCCCGGGAAGGACAGCCAGGCCAAGGAGAGGCCAGGCAAGATTTCCATTCGGCAGCAGGGATCTCAGGCAAGACGGTCATCCAGGGAGAAGGCAGCGTTGCCAGTCAGACCGAAGCCGTCGTTGATGGTGAGCCGGCCTCGACGAGCGCTCCAGAGCCTGCGCGGCTGGCCGCTGTGACCGTGGAGGAGCTGCTCGATCTACAGATTGCCTCGGACCCTCAGCTCTCGCCCGATGGCTCCCTGATCGCTTTCACCCTTCAATGGAACGATCGCAGCGCCCAGGAGAGCAAAAGCGCCATCTGGGTGGTTCCCAGCCGGAAAGAGGCAGCCGGCAGGGCCCGTCAATTGACCGCTGGGGAACACCAGGACTTCGCTCCCCGCTGGTCGCCACGGGGCGATTGGCTGGCTTTTCTCAGTACTCGCTGTGGAGGGAAACCGCAGATCTTCTTGCTCCCGCTGGGCGGCGGGGAGGCACGCCAGTTGACCAGGCTGCCCAATGGCGTGAGTGAGTATAGCTGGCGACCCGATGGCCAGGCCCTGCTCGCGCATAGCCCCTGGAAGCCGGCTGATGATCAGCTTCAACAGGCTGAGGCGGGCAAGGAGGAGCCGGCCCAGGTCTACACCCGTCTCGATGAGCAGTGGGACGGTGTCGGACACTGGCATGGACGCCGAATGCAGCTGTGGTTCGTTCCTCTGGAGGGGGAAGCCGTACGCCTGACCGCTGAGCCGGTGCATTTGCTACAGTCATGCTGGTCGCCTGATGGCAGTGCAGTCGCCTTCTGCGCCAATCGCCGCCAACAGCCCGACCTTAGTACGAGTATGGCTCTCTGGGTATTGACCCTGGCCACGGGACAGCTCCGCCGATTGACTCCTGAGGAGGGTCTGGCTCAGATGCCCGCCTGGTCGCCCGATGGTCGCTATCTTGCTTACTACTATGCTCCCGATCAGACTGAGACCTGCAATATCACCCCCTGGGTTGTGGCCGCCGATGGCAGCCAGGAGCCGCGCCCCGTCTTTCCCGAGCAGGCAGACTATACCTGTCAGGTCACCATCGTTGACGAGCTGCGTCCCCCCAACGAGTGGCTCACCCGCCCACAGTGGTATCCTGACAGTCGCCATCTGCTGGTGACGATCCATCAACGAGGCCAGGCCCATCTCTACCGTGTCGATTGCCAGACCCAGGAGCTGACTCCTCTGACCGGCAGCAGCGGGCGCTACCTAAGCCCCCATTTGGCCAGCGATGGCTCATTGATCGCAGTTGTGCGGGCCGATTGGTTTACGCCCGGCGACATCTGGTCTCTACGGGGTGAAGGCTCACAGCTCCAGCGCCTGACAGCCGTCAATGAGCGTTTTCTGCGCAACCATCAACTGGTCCGTCCCCGTCGCCTGACGTGGCAGGCCCCTGACGGGCTGTCGATCGAGGGCTGGCTCTACCTGCCACCATTGACTGCTGGCCAGCAGGCCCCGCTGATCCTGGCCGTCCACGGCGGGCCAAGCTGCGCTTGGGGCGATGCCTACGTCCATGAGTTCCAGGTCCTGGCAGGCCAGGGGTTCGCTGTTCTGGCCGCTAATCCGCGCGGCAGCGATGGCTACGGCGAGGCCTTTCGCCGTCGCATCCTTAACGACTGGGGCGGCGAGGACCTGGGCGATCTGCTGGCTGGCCTGGACTACGTTATCAGCATCGCCCCTGTCGATGAGCAGCGTCTGGGCATCACTGGCCTGAGCTATGGAGGCTATATGACCGCCTGGGCCATCACGCAGACAACACGCTTTAAGGCTGCGGTCAGTCGCAACCCTGTGACCTATCTGCCGAGCTGCCGTTTGCTCTCAGATCAGACTCTCTGGTTCGACCTGGCAATGGGCGGGGCCGGCGAGGAACACCTCCTTGAGCGCTCCCCCCTGGCTTTTGCAGACCGCATCACAACGCCCCTCTTGCTTCTGCACGCCGGCGATGACCTGCGCTGTCCCTTCAGTGAGTCGCTGCAATTGTTTGTTGCCTTGCGCAGACGCCGCCAACCTGTCGAACTGGTGCGCTATCCGGGCACCAGTCACACGATGGATTGGCCAGGGGTCGGCACTCCAGCTCAGCGCTGCGATCGGCTGCGTCGTACGCTGGAGTGGTTTCAGCGCTTCCTCTTGCCGGAAGAGTAGGCTCAGCTTAGCGCCGTTTAGCGTCTTGCGGGCCTTCCAGGCCGATAAGGTCCACCCTTGCCCAAGACATCACAGGCACGCAAGAAAGAAAGCGGGCGTAAGGAAGGGAGAGCAGCAGATCTGGCCTCCTCTTCTTACGCCCGCCCATATCCCCATCTGGGCCGCTAGCGCTCGCTGCGCTGGCAGCCCTTCCTGCACTTGCATCGGGCATCAGTGACCCGGCAAGAAGATAAGGACCATGCAGACGAGAGCCGCAAGCACCAGAAGCAGACAGTAAAGGCCCGCCACTAGACGCGAGAGGGTCTGCGCGCTTGGACTCCAGCTCAGGCTCCGCCAGGCCGTTCCTCCGCTCACAAGGACGATTCCCAACAGGAACAGAACGGCCAGCGCGTGACCCTCGATGATCTCAACGGTGCTGCCAGTCAGCAAGACAAGTGGCGTCAATACGGCTGAGAAGAGGAGAATGCCCGCCACAATGTCCAGGGCCGCCATCCCCAAAAAGGCAGTCTCCTCGAAGCGATAGTAGCGCAGCCGAGAGGTGGCCCTGACAAGGATGATTAGCGCTGCGATATAGGCAACCAGGCTGAGCAGAATAAACAGAAAAATAGACATACCTCGCACAAGAAAGATGTGTTGTCTTTGGAGTATTCTCTGCTACAAGCGCATTCTTATCCCTTGAGGCTGAAACTCAGTCCACTAGAGTAGACGTGCGAGCACGACTTCAGGTTTCTGCCAACCCTTTTTTGCCCTGGAGAGTGGCAACTCGGCGCCAGCGGCGTCGTTTGCGCGCGTTTGCCTTGCTTATGAACCCGGAACTACCCTACACGAAGGCCGAAGGCGTCTGATATTTCGATATCCGGTAGTTTTGTATTTTACCCTCCCCAGGTAATCCATCTTCGGCGGATGGGACAGGATACCCGAAAGCATTGACAATTCGAAATACACAGGTAGACTTCTATTAAAAGCTCTGCTTCAGGCTCTCTCTGCTATGAGGCAACGAGAAAGGAAGGGCATGAACCTTATGGAAGTGGAAAGTCCTGGTGCTCAGCTAGCAACACATCCGTCATCAGGAAGGGCATTACCTTCCGAGCAGTACGTGGAACGGGTGATGCCCCCTGTCCTGGGGACGTTGGATATGACGGCCATCTTTTTAGGAGCCATCTTCTACCTGTCGAACAGCGCTACAGCTGCTACGGCTGGTGCGGTTTCCTTTCTCTACTGGCTGGTCTGTGGAGTCGCCTTCTTCCTTCCCTGTGTTTTGAGCACGGCTCAGCTGGGGCTGCTTTTCCCCTATGAGGGCGCCCTCTACAACTGGACCTATCGCACGCTGGGAACCTTTTGGGGCTTCTTTGCCGCTTTCTGCGCCTGGCTACCGGGTATTCTGGCACTTGTTAGCGGCTTCGGCACGGCGATCACCTACCTGCAAGGTCTGCACGATGGCTGGCTGGCAGCCCCCTGGCAGCAGGGAATGGTGATTGTCTTCCTCATTCTCCTGGGCACCGTTCTGACCGTACAGCCGTTGCGTGTGCTGCAGAGCGTGCTCAACGTTACTGTTGGTCTGCTTCTGCTGGCGGTGATCCTGATTACTGTGGCAGCCTTTGTCTGGCTGGCGACAGGTCATAGTCCGGCAGCACCCTTCGGGCATCTGGACGACTGGCGACCCGGGCCGGCCAACTTCGTGCTCTTTGGCTTCCTTGTTCAGTCCTACCTGGGCACCGAGGTTCCTCTGGCAATGGCCGGCGAGATCCGTCCCGTTCAACGCCGACGAGTGATTCTGCTCCATCTGCGCTGGGGGACGCTGCTCGTCTTCGCCAGCTATCTTCTGACAACCTTCGCGGCCCTCGTGGTGCGTGGACCAGAAGGGGCTTCCGATCCCATCGTCTTTATCAGTGTGGTCGATCAGGCCCTGGGACGAGCTGCCGGCAACGTGACAGCGGTCTGTCTGCTGTGTTTCTTCATGGTTGCTCCGCTGATCTACAACTATACCTTCGCCCGCCTGCTGCTCGTCGCCGCTATCGATGGACATTTGCCAATGAGCCTGGCCAGGGTCAATCGAGCACGGGCCCCGGCTAACGCCATTTACTTCCAGTCGGTAGTGGCTCTGGCTTTCACGGCCCTGAGTTATTTCGCTCTTCCTTACCTTTTCCCTCTCGGCCAGCCAGCCGATCTGTCAACGATCATTTTCACCGTTTCGCTGGCTGCCCTGACCCTGGTCTGGTTGATCTCGATTCCTTTTCTCTTTATCGATGTGCTGGTGGCTGCGCGCCGTCAGCCGGCGATCTTTCACGAGCATCGCCTGCTCCCTCTTCCCCTGTTCTGGTTGCTCGCCCTCTTCGGGACGCTCTCCTGCCTGCTGGCAATCGTGGATACCCTGCTGAACTCCTGGATCCCCGATCTGCTCACGCCGACCGCCTGGTGGCTCGCCGTCGGTGGCACAACCCTCGCCTGCCTGGTGCTGGGCTTGGTGGGCAGCATGGTGGCTCGCGGTGAGGCAAGCTGGGAGCGCTGGCGCGGCCAGGCCGGCCTGTGAGAAGAGGCCCGGGCGCCCCTGACTACCCGAGGGATCTGCCTTCCCTCTGACGGCCTTGACTGAGCGTCCCGATTCGACTGATGATACAGGACAAGATCTTTCTCAAGGAGGCTTGCTATGTCCGAGCAGCAACCGCTGATGCTGAGCGAGGTGGCCCAGAAAGAGAAACGCAAGCTGCGCAAGGAGCTGTCGCTCTTCTTCATGGTCTGTTTTACTCTGACGGCCATGATCAATATCGATACGCTGGGGGCCGTCTCTTCTCAGGGGGGACAGGTCTTCCCCTGGTTGCTGATTACGGCTCTGACGTTCCTGATCCCCTATGGCTTGCTGACGGCAGAGCTGGGCAGCACTTTTCCGGAGGAGGGCGGCATCTATGTCTGGTGCAAGTTGGCGGGCGGACGTCTCTTTGCGGCGATTGCTTCTATTTTCTATTGGGTCTCTAATCCACTCTGGGTCGGCGGGACCCTGGCGGTGACGACTATCGCCGCTTTGAAGACCTTCTGGTTCGGCAACAGCGATCTCCTCTTCGGAGGGAATAAGACTATCGATGCGATCGTTGAGATCGTGATTGCCCTGATTTTTATCTGGTTTACGACGTGGAGCGCAATTGTCTCTCTGCGCATCGGTAAGTGGTTCTCAACGATCGGGATTATTTTGAAGCTCTCCCTGCTGGGGCTGTTTGTGATTCTGGCTTTGGCTTTCTTCTTCGGGGGCAAGGCCAGCGGCGCTCACTTGAGCTGGAGGGATTTGCTGCCAACCACGAATCTGGGATTGATTTTCAGCAGCATTATTCCGGTTCTGGTTTTCAACTGGGCCGGCTTCGAGCTGCAGAATGGCGCCGGCGAGGAGATGTTTGAGCCTCAGCGCGACGTGCCCCGCTCGCTGCTGCGCGCTGGAACGATTGGGGTCCTGGCCTACGCCATCCCGATTCTGGTGATTCTGCTGGCGCTACCCAAAGACCAGTTGTCTAACGTCGGGGGCTTCCTGGATGCTTACCAGGTGGTGGCTAGCATCCTGCCCGCTCCGCTGGCCACCGCTCTGGGTTGGCTGATCGCAGCGGCCCTGATCCTGACGCTGGCCAGCGCCGGAGGTACCTGGCTGATGGGAGCCGATCGCACCTACGCGGTGACGGCCCTCGACGGAGCCGCCCCCGTGGTTCTGGGACGCTTTAGCTCTTACTTCGGTACTCCGCTGGCGATGAATCTGCTTTCGGGTAGCGTGGCCACCGTGGCGATGGTGGCAGCGATCCTGGTGACGGCCTTCGGCTCCGGCGAGTTGTCAACGCTTTTCTCTCTGGTCCTGGGCTTCACGATTTCGACGACGGCTCTCTCCTATGCGTTCATCTTCATCTCCTATATCGTTTTGCGCTACAAGTACCCAGAGGTGGAGCGCCCTTATCGGGTGCCTGGGGGTATGGTTGGTCCCTGGATCGTGACGCTGCTGGCCCTGGTTTCGGTGCTGGTTACGGCTTATTTTACTCTGATTCCTACGGATGAGACGGTCAGCAGCTACCAGATCAGCCGCTTGACCTACGAGCTGACTCAGCTACTGCCGATCGCGATCGTACTGGTGGTGGCCGTGATCTTCTACCTGTGGGGACGCTTTGAGCAGCGGCGCCTGACGACAGGCGACCTTGTCGGCGAGGCGGTAGCCGATCAGGCCGCTGGCAGCAGTCTGCAATAGGCAGGGCTGGAGGAGCATCCTGCTCCGGCCAGTCAGAAGAGGCTGCCTGTAAAGCACCCAGGCAGCGACTGTTCCCTCTCTCTGCCCCTTGTTGGCCTCGCCTCGGCTGGCAGAGAGAGGGGACCTGCTTCAGGCCACATCTGGTAGCGCTTCTGCGCTCTCGAAAGCTGAGCATAACCAGACGCGCTTTCAGCACACCATCCAAAGGGGCGCGACGGCCCTGGTGGGTCGCCGGCCCGGCTTATGCCGGCCACAAAGGCTCGGGGCCTGCTCAACTCTGCAGGAGCCGGGTCTCATTCTTACTTACACCAGCTCCAGGCCGGCTTTGCCGGGAAGAGGGGCTCGTTGGCCGGCCTCCTTCCGCAGTCAGCTTTTTTAGCTTCTCTCAGGTTTCCGCCGGCACCAGAATGCCGCGCCCATGCAGATGGCCGCTCTCCAGATCATGAATGGCATCCAGGGCTGCCTCCAACGGATAGACCGCCGTGTGTAGCCGTACCTTCCCTTGAGCCGTCAGGGCCATCAACTCGACTAGATCGTTGTAGGTCCCGACCAGGTTGCCAATAAAGTTGATCTCGGTCGAGATGATATCAATAGTCGGCACGACCAGGCGACCGCCGTAGCCAATGACATAATAGTAGCCGGCACGGCGCAACATGGCGACTCCGCTTTCCAGGGCACCACCTTCGCCCACAAAATCAAGAATCACCTCGGCTCCCTGGCCTTCCGTGATTTCGCGAACTCTGGCGACCTCACCGTCATCGGCAAGCACCGTGTGATCGGCTCCCCACCCGCGGGCCAGCTCCAGGGCCTCTGCCGACCTGTCGACCACAATCACTTCGGCAGGCGTCAGGGCCTTGAGACACTGGACACCGATGTGGCCCAGGCCACCGGCGCCGATGACTACTGCTCTGGTACCAGGATAGAGGAGCGGCACGGCCTTCTTGACGGCATGATAGGCCGTCAGGCCGGCATCGGCCAGGGCGGCGATGTCCTTGGGGGCCAGCGATGGATCAAGCTTGACAACGGCTCGTGCCGTGGTCTTCAAAAATGCCGCCATTCCACCGTCAGTGGAAATGCCCGGAAAGGCCGAGTTGGCACAGTGCATGTCGTTCCCCGCTCGACAGGCACGGCAGAAGCCACAGGTGATGAGTGGATGCACAATAACAGTGTCGCCTACAGCGACGTTGCTGACCCCCGAGCCAACGGCATGCACCCAGCCAGCGTTTTCGTGCCCAAGCGTGTAGGGGAGCGTCACACCGGATTTCTCGGCCCATTGCCCTTCGATGATATGCAGATCCGTCCGACAAAGGCCGGCTCCTCCGATGCGCACGATGACATCGAAGGGACCGCTGATCGTCGGCTCAGCTACCTCTTCAACTACCGGCGCTTGATTGTAGGCGTGGAGACGAACGGCTTTCATAGGGGATCCTCTCCTTCCTGGCTATGCGCTGTCTCTGCGCTGGCATGCTGGTAACGAGTGCGAAAGAGGGCGCTGCACATGGCGGTGTCGAAGAGGAGGCTCAGGCGTACCGCGCGCAGGCGACGCAGAAAGCCCTGAAGATCGCCACCTGGAATCGGCTCCCCTCGCTCGTCAACAAAGAGCGGACCGCCCAGACGCAACAGTCCCAGAGCCTGCCCTCGCTCAACGTAGGCCCGGGCCGCCCGGCCCAGCGTCGAGAGCTGGAGAGCAGCCTCCGGCAGACGCAAGCAGGCTACATCACCCGCTTCATCCCAGGAGAGATCTTCCAGGCACCGGCTGCGCAGCGTTTCCTCGCTCAGACCCGCCCGCAACAAACGACGCAGCAGCAGATCCTGGCGCATGAGAAAGCCTTTGCGTAAGAAAGTGCGACGCAATTCCTGTAGATCGCTGTCCGTCGTGACCTCATCGGGAAAAGCGGCGGCAAAGCTGAGGCCACTATTGACCGCAGTCGAGATGGCCTCGCCGGCACAATGGTCGAGGAGATAGATCCGGACGCTGCCTACACCTGGCACAGCTCGCGCCTTCTCGGCCAGATCGGAGGCCATCAGATAGGCGAAGTTCGGCGCACACCAGAAGGTCGGCAGCTTCAAAAAGATGCTGACCGCCGTCCCTTCGATTTCGAGGCGGTCGACGAAGCCCAGGTCTACCAGCGGCCTATCTAGTTCGGGATCAAGCACATCGGCGATGGCCGCCCAGACCTGTTCTGGCCTTACGTGGGAAGCGCCTCCTACGTCTTGGATGGGCATAGCTTTTCTCCCCTTGTCTTGCCATCGAACGCGCGACAGGACCGGTAGAGAGCCGGGCCCGGTCTGGTGAGCCGGCCGCGCCCGAGCCAGCTCGCCCCCGTTCTCGGAAACCGGCCCAGGCGCTGGCCGCCGTCGGCTGGCCGCGGCAGCCGACTCAGGCACCAGCCTCAGCGGCTGCGGAGCTGCTCGCCCCTTGTGACTTCAGCCGGCTACCGTTCTCTCCTGCGGCCACCTGCTGGGCTAGCTCGTCGCCGCTTAGCTTTCTCAGCTGCTCTTCGGGATCGATGCCATAGAGGCGCGCCGCGTTCAAGCCCATAATCTTGCGCTTCACGTCGAGGGTGAGATCAACCTTGAATTCTTCTTTCAGGTCTTGAGGCAGCTCGAAGGCCATGAAGCGCTCCACCAGCCAGCGGGGCTCCCAAATGGCATAGTCGCTGCCAAAGAGAATCTTGTCCGGTCCCACCCAGAAGAGCAGGTTGGCCATGATCTCGGCAAAGTAGCGAGGGCGAGGATAAATGAAGGGTAAGGCTACGGCCAGGCCAGCGTAGACGTTTTTCTCCTGGACGGCAATCCAGCAGAAGTCTTCCAGACGCGGCAAGCCAACGTGCTCGACGATAAAATTCAGCTCGGGAAAATGGGAGGCAGCATCGTCGACATCGGCTACATCGAAGGCGTCGCGATTGAGAGGATAAATGGTCGGGCCTTTATGCACATGGATATTAGTGATCCCTAGCCTGGCGCATTCCTCCAGATAACGGTAAGCTTCGGGACTGGAGAGCTTGTAACCCTTCGAGGAGCCACGCCATTCCGCCGTATAGAGCTTGACGCCTTTGATGTCCCACTGGTCCTTCTGACGCCGCAGATAGTCCAGGCCAGCATCACCGTCGCGCGCATCCCAGGCCCCGTTGAGGATAAAGCGCTCGGGATAGCGCTGCTTCATGACGCTGTTTTGCTCGATGGTATTGAAGCCATTGATGAAGAACTCGCTGAGATAGGTGGGCTGGAGAATAGCCATATCGACGTAGCCCTTGACAAACTCGTCACGGGCCATGCGCTCCGGCGTATAGCGCTCAAAGTCGCTGAGCGGCCAAACGTACTCAGCGGGAGAAAGATTGCGGTGATAGTCGTAGAAGCAGTCGATCCAGCCGCGCCCATACTGGTTGCGCTGGTTGGCGGGACTGGCGTCCCAGAGATGCGTGTGGGCGTCAATGATGAAAATCTCTTCGCCCGTCGAGGTGCGGAACATCAGCCGGCCTCCTTTGTGTCCAGCAGGTCAACAGCGACCCGCTCCGTGATCCCTTCGGCTCGCGCTGGCCTGGACCCGGCCAGGACTTTGTTCTTCCAGGGCCAGCCAGCTCCAGTGCTCTCACGGAGCACGAGCCAGGGAGGGAGTTCGAACGCATTACGCTGCCTATGCCTTCAGAACAGGCGAATCCCTTGTTGATTTCTTGCCCGGCCCCCTATCTTCCTTGCTTGGACCGTCTTGTAACTTGAGACTCCGTCTGCGCAGACTGGCTCATCAGAGGAACCAAGAAGGGCCTGAACCGCTCACCGCTTGGGCTGAGTACCCAGATCGGCTCCAGTCTCTGGCTTACGCTGCCAGCATAGCATAAAACGATACCAGTGTGTAGATCGAGATTTCATTATTTGAAATCCTGTCTCATCCTGCTTGACACTAAGACGCGGCCCAGTATAATCCCAGGTAAGGAAGGCATGCTTTACCGGGAAGGAAGGAGCGTCGCTACAGGCAAGCTCGCCAACTGTGGCACGCTTCCTCCCATGTGCAAAGGAGCAACAGTGTCATGGCCAACCGCTCTCACGCCCACCCGCAAGCCTCGGATGGCCCAGCCCCAACGTCCAAACGCGATGTCCTACGCTCGGCGCAGCGCGTGCTCGCCATTCTCGACCTCCTCGCCCGTATGCCCGGCGGATTGACCGTCCGCGCCGTAAGCAGGCTGCTCCAGATCAATATCAGCACCTGTTATCACAGTTTGAATACGTTGCAGGCCGCTGGCTACATTGAGCGCCTTCCCAGCGGCCACTATGTACTCGGGCCACAGATCCCCTATTTGAACGATGCATACCTGCGCACGCTGACCTGGGAATGGCCAGTACCAGCGGCAGACCCCTCAGAGAATGGCAGAGCTGTCTCCCCTCCACCAGTCCAGCAGCCCTCCCTCTTGCAGCGGCTGCGCCCCATTCTGCACAGCTTGAGCGAGCGCAGCCAGGAGACGGCCTATCTGGCCGGCTGGCGCTACGGCGAGGTCGAGCTGCAGGCCATTGTCGAGCCTGCCCACGCCGAGCGCATTCCGGGCATCTACATCGGCTATCGCGGCCAGGCCCATGCCCACGCTCTGGGAAAAGTGCTCCTCGCTTATAGCTCGCCAGCTTTCGTCGAGGACTACCTTGCCCGCCACACCCTGATCCGCCTGACTCAGCGCACGATCGTCGAACGCTCCCTTCTTTGCGAAGAGCTAGACACGGTCTTTCATCAGGGCTATAGTATCGACCGCGAGGAGTTGCACCCCGGGACAATCTGCCTGGCAGCGCCTGTCAGAGATGCCCAGGGCCGGGTCAGAGCGGCCATCGCTATTTCGTTCCGCAGCGATCAGTTTTCCCGCCACGGCGAGTGGCTGACTTCCCAGGTCCTGCGGGCTGCCCGCCAGGCCAGCGCTGAGCTGCGCCTCTCACGGCATCGCTAGCCGATGACGCCGCCGCTCCAATGCGACGGCTGACAGGTACCGCAGGCGCTTGCTCTCTGCTCGCCCGCCGCTTCTCCCTCGCAAAAGTCCTGGTTGCCGCACAAAAATAGACCGGGACGTACGTAGTTGTTTATAATAAGGGACACAGGAGCTGCGACCATTCACAATAGTGCGGAGAAGAGAGATCAAGCCAGGAGTCTAGTGCTATGGTCACAACGTTGATTATTGGGGGCATTATTGTCTGCGTGCTGGCCGGGGGCCTGGGGGTCTTCCTTGGCTTGCGCGTTCAGCGCCACTTTATCGAGAGCATCCGCAAGCAGCAAGCAGCCTGGGAACGAGCGGAGGAGGCGCGCCGCCAGGTCTGGGAACAGAAACAGCAGCGCGAGATGGCTGCCCAAAAGCAGAGCGTGGCCAATCAGGTCGAGCAGCTACGCAAGGCTTACGAGGAGCGCCTGAATCAGGCGATCAGTCAATTCGGCGTCGAGCTAGAGCTGGCGCGCCTACCCCGGGTGGATGAGACGCCCATCCTGTCCAAGGCCGCGGAGGCAGGGGCCGCTATGCCCGCCCATTGGCGGCCCGCCAACCTGTACAAGGCCGACCTTTCGCAGCGCGATCTTTCCCATCGCTATCTGGGGCGCGCCGATCTGCGCGGGGCGCGGCTGGTAGGCGCGAATCTTTCAATGGCCGATCTCTCACGCGCATGCCTGGCCGGCGCGGATCTGACAAGAGCTAATCTGACAGGGGCCAATCTCTCGTACGCCGATCTGCGCGAGGCCAACCTGAGCGAGGCCACTTTGCTGGTGGCAGACCTGCACCAGACGAACCTGACCGGGGCCCGGCTGGATAACGTCTACAGCCTGACCGAGGAGCAATTGCGCTCAGCTATTCTCGGTCCCCAGGCCCGCAGCGAAGTTGAGGTGGAAGAGACCTCGCCACGCATGCCGGCGGTTCGCCCAAGACGTATTATCCCCGAGCGCCCTGCCGCAGGAACAAGCCCTGGCAGCTCCCGCGCCAAAAGCCAGGATGGTCCCCTTCCAACAGGAGAGGCCACTCTCTCAGCCAGCTTCACAGGCTCCAGCGGCACCGCAACCTCTCCCGACGTAGAAGAGGCAGCCTCTTCGTTCGCGAACGCCGCCAGCTTAGCCGCGACCGGCCTCTCTTCGGGTCAGGAGGCAGCGACTCTGCCCACCTCTTCGGCTGCACTAAGCGCCGAGACAGCCCCCGAGTCGGCCGCGATCAGCGCTCCTTCCCCGGCAGAGGAAAGGCAGGAAGCGCCGTTGATCGCTTCGCCCTCCAGCGAGGCCAGCCAGCAGGAGGAGAGCAGCGATGACTACTTCTCGCCCGAGAGCCTGGCCTATATGATGGAGGAGCGACCGGCAGGACAGCCACCAGAGATTCCCGCCTGGCTGAAGGCCCTTGAAACTTCTACCGGCGGCACGACACTCAACTTCGGCGCAGACTCAGAGTCGACGCTCCCGGGCCTGGCTTCATCCCTCCCCACAGAGGAGGAACACTCGGCTTCCTCACAGGAAGAGACAGAGAGGGCGTTCTACGCCTCCGAGAGCTTCGATCGGCAGGAGGAATTTCCCTCCTCTGCGACCTTGCCCTGGACGGCATCGAGCTGGGAACGCGCCTGGAAGGAGGCCGTTGAGCGCTCCGCCGCCTTCTCCCAGCAGGAGGCGGAGACGGCAGAAGAGAAGGAAGGTCACCAGCTCGCGGAAGATGCACCAGCCAAGGCCACCCCGTTCAGCTTCGAGGTGCCGAATAGCGCCTACGAGCTGCAGGCCACCAGCGGCAACGAGGTGGAGGAGCAATCGCCCGAGGCAACCTCTCCTTCGGACTTCCCACAGGTCCCGGAAACCCCGTTCTCGGTTCCTACCCTGGATACGCTGCCCTTCATCGAGCGCTTAGTCGATCCCCTGCCTCAGTCGGAACGCACCAGCGCAGAAAGCTTGCTTGATCCCCAGGTTGCCGACCACATCGTCGATACGCAGGAGCTGCGCGCGCTCAAGCAAAAGTCACCAGCCTCCGGCGAACAAGCCACCTCCTGACTGGAATGGCAGCGGAGGCCTTCGCAGCGCAGCGCAGCGCTCCTGGCCGCCTTGCTCCGCTCCGCCCAGGCTATTTCTGCGCCTCTCTCCAGCACTGAGCGCACTCGCAGGCCGGCCAACCAGGTGAGCCGGCCTGGGGCAGGCTTGCGCTCTCCTCTCTCTTCGCCCGCTACACGCCTGGCTACTCTTCTGGCTGGCACTTCACAGGCGGCACAAATATGCTATACTAGAGCGGCAAACGGGCGGGGACGCCAAGGTATTCGACAAGGAGTAGACGTTATATGGCCAGAGAACAGCATCTGCCACTGGAAGGCAAGATCGCACTTGTGACTGGAAGTAGCCAGGGTATCGGGCGGGCAGTGGCTCTGCGTCTGGCTCAGGCGGGAGCAGATGTCGCTGTGAACTACTATCGTCATGCGGAGGCCGCCGAAGAGGTACGCGCCCAGATCGAAGCCCTCGGCAGACGCGCCATCGCGGTCCAGGCTGACGTGAGCCAGGAAGAAGATGTCAGCAGGCTCTTTGAGCAGATCAACCGTGAGCTGGGGCCGGTGACCGTGCTGGTAAATAACGCAGGAACCACCCGCGATAAGCTGATTCTGCAGATGTCGCTTGCCGATTTTGAGGATATTTTGAATATCAACCTTCGTTCGGCTTTCCTTTGCACCCGCGCAGCCCTGCGCACGATGATGAAGGCGCGCTGGGGCCGCATCGTTAACGTGACCTCGGTCGCCGGTCTGCTTGGCAATGCCGGCCAGGCTAACTATAGCGCTTCGAAAGCGGCCATCATCGCTCTGACGCTCAGCACAGCGCGCGAGATGGCCAGCCGCAACATCACGGCCAACGCCGTGGCGCCGGGCTTCGTCCCCACAGAGCTAACCTCGAAGCTGACAGAGCAGCAGCGTAAGCAGATGCTCGACCTGACCCCTCTTGGGCGCTTTGGAACCCCCGAGGAGGTTGCCGCCACGATTTGCTTCCTCTGCTCACCCGAGGCTGGCTATATTACTGGCCAGGTCATCTGCGTCGACGGAGGCATGGCCATGCATATCTGATCTGCCGGCTTCCCTCTCCCCTCTGGCTCCTCGGTTTCGATCACCCCCTCTGTTGCTGGCCTTCTTTCCTTCGGCCCTGCTTGTCCGGCTCTCTCTTGCTCTGAGCGGGAGATTTTCGGCGCAGGGCCACCGACCCTGAAACAATTTTGGGGCGAACTTTCTCTAATTCGATAACACCGACACCAGCTCAGGAGGCTCAACTGATGGGCTTGATCGAAACCGAGGAAACCAACCAGTTCACCTTCGAACCCTTTGCCGCGCACCACTTTTATACCGAGATTAATCGCGCGCTCGTGCAGCAGGCCCTGGCGCACCTGGAAGGAAAAGGGCAAGCGCACGAGCAGCCCCTCACCATCGTCGATATGGCCTGTGGCACCGGCGCTGTCACGCGCCTGATCGCTGAGGAGCTGGCTCGCCAGGGACGACAGGCACGCTTGATCGGCGTCGATCCTTCGGCAGAAGCCCTGCGCCGCGCTCATAAGAGTATGGAAGCGCTGGGTATGCAGGCTGAGTTTGTCCAGGGCGAAAGCGAAGACCTGCCGCGCATCGTCCAGAACGCCGACATGGCCTTCTTCTGCAACGCTATCCACCTGGTCGCCGACAAGCTCGCCGCCTTCCGCCAGATCTCCGCCATTCTTCGCCCAGGCGGCATCTTCGCCTGCAATAGCGCTTTCTACGAGGGCACCTATGTGCCAGGCACCGAACGCTTTTATCGTATGTGGACGCGCCGCGCCGTGGGCTGGCTGCGCAAGACTCACCCGGATATCCGCCCTTCGCGTGAAACCAAGGCTCAGGCCATGCAGTGGCTCTCGCCCGAGGAATACGCCGCTCTCTTCCGCGAGGGCGGTTTCAGCCGCGTGGAGATGACGCAGACTCAGGTCTCAATCTCGCTCGATGCCTGGAAGGACCTGGGTCAATACTGGCTCTTCATTGAAGGCGCCCTACCAGGGGTACCACTCTCCCTCGGCGCCCAGGCCCTGGGAGTGGCGGTCTATGAGGCCGGCCAGGAGCTTGGCCTGCAGGAGGTACCTCGCATGTGGCTCCAGATGGTGGCAATGAAGGACGCCTGAGCTGCCAGTCGGCAGCTCTTGCCTGGCTCGCCTTTTCCCAGCTTGCTCCCCTGGCAGGACACGCTTCCAAAGTCACCTACCAGGCCCGAAGGTTTCCCACGCCCTGGGCCAGTCAGGAGATGGCGGGCGGCGCCTGCAGGATGGCATCGTAGAACTGTATTTCATATTCATGGCTCAGACGGATGACGCGGGCCAGGCGCCGAGATTGAGCCGCTTCGAAGGTCTGTTCGCTGAGCCAGCGTTCCAAAGGGGGAAGTCGCTCACTGATGGCCAGATGGGCGCTGAAAAAGGCCACCTGGGAGGCATCCAGACCGTAATGGCGCATCAGCGCCGGATAGATACGCAGGCAGAGCTGGGCAAAGACGTCTTCGCTGGCCCCCACCGCCGCCAGCCACTCCCACGGGGAACCCGTCTCCAAGATCCAGTAGAAAAAGTTGAGCAGCGCCTGGCAGCCTGCCAATGGCTCAACCTGGGCAAAGGCGGTTCGAGGAACACCAACCGCCTCGCCGAAGCGTATCAGCAGTTCCGGGCCCCCTTTTTTAGCGGCCAGTTTATCGATGAGCATCTCCTGCAACTGTAGATCCGGCGCAGCCCGGGCGATAGCCAGAGCATCAAGACGATAAGCATCCTGGACAATGAGCCAGTCCTGGAGGGCGAAGAGGCCCAGCCTCTCCCTGGCAAGTGTACCATTCTCAATGCCGCTCCAGAAAGGGTGAGAAAGGATGCGCTCGCGCATCGCTTGTAGCTCTGTCGTGAGCAGCCGATCAAACCAGGCCATTGCTCAACTCCTTGACTGTGGTTCTCTTCCTGGACTGATAGTGCGGCTCAGACCACCTGCACCGCTTCGTTGTTGCCAGGTGGGCCAGTGATCCGCTACACTTACAGCGGAGCTATGCATTCGGTCCTACCTGCCTCTGAGCAGGAGCGGGAGAAGGCGGGAACAGAAGCATGTTGGATAATCTGACGCTGATCCCCCTGTTTGCCTTTAGTCTGGCCGCCTTGATTTTCGTGGGTCTGGCGATCGACAGCTTTGTGGAGCGTGGCCTCTCCTTCTCCAGCCTGGCCCGCTTTTGTCTAGAGCTGGCCCTGAGCGGTCTGCTGCTCTTGCCCGTGGCCTATGTGCTGCTCGACGCCAGCGGCGAGTGGTACACCTTCGTCGGGATCACTGTCCTGTTGCTGGTGGCAGCCCTCGCTGCCCTGCTGGGTCAGCTTGTCCGACTCACCAGCCCCAGACGCTGAGCGCCTACCAACCTACACGGAAGAGGAATGCGTCGGTAGCAGACGGCACCACAAGGGCGGCGGCTGAGGGTCCCCAGGCCGGCCCCCCGACCTCAAGGATCCCGTCAGCCGTGCGCCCCACTGCCGACAGGCACCGGCACGCCACTCGCTTTCTTTCTTTGGCCGCTGATCTTCATTCAGTGGCCAGGAGGCTCAGCCTGCCCAAGACCGGCCAGGGCGTGGAAGACATTTCTGAGGGCCGGATAGAGAGCGCGATATTGCTCGTAGAAGCGAGCATAGAGCGCAACCAGCTCAGGCCGGGGCGCCGTGCTCTCAATTACCCTGACCGTGCTCGCGCAGGCGGCCTCGACCGAGGGATAGAGGCCAGCCGCTACTCCCGCCAGCAAGGCGGCGCCGAAGGCCGGCCCTTCACTGGCATTGGTCACGGCCAGCTCAACACCCAACACATCGGCAATGATTTGGCGCCAAAGAGGACTCCGAGCGCCGCCCCCAGTGGCCCGCACCTGCTCTAGCCGCAATCCCTGAGCCGTAATAATCGTGAAGCAGTCTTTGAGACTAAAGGCCACTCCCTCCAGCACGGCGCGGATGAGATGGCGACGGTCATGAGCGGCGGTCAGACCGATCCATCCCCCACGAGCGTAAGCGTCGAGATGCGGCGTGCGCTCCCCCTGCAGATAAGGCAGGAAGAGCAGCCCCTGGCAGCCAGGTGGAGCGCCCTGCGCCTCGCGCGCGAGCAGCTCATAGGCATCCAGACCCGTCCAGCGCTCCAGGGCGCGCTCGGGGAGACCCAGGTAGTCGCGCACCCACCGCAACGAGAGGCCCGCCCCCTGCGTCACCCCCATCAGATACCAGGCGCGCGGCACGGCATGATTGAAGGTATGAATGCGCGGTATCGGCCCCGAGCGATCAACGTGGGGGGCCTCGGCATGGGCCAGCACGACGCCGCTGGTGCCGATCGAGACCAGAGCGAGACCGGGTCGCACCACGCCGTTGCCCACCGCCCCACAGGCATTATCAGCCCCACCACCGGCAACCGGTGTACCGGCAGGCAGGCCCGTGAGAGCGGCTACCTCCTCTGTGATTGCACCGGCGACGGCCTCAGCCGGCACCACCGGGGGCAGGAGAGCAGGATCAAGCCCGACAGCCTCCAGAACCTCGCGCGACCAGCTTCCCCCGGTCACATTCAGCAGGCAGGTCCCGGCGGCATCGGAGATCTCCATCGCCATTGTCCCAGTTAAACGGTAGCGGATGTAATCCTTGGGCAGCAGGACAGTGCGCACGCGCGCAAACAGTTCCGGCTCATGCTCACGTACCCAGAGAATCTTGGGCGCCGAGAAGCCCGGCAGAGCCGGATTAGAGACCAGCTCGATCAGACGCCCAGCCCCAACACGCTCGGTCATCCAGCGACACTGTGGCTCGCTGCGCTGATCCGCCCAGATGATGCACGGGCGAATCACCTGGGCCGCCTCATCTAAGAGGACAATGCCATGCATCTGGCCGGAGAGACCCACCCCACGCACGTCCAGGGGCCGCACCCCGGCTTGTGCTCCCTGCTCCAGGCAGGCGCGAATCGCCTCGAGCGTCGCCTGCCACCAGTCAGCCGGATTCTGCTCGGCCCAGCCCGGACGCGGATGAAAGAGCGGATAGTCCACAAAAGCTGAGGCCAGGGGACGGCCATCCGCCGCATCGAAGATGGCCGCCTTCACGCCAGTGGTGCCCAGATCAATACCAAGTAGCGCTTCCATCGGCATGCATCCTGGAAAAGCAGACTGACAGAGTGGGGGCTGCTGGTCCGCTGGTCGAGTAGAACCAGGCGCGAGCCGGCCCGTTGTGCCGACCTGGCTTCCAGCTCCTGGACAGCTCACCCGGCCTGATCAACGAGAAGCCGCCCCCCTCCGACGTGGCAATCAGTCTGCGCTGTTCTCTTCTCCCTACGAGCGCTTCTTGCGCTGCTGAACGATGCGATCGATGTAGGCCTGATCGAGACCCAGCGTCTCGTAGACGATACGATAGCCCTCGACAGCGTCGGCACGGGCCCGCGCCTCAGCCAGAGCCTGGCGATCGATCTTGCGCGCCAGATCATCGATAAAGGCCCACTGCAACACAGAGCGGCGCACCGCGGCGATCTGGTCCTCGGTATAGGGATAGAGATCGTAACCGATTCGCTCGCCATGCTGGCCATAGCCGACATCCTGCAGCGTCATGGCCAGCTCCAGGGTCTGCATAAAGAAAGAAGCGCCGACCATGTTATCGTCGTCGAAGGTGCCCCAGCCCGAGTTGGCATGCTGATGGCCCAGGCGCCCTTCGGCATGCAGAAGAGCGGCGTACTCGGCCAGGTTTTCCCCATTCATAATCAGATGCTGCCAGTCCATATTGACAAGCAGCCGCGAAGTATCGACGCCAAGACGCCCGATGCGCTCGATCGTATAGAGGCAGGCGGCGATATTGCGCATCAGAATGTTCATGGCCGGCTCGCTGTTCTTATGCTCCAGGAAGACCTTGACGCCCTTGGAAGCGGCATGGGCCACAACCTCAGCCACGCCCTCGACAAAGAGGTCCCAGGTGCGGGCGTAGTCGCGCTGGAAGTTATAGTTATAGCCCTCGGCCCCAGGCCAGATAATGAAATTGGCGCCCAGAGCGGCAGCCAGATCAACACCGCGCTTGAGCGTCTCAATACCGCGGCGGCGCAGGGCGGGATCGGGGTTAATAAAGGCGCCGAGCTTGTAGGTGGGGTCGGTATGCAGTCCGGCGGCGATGCAATAGATGTCCATCGGGCCCAGAGCGGCCTTGATAGCCTCGACGGTATCCTCGTTGATCTCGCCCGGATAATGGTACTCGAGGCCATCGACCAGATCGGCCAGTCCATCAACCACGCGCTTCGTGCGCGTGACCATGTCCTCGTTGGCCACCTCGGGATGGTAGCCGGGCGGGACAAAGCGCGTAACGTTGGGGCCAAAAGCCCAAATCCCAACGCTGTTCTTGATGGCTTGCTGTTCCACTGCTCCCTCCTTAGAATGAGATTCCGGTGGACTGTCTCCCGGTACGGTTGTCTCTGTCTGGCCCCCCGTTGCCCAGGAAGCAATCGCCGATCCACCTTTAAGTATACACCCGCCGGGCCTGAAAAGGCGATGGGAAGGCAGAAGACCCGCCCAAAGCAGGGTTTCCCATCCCTCACCCGCTCACTGCAGCCGGCAATCAATCAAGCAGTCAGACAGATAGACTGGCTGATCTGAAGCGTGCTGGGGAAGGATAGAGCAGAGTGAAACAGAGGTTCAAGAAGGGAAGCATAAAGAAGGTATTGACAGAGAAAACCGGGGTTCTTTATAATCAGCCCATCTACCAGCCTGGTTGATCTTGCAAGCTGGATAACCTGCTGGTAGCAAATCCAGGTTCAGTCAGCAGAAGAGCAGAGAGATGGCCATAGATCCCATGGCTCAAGCCGGGGGCCTGAAGGCGCCGGAAGGTGCCTGAGAGCTTTCAACGCAAGTCGGTATCTATGGCCTCCCCGAGCGTCGGAGGCCGGAGGACAAGGGCGATGAGGACGCTACGTTCCCCAAGTCATTACGTTCGGGGTGCTTCTCTAGCCTCCGAGAGACGTGGCCAGTGGCTAAAGAGCGCGCGGAGGTGTCAGCGAGCCGCATTCGGGCGGAGCATCTCCCACACGGGTCGAAACGATTGAAGGTGCCGTTGAAGGTCGCTGCGTTCATAAAGGCCACTCCCTGGGCGTTGCCCCATCGGCTTCTGTCCTTGGGTCTGCCAGTGGAAGGTGGGTGGAAGCGAGAACCAAGAAAGAGCCGTTGGAACGTGGGTTGCCGAAAGCGCACCTTTCCGATGCCTGCTCTGTAGATAGGCCGGAAAAGATCGCTAGAGCGCAAAAGGATGCGGCCACGTGGTCGGCCGTTGGCCGTGGCACGCACAAGAGGCGCTTTGGCCGGCAGACTGGGGAGATGATGGTGGCCGACGCGCCAATGGAGAAGAATGCGGGAAGATGGATTGATTGGTCGCGTAGCTGTCCGTGTCAGCGAATATTTCGACAGTAAGGACAATGCAGGGAAACAGGTTTGTCCAGGCCGATCGGAAGGGCACCGGCAATTGTTGCAGCAAGCAGATGGATAGCCATACGAGAAGAAAACAACAGCGGGCCGACGTCCGCGCTGCACTTCCTCCCCATTGCCTAAAGGTGGGGGCATCCGTGCAGCGGAAAGGAATTGGTGAAAGCCAGGCCATGTGAGGTTTTACCACGACCATAGCGTAATGTCTCGTAGGGGTTAAATTTGTGCGCTCCCCAAAGAGCTGCGCTCACCGCCCTGCTGTTACCCGCGTTTCGCGGTGCAGACCTGGTATTTGCGAAGGAGGCTGTTCTTTCATGAGGAGAAACTGGCTACGCTTTATGGCTCTGACGATGGGCCTACCCTTGCTTGTAGCAATGCTGGTAGCCTGCGGAGCCGGCACGACGACAACGGGTACGGGCACCAGCACGACGCAGGGGTCCACTATCATCAAGGTTGCCACTGATTTTCCAGTCAGCGGCGCGGATGCCGGTATTGGAAAATCGACCGAGAACGGGGCACACCTGGCTGTCGATGAGGCCAACGCCAACCATGTGATCCCCGGCTACACGCTCCAGTTCGATCCCCAGGATGACGTCGGCGCCTCGGGCATGCACGATCCGACGAAGGGCGCGAACAATATGAAGGCTCTGGTCGGCGATGCTCTGGTGGCGGGCGTGGTTGGCCCGCTCAACAGTAACGTGGCCCAGGCCGAGATGCCGATTGCCAATCAGGGCCCGCTGGCAATGATCAGCCCGGCCAATACCAATCCCTGCCTCACCAAGGAAGGGGCCGATGTGGGCTGCACTGGCGCCAACGATCTGGTTCCGAAGCTGCGCCCCACAGGAAAGGTGACCTACTTCCGCGTCGCAGCCACCGATGACCATCAGGGGCCAGCTATGGCCGACTACCTCTACAATACGCTGCATCTGCGCACGGCCTATGTCATCGATGATACCGAGACCTACGGCGCTGGCCTGGCGAAGTACTTCGTCCAGGAGTGGACAAAGCTTGGTGGCACGGTGGTCGACGGCAAGAGCCATAGCGTCAAGAGCACGACTTCCTATTTGAACCTGCTGACCGCAGCAGCAGCCTCCAAGCCCGACGTGATCTACTTCGGCGGCAACTACTCGACCGGCGGGCAGTTGATCCAGCAGCAAATGATGACTATCCCTGCCTTGAAGAACGCGGTCTTCGCGGGCGGCGATGGTCTGACCGGCAGCTCGGATTTCTATAAGCAGATCGTCAGCTCGGGCGGTAAGGCCTATATGACGGTCGCCGCTCCCGACGTCTCGAAGATCCCCGCTGCCCAGACCTTCGTTAAGAACTATACGGCCAAGTACGGCGATGTGGGTCCCTATAGCGCTGCGGCCTACGATTCCATGAATATCCTGATCCAGGCTATCAAGGTGGCCCTGACAAAGACCCATACGCCAAAGGATTCCAGCGATGCCGCTCAGGCCCAGGTCTTCCGCCAGGCCGTCATCGACGCCCTGAAGACCATCACCTATAACGGCATCACCGGCAAGATCTCCTTCGACCAGAACGGCGATACGACGAACAAGATCTTCACCATCTACCAGGTCACCACCGTCAACGGCAAGCCGGATCTGCTGGCGAAGGATGTCGTTACTGTCCAGTAACAAGTAGTAGAGCGTTTTTCAAGCAGGCAGGCCAGCAACAGCAAGCGCCGAACCCAGGCGATGCGGCCAGCGGAGCTGGCCTGCCTTTCAGGTTTCTATCAGCTGTAGTTTCTACAGCCTCGGTCGGCTGAAGACCCTCTCCAGGCTGGTGTCCCTGTGGCTCCTGTTGCTTGCATAGTTCGCCGTTTCTACAGTCCTCATCGCCCACTTCAGCCGACTTTTCTAGATAAGGCGGGAGAAAGCCAGTCAGTCAGATAGCCAGCTAGCCTATCAGCCTGTCAGCTTCAGCCATCGACCACAGCTTTCTCTTGCCTTGCTCCTACCCGTCAGATGCTGGTATCATAAACTGGCAGAAGGTGAGGTGCAGGTTCTATGAGTCCTACGACCCTGTTTTTGCAATTGCTCGTCGAGGGGCTTGTCATTGGGTCGATCTACTCACTGGTCGCCCTGGGCTATACGATGGTCTATGGGATCATCGAGCTGATCAACTTCGCCCATGGCGATATTTTCATGATGGGCACCCTCGTCAGCCTGTTCATGGTAACGAACATCTTTCACCTGTCAGACGTCTCCAAGATGCCATTTGGCAATATGCTTGCCATGCTCGTTATAACCTGCCTGGCATCCATCGTCGTCTGTGCACTGCTTGGAGTGCTCATCGAACGGGTGGCCTACCGCCCGCTGCGCAATGCTCCTCGCCTGGCTCCGCTCATCTCGGCCATCGGCGTCTCGCTGGCACTGGAGGATATAGCTAAGGCCCTCATTGGCCCGAATCCTGTGGCGGCCCCATACATGGTACCGCTGGTCCACTACAACATCGGCTCGATCGACATCACCAACACCGACATCATTGTGCTGGTTGTGGCCCTGGTCCTGATGGTGGGCCTGCAGTGGTTGGTGACGAGCACTCGCATCGGACGGGCGATGCGGGCCGTGGCCCAGGATCGCGAGGCTGCCGCCCTGATGGGGGTCAACGTGGATCGAGTAATTGCCATCACGTTCCTGATTGGGGCCGGTATCGCCGGGGCGGGTGGCTTTGTTTTCCTGCTCTCCACCAACAACACAGTCTTCAATGTCGGCTTCGAGCTGGGGCTGTTCGCCTTCACCGCCGCAGTGCTGGGTGGGATCGGCAACCTGGTCGGCGCTATGCTCGGGGGCCTGGTGATCGGCCTGATCCGCGCCATGGTCACCTACATTCCCGATCGTGATCTTCCTTTCGGCCTGCCGCATGGAGGCGTGGCCTGGCAGGATGCCGCTGTCTTCGCTATCCTGATCCTGATCCTGGTCTTCCGCCCCACTGGCCTCCTCGGGCAGCAATTGGCAGAGAAGGTCTAGCCACGAGGCGTGAACACGCACGCGTCGCTATAAGAGGTAACAACAGATGGCTATGTTGGTCCCTTCCCAGATTCTGCCACAGACAGGCGAAACCCGTCGGCTGCTTCTTAAATGGGTTATCGCCTTTTTGGTGCCGGTACTTGTTTTTACCCTCGTCTGGAGCGGCGAGGCGATCCTCAATGCGGCCCTGCTGACGATTTTCTCTGGTGGCTCATTCGAGGACATTTCTCGACTCTCAGCACTTGGTGCTGGCCTCTTCATGCTGCTCTTTTATGGCATCATTATGGGGCTGACGGGCTATCTGACGGCTGCCGACAGTGGCCGTCAGAGCACGCTGGATCTGTGGATCTCGATGTTCTTCTTCACGGTGGTGCCAATTCTGCTGATCTACATTACCGCGAACCTGTTTGTGGGCCTGGCCGCTTCGGTGGTGGTCTGGGCCATCTACTACTATGGGCGCCGCCTCGTCCGGCGCTTCCGTCCCTCCCCTACCCTTCCTCCCCTGCCCCCCCTCAAAGTCCTCGACGCCGAGATGCGCGCCACCCTGATGACCCGTGCTCGCCTTGGAGGTTTCTGGTTCGGGCTGGTCTTCTCCGCCATCTGGCTGGTGGTTGATCTGCTCTTCTACTTTACTGGCCAGTACGGCCAGGGCCAGACCTCGCTGGTGCTTCTGGCCTGGGTCCTGCTGCGAACCATCCTGCTCCCCGTGGCTGGCTGGCTGACAGGGAGTCTGGGCGGCCGGGTGGCGGTCCGCCACGCTCTCCAGGTCAACGGCAACGGCAGCAACGGCGATCGCTCCGGCGCTACGGTGAGCACCCGCCAGCTACGCGCGCTTTCGGCTACCCGCGCTCGCGAGGAGGCACGCGACCTGGTGCCCAACGATTTGCCTCTGCGCAGCACGGGGGCGCGCAATTTCTACCTCTTGCTCCTCCTCGCCCTGCTCTTGTTCTACCCCATGATCGATCCCTTCCTCTTCGGCTCAGGTACGGACTCGCGCCTGGACAACTATGGCAACGCTGGCTACTATGTGATCCTGGCTCTGGGCCTGAATATCGTTGTGGGCTTCGCCGGCCTGCTGGACCTGGGTTATGTGGCCTTCTTTGTGATTGGGGCCTACACCTGGGCCATGGTCGGCTCACCTCAGCTCACGGTTCTGACCGGCATTCACATCAATCCGGACATCTGGCCCTGGCTCTTTTGGCCGATGTTGATTGTGGCTGCCCTGATCGCCGCTCTCTGGGGCATTCTGCTGGGCGCGCCAACCTTACGCCTGCGCGGCGACTACCTGGCGATTGTGACCCTCGGCTTCGGCGAGATTATCCCCATCGTGGTCCAGAATCTGGATAAGTATACCAATGGCACCAATGGCCTCACCGGAATCTACTCGCCGGCCTTCTTCGGGATACGCTGGAATGTCTCAACCTCGGAGCCATACTACTATCTGATCCTGGTGCTGATCGCCTTCGTGCTGCTGGCTAATTTGCGCCTGCGCGATTCGCGCATCGGTCGCGCCTGGATCGCTATGCGCGAGGATGAGATCGCCGCAGCTTCTTCGGGGATCAATCTAACAGGCACAAAGCTGCTGGCCTTTGCTGCGGGCGCTTTCTTCTCGGGGATCGCTGGGGCTTACTACGCCGCCAAGCTGAGTACGGTGACTTCCGGCAACTTCAGTTTCAGCGACTCGGTGATCTATCTGGCAATGGTGGTCCTTGGCGGCCTGGGCAGCATTCCTGGCGTGGTGGTGGGTGCCCTGGCCGTCTATGCGGTCAATGTCCTGGTCCTGCCTCAGCTCGACGCTCTGGGAAACGATCCCAGCAGTATTATTCACCCCCTCTATAGCCAAATCCTGCAGGTGATCCCGAATTTCTCCTTCAGCAATATCCGTAACCTGATTTTCGGGATCATCCTGGTGGTGCTGATGATCTTCCGGCCCGAGGGGCTGATCCCCAGTACGCGCCGACGCCGTGAGCTGCACCGCGCTGAAGCCGAAGGGGTGGAAATTACTCCGCTCGACACCCCACCCGGAGCTCCTGGCTTCGAGTCAGAGATGCGCGTCGAGTGACGAGTTGTGTGCATGAGTGACGGACTGCGAGGGAGACGAATGCTATCCAATAGTGAGGTTGTTCCTAGCTGGAGGCTGCAACCATGACTGCTGAGCACGAGCAGGCCCCTCAGCCCGCGCGCCGCCCTTTGCTGGAACTGAAGAAGGTGACCAAGCACTTCGGCGGCCTGGCCGCGGTCCAGGATGTCGACCTGGTCGTCTATCCCCAGGAGATCGTGAGCATCATCGGGCCGAATGGCGCGGGCAAAACAACGGTTTTCAATCTGATCACCGGTATCTACCAGCCTACGACGGGGGAGATCATTTTCGAGGGCCAGCCCCTCGAGAGACCAACGCCCAACTACGTCGTGCAGCGCGGCATCGCTCGCACCTTTCAGAATATTCGCCTCTTCAATAATATGACGGTGCTGGAAAACGTGCTGGTGGGCCAACATCTGCGCCTGAAAGCCTCTATTCTGGACGCGGTCTTCCGACCTCCCTGGGTGAAACAGGAGGAGGAGGAGGCCCGCCGCCGCGCCATCGAGCTGCTCAGCTTCTTCGGCCAGCATCTGGTCGATCGCCAGGATGAGTACGTCATCAATCTCTCTTACGCCGATCGTCGCCGGGTGGAAATTGCCCGCGCCCTGGCTTCGAACCCTAAATTGTTGTTGCTCGATGAGCCTACCGCCGGCATGAACGAGGCGGAGACGATGGAGGCTGTGCATTATATCCGCCGCCTGCGCGATGAGCTGCACCTGACCATCTTGCTGATCGAGCATAAGCTGATGGTGACTATGGGGATCTCCGACCGCATCGCCGTCCTCGATTATGGACGTAAGATCGCCGAGGGATTGCCCGATGAGATTCGCCGCGATGAGCGGGTGATTACAGCCTATCTCGGAAAGGCGGCTTCTGCCGACCGCCAGACCTGGCAGGTGGCGCTTCGGCGTGAGCCGGAGGGGGAGGCGAATAACCACCATGAGTAAGCGAGTACTGATTGGGCCAGGAGCCCCGCAGCTCTCCGTTGTCCGCCACAGGGCCGCCGCCAGCGTGGGAGGGACACGATGAATGAAGTGATGCTAAAATTGGAGCACGTCGATACGTTCTATGGCCCCATCCAGGTGCTCCACGATATCAATCTGGAGGTGCGTCGCGGCGAGATCGTCTGTCTGCTCGGGGCCAACGCTGCCGGTAAGACAACTACTATGAAGACAATCTTCGGCCTGGTTCGTCCACGCCGAGGAACCATTACTTTCGATGGCCAACGCATCGACAATAGGCCCGCAAGCGACATTGTCCGCCTGGGCCTGGCTCTGGTCCCGGAGGCGCGCCGCATTTTCCCACGCATGACGGTGCTGGAAAATCTGCAGATGGGCGCCTATACTCGGACAAATAAGGCCGAGATAGAGCAGGACCTTGACCACGTCTGCCAGATTTTTCCACGTATTAAGGAGCGCTTGAAGCAGGTCGCAGGCACTCTCTCGGGCGGCGAACAGCAGATGCTGGCTATGGCTCGCGCTTTGATGTCGCGCCCGCGGATGATGTGCATGGACGAGCCGTCAATGGGCCTCTCTCCTATCCTGGTGGAGACGGTTTTTGAGACAATTGTCCGCATCCGCTCGGAGGGCGTGACGATCTTTCTGGTGGAGCAGAATGCCTCGATGGCTCTGAGCCTGGCCGACCGCGGGTATGTCTTGCAGACCGGCAAGATTGTCTTGAGCGATACAGCCGCTAATCTGCTGCAGAATGACCTGGTGCGCCAGGCTTATCTCGGCGGCTCTTGAGCGGCTGCGCTCCAATCTGGCATCGGGCGCTGCCAACGCAGCAGAGAGGCCAAAATCAGTCGTGGCAGTCGATGGTCCGCACGACCCCTACCAGTCAACTTCCTTGAAGAACGGCGGGTCGGCGGACCTCTCTTCTACCAACAGCCCGCTTTCTCTGGCGAGGGCCAGGACGCGTCGGCGGGCCGCTCACCGTTGGAACTTGCCAGCCGCGAGACAGTCCAGAAATAGGAGATGATCTATCATGGAGATCCGTAGCTATGATTACGCCCGCCGACGCGGCGTCCGCTTCCTTTCCTGGGAGGAGGTCGCTCACCTGAGCCGCAAGCTGGGTGAGGCCCTGGCCCAGGAGCAAATCGAAGCTATCGTGGGTATTGCTCGTGCGGGCCTCTTCCCTGCCACGCTGGTCGCCTGCGCGTTGCGGCTCGATCTCTATCCCGTGCGAGTGAGCCGGCGCCTTCAGGATGAGGTGCGTTTCAGTTCACCTGTCTGGCATGTGCCGCTGGTTGCAGAGGTGGCCGGCAAACGCGTTGCCGTTGTCGATGAGATTGCCGATAGCGGGGAGACACTGACGTTGGTGGCGGAGCAGGCGCGCGCGCTCGGAGCGGCTCAGGTGGTGACCGCCGCCCTGGTCTCTCATAGCTGGGCCAGGCCGCAGCCAGCCAGGGTGGCGCTGCTGACGGATGAGCTGGTGGTCTTTCCCTGGGACCAGCAGGTGTTGATAGATGGCACCTGGCAGCTCCACCCGGAGATCGTCACCGCCCTGGCCGCCCAGCACAAGGGTTCTTCCTGAGATCGGCTGTGACTGGCCGCTTCCTGGCCTTCGGTCAGCCGGGTCCGCACTCTGGCCGGGCGGGCAGCAGGTTTGACTGCCCGGTCGCCGGCCCGTGTCCGTACTGGCTTCGTTCGGAGCGGCAGACGGGCCAGGCACTGAGCCGGGCCCGTTCGCTTGCCGCCTAGGGACCTGGATTGACGGCCCAGGCCGTCAGCCCAAAACCGACGATGGTGTAGTCCTCCGCGGCCATCTCCTCCAGCATCTGCTGATAGACTTGCTCAAATTCTCCTTCGCTGATAACTCCGCTGGCCAAGAGAAAGGGCTTTGTCAGACAGAATAGGGCCTGCATGTCTCTGTAGCCGCTATCGTGCATCGGCATCCCGTAGGAGCCGTCGTAGTAGAAGGCCCGGCGCTGGACGTTGACAAAACCCGCTTCACGCAGAAGACGCGCCAGCATGTAGACCACCCCAGAGGAGTTGCCGTCGACGGAAAAGGTCCGTTTCTGCAGAGCCAGCGCGCGGTTGAGACAGCCATAGAGGCGCTGATACGCCGGGCTGTTGCTGACTGGGGTTTCAATCTCGGTGAGACGGATGATGCCGCCGGGACGGAGAATGCGCCGACATTCCCTGAGAAGCGCTGGCCAGCTCTGCTGATCCATAAAGGCCATAATGAGTCGCGCATTGGCCAGATCAAAAGAGGCGTCGTGGAAGGGGAGCCGCTGCCTGGCGTTGGCTACTTCGAAGGTAACGTTGGATAACTCCCGCACCCGCGCTGTGGCCAGGGCATAATCGATCATGGTCGGGTTGATATCGATCCCTACGACCTCTAGATGAGGATAACGGGCCGCCAGCTCTAGCGCCCAGCCTCCTGGACCACAGGCGATGTCGAGCACTCGTCGAAGCTGGCTGAGATCGCCCAGCTCCGGCAGTAAGCCCCCCATCGCTTCGCTAAAGAGCCGCTCCTGCTCAAGGAGCCGGGCAGTCTCCGCTCCTTGTTCGATATCAATGAAGTACCGGTTCTCTCCTGAAGAAGGGGTGGTATCGCTGGTCATGATGCCGCTGCCCTCCTTGTCCTGCGTTGTACTGTCCTGTCCTGCTCATCAATGCCCTGTCCAGCGGACCGGTCGCTGCAGGCTGGTCAGCAAGATGGGAGACCGGCGTTCGCTGGAAGCACAGGCCCAGACAGTTGAATCAATCAATAATGATCTTTCTATATGTTACCGCAGGAGAGGTAAGGGTGGCTAGCAGTAGAAGCGCGCCGAGAGAACCGGCGCCAGGAGACCATGAGCCACCTGGGCTGCAGCGGTCACGCTCAGGTCCAGTTGGAAGGGTGACCTGATCCGCCTTGATGAAGGCCGCGCGCCTGACCGTGAGCAGAGAGCGTCAGGTGGGCCGGGCGCATGCTAGCGCTCAATGGCAAGGCAACCACGAGAACCCCATTCCCATAGGTGACGTTGGCTCGCTCGCCATCGACGGTCTGCTCTAGCTGCAGCTCGCGATGGTAGGCGCCAATGCTCCATTCGTCGATCAGCAGCTCTTTGACATCCTTGAGCAAAGCTCGTAGATCCCCGTGCAGGATCAGGCGCCCGCCCTCCTGCAGCTCAATGTGAATGTCTTCTGGCTCCATGCCCGGCATGGGAGCCGCCACGATCAGACGGTCCTCGCTCCGGTACATTTTCACGGGGACATGGTGGATTTTCAGCCGTTCTTGCATTGTTGCACCTCCTGCCAGCAAGAGGCCTGGCTTAGTTCGACTTCTTCACTTGTCGCTTGCCCTTCTCTAAGAAGAGGCACGATCTGCAGCCAACGAGGGTGTCAGTCAGGTTCGCTTGCCAGGCTAGCTCAGCCGGGGGCCTTTCCATTTCGGCGCACAAAGAAAAGAATTCTTTGACCGAGAGCGTGATTTCCACCACTATCTTCCGAGGAAGCAACAGAAGGGAGGCAAGATGGTACAGATGGAATTAACGTTTGAGGCCGTGGCCGCTCTTGCTCCCGATAATCAGGTATTGCAGGCCGGGCAGAAGCTCGCGAACCAGAAGCACTGGCAGGGCCTGGGGCAAAACGAGCAGGCCTTGTGGGGGGAATGCCAGGGCAGTGCTCTCTACCGTACCTGCGTGGATAAACTTTCTCTGCATACTTCCTGCTCCTGCCCCAGTCGAAAGATTCCTTGTAAGCACAGCATCGGCTTGCTTTGGCTGGCCGTGGCCAAGGCCAGCAGCCTGCCAGATGCCAGGCCACCAGAGTGGGTCGAGGCTACTCTCGCACGCTTGACGGAATCCCGCAGCCGGAGCGGCGTTCGGCAGCCAACGGTCCGAGGAGGCAGTGAGCAGATCCCAACCTCCGCACGGCAACAGCAGCAGCAGCAAGGGCGTCAGCAACGGGCCAGGCGGCGTCAAGAACGGATGCTCCAGGGTCTGGAGCGCTTTGATCTCTGGCTCGCCGACCTGCTGCGTAATGGCCTGGCCGATTTGCAGGGGGAGACGCTGCGTCAGTGGGAGCAGCAGGCGGCGGCCCTGGATGACGCGCAACTCCCTGGCCTGGCTGGCCGCCTCCGCTCGCTGACGGCGATCCCCTACAGTCACCCCGGTTGGCCAGAGGCTCTCGTGCACCAGCTCGGGCGACTGGCTCTCCTGAGCGAGGCTTTCCGCCATCTGGAACGGCTCGACCCCGGGCTACAGGAGGATGTGCGCCAGGCTATGGGCCTCTCGCTCCAGCCAGAGGAGCTGTTGGCCCGTGGGGAGCGCGTCCGCGATCGCTGGCTCTTCCTTGGCCAGTCTACAGAGCAGAGGGACCAGCTCTGGCAGCAGCGGACCTGGCTGCTTGGACGCCACACGGGTCAGGAGGCGCTGCTGCTGCAATTTTCTCCTGGCAAACGGCCAGCCTTCTTTGAACACTATCCTCTGGGGTGCGAACAAGAAGCCGAGCTGCTCTTTTGGCCAAGTGCCTATCGGCAACGCGCCCGACTGCTAGCGTACCTTGGTCCAGCTATACCTATCGCTGAGAACCTGCCCGGAGCCTCCAGCTTCGATGAGTTTTTACAAACGGTGGCAACGGCGCTGGCGCGCCAGCCCTGGCTGGAGCGTTTCCTCTGCATTCTCAAGGAGGCCAGCCCTATCTGCCTCGACGAAGGTCAATCCTGGTATCTCCGCGACCGCCACGGCCAGGCTCTGCCGCTGAGTCGCGGCCAACACTGGCCATTACTGGCCCTCTCAGGTGGCTATCCTTTAACTGTTATCGGCGAGTGGAATGGGAGGGAGCTGCTGCCGCTGGCAGCCTTGAGCGCCAGCGAAGGCTTCCAGCCGCTGGCTTCCTTTGGGGACAGCTTGTCCAGGCAGTAGCCAGGAGAGGAAGAGTATGAGACGCATAGAGAGACTGGTTCAGATAGCTTTAAGCGGAACACGTCAGGCCCAGCTCTCCGGCGAGCTGGCCGCGGCCCCCTTCAATGGGCTTCCCGATATGCTGCCTGCCAGCATGCCACTGGAGCGCAAGCTGCTGTTGCTGGCGGGGGCAGAGGCCATCTATAGCCTGGCAGGCACCCAAACGCTTCCCCTGGGGGTAAACATCGCCCCAGCTCCCAGCGAGGAGCTGGCTCCATGCTCTCCCAGTGCCGCGCGGATAATCCAAAATATACTGCAGCGGCCAGGAACTGAACTGCTGCTTCAGGCTCTGGGACTACTGGTCAATCATGGCCGCCGCCTTCCCTCTCCCTTTCTCCCCGCCGTCCTCGCGAGACTGTCGACCTCTTCAGCAATGGTGCCCTCTCTTGGGCAAGCGTTGGGAAAGCGCGGGCGCTGGTTAAGCAGCCTGCATCCCTCCTGGCGCAAGCTTGTCAGCGGTCTGTGGTCAGTGACCGAGATGAGCGACGAGGAGAAAAACTGGCACTGGCGCGAGGGTAGCCGCGATGGAAGAGAGAGGCTGCTGCGCCAGCTACGGATCTATCAGCCCTCGCTGGCACGCCAGTGGGCGGCCCAAGCCTGGCCGGAGGAAGGGATAGAGCAGCGCCTGGCTTTGCTCGAAGTCTTCGCGCTGGGACTGGAACAGGCCGATGAGCCTTTTCTTGAGCAGCTACGGTACGGGCGCAGCCAGCGCGAACGCCGCCTGGCTAGCGAGCTGCTAGTGCGCTTGCCCGCTTCCAACTGCCGCCGCGAGCTGCTGGCGCTAGCTGGCAACCTGCTTCAGGTTGAGCAGCGACCCGAGGGATGCAGCATCTGTATCCACCCCCCAGAGGTCTTTCCACCAGAGTGGAAACGCTTCGGCCTCTCAGAGGAGCAGCCACGTACCCAGTGGCTGTCAGACCTCATCAGTCTGGTTCCTCCCAATCACTGGGAGGAGCGACTGCAGCTCTCTCCGTCAACGATCGTCAGTCTCCTTGAAAGCGACTGGCGCGAGACGGTGCTGGCGGGTCTCAGGCAAGCTACTTTGCTGCATGGCGCTTCCTCCTGGGCCCGCGCGCTCCTCTCCTGGGCGGATCCGCAGACGCATGAGCCTCTTACGGGAGCCGCAGATCTGCTCGTTTGTCTGCCAAAGCAGGAGGCAGAGCAGTTTCTCATAGAGGTTCTGATCTCTTCCGAGCATCCCTGGCACCAGAGCTGGGGTGTCCTCTTAAGCAAGTTGCCTCAGCCCTGGGGCGCCTCGTTCGGTAACTACTTTCTTGCTTATCTGCAGGAGAGGCTACCGCGCTTGTTGGAGTCCTGCACGGTGCATCCAACAGGCAGGAACGAATCATTGATGCAAGAAATCCTGCAGTGGCGAGAAACACTTAAAATTGCGACCTGCGCCCTTCCAACGGAATGCCTCGACCTTGCCCTGCAGGTGACTGAGTCCATTTCGTTCCCCGAAGGCTCTCCAGGTTTAGCTGCTTACTACACTCAATACACTATTAAGTCTCACTTTGAATCTTTTGTAGCGGAGATCACCTTACTTCATGATCTGGAGAAGGAGCTAGCGAGCCAATGAAAAAGGAGTCGCAACAAGAGACGCAGCAGCGGGAGCGAAACCGCACCTCGGCCAGCAAGAGCGAGCAGGCTCTAGAGCGCGCAGCCCAAGCCGTTTTGCGCCAGCACGCGGAGCAACAATTTGCCGGGGAACTCGAGGAGCTGGCCCGGGTAGACGGGCGTCAGCGTCCGCCGAACTGGCGCCTGTCGCCCTGGGCAGTGCGCACCTACCTGCTGGGGGGACGTCTCCCAAATGGCTTCGAGATCTCCCCCAAATACATCGGCAACGCCCGCCTGATTGAGATCGCCATCAGCACCCTGGCAACGGATCGCGCTCTGTTGCTCTACGGTCTGCCCGGGACGGCGAAGTCTTGGGTCAGCGAGCATCTGGCGGCAGCTATCTCGGGCGACTCAACCCTACTCGTCCAGGGCACGGCGGGCACGGATGAGAGCGCGCTGCGTTATGGCTGGAACTACGCCCGTCTTCTGGTCGAAGGACCTTCAGAAGCGGCGCTGGTGGTCAGTCCCTTGATGAAAGCCATGCAGGAGGGAAAGCTGGCCCGCCTCGAGGAGCTGACGCGCATGGCCAGCGAGGTCCAGGATACGCTCATCACTATTCTCTCGGAGAAAACGCTCCCCATTCCAGAGCTGAATAGGGAGGTGCAGGCCCGTAAAGGCTTCAACGTGATCGCGACCGCCAATAACCGCGATAAGGGAGTCAACGACCTGTCCAGCGCCTTGATGCGCCGCTTCAATACAGTGGTGCTGCCGCTGCCACAGAGCGTGGAAGAGGAGGTTCGCATTGTTGAGCAGCGGGTGAGCGACCTGGGCCGGGCGCTGGAGCTGCCCGCTGAGAAACCAGCTCTGGAAGAGATTCGGCGCGTGGTGACCGTCTTCCGCGAGTTGCGCGCGGGCAAGACCCTGGACGGCAGACTGACGCTGAAGGTGCCCAGCGGCACGCTCTCGACAGCCGAGGCTATCTCGGTGCTTAACAGTGGGCTGGCCTTAGCTGCCTACTATGGGGACGGCAGACTGCGGGCTAGCGATCTGGCCGCCAGCCTGACGGGAGCTATTGTGAAGGACCCTGTTCAGGACCGCATTGTCTGGCTGGAGTATCTGCAGACGGTCATGAAGGAGCGCAGTGACTGGCTCGACCTCTATCGAGCTTGCCGGGAGGTGATTTGAGCGGTGGCTTTCTTTTTCTTCGGCATCCGCCATCACGGTCCCGGCTGTGCCCGTAGCCTGTGCTCTGCTCTGGCCGAGCTTACTCCCGATCTGCTGCTGGTGGAAGGTCCTGCTGACGCCCAGGCGGTTCTGCCTCTGCTCATTGATCCACAGATGTCTCCGCCAGTGGCCCTGTTGATCTACCGACCCGAGCAGCCGCGCCAGGCCAGCTACTACCCATTGACGGTCTTCTCACCCGAGTGGCAGGCTTTGCGCTACGCTCTTGAGCGCGGGATTCCTGCGCGTTTCATCGACCTGCCACAGGCTCTGGTCTTTGGAGAAGAAGAGGCAGCCAGAGAGAGAGAGGAGGGAGAGGAAACAGCCTCCACGGCGGAAGCCAGCGAGGGGGCCAGCGCCAGAGAAGAGCCTGAGATTGTCCAGGTCGATGACCCGCTGACCCTGCTCTCTCTGGCTGCAGGCTATCAGGACCAAGAGTTGTGGTGGGAGCGACAGATCGAGCAGCGGCGGGATGGACGGGGAATCTTCGAGGGCATCCGGGAAGCCATGCGCGTGCTGCGCGGCGGGAGCGCGCCCCGCCATGAGCGAGAAGCCCAGCGCGAGGCCCATATGCGGCAGATGCTGCGCCAGGCCCGAGCGGAAGGTTTTGAGCGTATCGCCGTCGTTTGCGGCGCCTGGCACCTGCCCGCCCTCGAAGATCTTGACGCCTTCTCTGAGGCCGACGACCGCGCCCTCCTGCAGAACTTAAAGCGGGTGAAAGTAGAGGCTACCTGGATTCCCTGGAGCTACGACCGCCTGACTTACGCCAGCGGCTACGGGGCCGGCATCGCTGCCCCAGGCTGGTACGAGCTGCTCTGGTCGACCCCCGCTCAGGCCGGCATACGCTGGGTCGCACGGGCAGCCGAGTTGCTGCGCCAGGAGGGGTTCGAAACCTCTCCTGCCAGCGCTGTCGAGGCTGTACGCCTGGCGGAGACGCTGGCGGCCCTGCGCGATACCAGCGCCCCGGGATTGGACGAGCTGAATGAGGCTATTCAGAGCGTGCTTTGCCGAGGTGAGACCGCTCCACTGGAGCTGATCCGGCAGCGGCTGACCGTCGGCTCCCGCATGGGCCAGGTTCCCACGGAGACGCCAGCAGTTCCCCTACAGCGCGAGCTGGAACAGCAGCAGCGACGTCTGCGTCTGCAGCCCTCAACGGATGCCGAGGAGCTGGAACTTGATCTACGCAATGAGATCGACCGGGCGCGCAGCCGCTTGCTCTACCGGCTGCGCCTGCTGGGCATCCCCTGGGGCCAACCCTTACCTGTCCCAAAGACGAAACGGGGCACCTTCCACGAGCGCTGGCAGCTACAGTGGCAGCATGAGTTTACCATTCTTCTGATCGAGGCCAACGTCTGGGGCAATACCCTGGAAAGCGCCGCTACGAACCTGGCTATCGATACTGCCGAGCGCTGCCAGCATCTGGCTCAGCTGACCGAGTGGCTGGATCAGGCGCTGCTGGCCGAGCTGCCTCCGGCTATCACCCGGCTCCTGGAGCGCCTCCAGGCCTGTGCCGCTCTGGCGACCGATGTGAGCCATATCATGGACGCCATGCCAGCTCTGGCCCGTGTCGCACGCTACGGCGATGTGCGCGGTAGCGATAGCGCCCAGGTGCACTCTATCGTAGAGGCGCTTTTCGCCCGTGCCCAGATCGGCCTGCCGGCTGCCTGCCTGGCTCTCGACGAGGATGCTGCACGTGCGCTGCTGGGCAGCATCGAGCGGCTGGATAGCGGTCTGTTGACCTTCGGTGAGGAGCAGATGCTAGAGAGCTGGCACAGTTTGCTGCAACGTCTGAGCGAGGATGAGCACCCTCATCCGCTGCTGCGTGGACGGTTCTGCCGGCTGCTGCTGGACCGCCAGCGCCTGGACTCCGCCACTCTGTCACGCCTGGCCAGCCGCCAATTCTCTCCCGCTGTAGCGCTTGAGGAAACTGCGCTCTGGCTGGAGGGCCTGCTGGAGGGCCGCGGCCAGCGTCTACTTGTTTTAGACGGACTCTGGCGCACCCTCGACGAGTGGCTACAGGCGCTCAGCGAAGAGCAGTTTCTACTGCTGCTGCCTCTGTTGAGGCGCGCCTTCCGTAGCTTCACCGATGCTGAGCGGCGCGCAATGGGCGAAAAGGTTTATTACCTCCATCGCCCCCGCTCCGGGCCGTCTGCCACAGGCACCGATCTCCTCAATGAAGAGCGGGCCCGCCTTGTCTTGCCTGTTCTGAGCCGTCTGTTGGAGGTGAACCTGCATGCCGATTGAAGAGAAGGAGCGCCTGCGCCGCTGGCGTCTGATTCTGGGCCGTCAGGCGGCCAGCGCCCTCAAGCTCTACCCCTCGCTGAACGAAGATGCCTTAGAGCCTGATGAGTCGCTCCTCAGCCGCAGCGACCGGATTATCGACCGCGCTCTGGAGCAGCTCTACGACAGCGAGCGCTCTGGAGGACTGGGACCATCGGCTCCCTACCTCCCGCGCTGGCTGGGTGACATTCGCACCTACTTTCCTACTCCGGCGGTACATGTTCTGCAGCATGATGCCGTTAAACTTCTCAATTTAAGGCAGCTACTTCTAGAACCGGAGCTATTGGCCACTGTTGAGATCGACATGCGGCTGCTGACCCAGCTGCTCGCGCTTAAAGATGCCCTGCCCGAGCGCACACGTGAGACGGCCCGCAGCGTTGTCCGCAAGCTGGTTGAGGAGCTTGAGCGCCGGCTGGCCTATCGCATGGAGCAGGCCGTACGCGGGAGCTTGAGCCACGCCAGCCGGACCAGACGCCCGCGTCCCTCCGACATCGATTGGGACCGCACCATTCGCGCCAATCTCCGCCATTACCAGCGAGAGCAGCAGGTTCTCATTCCCGAGCGTCTGATCGGACATCAGCGCAAGCAGCGCCGTTCCTCCCTGCGCGATATTGTCCTGTGCGTTGACCAGAGCGGCTCGATGGCTGCCTCTGTCGTCTATGCCTCGATCTTTGGGGCCGTGCTGGCCTCACTGCGGGCCGTCTCAACCCGCATGATCGTCTTTGATACAGAGGTGGTCGATCTGAGCGAGCACCTGCAGGACCCCGTCGAGCTGCTTTTCGGCGTTCAGCTCGGAGGAGGCACCGATATCAATCACGCTCTGAGCTACTGCCAACAGGTAATCAGGCGTCCGCGCGAAACAGTGCTGGTGCTCATCACCGACTTGTACGAGGGAGGAGATAGCAAGCGGATGCGGCAGCGCGCCGCCACGCTGGTGGAGAGCGGTGTTCAGTTGATCTGCCTGTTGGCTCTCAGCGACCAGGGGACGCCGGCCTTCAATACGGAACTGGCCCGAGACCTGGCCGCTTTAGGCATTCCGACTTTTGCCTGTACGCCGGAGCTGTTCCCTGAACTGATGGCTGCCGCCCTTCAGCACCGCGACCTCAACCTGTGGGCTGCGCAGCATGAGATTGTCACGGTGCGCGCCGCCCAGCAGTGAGGTTTCTCCCCAGGAGAGCGAGCGCTGTCGGCAGAGGCTTTCGGCAGAGCTGCTCTTTGCCTCGCTCGCTCTCCCTCTACCCCCTCTCTTCGTCGGTAAAGGCGCTAAACAGGTTATTGAGGGCCTCCGCCAGAGTGGGATGGGCAAAGATGGCGTCACGCAAGGTGGTATAGGGGAGCCTGCCGAGCATGGCCAACTCTAGCATTGCCATGATCTCGCCTCCCTCGATGCCGAGGATGGCCGCCCCCAGAATGTGCCCGCTCTCGGCATCAACGATGGCTTTCATGAAGCCTCGCGGCTCATCCACTTCCAAGGCCCGCGCGACGGCACTCATGGGCAGCCTGGCTATGCGAATGCGACGCCCTGCAGCCCGAGCTTCGGCCTCGCTCAGGCCAATGCGCCCAAGCTGGGGATCAATGAAGATCGTATAGGGCACGGGACGCTCGCGAGTGCTGGCCTGACCTCCCTCAAGAAGATTGGTGCGCAGGATACGAAAATCGTCATAAGAAATGTGGGTGAAGGCGGGACCAACACGGGCGTCGCCGATAGCATAGATCCCTGGGACACTGGTTTCGAGTCGCTCATTGACAAGGACGCGCCCACGCTCATCGGTTTGCACGCCACAGGCTTCCAGATTCAGGCTATCGGTATTGGGCTGGCGACCTGCCGCCAGCAGGAGATGGGAGGCAGTCACCTGGCGCTCGCCCTGGGGAGTGGCCACCTTCAGACGGAGCTGGCCATCGGGGAGAGACTCGACCTGCTGAGGGACTGCCTCCATCAGGAGTTGAATGCCATCTTCGCGCAGAATCTGGGCGACCGCTTCGGCCACGTCGTCATCCTCATGGGCCAGCAGGCGCTTTCCGCGATGGACAATGGTAACGCGGCTACCAAAGCGACGAAACATCTGGCCAAACTCAAGGCCGACGTAGCCCCCACCGACAACGAGCAGGTGAGATGGAAGGCGATCCAGCTCCATGATAGAAGTCGAGTCCAGAGCCGGTACGCTCTCCAGTCCCGGCAGCCGGGGCCAGGCCGGCCTGGCCCCAACATCGATAACAATGATCTCGGCCTGCAGGCGATGCAGTCTGCCGTCGGCCAGCCTTACTTCCAGCTCCTTGGGAGCAACAAAGCGAGCTTCGCCTCTCAGCAGATCGAGGCCCGAGGTCTCACTAAGCCGGCGCTCGCTTCCCTGGCGGAAGCTCTCAACGATGTCACGCTTGCGCTGGCGGACCACGGCCAGGTCGACCAGCGGTTCCCCTTCTGGGAGGCGTACTCCATAGCTGGCCGCTCGACGGACGAGGTAGGCAACGCGCGCGCTGGCGATCATGGTCTTGGTAGGAGTACAGCCTGTATTAATGCAGGTTCCTCCAATGTGCTCTCGCTCGATGATGGCCGTTCTGCGTCCGGCTTTAGCCAGTGCCGTCGCCAGGGGGCCACCGCCCTGGCCAGCTCCGATGATAATGGCATCATAGACTGCTCCAGGCCCCGCTGTACTTGTCATGCCGCTTCTCTCTTCCTTTCTTCTACCCTTGTCTGCGAGCTGAGATCCTCAGCTCGCCAGGGTTTATCTCTTGTCCTCCCGTTTTATCTTGACGCTACAGCCAACACGCATAGCGGTTCCCTGGCGTGTCAGTGCTCCCTCGCCTCACTGGGCCAGCCCCGTCAGAGCAGGTGCATCCCTCTGTGGCGCGCGCTCTTTCGCCGGGTGAAGGGATCAGATCACCTGGGTCCAGACGGCGATACAGAGCCAGCTTGTCCGATACTGTTCCCACTCCGCTGGTAACTCGGTAAGGACCTGATTCATCGCCTGCGGGGAGAGTCCAAACTGGGCCCCAAGCGCTGTTCGCAGGTGCCGCAAGGCCTGGAGGACATCGCGGCAGAAGAGTTTGCCTGCTTGCAGGCCCCAGAGAGGGATGGCAATCGGACGGACATGTGGCACCAAGCCAAGCCTGGCGAGGCGTGCAGGTAGCTCCAGTGCAGAGGAGAGTTCAATGTCGCAGCGAAGGAAGAACTGACGTAGCCAGCGCTGTACCAGCAAGGTGCAAGGGCCCGGATTCAGGCAGTGGTCGCTTAGCTCGACCAACTCGATCCAGCCGTTAAGAGCGGTCACTCGCTTCAGTTCTTCGAGGGCCTGGTCCCAGGCTGGCAGAGGAATGGCCCCCGCCAGGAAGCGTTGATGGGTATAGTGGCTGATGCCATCTTCCAAGGGTAGTCCTCCGAGCAGGCTAGCTCGGATCACCTGGCAATTGCGCGGCAACCTGCGCAAGAGGGCCAGGCTGCTGTCAACCGTCAGTACTTTAGCCTCTGTCCAGCGCCGCGCCGCCTCCTTCGCCCAGATTCCGGTCCCCGTGCCCACGTCCAGAATGACGCGCGGGCGCTCGACCGGGGCCAGAAAATGGGTGCCCAGGAGACGGTAGAGACTGTAGTGCTGAAATTCCAGCCGATCTTGCTCGCTGAGAGTGCGCGGCAACAGATAATAATCGCGTATGTCTGGCCGAGTCTGTTGGCCGCGAGAAGGATCTTGTAGCATGGTTTGACCAGCCTCTCCATCGTCATGACTGCGCAGCCCAGAAGCCCATCGGCGAACAACTTTTGCCCGGAGATTACGACCTTACAGCCTGTGCGCTTCAAGCAGCCGCAACCTGGATAGTCTCCCAGCGTAGGGCGAGCTGCTGGCGCCCCTTCGGATCCAGGGTAGTCTCCGAGGAGGGAGGTCGTCAAGAGCATTGTCATCGTCCCGGATAAGGGCGCTGGCACAGCACGTCTTCCATAAAGACATGCCGCTGGGGACCCCTGGCTTCGGCCAGGGGAGGAAGAAGGCTCCCTCCCGACGCTTCGCATGGGGTTGACACCGCCGTCTCTCCGGTGGTATCCCGCTCTTCATGCGGCCAACAGCACTGGCCAGCGGACAGCAACGGCTTCGCCTCACCTCGCGGGAGGAAGCGGGTTTACCCAGCCAGGGCTGCTCGACTGCCCCGTGGGCAGTGAGCCGCGGTCAACCAGTCCGCAAGCCCGGGCCGGTCAGGCTGCGGGCCGGCTCATGGCTCAAGCCAGGAGCCGTTGACCGGGGAGGCAAAGGGTTCCTTCCAGAGGCAGGCCAAGGCCGCACTTTCTCCCTTCTGGTCAGGATAGCCAGGTCGCTCTATAATACTACAAGGCAGTGCTTTCGGATAGCGGGCCGCTCGCTTTAGTGGAGCGGCCCTTAGCTTGCCGCTGCGGCCTCGCGCCGTGACCAGCCGGCCCCCTGTGCTCCCAGGCCATGCATGCACCGAGCGACTACGCCACTACTTTTGCTGGATAGGAATGATTCTGAATTGATGAGGAACGCCTTTAGCAGTACTCTGGGCACAAGCACAGAGTCAGAGCCTGCCTTTTTCCCCTGGCAGCGACAGCGCCTGCTCCCTCTGCTGACAGAGGCACACGAGCGCGCTCTGCGCACAAGGCGCGCCGCAGTTGTAAGCATCAGTGGTCCTGTTAAATTGGCCAGCTCTCCCCCGCCTTTCCCGGCCGCAGGCGAGCCTCAGCTCTCGCCAGTCGAGGGCTGCGCGACGGGCCAAGGGCAGGGGAACGAGGAAGAGCTAGCTGCAACCGCCAGGCCAGCCGAACTCGATCCTCTGACCTGCTTCGCCGTCGGGCCTGCGCTTGGCCTGACAGAACGCTTCTACTGGCAGGAGCCGGAAGAGCAACGCATTCTGGTCGGGCTAGGCAGCGCGCTCACCCTGGAAGCCCGGGGACCGGAACGCTTCCAGCATCTGGCCAACGCCTGGCAGCACCTGGCGGCGGAGGCTCTGGTGGCAGCGGAGCCGTCGGGTGCCGAGTTGACGGTGCGCAATTCCCACCCTCTCCTCTTCGGCGGCTTTGCCTTCGATCCAGAGCAGCCGCGGTCGGCGCTCTGGGCAGGCTTCCCCGACGGGTTGTTAATGCTACCTTCCTTCCTGTTCACCTTTTCTACTCCTGAACCTACGCTGACGGTCAACGCGCTGGTTGCGGCCGAGACAGATCCGCTGGCGCTGGGGAGAGACCTTTTGGCCCAACTGGCGGCCCTAGCTCAAGCTCTGCAGGCACGACCCGCCAGAGCTGTCTCTCCCGCGGTAACGCTGGCCAGCGAGACAGCCTCCTCCCTGCGCCTCGAGCCGCTGCTGTCTCCGGCGGCCTGGATGGAGCAGGTCGCGCAGGTCGTCAGCCAGATCCGTCGCGGCGCTTATGAAAAGGTTGTGCTCGCCCGCGCTGTACGCCTGCTCCGCCAGGATGGAATCTTTGAGCCAGAGCCAGCCCTTCAGCGCCTCCGCACAGCCTACCGGGAGGCCTATCTCTTCGCCTTCAGTCGGGCCGGACGCTGCTTTCTCGGAGCCACGCCAGAACGTCTCGTCGAGGCCCAACACGGCTCGCTAGAGACAATGGCCCTGGCTGGCTCTGCCCCTCGCGGTCGCTCTCCTCACGAGGATGAGCAGCTCGCCCGGGCCTTGCTGAGTAGCCGCAAGAACCAGCGTGAACATCAGATTGTCGTGCAGATGCTCAGACAGGCTTTGGGAAACCTGTGCACAGAAATACACATCGATCCAGAACCACACCTGCGCCGGCTGAGGAATATTCAGCACCTGGAGACGCGCATTACCGGCAGGTTGCTGCCCGGTCGCTCTGTCCTGGAAGCCCTGGCGGAACTGCATCCCACCCCGGCAGTCGGAGGGTTTCCGCGCGCCGCCGCCCTGGCCGCAATCCGCGCCGGCGAGCGGCTTGACCGCGGCTGGTACGCGGCCCCGATCGGTTGGCTGGACGCCGCTGGCAACGGGACCTTCGCTGTGGCCCTGCGCTCAGCTCTGATAGGCGGTCAGGAAGCGACGCTCTTCGCCGGCGGCGGGATTGTGGCCGATTCCGACCCGGCCAGCGAGTACGCCGAGACTGGCTGGAAGTTTCGCGCCATGTTAGGGGCGCTGGGAATGGATGAAGATGACAATGAGAGCAGCCTCCGATAGATCGACACCAGCTAATCCACTCTACGCTTACGTCGGGGCCTTTGTCTCGGAGCTACGGCGCGCTGGCATCGCGCATGCGGTAATCTGCCCTGGCTCGCGCTCGACACCGCTGGCCATGGCCTTCGCAGAGGAGGAGGGCATCCGTATCTGGATGCATATCGACGAGCGCTCGGCGGCTTTCTTTGCCCTGGGTCTGGCCAAGCGCCTGGCCGCCCCCGTGGCCCTGCTCTGCACCTCGGGTACGGCAGCGGCGAATTTTTTCCCGGCCATTATCGAGGCCAAACTGACGCGCGTCCCGCTGGTAGTGCTGACCGCCGATCGGCCGCACGAGCTGCGCGACTGCGGGGCGCCCCAGGCCATCGATCAGAACCGCCTCTATGGCGTGCACGTGAAATGGTTTGTGGACGCCGCTCCGCCCGAAGCCACACCAGCCGCCCTGCGCTATATTCGCACCCTGGCCAATCGGGCTGTCGCCCTGGCGCGGGCCAGGCCCTCCGGTCCTGTCCATCTCAATCTTCCTTTCCGCGAGCCGTTGACACCGGAGCCACAGCCAGAGCGGCTGCCCTCGCCCGCTGAGCGTGAGCCTCTCGCCTGGGAGGGACGGGCTGAGCAGACCCCCTACGTGCGAGTCACTGCGGCAGAAGGCGGCGGCCTGCCAGCGGCTGAGGTGGCGCGTCTGGCGGCGCTGCTGCGCCGGCATAGACGCGGCCTGATTATCGCCGGACCCCAGAGTGAGCCGCACCTGGCTCCGGCCCTTCAACGGCTGGCTGCCCGCTGCGGCTATCCCCTGCTCGCCGATCCTCTCTCGCAGGTGCGCAGTACCGGACAGCCCGCCGCGACGGTCCTGCGCAGCTACGACGCTTTCCTGCGTAGCGAGCGCTTTGTGGCCGAGGCCGTTCCTGATCTGGTGCTGCGTTTTGGCGCTATGCCTACCTCTAAACCACTCTTGCTCTATCTGCAGCGCTACGCCGATCGGCCCCTGCTGGTGGTGGATGGCGACGGTGGCTGGGAGGAGCCGACGCAGCTCGCCAGCGACATGCTTCATGCCGATCCCCTGCTTATCTGCCAGCAGCTTGTCGAGGCCCTGGCCGAGACCACCCAGGACCAGCCATCTTCTGAGGATTGGCTCGGACGCTGGCAACAGGCCGAGCGCCTGACACAGCAGGCCCTGCGCAAGACGATGGAGAGCTTCGAAGAGCCGTTCGAGGGGCGGGTTTTCAGCGAGCTGGCAGAGCTGCTGCCCGACGGCGCGACGCTCTACGTGGGCAATAGCATGCCTGTACGCGACCTGGATACCTTCTTCTGGAGCGAACGGCGCATTCGTTGCCTCGGCAACCGTGGCGCTAATGGAATCGATGGTCTGCTCTCCAGCGCTCTCGGGGTCAGCGCAGCTCACCAGGCACTGGCCGAGAACGATCCTGTGGTGCTGGTCATCGGCGACCTGGCTTTCTTCCACGACCTCAATGGCCTGATGGCCGCCCACTTACACAAGCTGTCGCTGCTGGTCATTTTGATCAACAACGATGGAGGCGGGATCTTTTCGTTCCTGCCTCAGGCGGCCTATCCAACCCATTTCGAGCGGCTCTTCGGAACTCCCACTGGCCTCGATTTCGCACCAGCCGTGAAGATGTACGGCGGGGATTTTCGACGCGTTGCCTGCTGGGACGAGTTCCGCAGCGCCTGCCAGGAAGGGCTAAGCCGGGGCGGGCTGCGGGTAATCGAGGTTCGCACAGAGCGAGCACGCAACGTGCTGCTCCATCGCCGGCTCTGGCAAGCGGTCGATGAGGCATTGCATCCAGCCACCAGCGCGGGGGTATAATGAATGGAGGTACAGATTGAGCGCCACCTTCTCCAGGTCAATGGGCTGCGGCTGAGCCTGCTGGAGGCCCGCCCAACAGACCAGAGGACTCAGCCGGCGCTGGTCCTGCTGCACGGCTTCACGGGAAGCGCTCTCGGCTGGGGCCCCTTCCTTGAGGAGTTCGCCGCCGCCGGCTGGCGGGTCATCGCCCTTGATCTGCACGGCCACGGCCTCTCGGAGGCCCCTGCTGATCCTCGGCGCTATAGCATGGAGCACTGCCGCGCCGATTTGCTCGAGGCCCTTCGCCAGCTCGGGATCGCTCCCGCTCAGGCCATTTTGCTGGGCTACTCGCTCGGTGGACGTATCGCGCTCTATTGCTCCTTCTCGGGCTTCTTCCGCGCGCTCATTCTGGAAAGCGCTTCGCCAGGCATCGCCGATCCCCAGGAGCGCGAGCTGCGCCGGCGTCATGACGAGGCGCTGGCCGCCAGCCTCGAGCGCGAGGGCCTGGCGGCCTTCGTGACGCGCTGGGAACAGCAGCCGCTCTTTGCCAGCCAGCAGCGCCTGCCCGCGGAAAAGCGAGCCGCTCTGCGTGCCCAACGTCTGGCCAATCGACCGGAGGGCCTGGCCGGCAGCCTGCGCGGCGTCGGGACTGGCGTCCAGCCCCCGCTGCATGCTCGCTTGCCGGAGCTGCAGCTGCCAGTCCTGTTGATTTGCGGGGCCTTAGACGAAAAGTTCTGCGCCATCGGCCAGGAGATGGCTCAACGCTTACCCCACGCCACCCTGGCTATTGTGCCCGAGGCCGGCCACACCGTTCATCTGGAACAGCCCAGACGTTTCGCCGAGCTGGTTCTCTCTTTCTGCTCTTCTCTACCGGCCTCGGACACGCCTGAACGTCAGGCTACCTCGTTTCAGTAGCGCATATCAAGGGAGAAAGGGGAATTTTCAGAATCTATGTCCATCAACTGGCAAAAGGTCTGCGATTATCAGGACATTATTTTCGAAAAGGCCGAGGGCATCGGCAAGATCACCATCAACCGCCCAGAAGTTCATAACGCTTTCCGCCCAGAGACCCTGAGCGAGATGATCGACGCCTTCAACCGCTGTCGCGAGGACCCCGAGATCGGGGTGGTGATCTTGACGGGGGCCGGCACGAAAGCCTTCTGCTCGGGAGGCGACCAGCGCGTGCGCGGCGAGGGTGGCTATGTCGATCAGGGCGGGGTGCCGCGTCTCAACGCCCTCGATCTGCAGAAGGTTATTAAGTATCTGCCCAAGCCCGTCATCGCGATGGTCGCCGGCTATGCCATCGGCGGCGGCCACGTGCTGCATGTGCTCTGCGACCTCACGATTGCCGCCGATAATGCGCGCTTCGGCCAGGCGGGGCCGCGCGTGGGCAGCTTCGACGCCGGCTGGGGCGCCACTATGCTGGCGCGTATCGTGGGCCATAAGAAGGCCCGCGAGATCTGGTATCTTTGTCGCCAGTATAGCGCTCAGGAAGCCTATGAGATGGGCCTGGTCAACAAGGTGGTGCCTTTGGAGCAGCTAGAGGAGGAGACCATCAAGTGGGCCAGGGAGCTGCTGGAGAAGAGTCCCACGGCTCTGCGCTTCTTGAAGGCAGCCTTCAATGCTGATACCGATGGCCTGGCCGGCCTGCAGGACCTGGCCGGCAACGCCACTATGCTGTTCTATATGACTGAGGAGGGCAAGGAAGGGCGCAACGCTTTCCTGGAGAAGCGCAAGCCGAATTTCTCCAAGTTCCCACGCCTGCCCTAGCCCTGAGCCGCGAGCCGACTCCTTGAGGGCCTCCAGCCCATGCAGCACATCGGTCAGCAGCAAGTGCCCGCTGGCCCCGGCCCAGCGGCCGAGCGGGACCGGGATGTCCTGGCTGACGACGTCAAGGCAGCCGGCCTGGGTGAGCAGGTCTCCCAGTCGGTGCAGGACCTCCCTCTCAAAGCCCAACTGCCGGCTGATGCTGGTGAACCAGTCCAGCAGGCGCCGGGTGGCCGGTCCGGCAGGCTGGATGAGATCGCTGAGTTCCAACAACTCGATCCAGCCGCCCGAGCGGGTGACGCGCACCAGCTCCTGCACGACGGTGGGCCAGGCGCGGGCAGGAATGGCCGCCACGAGGAGGCCCTGATGGGTGTAGCAGAACTGGCCGGAGGGAAACGGGAGGCCCTCCAGGACGTTGGCCCGCACAAAGACGCAGGTGGGCGGGACCGGCTGCGGCAGGGATTGGAGGGATCCAGGCGAGGCAAGCCGGGGCCGCGTCCCAGGACTGTTTGAGGGCCGGAGCCCCTGGCCGGTCTCTCGGCCTGACCGGAGAAAGGGGAGCGTCCTGAAGGCAGGTGAGCCGCGCCTGGCTCGGGGGAGCGCGCCCCGCCTGGTCCAGGCCAGGAGCGTCAAGGCCCTCGCTCCTGGCACGGTGCTTCCGGCAAGGCCCCTTCTGGAGCGAGGGAAGCCGGCCTCGGAGGCGAGGCCTCTCGTCAGGGGGAGGTGAGACCCAGTCGCAAGGGGGATCACAGAGCCAGCTCCTGACCAGGCTGGGATGGTGGTTGCTCCGTTCCCTCACACGTGCTCCATGCTCCTGCCGTGGTGCCACCGGCGCTGGGACCTGACCGTCGAAGACAGGGGGAAGGAAAGACACCGCGTCGGGGAGACCGGGAGACCTCCCCCCTCCACCATGGCCCATGTGAGGGCCTGATTCGAAACTCGTTCGAGGCCAGCGTCTGAGCCACTCCAGGCTGGCCCGATCGGGCCGAAGAGCTGCAGTTCTTGCCGCTGAAGTCATCTGAAAGAGGCTGGTGCTTCCTCGAAACTCGCCCCTTGAGCGCTGCAGCCAACGAGTTTCGAGGCGAGCCGTCAGAGAAGGGGAAATGAGGGGGGAAGCGGGAGATGGCGAGGCGCTCAGCTGCCAAAAACGGGGCCTGAATCGTTAGAGCAGATGGAAGATGTATCCCGGAGGGGTTTTCGAGGGGGTCGGTTGCAGAGGCTTCGATCCGCTTCAGGATACTGAAATTCATCTTTCTCTTCCATATTTCGTACCGCCCGTTGCAGAGGCTTCGATCCGCTTCAGGATATAGAAATCAGGATACTGAAATTATGCTCGATAGGCTGGCTGTCGAAGCTATTGACTGGCAGTGCTACTGCCTGTCGCTGCGCGCCCCCTTCCGTACTGCTCACGGGCTGCTGACTGCCCGCAGGGGAGCAATCATCGAGGTGAAGGGGGCCGGCGGCAGCCTGCAAGGCTACGGAGAGCTGGCACCGCTGCCGCCCTTCAGTCCCCCGCTGGAGCGTACACTAGCCGCTCTGCCTACGCTGGCCAGCCGCCTGCAGGGTATGTCGCTGGCCGCCGCGCTGGCACTTCTTGAGAGGGAGCAGGAAAGGGCCGATAGCCACCTGCCAGCGCCGGTGACCTTCGCTCTGGAAGTTGCCTTGCTGGACCTGCAGGCCCGCGCTGCCAGACAAGGTCTGCTGGCCCCCTATGCCCGCAGCGCCGTTCCCGTCAACGCCGCGATTGGCGTTGCTGCTCCCCCCGAGGCCGCCCAGGCCGCTCGCCAGGCAGTGGCCTCCGGCTTTCGCTGCCTGAAGCTGAAGCTGGCAGGAGCCGGTAAGGAAGGAGAGGACCTGGAGCGCCTGGCGGCGGTGCGCGCCAGCATCGGCCAGAATATTACCCTGCGTCTGGATGCTAATGCGAGCTGGAGCCTTGCCCAAGCCGAACAGATGCTGCGCGCCTGCGCTCCCTATGGGGTCGAGTACGTCGAGCAACCGCTTGCCGCCGACGACCTGGAAGGACTGCGCCAGCTCCGTCGTCGCTCTCCCGTTCCCATCGCCGCCGATGAGAGCCTGAACAGTCTGGAGAGCGCTCGCCAGTTGCTCCGTCTGGAGGCCGCCGATGTGCTCATTCTCAAACCACAGTTTCTGGGCGGCCTGCGACCAGCCCTGCAGCTGATCGAAGAGGCGACAGCACGCGGCGTCGCCTGTGTCATTACCAGCGCCCTGGAGGCCGGCATTGGGGTCTGCTCCGCCCTCCATCTGGCCGCCTCCCATCCCGCGCTGACCCGGGCCGCCGGGCTGGCAACCCTCTCTATGCTGAGCACGGACCTGCTCACGGAGCCGCTCGCGCTCAATGGCGGCCTGCTCCAGCTTCCATCAGGGCCAGGTTTGGGCGTCAGACCCGATCACGAGGCCCTCGCACGCCATTCAATTCTACTATAAGAAAACACTGGCAAGAGGAGAGATCAGAAAGGAGGGAGCAGAGAGAAAAGCATGGATTCCGACACCTCTCAGGGAGGGGGCAGCCCCTTGCTTCTGCCAGACTGGCTGCAGCGCAGCGCAGAAAATCGTCCTCAGCACCTGGCTGTGCAGAGTGGGACCTTACGCTGGAGCTTCGCCGAGCTAGAGCAGCAGGTGACAAAACTAGCTCAGCAGCTAGCCACCCTGGGCATCGTCAGCGGCCAGCGGGTCGCCTTGCTGGCCGTCAACAGTCCGGCTTACGTGGCCTGCGTTCACGCCTTGACTCGTCTGCGGGCCGTCCTTGTCCCCCTCAACACGCGCCTGAGCCAGGCAGAGCTTCGGTGGCAGCTTCAGGACGCTCGCGTGAGCCTGCTCCTTAGCGATAGGAGCCAGGCGGAACGAGCGCGCAGCCTGGCCGCGGCCCTGCCGCAGCTTGGTCATGCTACCCTGCTCCTGCGAGCCGATGGCGGCGTCGAGCTTGAGGCGGTCCCTGTACCGAGTTCTACAGCCCTCGCGGCTTCCGCTCCTCCGATCGACCTCAATGCCGTGCAAGCCATCATGTACACTTCTGGCACTACGGGAGAGCCGAAGGGAGTGCTTATTACCTATGGCATGCACTGGTGGAACGCCATCGGCTCAGCGCTGAACCTGGGTCATCACCTCGACGACTGCTGGCTGGCCTGCCTGCCTTTCTTCCATATTGGCGGCCTGACCATCATCATGCGCAGCGCCATCTACGGCATCAGCATCAATGTGCATGAGAGATTTGAGGCCGCTGCCGTCAATCGCTCTATCTTTGGCGAGGGCGTCACCATCATCTCGGTCGTGGCCGTCATGCTGCAACGGATGCTTGACGCCCTGGAGAGCGAGCGACCTGGTGCGCGCTATCCGGCTCACCTGCGCTGCGTTTTGCTCGGCGGCGGCCCGGCACCGCGTCCTCTCTTGGAAGCCTGCGCCGCACGGGGCATCCCCGTCGTTCAGACCTACGGCCTGACCGAAGCCTGCTCGCAAGCGGCCACCCTCTCGCCTGCCGATGCCCTGCGCAAGCTCGGCTCCGCCGGGCGCCCGCTGTCTCCAGTGCAGCTCGAGATCCGCCAGGATGGCCGTAAGGTCCCCCCCGGCGAGGTCGGCATGATCTACCTCAAGGGACCAACCATCACGCCGGGCTACGCGGACCGCCCCGAGGCAACGCGGGCAGTCCTGCAAGATGGCTGGTTGGCCACAGGCGATATCGGCTACCTGGATGCCGAGGGCTACCTCTACGTGCTCGACCGCCGCTCCGATCTGATCATTTCGGGAGGGGAGAATATCTATCCCGCCGAAATAGAGGCCGCCCTGCTGAGTCATCCCGCCGTAGCTGAGGCCGGCGTCTGCGGGCAAGCCGACCCACAATGGGGCCAGGTCCCGATCGCCTTCGTGCGTCTGCGCCCAGACCAGTCTACCAGCGCTGAGTCGTTGCTCGCCCATCTGCAAACACGCCTGGCACGCTATAAGCTGCCGCGCGCCATCCATTTCGTGACGGAGCTGCCGCGCAATTCCTCCGGCAAATTGCTGCGCCGCCAGCTTCCCACCTTGCTCGATCCTGCGGTAGACTGAGAGGAGGCGCCAGATGATCCTGGTCCGCCCGACAGGCAGCAAAGCAGCTCGCCGCAGCCTCAGCACCATTGCGGAGCAACGAAGCGAGGAAGAAGAAAGGAGCCGCTACCATGCAACGCATCGCTTTTCTGATGAGCGTCAAGCCTGGCTACGAGGAGGAATACAAGCGTCGCCACGACGAGATCTGGCCAGAGATGCTGGAGGCCCTGCGCCGCGCCGGCGCTCGCAACTATAGCATTTTCCGTCACGGGACCCAGCTCTTCGCCTACCTGGAAACCGAGGACTTTGAGCGCATGGCCCGAACATTGGCCGAGGACCCCGTCAACCAGCGCTGGCAGCAGTGGATGGCCGAAATTATGACCCAGGAGATCGATCCTCAGACCCATTGGCCCCACCTTCTACCCGAAATGTTCCACATGGATTGACTATCAGCTACCAGCAGAGAGAGAGCACACTCCCTTGCAGGGCCACGGGGAGAGTTGCAGATCCCCGTGGCCCTGCTCTTTGCCCAGCGACGCTCTTCCCCCGACCAGATTAGAGGCTCGCACGGCCTCCCAGCCTCTTCTGTCTCTCTCCCCCTCCCCTCAGCCGTGTTCAGAGAGGTGGGGCAGCGCTCCAGTCCAACAGCTCAACAGCCAGTTCGTTGTTCCAGCGAGTTATGGAGGTTGATATGCCAGACAACAAGCCCCTGAAGGGGGTTGGAGAGAAGGAAGAGCGACAGTACAAGCACATCAAAGAAGAAGCCGAGAAGAGTGGACGCTACGGCAAGCGCGCCAAAGAGGTCGCGGCTCGCACAGTCATGAAGCAGCACCGCGAGAAAGGTCACAAGAAAGGCGAATAAGAAGCTTCCCCCTGGTAGCCCGCCGGCGGCAGAGAGGGAGGCGTCCGGCTGAGCACAGGGAGAGCCTCGCCTTCTTCTCTGCCCTGGCAAGAAGCTGCCCCCGGTCATCGGCAGAGCAGCCCAGGTCCCGTCATCTTCGCATGTTCCCCGCCACATCACCCGTGAGAGAGCCACTGAAGCTCTCGCCCCTTGACACTGCCGCCGCCTTTGCCTATAACTAAACCAACACAACAAAAAAGGCAAGAGTTTGCCAGTCCATTCCTGGGTAGCGGCCCGCCAGTCAGCCAGAGAGGCAGTGGGAGCGGAGACGCCTCCCCTCGATCTGCATCTACCCAGGAAAGACGCTCTACCCCAGCAAACCAGTTTCAGAAAAGAGCAGCCAAGGCAGGCAGCGCCGCCGAGCCAAAGCGCAGCGAACCGGGCCAGGCAGGCCAGAAGAGGCAACGCCAGCGAGCAGCGGGCCGAGGCCGTCCCATGAGCAAGCGCCCTTTACGCTCACCAGGTCCAGAAGGGCACTCACAGCCGGCAACCAGGCGAAAAAAATCGGAGACAGACTCAGCGCAAACCAAGCACGCTAGCGACAGGAGTGGAGAGCGATGGTCTCAGCGACAACCCAGCTACCGGTTCTGCGCAACTATATCGGTGGTGCCTGGCGGGCGGCAGAAACCGCTAGCTTTCTGGAAGTGCGCAACCCGGCCACCGATGAAGTACTGGCCCTGGTTCCTCTTAGCAAGGCCCCCGATGTTGAAGCCGCCGTAAATAGCGCCGCTGCCGCCTTTCCGGAGTGGCGCGCCACACCGCCCCAAGAACGCGCTCGCTACCTCTTCAAGCTCCGCACCCTGCTGGACGAGCAGCGCGAAGAGCTGGCCCGCCTCATCACCACCGAGATGGGCAAAACCCTTGAGGATGCCCGCGGCGAGGTCCAGCGTGGCATCGAAAACGTTGAAACGGCCTGCGGCATCCCCTCGCTTATGATGGGGTATGGGCTGGAAGACGGGGCCGCCCGCGGCATCGATGAAGAAGTCATCTACCAGCCGCTGGGTGTCTGCGCCGCCATCACCCCCTTCAACTTTCCTTTCATGATCGCCTTCTGGTTCTGGCCCTACGCCGTAGCCTGCGGCAATACCTTCATCCTCAAACCTTCCGAGCAAGACCCTATCGTCCAGCAGCGCGTCTTCGAACTGATCGACCAGGTTGGCTTTCCAGCCGGAGTCATCAACCTCGTCAACGGCGGCCAAGAGGCCGTCAACGCCCTGCTCGACCATCCCCAGGTCAAGGCCATCTCCTTCGTCGGCTCAACCAAAACCGCGGCCTATGTCTACGCGCGCGCAGCGGCCCAAGGCAAACGTGTCCAGGCTTCGGGCGGAGCCAAGAACGCCATTGTCATCATGCCCGACGCCGACCTTGATAGCCACCTGGCCAGCATCATGAATTCCTGCTTCGGGGCCGCCGGTCAGCGCTGCCTGGCTAACTCGCTCATCATGCCAGTCGGCACGGCCCACGCCGCCACCCGCCAGCGCCTGACAGAGGCCGCCGCCCGCCTGCGTCTGGGCAACGGACTCGAACCAGGCGTCGATATGGGACCGGTCGTCTCGGCCCAGGCCCGTGAGCGCATCGTGGCCATGATCACCCAGGGCATCGCCGAAGGCGCCCAGCCCGCACTCGACGGACGCCACGTCAGCGTCCCCGCCTATCCCCGCGGCTACTTTGTCGGCCCCACCATTCTGGACGAGGTCCGTCCCAACATGCGCGTCTACCAGGAAGAGATCTTCGGCCCCGTCGTCAGCATCACGCCAGTCGCCAGCCTCGAGGAAGCCATCAGCCTGATCAACGCCAGCGATTACGGCAATGCCGCCTCGATCTTCACCAGGAGCGGAGCGGCAGCTCGCGAGTTTCGCTATCGCATCGCCGTCGGCAACGTCGGCATCAACATCGGAGTCGCAGCCCCTATGGCCTACTTCCCCTTCAGCGGCGCCAGGCGCTCCTTCTTTGGAGTCCTCCACCCCCAGGGACGCGACGCCGTGCGTTTCTTCACCGAGAGCAAGGTGGTGATCTCGCGCTGGGGCAGCGGGGAGGGTGGCCGGGTGAGCGGCATCGGACGCTAACGGGAGCAGCCAGCGCGCCTCAAGCGGTCATGGCCAGCCCGGCAGCCATCAGACTGGCCGGGCGACAGACCGAGAGATCAGGGTCGCCTCGCTCACCCCTTGCCTTCCGTGGGCGCCAGCGACAGAGTTGCTCGTTCATTTTTTGGTCTAGTGGTCTAGATGTCTTGACAGATCGAGCCAAAGGGAGTATAGTTTCTAGAGAACTGGTCTAGACGATCTGTCATATTTCTCAAAAGAGGGGTCGGAGGCAGAAAGAGAAGGGCTGCGCCGACCGGGAAAGGAGTGAGCGAGCGGAGGCGGGCACGGAGGCGAGCGGCGCCCGCGGCGGGGAGCGGGCGAGCGAGCGTCTGTAGCACCGATCCAGAGAGACGAGAGGGGCGATTATCCTCAGCAAGAGCGATCACGGCCAGAGCGTCTCAGCTTAGGGTCGCGCCGAGGTGGGTTGTCAGGCGAGATGCAGGCAGGGCGCGGTCAGAAGCGAGAGAGCGCGGGCAAGCATTTCTCCTGGCCGGGGGCAGGTTGGTCTTCAGCGCGGGGCTTCTCCAGCCTGCACCGATCAGGTCCACGCGGAGCATCAACAAGCGGTAGAGACTCACCGTATTTCAAGAGCCGTTACAGGAGGTTCTTTGTGTTTGGCAACCCAGTGCGCACAACTGGCATGAAGCTCAAGGCCGGCACTTTGTGTTTCAGCCTCCTGGCCATTCTTGTGCTGCTGCTCACAGCCTGTGGTGGGAGCAGCTCGCAGAGTGGCCAGAGCGGCAAAAAGGTCCTCACCCTGGCCGCCCAAGCCAGCGCCTTCACCGACCAGGGTTTCAACCCCTATGCCTCCACGCCTAACATTGGCATCAATGGCTTCGTCTACGAGACGCTCGAATTCTGCAACGTCAACGACAACACCTATCACCCCCTGCTGGCCCTCAGCCACCAGTTCAACAGCGACTACACCCAGGTCACCTTCCACCTGCGTCAGGGTGTTAAGTGGAACGACGGCCAGCCTTTCAGCGCCGATGACGTTGTCTTCACCTTCAACGCCCTCAAGCAGTATCCCGCAGCCGACCTCAACGGTGACTGGGGCTATCTCAAGAGCGTCGTGGCGCCCGATCCCGACACAGTTGTCATGACCTTCCAGAAGCCTTTCCCCGGGGCTATCTACTACATTGCCGGCCTGACCGTCATCATTCCCAAGCACATCTTTGAGTCGGTCGGCGACGTGACCAAGTACTATAACAGCAAGCCGGTTGGCACCGGTCCCTTTGTGGTCGCGAAGTACACATCCGATCTTCTGGTCCTCGACAAGAACCCCAGCTACTACCAGGCCAACCTGGTCAAAGTTGACGAGATCAAGGAGCCGCGCTACAAAGACAACGACGCCTTCAAGCTGGTCATGCCCAGCGGTCAGGTTGACTGGTCGGGTTACTACGCCGACAACCTGCAGCAGAACTTTGTGGCCAAGGACCCGCAACATTTCCACTACTTCATGGCTCCGGTCGATGAATTCGGCATCTTCATCGACGTGCACGATCCTCTGCTGAGCGATGTCGCGGTGCGCAAGGCCATCAGCGCCGCCATCGACCGACAGGCGGCGGCCCAGCAGGGTGAGTCGGGCCTGGTGCCTCCAGTGCCCCAGAGTGGCCTGCTGCCTTCCCCCGGGAATCAGCAGTATGTACTGCCCGAGTATGCCAACCTGCCCACCACGCCTAACGCGAGTCAGGCCCAGCAGATCCTCAAGAGCGCCGGCTACACCCAGGGGAGTGACGGCATCTTTACCAAGAACGGCCAGCGCCTCTCCTTCGAGCTGATCTCGGTCGCCGAGTACTCCGACTGGAACAAGTGGGCCCAGGTGGTCCAGAGCAACCTCAAAGCAGCCGGCATCGATATCCACATCAAGCTCATGCCGGAGGCCCAGTATCTGACCTTCCGCGCAGGGGCAAAGCCCTACCAGCTCATGATCAGCGGCGTGGGCGGCGGCCCAACCCCCTACTTCGTCTACAACGGCACTCTGAGCAGCCAGAGCATTCCGCCCAATGGGCGCAATAGCAGCTACTGGAAGGACGCTCAGACCGACAAGCTCCTCCAGCAGTTCGCCTCGACAATGGACCCCACGGTCCAGAAGCAGGCGATCCAGGGTCTGGAGCGCATCATGGTTGAGCAGGTGCCCTGGATTCCGGTGGTGGCCGGTGCTCGCTGGTTCGAGTACAATACCATGCGCTTCACCGGCTGGCCCGACCAGCAGAACCAGTACGCCGTCGGCTCGCCCTACTCGTATCCCGATAACGAGATCATCGTGATGCACCTGCAGCCCGTTTCGTAGGCTCCTTTCCCTACTTCCGGGACCTGCCGAGCAGCGGAATGGCCTCTCGGCCCTGGCCAGAGAGGCCATTCCCCTTGTCTGAGGACGAAGGAACCGGCGGGGAAGCCGGAGAGATCTCATCGCCAGGGATACTCATCAACTTGACCGTTGTTCTGCTTCGATCTTGATGGTATACTCCCCCCAGATGGGGAGAATCTCTAGGAGCGCACCTTGCCCATCTGCGCTGCACCGCTCGAGCCACGCAGCACGGGCGGGCCGATGCGGGCGCCGTGCAGTGCAGCGTGGCTGGTGGAAGGTACGAAGGAGTCCCTGAATGCGCCACTTGCTTCGTCGCATTCTGTTCTATCTCTTTGCTGCCTGGGCGGCAATTACCCTAAACTTTGTGATTCCGCGCCTGGCTCCGGGCGACCCGGCAGCGGTGCTGCTGGGAAACCTGCAGAGCCGCGGTATCCATGTGGGGGCCGCCTACCTGAAGGCCATCCAGGCCGAGCTGGGCTACAACACCGGCGACCCTCTCCCCATCCAGTACCTTGACTACCTGAATAGCCTGCTGCACGGCAACCTTGGTGTGGCCGTGACCTCCTCCTTCGAACCGGTGACCAACGTCATCGGGCGCGATATCTTCTGGTCGCTGGGCCTGGGCCTGGTCTCGGTGATCCTGAGCTTCGCCCTTGGCTGCCTCCTGGGCATCGTGATGGCCTGGAAACGCGGCTCGCTGCTCGACAGCCTTCTGTCGCCGCTGCTGAATTTCCTGTCGGCCATTCCCTACTTCTGGATGGCCCTCTTGATCCTCTACATCTTCGGCTTCGAGCTGCGCTGGTTCCCTTTGACCGGCGGCTACGATGAGCTGAACGTTGATCCAGGATGGACGCTTGATTTCATCGCAAGCGTGATATATCATGGGATCTTGCCAGCCTTGACGATCGTTATCGCTTCCGTCGCCGGCTGGATGCTCACCATGCGCAACTCGATGATTACGACGCTCTCAGAGGACTACGTGCTGATGGCGAAGGCCAAAGGCTTGCGTACCAGTCGCATTATGTTCGCTTACGCGGCCCGCAATGCGATTCTGCCTAACGTGGCCGGCTTCGCTATCTCTCTGGGCTTCATTGTCGGCGGCCAGTTGCTGACGGAGATGGTCTTCTCCTATCCCGGCATCGGCTACTCCCTGCTACAGGCCGTCCAAAATCAGGACTATTCCCTGATGCAGGGCATCTTCCTGGTCGTCGCCCTCGGCGTGCTCGGCGCCAATTTCCTCGCCGAGTTGAGCTACGCCTTCCTCGATCCCCGCGTCCGCCTCGAAAGGAGCGCCTGACACCTATGAGCCTGGGCAAGGATCTCAAGCACGTAGCTACTCTAGAGCCGGAAACGATCCCGTCAACGTTTCCAAAAAAGTTTCCACGCAGGGATTCGCGGCTTGTCCGCCTGGGCGAGAGCCTCCGGCTCGTCTGGCGGACCTTGACGAGCAATCGCAAGGTGGCGATTGGCAGCAGCATTGTCGCCTTCTTCTTGTTGGTGGCCATCTTTGGGCCGCTGTTGGCCCCTTATGATCCCACCGCGACCTCCAAGCTCTCGGAAACGCCGCCCTCGGCCGCCCATTGGCTGGGCACGACGGCCACGGGTCAGGATATCTTCTCGCAGTTGCTCTATGGCACGCGCAGCAGCGTGTTCTGGGGCTTCCTGACGGGTCTCCTGGTGACCCTGGTCTCGGTCGTGGTCGGCCTGGTGAGCGGCTACTTCGGCGGGATCATCGATGAGATTCTCTCGCTGGTGACCAACGTCTTCCTGGTGATCCCTGCGCTCCCGCTGGCGATCGTGGCGGTCGGCTACTTCCCCAAGGGGCCTCTGACGATCGCCCTGGTGATCATCCTGACCAACTGGTCCTTCAACGCCCGCCTGCTGCGAGCACAGACGCTCTCGATGCGCAGCCGGGAGTTTGTGACCGCGGCCCGTGCCAGCGGAGAAAGCGTCTGGCGCATCATTTTCTTCGAGATTTTCCCCAACGAGATCGGCATTGTGGCGGCGGCTTTTGTGAGCACTGTGATCTTCGTGCTATTGGCCTGGACGGCACTGGAGTTCCTGGGTCTGGGCGACATCAATACCGTGAGCTGGGGAAGTATGCTCTATTGGGCGCAGCAGTCCGATTCGATCTTCTCCGGCCTGTGGTGGTGGTTCGCTCCCCCAGGTTGCTGCATCGCCTTGCTTGGTGCCGCCCTGGCACTGATTAACTTCGGCATCGATGAGATCGCCGATCCGCGTCTGCGCAGCGAGATCAGCGAGCATGTGCCGAAGGAACTCAAAGAGAAGGCGGTAACGTAATGCCTATGACGGACAATCAGACCAACAAGCATACCCCCACCCCCTCCGGCAATGGCAATGGGGTCCTTCTGGAGGTCCGCAATCTGAGCGTTGACTACTATGCGGTCAACGGCATTGTGCACGCGGTCAAGGAGGTGAGCTTCGAGCTGCGACGGGGCGAGATCCTGGGATTGGCAGGCGAGAGCGGTTGCGGTAAGTCAACCCTGGCTTACGCTATCTCGCGTCTCTTGCGCCCGCCAGCCTATATCACCGGCGGCCAGGTGCTCTATCATCCTCGCAAGCATGAGAAGCTCGAAAAAGCCTCGCAAATTGTGGCGATCAGCGATCTGGGCCGCCCTCAGTCCGAGGCGGCTCGCGCTGGGGCGACCGCTGCTTCGCCTGCCCCGTCTCCGGAGACGATCGATGTGCTGCGGCTCTCTCCAGCTCAGTTGCGGGCCTTTCGCTGGAATGAGATGGCTATCGTCTTTCAGAGCGCGATGAATGCCCTCAATCCGGTGATGACCATCGGCACTCAGATCATGGATGTGCTGAAGACGCATTGCCCCGAGATGAGCGCCGCGCAGCGCAAGGAGCGCGCTGCCGAGCTTCTGAAGATGGTCGGTATTGCTCCCGATCGCCTCCGCAGCTACCCTCACGAGCTGAGCGGCGGTATGCGCCAGCGCGCGGTGATCGCCATCGCTCTGGCCCTGACGCCAGAGCTGATCATTATGGATGAGCCAACGACGGCTCTCGATGTGGTGGTCCAGCGCGAGATCCTCGATCTGATCAGTTCGCTCTGCCGAGAGTTCTCAACGGCTCTGATCTTTATTACACACGATCTGTCGCTGCTGCTGGAACTGGCCGATACGATCGCAGTGATGTACGCCGGCAAGATGGTGGAGAAGGCGAGCAGCAAGGAGTTCTACGCTCACCCCCGTCATCCCTACAGCTACGGCCTGCTGAATTCCTTCCCCAAGCTGCATGGCCCCATTCGCCGCATGGCCGGCATTCCCGGCTCTCCTCCCGATCTGCGCGCCGTTCCCGCGGGTTGTGCTTTTCATCCCCGCTGTCCCTTTGCCTGGCAGCCCTGCCAGCAGCTCGAGCCCCAGTTGCAGCCCTCGACGGCAGAGACGCCGCACCAGCTGGTGGCTTGCCATCTCTACGATGCCCATCAACGTCCAGAAGGTCCGCCGAGCAGCTCCGAGTTCGCGGCACGTTACGAGGCTCTGGCTGAAGGGAGTGCAATCGCATGAGCGTTTCTGAGCAGTTGACTGTGCAACAGACTCCTGAGAAGGTTCTGCAGCCGGTGCTGGAGGCAGAGCACCTGCGCAAGGATTTCCCGCTGCGTTCTATCCGCCTCTTCGGTCCCCCGCGCGCTGTCCACGCGGTGGAGGATGCTTCGCTGGCCCTCTACCCCGGGCGCGCTACGGCGGTGGTTGGCGAGAGCGGCAGCGGAAAGACGACTGTGGCCCGCATGTTGGCCCGCCTCTACGATCCCACTTCAGGGGTGATCCGCTTCCACGGCCAGCCCATCGATCTGAAGGCTCGCGGTCAGGCCCTGCGCGCTTATCGGCGCCATGTGCAGTTGATTTTCCAGGATCCCTTCGCTTCTTTGAATCCGATCCATAGTGTGCGCTATCACCTCAGCCGCCCCTTGCGTGTACATGGACATGTCCATAACCGTCGCGAGGAAACGGAGCAGATTCTGGCGCTGCTACGCCGCGTGAGTTTGACGCCCGCTGAGCAGTTCATTGAGAAGTATCCCTACCAGCTCAGCGGTGGCCAGCGCCAGCGTATTGCTATCGCCCGTGCCCTGGCCGTGCGCCCGGAGGTCTTGCTGGCCGATGAGCCGGTCTCGATGCTGGACGTCTCGATCCGCCTCGATATTCTGAACCTGTTGCTGCGCTTGAAGGATGAAGAGCAGCTCGCGCTGCTTTATATCACGCACGATATTGCCAGCGCGCGTTACTTCGCTGAGGAGACGCTGGTGATGTATGCGGGGCAGATGGTGGAAGGCGGCCCCAGCGAGGAGGTGACGCAGCGTCCGAAGCATCCCTATACTCAGTTGCTGCTGTCGGCAGCTCCCGACCCCGACCGCATGATGAGCGGCCAGACGGTGCAGTTGCCGGCCCGCGGCGAGATCCCCAGCCTGATTAATCCCCCTAGCGGCTGCCGTTTCCATCCGCGCTGCCCTCATGCGATGGAAATCTGCCGCCAGCGCTTCCCGCGCCGCACTCAGCTGGGCAACGGACATTGGGCCCATTGCTTCCTCTACGGCGATGGCGATGGGGAGCCGGTGACCAGCAGGCCGCTTAAGGCCGCCAGCAGTGCTGACGGGGCCAGCCCCAGGCCCGGCCCGGCTGCTGGCTCTAACTCCTCTCAGCTCGCTGGACCTTCCGAGGACGTCAGCCTTCAATCGTAGAGGCTGCTGGTGATTGGGATCTGGCCACGCTTGAGGCCAGTGCGCGCGACGACTCGTTCTGTGAGTCGTCGCGCTTGTTCTTTGTCTTCTTCCTCGTGAAGGGTGAGGACGCGGCGCTTCTCCATGACCAGGGCTCCGTTGATGATGCTGCGCTTGACGCTGCTGCCTTTGACAGCATAGACCAGGGTCTGGATGGGGTCGTTGTAGAGGATCCATCCAATCTCGTCGTCCCAGAGCAAGGCCCGCGCACCTTCGATGGTGGCCAGACGAATGGCCTGCTGTGCCGGCACCAGGGAGGGGTCCAGGCGGGCCTCTTCAAAGAGGCCCGCCGCCAGGTAGAGCTGGCGCGTCATATCCAGGGTCCCAGAGACGGAGACGCCGTCGCAGCCCAGGGCAACTGTGATGGCTGCCGCCAGCACTTCGGGATATTGGCGGATGCGCGTGGCCCCTCTGGCGATCTTGAGAAGGTGCCTGGACAGAAGGCCACTTTGGTTGCACGCTGCCCCAGGAGGGTAATTTCGCGCTCTTTGATGGCTGCGGCGTGAGCCAGCACCAGGTTCGGCCCCAAGACCCTCTATGTGTTCCAGACGCTCTACGGGCCAGAGGCTATATTTTTGCTGGCTGAGCCGCGCTTCCTCAATGGAGGAGGCAATATGATAGGTGGTGCCGACGCCGAGACGCCCGGCTAGCTCGCGCGCACTGCGGTGGAGTTCGGGACTACACGGCTCTTTGCCTCCGATGTTGACCCGGCAGCGGGTGCGTCCATTGGCGTAGTGGTTCCGGCGCTTGACGCAGGCTTCGAGAGCGACCAGGGCTTCATCGGCGTCGCGGAAGGACGACGGGATGCTCTCGGGCTTGACACATGCCAGCCTGGAATGTCCCTCAGGCCGCTGTCCGAACTGTGATAGCGGTCAACGTTGACTTTCAGATCCAGCTGCGCGGACTGCACGCTCTCTTCTCTTGCAAGTGCGCGAGCAGCTGCGCCCTCTGCTGGATATCGAGAATGTCGCCTTTCCGAACCGCCTGGGGAGCGTTCAGGGACGGCGCGGGCGCAAGCTGCTGGCGGCTGCTCTGGAAGAGGGAGCCGATGCTATCGGCGGGACTCCTCTGGCTGAGGAGGATCAGCGCGCCTTGATCGATGAGGTCATTCGTCTGGCGCTGCGCTATGGGCACCTGCTCGATCTGCATATCGATGAGTCGGAGTCGCCGGTCGGAGTCGCCAGCCGATTTCGTCCTGCCTTATCTGGCAGAACGCCCCCTCCAGGAGGAAGGTTTTGAGGGACGGGTAGTCTGCCGGACACTGTTTGTTCGCTGGCTCCTGCCGATGAGGCAATGGCTGCGCGGACAATCAAGCTGGTGGCCCTGGCCCGCATCGCAGTGGCAACCCTGTCTGCAACGAATCTTTACTTGCTGCAGGGCCGCCGCGGGATCCCGCGCGTTAAAGAGCTGCTGGCAGCGGGCATTACGGTCTTCTGCGACTCGGATAAGACCAGGGATATGTTCAGTCCCTTCGGCAGCTCCGATCTGCTCCAGATGGCCCAATTGCTCGGCTGTGCAGCTCAGAAGGGAAGCTCCGAGAAACGACGTTGGCTGCCTGCAAGCATTACCACGAGCGCGGCCCTGGCTCCGGGCCGGCGCGCCGGTTTGGGGGTGGGACAGCCCACCGATCTGCTGATTCTGGACAGTCAACAGCCTGAAGATGCTCTCTCGGACCTGCCGCCCCGCCTCTAGGTGATCAAGCGCGGATGCGCCGTCTGGAGCGCTTCACCGGTCGGCCCGGGCCACGATTCTCTGCCGCAGGAGGCGCGTTGAGTTGGCCACGATGCCCAGGTCGGGCAGCGACTGCGCCGCTGCGGCCACAACGGGCGACAGCAGTCCCCAGGCGGCCAGGCTCAGCCCTACGACATTGTAGAGCAGGGTGAAGGTAAGGTTCAGGAGCACAACACGCCTGGTGCGCCGCGCAATTCTCACGAGCGCCGGTAGCAAGCGCCAGTCTTCGCGCAGCAGGACCACATGGGCTGCCTCCAGAGCGACAGCAGTGCCCACAGCGCCCAAGGCAACACCGATGTCGGCCTGGGCCAGGGCCGGAGCATCATTGAGGCCATCGCCTACCATAACGACGGTGTGCCCCTGAGCCTGGTGGGCTTTGACAATGGCAATTTTGTCTTCGGGGAGCAGGCGAGCACGATAGCTGATCCCGAGCGGCTCCGCCAGGCTGGCAGCGGCTTCCTCATGATCGCCGGTCAGCAGCTCGATGTGACGGAAGCCGAGGGTCCGTAGCTGGGTCAGAGCTTCCTCCACCCCGGGACGCGGCCTATCACTGGCGGCCAGGACGCCAACAAGCCGCCCCTGGCAAGCCACGAAGAGCAGGGATTTGCCCTCGGCGGCCAGCCGCTGGGCTTCAGCCAGGCGCTGGCCCTCCGGCAACAGGGAAGCATTGCCCACGGTCACCTTGCAACCCTCGACCGTGGCCCGCAAGCCCAGTCCTGGCAGAACCTCGAAGGTTTCGGGATCACTCACAGCCACCCCCTCGCTGTGAGCCGCCTGGCGCACAGCCTCAGCTAGTGGATGCTCCGAGTAGCGCTCAGCGCTGGCGGCTAGACGCAGCAGCTCATAGCGCGTCATCCCCGCTAAAGGGATCACCTCACTGACGACAGGCAGGCCAGTTGTCACGGTTCCGGTCTTGTCGATAAGCAGCACATCGGCCCGTGCCAGCAGCTCTAGATAGGCGCCCCCTTTGATAAGCAGGCCGTGTCGCGCGGCGGCGGTGATCGAGGCTAACATGGCGATGGGCGTCGCCAGGGCAAGCGAACAGGAACAGGCCACGACGAGCACTGCTGCAGCGGCCAGAGGGTCGCGCCGCAATAGTAGGGTCAGGAGAACCACGGCCAAGACGACCGGCAAAAACCAGGCCGAGAAGCGATCGGCCAGACGCTGGATGGGAGCACGCTGGGCTTCGGCTTCCTCGACCAGCGTTACAATGCGCGCAAAGGTGGTATCGCTGCCGGTCCGCAGCGCGCGGATGCGCAGGCTGCCGCCCTGGACGAGGGTTGCAGCAAAGACCCGGCTGCCCGGACCAGCCTCCAGCGGCAAAGCCTCACCGGTGATGGCCGCCTGGTTGACAGTAGCGCGGCCCGCTACAACTTCGCCATCAACGGGAATAGCCTCCCCCGGTCGGACGATTACAATTTCATCCGGCACTACCTCTTCGACGGGAACCATCTCCTCCGCTCCTGCCCGCAGGAGGCGCGCCTTCTTTGGGATTAGGGCAGCCAGCCCTTTGAGAGCCTGGCGCGAGCGCTCGCTGGTCAGGCGCTCGCTATAGCTACCGACATGCATGAAGAAGACTACTACGGCTGCCGTCGGCCACTGACCAACCAGAAGGGCGGCTAGCACTCCCAGGGACATCAGGGTGTGGGAGATAACGCGCCCGCGGCGGGCCGCCCGCAGAACGTTCCAGAAGATGGGAGCAGCCGCCAGCAGGGTCAGGCCAACTCCGAAAGGCCAGGGAACCAACCCACTGAGTCGCTCGCTCAGACCAAGCCACTCGCCTGCCAGATCCAGCAAGAGAATAGCTCCAAAGAGCAGGGCATAGAGCACCAGAAGGATGCGCGCCAAACGACGGGGAGTCCAGGCCGCTTCTTCCCTTGGCCGCTGGGCCAGCGGACTGGCCTGATAGCCAGCTTGAGCCACTGCCCGACAGAGGGTCAGCGTATCCGTCCGCTCCGGATCAACGGTCAGGACGGCCTTCTCGCTCCCCAGAAGCACCGTGACTTGCAGTACGCCCGGGACTGCTTCCAGAGCTTCACGTACATGGCTACAGCACTCGGGGCAGTCCATACCGCTAATAGCTAACTCTAACCGCTGTAAGGTCTGCATGATGGCCGCTTTCCACTCTTCTCCTCAATTTCTGGTCCGGTCACTCGTCTTTTCTTTATAGAAGCACAGAGCAACCCATCTGCGCAAGGCTCTCTGTCTTCGTAGGCCAGCATCTACCTCTCTGGGTTCGATCGACGTTGCACAACGACAGAAGAAGAAGAATAGTAGAAGAATAGTAGGAGAAGAGATGAAGAAGCTGATCAGGTTTCCCCTTGAGAGCGGTGGTCAGGTAGTCGTCGAGGTCGAAGAGGAGCCGCAGGAGAGTGGGGAGCGCGTGCCCGTGGCCCGCTTCCGCCTTGAGCCAGAACAAGCCATGGGGACCCTGGAGGAGGCCCTTGAAAAGGTCTTTCCTGCTATCAAAGCGGTGACAGGGAAACTTCAGGGCCTGGACCTCAAGCCCGATGAGGTTGAAATCAACTTTGGAATCAAGCTTAGCACTTCTATGGGTGCAGTGATTGCCGCCGCCGGAGCTGAGGCTAATTTCGACATCACGCTCCACTGGTACAGTCAGAACCGTCCAGACAATTAGCACTGTTTCGAGGACCGTAGGAGGAGCCTCGCTTCTCCTGCGGTCCAGTAATTGACAAATATAGAATTGAGTTATATACTTGAATGACACAGCGAGCAATGATAGCCATTCACTGGGGGTAACCGAGCCGCAACGATGCCAGAGTTTGAATCTGCCATCCACAGAGCTATCGCCCGCATCCTCTCTCCACCCTCACACATCTATGGCGCAGGCTTTCTGATCACTCGCCGACGTTTGCTGACCTGCGCACATGTGATCAGCGAGGCGCTGAACTGCACAGAACTGGGAGAACCAGAGAGAGGCCGGGTTATAGTCGATTTTCCGCGTCTGCCCGGTTCCCCTCAGCGATATGCGCAAGTGATCTATCTGGATCCCTCTGAAAAGTATGACCTGGCCATCCTGGAGCTGACGGAAGCCCCACCGGCGCAGGCTCGCCCGGCGCCTCTTACAGCACCCGGCAGCAATGATTTCTGGGACCACCCATACTGCGTATTGGGCTTCAGCGACCGGGAGGGAAAAGGAGTTTGGGCATCGGGTCGGTTCCAGGGAGCCGATCAAGATGGCATGATCCAAATGGCCAGCGATCCTGGCTCGCAGAATATCATCCAGGAAGGATTTAGCGGCGCTCCCGTCTGGGATAAGCAACTGAGGGCCGTCGTCGGAATGGTCAGCAGCGTGATCTTCTGGAGCAAGATCCCGGCAAGCCGCCCTCTCATGCTGCCGCTCCAGCTCGTGCGCCAGAGCTGGCCACAGCTCGCTGGCTGCCTTGTTCGGCCTACGCCGAACTCCGGAGGCACTCCAGCGATCCCTGCCGACCCCGCTATCGAGCAGCAATGGCGGGCTGGGCAGCTTGTCGAGATTGCCGGCCAGCAGTATCTGCTGAAGGAGTCTCTCTACGAAGAGCAGCTCGCCGACCCTCCCACGTTAGAGCGCTGGTATCTGGCCCGCCCTTTCCCTCGGGGGCAACGATCTCTCCCAGGAGGAATTGAGCACGTTCTGCTCAAGCAGCTCTTGATCCTCAAACCAATATTCCAAGAAAGGTCAGTAATAAAACAATTAGAGGAAGAGAGCAATTTACTGCAAAGGCTACCTTCTCACTCGATTTTCCCCTCCCGTTTAGCCGTAGAGGCCGGTAGACAGAGTTTCACGCTCGTTCAACGCTATCCAACGGGGAAGCCTTTGAGCCTCTGTTTTCTCGAACAGGAGAAGCCGGCAGACCCTTTCAGGGCACGACAGTTGCTGCGCAGCCTTCCCACCTTTTGTCGTAATCTGGCTGCTCTGCATCGGCTGGGCTATGCCCATCGCTTGCTTTGCGCCCAGAGCTTGCTGCTAGAGCAGGCAAGGCAGGGACCCCCCGTGCTGCGCCTGCGTGATCTAGGGCTGGCCACTCGTCCCGCACGGGTGGGTGAGGGACCGCCAGGCTACGCTGCTCCGGAGCAGCTCTATGCCAGGTACCACATACCCGGCACCGATATTTATCAGCTTGGGGCCTTGCTCTACCACCTACTGACCGGCAAGAAGGCCAACGCCTTCCTGTATGAGCCACCTTCTCCCTCTTGCCTTGAGCCAACGCTGCCTCCAGCGCTCGACCCGGTTCTTATGCGTGCACTTGAGCGGGAGCCAGCGCGGCGCTGGCCCGATCTGGTCACTTTTGCCAACGCGCTCGCCAGCACCTTGCAAGACTGGCGCCACTAGCGAGGAGGGACAGAAGACAATGCCTCTCAGCAGCCTGACACTGCGTATGATGGTTCTGGTTGTTGGCAGGCTCGCTCTGACTTTGCCCGAGCAGCGACGGCGCTATCCTGCCTGGCCCGCCAATCTGGGGCGCCTCCAGCAAGAGCTGCAAGATTCCTACCGTACCATCCCTGTTCTGGTACGCGGCGACCCCGCTAGAAGGCAGCTGTCTCTCCTGCTCTGTACCAGCACCTATGCCCTAAAGGTGGCTCCTTCTTCCAAAGGCGACGCCTATGTCGCCCTGGGCATGCAGCCGCTCGGCCACCGGGAACATGACGCTCTGGCTCGCGGTGAGGCGCTGCCGCTGCAGGTGGAACGCTGGCATCTTGTTAACGACTTTTCGGAGATCCCTCGCGAGTGGCAGCCTTGGCTGCGCAATGGCTATGAGCAGATCGTCGCCAGCTGGCGCTACCAACAGAGCCTACGAGAGCAGCAGGCTGCCCTGATGGCCCTGGGCGCCCAACAAGGCGAAAAAGCCATGATCAGCCCGGCACAGGAAGCGCTCCTGGCAACCCTGGAGCGCATGCTTCGGCTGACCCGCGAGGTCGAGAGGGCCAGCGAGCAGAGGCAACAGCCGATCTTCTATGGCACAGTTGAGCCTGCCGGTCAGGCCCGTTACAGTGGGCGGGATATTTATATCTTCCATCTGGTGGATCCAACCCAGGCGGCTCAGCTGGAGCGTGGCCTCTTTCTGACACTGGAAGAGCATAGAGAGCTACGCGGCTATGTGCTCGATATCCAGGAAGACCGCTTCATCGTTCAGTTCGAACGCGCCGTTGATCTCGACGACTTGCGGCCGCCGCAAGCCTTCCTGCCGCTTGGCACTGAGGCCGCCTTCCGCGTGCAGCTAGAGGCTGTTGAGAAGTTGCGCAACGGCGCGACAGAGAATCCGTCGCTGCTGGCGGTGCTGGCGGAAGGCCGCTACCAGCCCTATCGAGAACCTGCTCTCCGGTCTCATCCCCGCCTCAACGCGGCCCAGGCCAGAGCCTTCCAGCGGGCCTTCGCGGTGAAGGATGTCTTGCTGATTCAAGGGCCACCAGGAACAGGGAAAACGCACACGATCAGCGAGATTGTGCGCGAGTGCGCCCGCCGCGGTGAGCGCGTGCTGGTGACGGCCCGTACACATAAGGCTGTTGATAACGTGCTTCAGAGCCTCCCGAGCGAGCTGAATATCCTGCGCGTCGGTCAGGAGCTACTGGTCTCGCCAGAGATGAGAGGACTCCTGATCGATGAGCAAGCTCGCTCGCTGCAGACGAGTCTTCTTAAGGCCACGGCAGAAGTACGCCGGGCTTTGGAAAGGCTGGCCGCGCATCAGGAGGAGATCGATCGTTTTGTGGCCCAGTTCCCTGAGATCCGGCAACGATTGACAGAGCTGCAGGCCGCCTGTAGCGCAGCCTGGGGGCGCTATCAACAAGAGCGCCTGCGTCTGCAGACGGCGCTCAACCAGAAGCGCGAGACCTTGCAGCAGCGTTACTTCACGGGCCAGCAGCAACTGGAGCAGGTCCGTCGGAGGGCCGAGCGCCTGACCCGCCGCCTTGCCAGCGCTCGCAGTCGCCAGGATTGGCCGTTGCTGGGCGGTTTCTGGCGCTGGCGCTTGCCGCGCTTGCAGCAGGGCCTCACAGAGCTGCAACAGGCTTTTCAGGCAGCCGCTGCGCAGTTGCAGCAGGTTTCCCTTGGCCTTGCTTCCCTGGAGCAGCGCTTTGCTCAACTGGAGCAAGAGGAGCCGCTTGCCTCCTTGCGACGCCACTATGAGCAGACAGTCATCTCTCTTCAGCATGCACAAGAGGCCTCCTCTCACCAGCTCAAGCGCTTTCTGATGGAGCTACGAGCAGTCCTTCCAGCCCAGGACCTGCCCAGGCCAGTAGACAACGCTGCTTCATTACTGCCGTCGCTAGAGGAGTTTGCGCGACGCTGGCCCGCTCGCTGGCGCCCTCTCCTTGGTCACCGCCTGCAGTTGTTGCAGGATTGGCACCGTACGCTTGAGGTCCGGCACCAGGATCTCTATCCGTTGTTGCTGCGCATGGCCAACGTGATCGGCACTACCTGCATTGGCTCAGCGACCGCGCGCATTCTTTCCGATGTGACCTTCGATCTGGTCCTTGTTGACGAGGCCGGTCAGATCGGTCTTGCTGACCTGCTGGTTCCGCTGGTGCGTGGCAAGCGCGCCGTGCTGGTCGGAGATCATCAGCAGTTGCCGCCGCTTGTCGACCAGGCGGTGCTTCAGCGCCTGGCCATCCTGGACCAACAGACAGAAGCAAGCAAAGAAGAAGATGTCGAGGAGGAAGATGCGGCCAATCTAAAAATGATGCTCACCAAAAGCATGTTTGAGATCCTGGCCGAGGGCGTTGATGAGCAGCATTTTGTCATGCTCACCGAGCAGTATCGTATGCCTGAGCGGATCGCCAGTCTCGTCTCAGCGCAGTTCTATGGCGGGAGGCTACAGACCGCCAGCCTTCCTCGCCTGCAGCGCTCTCGCTGCGAGAGCGATCCGCTCTTTCCGGCCCCTTTGACCTTTATCGATACAGCAGAGATGGAGAGTTCCCACCGCATAGAGCGTGGCCACTACTACAACGAGGCCGAGGCCCGCATTATCGCTGAGCTGACGATGCGAGCCCAGCGGCAGGGGCGAGACTGGCGTATCATTGTGCCCTATCAGGACCAGGCCGTCTGCCTCCGACGCCTGTTGGAGCAAACAGCGATAGAATATGGTCTGGATCTGCAGTCGCTGATTGCAACGGTTGATTCGTTCCAGGGTGGGGAAAGCGATCTGGTACTTTACAGTTTTACGCGCAGCAATCCCCGCCACGCTGTTGGCTTTCTGCAAGAGCAGCGACGTTTGAATGTGGCTCTGACGCGCGCACGTGAGCAGTTGATCCTCGTTGGGGATAGCAGTACCTTGCTCAATGCGGTCAGTGCTGGCCAACCGGCTGAGGATTTTCGCCGTTTGATGCAGGCTCTCCTGGACCACGCTCGTAGCCGGGGAGAATATTTGAGCTTCCGCGCCTGTCGCGCACGTCTGAGCGCGCGCCTAGACCGATGGTGACTGGGCTGATGCTGAGCAAACGGCGCGCTGGAGCAGATCCGGGAGAGCCAGAAGAGGGGTCAACTGGTCAACAACCCCTGGCTTGAGCCAGGGGCTTGCCCGCAGCCTCGTCAGCACGGGCTTCGAGGCTGGTTGACGGCAGCCTACTGCCCCCTGGGAGGGTACAGCCAGCGCTTGGGCTGGGGTGACCTGCTTCCCCCCTCGCGAGGTGAGGCGAAGCTGTGGCTGACCACTGGCCAGTGCTGTTGGCCTCACGAGGACCAGGATCTCACCAGAGACGGCCGTGTCAATCCCATACAGAGCGCCAGGAGGGAGCCGCCTTCCTCCCCCGGATGAAGCCAGGGGGCCCCGGCGGCAGGTCGTTATGGAAACGAAAAGCGAGCGTCTCAAGAAGCTCTTTGTTTCTTCGAATCGTGTTCTCGCGACGGTGCAGGCCGTGACAGGGTTGGTACCGCTGCGTCAGTTTCGCCTGTTGTTTCCTCTATGGTGCATCAGCATCCAGGGTCGCCAGTACGAGAAGCGCCCCTATGAGCTGCTGGAGCGTTTTTTGGAGCGTGCCATCGGTGAGGCCGAGCTACAGACAGCGGGAGAGCTGGCACGCTTTTTCGGATTGCCGCAGCCGGCGGTCACTAAAACACTGGACTTTCTGCGAACAGTGGGCCACGTGAGCGGCGACGACGAGCATCTGCGCCTGACCGATCTTGGGCAGGCCTCACTCCAGAGCGGGCTGTTTCTGCGTCCCTTGGAAAGCCAGCGCCTGCTCTATTTTGAGGCTTTTGACTCGCAGCCCCTTCCTAGAAGCTATTATGAGTATGAATCGCTTATTCTCTCAGAGGCAGAAGCTGCCCTCCTGAGCGACCGCACTATCACGCGCCTCTACAGCGGCCAACTAGAGTCGTACTTCGATCCTCTCCGGCTGCGACAACTGGCTGAGCGGCCCGACCGTGAGCAATATAATCTGCCTTCTGAACTGGAGCTGGGGCCTGATGCCATCAGAAAGGTGACCCGAGCCTATTTTCCTCTAACGGTGATCGAGGCCCATGCCTACGATAACGGCGACCGGCAGGGATCAAGGCCACACTATCTGGCGCTTTCACCCATCGCCGGCCATCGCGATCTCTTCTTCGAACGCCTGATTCAGAACAAGCCGGCAATCGCCTACTCATTTCCGACGCTGGATGAAAGGGAGATTCCTGCAGCAATCGAACGGCATGCCTCGCGACTGGGAGTCCAGCTCCCGGGCGAGGGGCGAATCGCTCGCAGTCCCTCTGGCCTCTGGCAGCTTGTGCTCTCGCCACGGCTCTTTCAGAAGGCAGAGGCCGGCCCGGGCCTGGCGCTACGTTTGAGCGATCTGGGCAACGTGCGCCAGGAGGATGGGTATTTTTTTCAGCTCTGGTGCGAGGATAAGATGCTGCGATGTCGCAGCGTCCTGGAGCAGACACTGCTCTTTATGGAGCGCGAGCAGCGTAAGAAACAGCCCCTCTTCCGTGCCAGCATTCTGCAGGTCATGGAACATGTCAGCCGACGCCTGGCTCTGGCTCCGCCGAGTTGGCAGGAGTTAATAGCCTTCGCTCGTGAGCAGAGACGCGAGGATCTCTTTGAGGAGTTGGGCGCCGACGCCCCTTAGAGCGGGTTCGGCCAGAGGAGTGGATGGCGCTCCTCTCAGGCGGCCTCCTTAGACGCGGGGGAGCATAGACCCACTCTTCTCTCTCTTTCCGGTGCACTGTGGAGGCCTCACTGTGTTCTCTCTGCACTTCTGCCACTGCCGCCCCTCGATAGCTCATACACCCTGGATACACTGATAGTCTGTTGTCCATCGAGAAGCGTCGGAAACGCGCCTCTTTCTGCGCAGGCATAGGAGGCCCGGAGATGACCTGGCTCTGGCTCCGCTGCTCATACTCCGCCGCTCATAGAGAAGGACGTTCTTCTCTGCCTGCTGTAGCCCCGTTTTGGAATGCCTTCTTAGCTCTCTTCCGCCAGAGCCTCTCCCAGCGTCGGCGCTCCAGCTGGCCTCGCTCGCCTGGCCAGCCGCATCTCCTGAACGAGAATGGTTCCCCAGGAAGCAGCGGTCCAGCTTACAGCTTATCCGCTACCTTCACAGCACACGCACCGCGGAATCGGTGGCACGGTGAGAGCATGCCCTGAGCCTGCCTGCACCTGTCCACTTACACCACCTGGCAAGAAGGAGCGACCCAGGGCGACCACCTCCTTTGGAGAGAAGGTCGCGTCCCGCATCGCTCCCGATAAGAGATCATCAGAACATTGCGGCGGCCCTGGGGAGGAATCGCCGCCTCGAGGTAGCCGTCGGCCTGTTGTGTTGGAGCCAGCACAGATACCGGGGATGGATATCGACCCCGCCCAAGCAGACGCTGGGCCAGTGCTGGACCGTGACGTGGCTCAGCTTCCGCTCCCCGAGCTTTATCGCCAGGGACCTGGGCCTGCACCAGGTCTCCGGTCCCGACCCCAGAACCATCTGGCGCGGGCCGCAGGACAAACGAGCAACCCGTACCGGTCCGTCCCGCCCCGCTGCCGTTGCCCGTGTCCGGCTGTCTGTCTGATGGTCAACGAGGGTAGAGCCGGATAGTCGGCCAGAGGCGCCGGCGCAGGCAGCGTCGAGCGAGTGGGCTTTGGGATCCCCCAGCTGCCTGGGATTGTATTGGGTCCGGCCCCCGGTCCCAGGTTCGACCGGCGAAGCTGATGGTTCAGTGCTCAACGGGTGCGGTTTACCTCCTGTTCACCGCCGCTTCCTGCCGGACGACAGGGACTGGGGCTGGCGCGCACCCCGGGGTGTCGTGACCGGGAGAACGGAGTCCGAGAGTCCCAACAGCGCGGGCTGAGGCTGATCAACCCGCGGCTGGCTCAGCGCCAGCCCCAGCTAAAGCCGGGGGTGGTTGAGTGCAGCATGAGGCTGGTAGCCGGCTGGCAACTGTGCTCGCCAGCGGTCATGCCCTACTCGGCCAGCAGCTCCTCCAGGCAGCGCTCAATCGTGCGAGCCGATGGATAATAGGCCGTCTCCTCCGGCTCATTGTAGGGCGCCGCCGGCGCCGGCAGAGCCGAAATCAGACGCGGGGTGGCATCCAGATCATAGAAGCAATGTTCTACAATCCATGAATGCACATGGCGTGCAAAGCTGGTCAGGTCAGGCTCCTCGGTGACTACCACCACGCGATTAGCCTCGCGCACTGCCGCCCGCAGCGCCTCCTCGTCAAAGGGCATCAGCGTTCGCAGGTCGACAATCTCGATCGCTCCACCGTAGCGCTCGACCACATTGGCCGCAGCGATGCAGGCTTCCAGGACCATCGTTCCCCAGCTCACAATAGCCACCCGCGGCCCCCCCTGACCGATACGCATGCGGCGCGCCTGGCCGATCGGCAGCGTATAGTAGCCCTCGGGCACCTGCCAGTACTGGGCAATGACCTCGATAGGACGCCCGCGACTATCCCTGGGTGGCTCCGAGCGATAGAGACGCCCGCGCTCCAAAAAGACCACCGGCGACTGGGAACGAGCCGCCTCAAGCAGCAAGCCTTTGGCATCGAACGGCGTCGCCGGACAGAGCGTAATCATCCCAGGTACGTTCGTAAACCACTGCTCACCTGCATTCGAATGGCCAAAGGCACCGCCGCCAGCAGCACTGTTGGAGATGGGACCGCCACCTCCGCTTCCGGACTTTGTACGGATGAGCAGGGGGACTCGCCAGTCGCCGAAGTTCTGATATGAAATGCGCGCCGCCAGCCGAATGGTCTGTGTTGCCGACTGATGATAGTCGACAAACTGAATCTCGGCACAACGCGCCCGCCCATCGATCATAGCGGCACCGGCGGCAATCCCGACAATCAGTTGCTCATTCAGGGGACTACTGATAGCTCTCCCAGGAAAATGTGTAACGAGCGAGGCAGTGGCGCCAAAGACGCCCCCCTTCGGGCTTCCCACATCCTGACCATAGACAAAGAAATCGGGATCGCGCTGCGCTAGCTCCGCCAGAGCCTCATTAATGGCTCCCAACATCGTTGTCGGGCGCCTGGCTCCGCGCGGCGTATTTTCCTGCCATTGGGGAACATAGATCACATGTTGCAGGACTCGCTCGGGCGTCGGTTCCGGCTCCTGCAACACGCGGGCCTCGGCCTCCTCCAGCTCGGCCCGCACCTCGCGACGCAGGCGCTCGAGGTCAGGCTCCTGGAGATAGCCGTGCTCCACCAGCCAGCGACCGTAGTTAGTCACCGGATCTTTAGTCGCTCGGGTAAGCTCGATCTCCTCTTTCTTGCGATAGGAGTAAATGTCTGTACTGCTGGAATGGGGATCGAGCAGGCCGAGCTTTAGATGCATCAAGGCAGGGCCCTGGCCCGAGCGCACGTACTCAGCCAGGCGGGCGGTAGCTTCAAAGACAGGAATCGCGTGAGTGCCGTCCACCTCTTCGGCAAAGATCCCGGCGGCCCGCGCCCACTCGACCAGGGAGCCGGCCCATTGGACCGAAGACTCGGTTGTGATCGCCCACCCGTTATCTTCGACAATCATCAGGACCGGCAAGCGATGCACCGAAGCCTGGCGGAAGAGGACATTGAAATCGTTGGTAGCCACGCCGCCATCGCCGGTCGAAAAGACCACAATCTCCTTGCTCCCGCGCCGCTTGAGCGAGAAGGCCACTCCACCCGCAAAGGGCGCCAGGGCCGCCACCTCGCTGAAGGTCGGCAGAATGCGATAGCGCCGGCTGCTGTAGTGCGAGGGCATATTGCGACCGGCACACATCGGCCCTGTCGTGCGCGAGTAGGCTTCCCGCAACGGACCATAAATGTCGCCCGTCCGCTGCAGCCAGGCCGCCAGGTCACGATAGTAGAGGGAGAGCCAGTCTTGCGGATCAACGGCAGCTACGACTGCGGCCATACTCTCGTGCCCGCCGCACCCAATGTAGAACGGAAATTTACCCTGCGTCTTGCGAATCTTGAGCAGCTCGTTGATGCTGCGCGCCATCAGCATGGTGCGATAAAGGGCGACGGGATCTTCAGGCCGCGCACCCGTTCTGGATTCCGCTGCCTGCACTTCCAGAGTCATTGCTACTGCCTCCAATCGTCTACGCTGACATCTCGACCCGGCACCATTGTCCAGGGTTTTTTTCACTGGCATTATAGAATCGCCTCCTGTGAAAAGCAACCACTGGAGCCAGCAGCCTGACCAGAAACTCGGGCACAGAAGGTCCTACCGGCACCAATTCAAGCCCCTGGCTGTCCGGCTGCCCCCAGGTCGCCCTGCCCCGGAGAGCCTCCAGCCTCGGCTCCGCCCGGCTCGGTCCCACTCACTCCACGCCAGCCCCCCTCCCTCTCCTCCCCCCTCTTCCGTGCTATTGCTAGCCCTCGGCCAGAGGGCGTATAATGAGCAGTGCATCTGGCGATGCACCGGCTTCCTTCTAAGACCGTGCAAGACAGGATCAAGGCGTGAATCGTATGAAAACGCACTCGGTGGTGTCGACGTGGAGCTAGCGATAACTCAGCCTTTACTATCCACGACGCAGCTACGCGACCTCTATCAGCGCATGTTACTCACACGCCTGGTCGACGACTACTGTTGGCGACTCCATCAGAGTGGGCGCATCGGCTTTGTGGCCAGTTGTCGTGGTCACGAAGCTGCTCAGGTTGGCAGCGCCGCCTGCATCCGCCCCAGCATTGATTTCACTCTGCCCTACTACCGCGATCTGGGCGTCGTACTGACGCTTGGCATGACGCCTTACGAGGTCTTTCGCACCTACCTGCAAGGCTGGCCCAGCCGCCTGGCAGAAGCGCATCCCTCGCGTCCCATCCAGCACTGGGGTTATCACAAGCACAATATGATCAGTGGTCCGGTCCCTGTAGCCACTCAGATCCTGCATGCCGCCGGGATCGCTTTCGCCTGCAAGCTGCGCAAAAGCTCCGCCGTTGCTATCGCTTACTGCGGCGATGGCGCCACCGCTGAACCGGACTTCCTGGAAGGGCTAACCTTCGCCGCCCAACAACGCCTGCCCGTGCTCTTCATCTGTGAGCAGGACTGCTCGCTTGAGGCTCAGGTCTTCCGTCTGACCCCCGCCAGCCTTCCCCCCGGCCTGACCTACCGCTGCGTCGACGGCAGCGATATCCGCGAGGTCTACGCCTTTACAAGCGAGGCCCTGGAACTGGCGCGTGCCGGCCAGGGACCGATCTTACTGGAGATGCTGGTCACCCGCGGCTCCCCATGGCAGGCCGAGGCCGAGTGCGACCCCCTCTCCCACTGCCGTCGCCTGTTGGAGCAAAGCGGCTCCTGGACGGAGTCCTGGCATCGCCAGCTTCAGGAGCGTCTGCGCGCCGAGGTTGAGCAGGCCCTGGAGGATGCGCTGCGCGACAGCCGGCAGGGCGAGCCTGACCCTGAGTCCCGGCACCACAAAGGAGTGTGATAGGTTATGTCGTCCCCTATGCCTTCCGCCACCTCTCAGCAGCCTGAGCGACCAACAGCGCTCTTCGGCACCCTGCTCTACGGGGCCGACTACAATCCCGAGCAGTGGCCCGAATCCCTCTGGCAGGAGGACATGCGTCTCATGAAACTGGCCGGCCTTAATATGGTCTCCATCAATATTTTCTCGTGGGCGCTGCTTGAACCAGCCCTTGACCACTACGATTTCTCGCAGCTCGATCGCCTGATGGACCTGCTGGCCGAGCATGGGATCGCTGCCGACTTGGGGACCGCTACCGCCGCTCCTCCGCCCTGGATGTGCCGCGAGTATCCTGATATCCTGCCAGTCACGCGCGAGGGCCTGCGCCTCTCCTACGGCTCGCGCCAGCATTTCTGTCCCAATAGCAAGAACTATCGCCGTGAGGCCGCCGAGCTGGTGCGCCAGCTCGCCCTGCGCTACCGCCGACACCCGGCCCTGCGTCTGTGGCATGTCAACAACGAATATGGCTGCCATGTGCCAGCCTGCTACTGCGATAATTGCGCGGTAGCCTTCCGCTCCTGGCTCCAGCAGCGCTACGGCTCGCTTGAGACCCTCAATGAAGTCTGGGGTACGGCCTTCTGGGGTCAGCGCTATGGCCACTGGGAGGAGATCATCCCGCCACGCCTGACCCCGGCTCAGCCTTCGCCGGGTCTCTGCCTTGATTACCAGCGCTTCATGTCCTCCTCGCTGCTGGAGTGCTTCCTGAACGAGGCCCGCATCCTGCGCGAGATCACCCCCCATGTGCCAGTCACCACGAATTTTATGGCCGCTTTTAAGCCGCTGGACTATTTCGCCTGGGCCCCCCATCTGGACGTGATCGCCTTCGACAACTATCCAGCCCGTAGCACGCCTCCCAGTGAGATCGCCTTCGTTCACGACTTGATGCGCTCGCTGCGCAATGGCCAGCCTCACCTGGTCATGGAGCAGGCACCCGGCCCGGTCAACTGGCGCCCCCAGAATCCTCAACGGCGGCCCGGTGAGCTGCGCCTGCAGAGCTTGCAGGCGCTGGCCCGTGGGGCGGACGGCGTGATGTACTTCCAGTGGCGCCAGTCGCGAGCGGGAGCTGAGAAGTTCCACAGCGCCGTTGTCTCCCACGATGGGAGCGAGCAGGCCCGTGTCTTCCGCGAGGTCGAGGAGATTGGCGCCGAACTCAAGCAGCTCGCTCCTCTGATCGCCGGCAGTCGCGTGCCGGCCCAGGCTGCGCTGCTGATGGACTGGGAAAACTGGTGGGCTGTCGAGTATCAGCCAGGCCCCAGCGATCGTCTGCACTACTGGGATCTCCTGCACGCCTACTACCAGCCTCTCTACTCCCTCAACGTGCCTGTGGCCGTGGTTTCGCCTGACAGCAACTGGCAGGGCTACCGCCTGCTGGTCGCCCCCCTGCTGTACCTGCTGCGCCCTGGGCTGGCCCAAAAGCTGGAGCACTTCGTGGCGGCAGGTGGCACCCTGCTGATCACCTTCTTCAGCGGTATTGTCGACGCCTACGATCGTGTGGTGACTGGTGGCTATCCGGCTGAGCTGCGTCGCCTGCTTGGTCTGCGCGTGAGCGAGTTCGATCCGTGGAGCGAGGAGATGAGTAATACGTTGGTGATTGAGGAGGGAGCGCTGCAGGGGCGTTATGCCTGCAGCCTGTGGGGAGAGGTGCTGGAGCTGGAAGGGGCTCAGGCCCTTGGTCGCTTCGCCAGCGATTACTATGCCGGCAGCCCGGCTCTGACGGTACACCACTTCGGCCAGGGCCGCGCCTACTATCTGGCGACGCAGCCAGAAGCTCCTTTCCTCCGACGCCTGCTGCAACAGCTCTGCCAGGAAGCCGGCCTGGCCCCAGTGCTGGAGGCACCCGCCGGCGTCGAGATCTCACGGCGCGTCGCCGCCGACGGTCGCAGCTTCTACTTTCTCTTGAACCATACCAGGCAGGAGGTCACACTTAGTCTACCCGCCGGCCACTTTCGGCGCCTGCCCGAGGGCGAGATAGCCAGCGGGCAGCAGCGTCTGGCACCGCTCAGCGTCCTGGTGCTTCAGGAGCGAAACTAAGCGCTGAGCACGCTTCTGGCCGAGGCCGGGCTTGCAGCAACAGCGGTGGCCAGACAGACAGGGCCTCCACGGCCCGGCCCTCTTAGGGCGCGCTTGCCAGCCCTTGATCCTCCGCCGTACTGCTGCGCTGGGCCCGCAGGACGGCCTCCGCGCGATTGAGCAGGGCGTCCTCAATACGCTGCCGGTGCTTGGGCAGCGTATTGGCCGGCAGGGCCTGGGGCGGGAAGTAGCGACAGTCGCGCGCCTCCTGCGTTGTGGTGAGCCTTCCCCCGACAACGCGGCAACGAAAGGTCAGGACCACCTCCTCTTTCTGAGGCTTGGAGTAGACGCCCACGAGCCGCTCAACAACCACCTCAAGGCCGGTCTCTTCACGCACCTCACGCCTGACGGCCTCATCGACCGTCTCGCCCAGCTCCATTCCTCCCCCAGGCAGGTTCCACCAGTCGATGTCGTTGCGATGCACGAGCAGAATGCGCCCCTCGTCGTCGAAGATCAGGGCAAAGACCGCGACCCGAAAGCGGGCCAGGCTCTCCGCCGACGCTTCCTCCTTACGCTCGGCTCCCATTGGATTTTCTCCTTTCTTGGGCCGCATGCGAGCCAGGCCGGAACGGCTGACCGCCTGACGCCCACTGCTGGCCCGGCTAGTCACTGAGACGGTAGAGCTGCCAGGCGTTATCATGAAGGATGAGCCGAGCTATATGACGAGCCTGCTCATAATCTAACTCCCCGGCATCGATCATCTCTTGCAGCACCTGCGCGAGAATCGTCCGTCCACGTAGAGCTGCCGCCCAGTGCATTTCTGGTAGATGAATGCCATCGGAGCTATAGACAAGTTTGCTGGCGGGAGCTACACCCAGGGCCTGGCGCGTGAAGGCCAGCATTTCCAGCCGATCGACAAAGGGAATACAATATGACAGATCGAAATAGACATGGGGATAAATCGCCGCCAGATACGAGCCTAGCTGGACATAGGGATAGCTCTCATGCAGCAAAACGATGGTCATCCCGCGGTAATCATCACGCTCCATGATGTTGCGCAGATGGAGTGGGTTGCCCAGCAGCAGATTAGTATCGCTATCGCCGTAGCCCGTATGGAACTGCACCGGCAACCCCTGTTGCGAGGCCGAGCGGAAGGCGATATGCAGCAGATAATCGAGTAGTGGCTTATGGTTAATACGCAAGCTGCCCTGCCGCAGCCCTTCGGCTCGCGCCTGAGCAAAGGCCGCCACCGCCTCATCCTTGGTCCATTCCAGAATATTCAAGCCCGTGCGGTAGGCCACAATCGTTTTGAAGCCACAATAGCCGCGTTGGCGGATCGTGCTCACTTCTTGCTCGTAGTGAGCCACCATCTCATCGAAGTCGGCGTAGGCCATGACCAGGCGCTGCATCAACGGCTCCAGGCGGAAGAGCCTGGCTGCGCGACAGTGACCTAGCTCGCCCATGCGCTCCGGGGAATAAATGTGGGGACCTTCAGGGAAGCCGGTATCGACGACCAGCGCCGCAAAGTTGGCCGCCTGCAGGAGGCGCGCCAGCAGCGTATCGCTTTCCAGAGCGTTGCGAGCCGCGATCAGGGCCTCCTCGCTCGCCGGGCAGCCATAGAAGGCCGTCGCCTGGCGTACCAGCCAGAGATAGTAGACCGACCTGGACACATGATGTTGGGCGAAGCTGGGGTCCGCGGCTTCGGTGAAATAGCTACGGAAACGTACCAGATCCATGTGCTGGTCTAGCACGACCGGGTGACAGTGATTATCAACGAGCGGGATATCGCTGAGATCGAGCATGGTAACCCTCGCGCGCTATCTATGAACTGGGGTCGTCCCGCTCATGATAGCAGCCCCGGGGGTCAACAATCAAGCCCCGCCGGGCCGCGGCCTGGCTCCGAGCTGGCCTCTTCCCCCCTCTGCCGCACCCGCAGCCGGGGGAGGGTCCTCTCACCGAGAGGGGTGCCCGTCTCTCCGGTCGTTTGTCTGCAGAGCCAGCCTCGGCCCGCGCAGGCCTCTCTCTGCTCAGACCTCTTTGCCGACCATGACCTCGGTCGACTTGATGATGGCAACAACCTGATCGCCCGGTTGCAGCTTGAGGCTCTCTGCAGAGGTACGCGTGATGGCGGCAACCAGTTCCTGTCCATCTGGCAGGCTCACCGTCACCTCGGCCATCACATCGCCCAGCTTGACCGACTTGACCGTCGCCTGCAAACGATTGCGAGCACTGAACTGCAGCGTCATGGCGCTCCATCCCCCTTTCACTGACCCAGGCGACGGGCCTCTCCCAGCGCAGATGCCAACCAGCCCGAGGCCCAGGCTCAGAAAGATCGCGAGCACGGCAGCCCCTCTCCCGTGTGGAGAGAGGTTCCGCCATGCTCGCCCGTCATTCATCCCCTTGCACTCACACTAGCAACACGGTGTCGGGGCGCCTGGGGCTTCAGAGTCCGATACAGACCGATTTCAGCTCGGTATAGTTCTCCAGGACCTCGTGGCCCATCTCGCGCCCCCAGCCGGATTGCTTGTAACCACCGAAGGGCAACGCGGCGTCAAAGACATTATAGCAGTTGATATAAACCGTGCCGGCCCGTAGCTGTTGCGCCAGACGATGAGCCTTGCTGATATCGCGCGTCCAGATGCCCGCCGCCAGGCCATAGACTGTATCGTTGGCTACCGGCGGGATCTCGTCCAGCTCCTTGACAGGCATGGCCGTGACCACCGGCCCAAAGATCTCCTCCTGCACCACCTTCATGTCTTGACGGACGTTGACAAGGACTGTCGGTTCGACAAAGTAGCCCCGCTCGCCGTAGCGCCTGGCCCCGCACAGCGGCCTGGCGCCATCGGCCAGACCGGCCTCGATATAGCCGGAAACGCGCTGCAGCTGCTCCTCCGAGACCAGCGGCCCCATCTGCGTTGCCGGATCAAAACCCGGGCCGAGGCGGATCTTCTTGGCCTCCTCAGCCACACCCTCCACCACACGATCAAAGACTTCCTGCTCTACGTAGAGGCGCGACCCGGCACAGCAGCACTGACCGTGGTTGAAAAAGATGGCATGGGCCGCCCCTTTGATGGCACGGTCCAGGTCGCTGTCTTTGAGCACGATATTCGGCGACTTGCCGCCCAATTCCAGAGTCACTTTCTTGAGATTGCCCGCGGCAGCATGAACGATGAGCTTGCCTACTTCGGTCGAGCCAGTGAAGGCGATCTTGTCGACATCGGGATGGGCCGCCAGCGCCGCCCCGGCGGTCTCGCCAAAGCCGGGCACGATGTTGACCACCCCGTCAGGGAAACCAGCCTCCTGGATCAATTCTCCCAGGCGGAGGGCCGAAAGGGGCGTCTGCTCGGCTGGCTTGAGGACGATCGTGCAACCAGCGGCCAGAGCCGGAGCCAGCTTCCAGGCCGCCATCAGGAGCGGGAAATTCCAGGGGATAATCTGCCCAACAAC
>NZ_JBHOQV010000161.1:0-15260 GCF_042408735.1 Thermogemmatispora sp.
TGCCTATGACGCCCGAGCGCGTCCTGCAGGCTCTCCAGCAGCAGAAGTAGACCTTCAATTGCTGTGCCCTGGCCGTTGAGAGCCTACTCCAGATCTCGGCAGCCAGAAAGGTGCCTCCCGTTCCCGCCCTTCCTGGATCAGACAGCCTCCAGTCCAGGAAGGGCCGGCCAGAGGGCAGTTGGCCTGTCCCTGTCTGCCCAGCCAGGCGCTGCTGACCGAGACTCATAATAAGAGGAATAAACGGCCCGGCTCTGGCGGTTCTTAACAGTAAGAAGAATGTCGTGAAAAGACTGACCCCTCCTCACCGATAAGCTCTTCCTTGACAGATCAAAAGAGCGCGTGATAGTCTGTCTTTAGCACGACGCGACAAACTCGATGAACATAGTCAACAATCGAAAGGTGTAGAGCGATGGGCGAAGCGTCCAGGGAAATCATGCGGCGCGCGCGCGAGCTGGTGCCGGAGTGGACGCCCGACCAGGTGCACGAAGCGCTCAAGCGCAAGAGAGAAGAAGGAGCGCAGGACCTGGTGCTGGTTGACGTGCGCGAGAAGCACGAATGGAGCGAGGGCTATATTCCCGGCGCGCTGCACGTGCCGCGAGGCTATCTAGAGCTTCAGATTGAGGAAGCGGTACCTGACAAGACCAGGCCGGTAGTGCTTTATTGTGCAGGTGGCGTGCGCTCGCTCATGGCGGGGGCTACCCTCAAGCAGATGGGCTATCAAAATGTCATCTCGATGGCGGGAGGCTTTGGTCAGTGGCGGGCCCGAGGCTATGAGGTGGCGCAGCCGCGCACGCTGGGGGAGGCCCAGCGCAAGCGCTACAGTCGTCATCTGCTCATCCCCGAAGTCGGTGAGGCGGGCCAGTTAAAGCTGCTCGATTCGCGGGTTCTCCTGCTGGGGGCGGGTGGTCTTGGCTCGCCGGCGGCTTATTATCTGGCGGCGGCGGGAGTCGGTACCATTGGCGTCATCGACTCGGATGTCGTCGATGAGAGCAATCTCCAGCGTCAGATCCTGCATAACGTCAGTCGTATTGGCAAGTACAAGGCGGAATCGGCGCGCGAGACCATCGAGGCTCTCAACCCTGACGTCAAGGTCATCACCTACGTCGACCGTCTCGATGAGACAAATGTCGCGCGCATTATCGCCGACTACGATGTCATCATCGATGGTACCGACAACTTCCCGACGCGCTATCTGCTCAACGATGCCTCAATCATTGCCAACAAGCCAGTGGTGCACGGGAGTGTTTTCCGCTTCGAAGGTCAGGTCACAGTCTTCAAGCCGCACGAAGGCCCGTGCTATCGCTGCCTCTATCCGGAGCCGCCTCCGGCAGCCCTGGCGCCCAGTTGCGCCGAGGCTGGTGTTCTTGGCGTCCTGCCCGGCGTGATCGGCCTGCTGCAGGCGGTCGAGACCATCAAGCTGCTCTTGGGCATTGGAGAGCCGTTGATTGGGCGGTTGCTGACCTACGACGCCCTCTCTGGGGAGTTTAATGAGCTGAAGCTCTACCGTGATCCGCAGTGCCCGGCCTGCGGCGAGAATGCCCATCCCGAGAATCTGCCGACCTACGCTGATGTCTGCGCCGTCTCGGCCTGACTCGCAGCTCACGGGTCGGAGCCGGAGCAGGCCGCCCGCCTGCGGCCTGGGCCTGATCAAGGCTGTCCGCTGGCTAGCGGCTCGAATGAAGGCCAGGCTTGTGGCCTTGCCATCCCATGACATGACAGGAACATGCCGCGGCAGGGGCGGCCGGCCCCTGCCGCGGCGAGGCGGACATCGTGCTCAGCCGCTTGCCCGGCAAGCGCTTCACGGGTAATAGCAGTAGCAGTAGTAGTCCAGTAGCGTAGCAGTATCGTCGGAAGAGGAGTAAGAAGAGAGCTATGGCAACAGTGCGTCTTGCCCCAGTACTGCGTGCATCGGCTGGGGGGGCCAAGCAGGTAAGCGCCCAGGGTAATACACTAGCCGAAGTCTTGGCGGACCTCTATCGGCAGTATCCTGCCCTGAAGGAGCAGATTCAGCCAGAGGAAGAGCTAAGCCGCTTTGTCAACGTCTACGTCAACGATCAGGACGTACGCTACCTCCAGGGCCTGCAGACAGCAGTCGGTCCCAATGACACCGTGATCCTGCTGCCCGCGATGGCTGGCGGAGGCCAGGAGTAAGGGAATGCCATCATGCGCTATAGCAGCATACTGGAGACCATTGGCCAGACGCCGCTGGTCGAGCTGAGGAGCTTCAGCCCACGACCGGGCGTGCAGATCTTTGCAAAGCTGGAAGGGGTCAATCCCTCTGGCAGCATTAAGGACCGCATCGCCAAGCGCATGATCGAGGAGGCCGAGGCCAGCGGCAAGCTGACCCCTGGCTCGATCTTGCTGGAGCCAACAAGCGGCAATACTGGCATCGCGCTGGCAATGATAGCGCGAGTCAAAGGGTACAAGTTCGTTGCGGTGATGCCCGATAACGTGACGCGCGAGCGTCGCCAGTTGCTGGAACTCTATGGCGCGGACATCATCTTCTCGGACGGAGCCCAGGGCAGCAATGGCGCCGTGCGCCTGGCGCAGGAGCTGGCGCGCAAAGATGAGCGCTACGTGATGCTCTATCAATACGGCAATGCGGCTAACCCTGACGCCCACTACTACGGCACCGCCGTCGAGATCATCAACGACCTTCCCGACCTTGATGTCTTTGTTGCTGGCCTGGGCACCGGCGGAACGCTCACGGGGAATGCCCGTCGCCTCAAGGAGTACAACCCGGCCATCCGCATTGTGGCTGCCGAACCAATGCAGGGCGACAGCGTCCAGGGCCTGCGCAGCCTGGAAGATGGCTTTGTCCCTCCCGTGCTCGATCTCTCTCTGCTCGACGCCCGGATCCTGGTCTCGGGCATCGACGCCATCCGACGCACGCGCCAGCTCAAGGACCAGGAGGGCATCTTCGCTGGTCCCTCCTGTGGCGCCGCCCTGCATGCGGCCCTGCGCGTCGCTTCCAGCATGGAGCGTGGAAAGATCGTGGTGATCCTCGCTGACGGCGGCTGGAAATATCTCAGTGAGGATCTCTGGACGCGCGACCTGAGCGCGCTGGAAGATGACCTGGAGAATAAACTCTTATGGTAGCAGAAGACTTTGTTGTAGCTATTCCGCGTACTATGTACGCCGAAATGGTGGCCCATGTCACCGCCGGCTATCCGAATGAAGCCTGCGGCCTCCTGGCGAGCAAGGATGGTCGGGTGGTGAAAAACTACCCGACCCCCAATGCCGCCGAGCATCCCGACGATTTCTCGGAGATCTCTCCCCAGGACCTGCTGCGTATCGCCAACGAGATCGATACCTACGACGGCGAGATGTTCGCCTACTATCATTCCCATCCGCGCAGTGAAGCTTACCCATCGGCGCGAGACATCGAGTGGGCCAGGCGCAATGGTCTCTACTACATTATCTTTTCGCTCCAATACCATCCCGAACCTCCCTATGCCCGTGTCTTCTCCATCAAGCCCGATGGGAGCGTCGTCGAAGGCAAACTAGAGCTGGTCGATTGACGAGCGTGCCAGTCTGGGCCGCTCTCCGGCTGGCTCGTGAGCGGCTCGGCCCGCTCGCTCAACGCGCACCCCGACCGACTGCTTCCTCCCCCGCTACAATCGCCCGAGCGCCCTAAAGAAGCGCTCCAGCTTCTGCGGATCAAGGCGGCCATCAGTGCGTACCGAGCTGCAGAGATCGAGGCCGAAAGGAGCAACCTCCTCGACGGCAGCCCGAGCATTCTCGGCGCTGAGGCCGCCCGCCAAAAAGATGGGAATAGAGACCGCCTCGCGGATGCGCCGACTAATCGTCCAGTCGTGCACCTGGCCGGTGCCACCCAGGATCTTGACTGGCAAATCAGGCCGACCCGAATCGAGCAGCAGGGCATCCACAAACGGAGCAACCTCCAGAGCCTCCTCCAGCGCCTCCGGGCCACGCACATGGATCACCTGCACCAGAGCAATACCTGGCAGCGCCTCGCGTAGGCGCTGATGGCTCCCTGGCGGGAGACGATCAACAAGCTGCAGCGTATTGGTGCGGCAACGGCGCTGCTGCTCGATAATGGCCTCCGCATCCTGCAGGCTGGTTAACAGGAAGGAAGCGATCGGAGGGGGGATACTCTTAGCGATCTCGACAATCAGTTCCTCAGAAATGACCCCTGGACCGCTAGGCATCTGCGAGACCAATCCCAGGGCATCAGCGCCGTAACTGATCGCCAGCCGCGCCTCCTCTTTACTGCTAATACAACAAATCTTTATCCTTGGCCGCAAAATGGCTTCCACTATAGATGCTCCTTTTTTATTTTTTTACACAAGTTCTCCTGATAGGAAGAGTGTTCGACAGCTGGCAGCGCCTGGCCTGAGGGATTGGCGGGATCAGGCATTACCGAAGAAGAGCGCCGCCAGAAAAACCAGGATACCGCTGCCGATCACCTGGACGATCGAGACGAGCCATTTTGTCCCGAAGTAGCGATGGCGAATAGCGGCAATAGCCAGCAGCTCGGCAGCCACCACCAGGTAAGCGGTAACCAGAGCTAGCTGCAGGTGAGTGATCAAGAAAGGCAGCGTGTGGAGCGAGCCACCCACGAAGGTCATCAGGCCCGTAATAGCTCCGCGGATGATAGGGCTGCCGCGCCCAGTCAGCACGCCATCGTCCGAGAGGGCCTCCGAGAAGGCCATACTGATCCCGGCCCCGGTAGCTGCGGCCAGACCAACCAGGAAGGCCGTGAAAGGTCGGTGGGTCGCAAAGGCTGTCGCAAAGATGGGGGCCAGGGTCGAAACCGAGCCGTCCATCAGCCCGGCCAGACCGGGCTGGACCACGCGCAGCAGGAAATGGCGCGAATCCGTGTTATTGCTGGCGACCCCTCGTAGAATCTCCGCCAGCTCAATCTTGACCCGTTCTAACTCCGAGGGGTGCTGCTTGATAACCTCTTCCATTTCTGTTGACCGGTTGTCCGGCGTGGTTGTCGCCGCGCCGGCTTGTCGCATCTCAATCTCCGGGTTTTGTGGCATAAAAAGGCTCCCTACCATGCCTGTGATGAACGTAGCTGCTTCTCCTGCCGGAGCCAGCCAGCGATCACAAAGCCAGGCGAATCTACTGATCCGCTCAGCTTTCTGCTGCTTCGGTCTGCAGCCGCCGACGGCAGGCGGAGCACAGACCATAGAGCCGCACCTCATGCGAATGCAGCTCTATCCCAACGGTCTGCGCCGCCGAACGCAGCGCCTCCTCCGAAAGACGGACCTCGGCAGGCAGATCAAGAAGAGCACCGCAAGCTGTGCAGATCGCGTGGTCGTGGCGCTCAGTGTGCCCGTCATAACGGCAGGCCTCATCGCTGCGCCCCAACTCACGGATCAGCCCTTGCTGTGCCAGGCTGTGCAGAATACGGTACACGCTGGCCACCCCGATGCGGGGACGCACCTTGCGCACAGCCTCATAGACTTCCAGGGCGGTCGGGTGATTGTGGCTATTGCGCACAACCTCCAGCACTGCCTGGGCGTTGGCATTCAGCGTCTCTTTCATTGATTCCCGATGCTTCTCTGCAACCCTGCCGGACTATTAGGGTTACCTAATAATGATAATCATTATCAATTTGGCTATCTGTATTGTACGCCCGTGTCAGGGGCTTTGTCAAGAGAGGGAGTCAAGCAAGGAAAGCGCAGCCGAGCGGGTTGGGAATGGAGAGAGGCGCAAGCCAGACGAGAAGGAAGCTGCCTGAGCAACTGGTGGGGGCCTGTCTCTCCCTCCCTCCCTGGCGTGGGTTATCCTCGATGGCGCTCGCCGCTGGTGAGCCAGTGACTTGCGAGGCCATCGAGCAGACGTCCAGGGGGAGAAGGGAAAGCAGGCCTCCTGGACCAGCAGCCATCAGTCTCTGCTCTGAGCGATCGAAAGGTGCATCTTTAGCGATGTGAAGGGCGGAGAGCTGCCACCAGCATGGCTGCCAGGCTCAGAGCAAAGGAAACCAGAAAGGCCGCGTGCAGGCCGTGCATAAAGGTTGCCAGAGCCGAAGGGAACTGTCCCATGCCACCGCCGTAGATGAAGACCTGCATAACAGCCCCCATCGGTACCCCCTTGAGGGCCAGCGGAAAGACAATAGCGATGCTGAGCATCTGGCCAGTATTATTGAGCATGCCCAGCAGGCCGGCCGCAGCGCCGCGCTGATGAGCTGGCACCGAACTCATAATTGCGTTCGTATTGGGTGAGACGAAGAAGCCGGAGCCGCCGCCCATCAGGGCCATATAGAGCGAGAGCAGCCAGAAGGGCGTGGAGGGCGTAATCGTCGTCAGGCCCAACAGGCCCAGGGCCGAGACGGCCAGACCGATGGGGGTCAAGATGCGAGACCCGATATGGTCTGAAAGACGGCCACTGAGCGGACCGATGATCATAAAGGCGGCCCCGAAGGGAGCAAGCATCAGCCCGGCGGTCAGAGGATCCTTCCCATAGGGTCCCTGCAGGAAGAAGATCAACAGGAAGAGCACCGCCCCGCGCGCGATTCCATTCAGCAGGCCGCTCAAGCTGGCCATCGCAAAGAGCCGCTCACGGAAAAGCTGCAGCTGCACAATAGGGGCCTGAACGCGAGGCTCCAACAGGGCAAAGACCAGCAAGCTCACCAGGCCCATCACCAGTATAGCCAGCGTTGCTGACTCGCCCAGCAAGGGAAAAGCCACCATTGTCAGCGCCAGCAAGGTACCGAAGAGGCCTAGGGCCAGAGTCAAGCCGCCGGCCCAATCGATGGGCGTCTGCCTGGCCGGGCGCACTGGCTCGCGCAAGCGCCAGATCCCCCAGAGCGTACCGAAGGTCGCCAGAGGCACATTAAAAAGGAACACCCAGCGCCAGGACCACTCGGTCAGCAGGCCGCCGATGATCGGCCCAATCAAGAAGCCTGCCGCTCCGGCGATCTGATTGATGCCCAGGCCCAAGCCGACCTCACCCTTGCGAAATGCATCGGTCACAATAGCCGTGCTATTGGTCATCAGCAAAGCGGCTCCGACACCCTGGATCAGGCGCCCGGCCACCAGATCGGCGCCATGAAAGGCAGGCTGAGCCAGGCCAGCCACCAGGGAGCCGATGGCGAAGAGCAGGAAGCCACTATTATAGAGGCGCTTGCGGCCCCAAATATCGGCCAGGCGACCGACGATAGGCGTCAGAACGGTCAGCACCAGCAAATACCCCATCAACGTCCACATAATCGTAAAGAACGACGCCTGTAGCTCCACCAGAATCGCCGGCAGAGCGATCAAGAGAGCCGAGCCTTGGATAGAGGCCAGGAGAGCGCCCACTGTTGTCACCGAGAGGGCCGTCCAGCGATAGCCATTGTCCCTATCTGTGGTGGGCTGAAGCTCGGCGCTGGCGGCAGCCTGCTCATGGGTGTAGGGCGTCTCCGGCGTCAACGGCGTCGCAGAGGACTCCGAAGAAGCGTGCATAATAAAACCTTTCTTCTCTCCTTTTCCGATTAATACCTGATGTGGACAATAAAAAGGAGGGGAAACCGCTTGCAGAAAGCAAAGGCCGCAGAAAGAAAGAGGAGCGAGTGGGATGCCTTCGGTGGCGCCCTCATCAGCCCTCGATGAGGCGGCGCAGGGCGGGAAGCGCAGCGACAAGATGCTCGCGCTCGCTCTCGCTCAGGCGGGCCAGGCGGCGCTCCAGCGAGGCCTGGCGTCCGCGGTCATAGAGCTGAACCAGGCGTTGGGCGCGCGCCGTTGGCTTCACCCAGACGGTGCGCCAATCGGCCTCATCGCGACTCCGTTCGAGATAGCCTTGGGCCTGCAGACGTTTCACCATCGCCGTTACCGTCGAGGGGGTCACCCCAAGCTGGCGGGCCAGCTCCTGCATCATACAGCACTTTCGCTCAAGCAAGATGCGCAGCAAGCTCAGCTGGCCGCTAGTGGTACGGATCTCCGACAGATCCTCGCGATCAGGTTCGGCCAGGGCCTCGGAATTGAGCGCGTCCGCGTGCATCTGGCGCAGCACCTTGGGAACGATGTCCAGCAGCTCCATTGCCAGCGCTGCGCTATCATCCAGCGAATCCGGTCGCATGGTCGCTCCTTACTCACTTTGACAATCTAATTATATGATAGGCAAACTAGCGAGGCAAGTAAAGGGAAGAGGGCCGTCGCAGTGGCGCTAACGGCAGAGTCCAGTAGCAATTTTGCCTGAACTATGCTAGAATCGCCCATGATACGGAGACCAGGAAAACCATCGCAGGCAAGGAGAACGGCATTTGGCAACGCACGACAAACGGTACGTTATCATTGGGAATGGGATCGCCGGCACCACAGCCGCCGAGACCCTGCGCAAGCTTGATCCAAACTGCAGCATTCACCTCATTACGAACGAGCCCTACCCTCTCTATAACCGTGTTTCATTGCCGCGTTTCCTGCAGGGAGTACTGCCCGAGCAAAAGGTAATGATCCGTGATTTTGCCTGGCATGAGCAGCGCCAGATCTGTCTGCTGACCGAGACCCTGGTCACCGAGGTCAACACAGACGAGCGCGTGGTTGTGACTGAGCGCGGGCAGCATTTCCCCTACGATGCGCTTCTGATTGCCAGCGGGGGCTGGGCCAAGCCGCTGCAGGTGCCGGGGGCAGCCGGCACGAAGCACATCTACAACTTTGTCACCCTGGATGACACGAAGACTATTATAGCGCGCATCCTCGAATCGCGCACCGCCCTGGCCTACGGTGGCAGCTTCATCTCCTACGAACTCTGCGACGGATTCGCCATGCGCAAGCTTGAGACCACCTGGCTCATGCGTGGTCCCTACTGGCTGCGCAGCTGTCTGGATCCCGAGGGGGGCGAAATCGTCGACGCGATCGCCAGGCGTTTTGGCGTCAACGTCATCCACGGTGACGAAATCAGCGAGGTTGTTGCGCGCGACGGGGTACCAGCCTACGTCAGGACCAGGCAGGGGCGTGAGATCCAGGCCGACATCATCGGCGTGGGTCTTGGCATCACGCTCAACACCTCCTTTCTCAAGGGCACGTCCGTCGAGGTTCACACGGGGGTTGTTGTGAATGAGTATCTGGAGACGAACGTGCCGCACGTCTATGCTGCTGGCGACGTTGCCGAGTTTTACGATCCGACGATAGGCCGTCACCATACGATGGGGACCTGGGACAATGCTCTGGCGCATGGGCGTATTGCTGGGGTCAACATGGCTGGAGGCCATCAGCCATACGTCGATGTTCCCACCTATACAAGTCCGCTCTTCGATGTCAACATCGCTGTCATTGGCACTGCCGAATCCAACAATCCGGAGCTGGAAAGCGTCTCGCTGCGCGAGCCGGGCGAAAAGGGCCATGAGAACTATCGCAAGCTCTTCCTGCGTGACAACAAGCTCGTTGGTGCCGTCATGATCGGTAGTCCCAAAGGACGCAAAAAGCTGGTTGAGCTGGTCAAGAACCAACAGGTGCTGGCCAGTCCTGGCGAGCGTGAGGCTGTCCTGACCTTGAAATAGCGCTCCTTTTGGGCTATCGCGCTTGACGAAACAAGGCTGGTAGGGTACCGTAGGTACCATCAAGTACCGTCAGACTCGCCAACTCGGGCAGGTCGTGATGATGCGCCGGAGCGAGCCGATGCAGGAGGGAGTTTGTGGCCGTTTTCTGTCCGCATTGTGGCAAAGCCTTGCCTAGGGAAAATGCACGCTTCTGCAATAACTGTGGCAGATTTCTGCCTGCCGCGAAGCACTCTACTCCTTCCACTTCCGCGAGCGGAGAGTTGTCTTCCGAGGAGCGCTGGGCGGCCCAAGAGCCAGGTGGCCGGGCGTCAGCTCCCGAGAAGGGTCGTACTCCACCCCCCTGGCTGGATCAGCTAGATCGGGAGGTGGCCAGTCGCCGCTGGCGGGCCCCGCACAGTGGCTCGCTCGAGCGCCTCTCCGACCTGCCTGGAGAATCTGGGGAGCCTATGCCCTCCGCCTCTTCTCCTGGTGGCAATAAGGAGCCTGATAAGGGTTTGTCCTCTCTTCCGGCCTCCAGGCAAGCGGATGCCCCGTCCTTTCCCTCGCCCCGGCCCGCCTCGCCGGCTGGTGAAGAGGGTGACTCGGCGGCTACCGAGGACCAGTCAGAGACGGCGGCGGTGGCGGAGGCCTGGCGTCGGGCCTGGCTGGCTGATGCTCCGACTTCGGCGGTGCCTGCGGCCTCTTCCGGAACGGCTGCAACCGGAGGATCGGACCCGTTGCTCGCTACCTCCTCTCCTGAAGGGGAGGCCCGTGCGGGCCGTGCGCTTGCTCCTCGTGAGTTCCATGTGCGTGTCTGGGAGGAGAATGAAACCCTGATTATGCCTCAGCCGGAGACGGGCGGGGCTCGTGAGGCAGAGTCTCAGCCGTTGCCAGCCAAAGTCCCACTGGAAGATTGGTCCCAGATCGCCGACGCCTCAGCCCCTCTTTCCTTTGAAGACATGCCCACCCAGGAGCATCCCGCCGAGATCGGACCGTCCAGGTGGAGAGCAGGGTCGCCCCTGGCAGAGATGAGCGAGCACCTCGACGAGCGGCCCGCTCAAGGGCAGCAGGCTCTCGACGACCTTCCAACGATGCCGCTCAAAGCCAGCCCTGGCCCGGAGCTGGTCATCGAACGCGCTTCGACGCCGCGTCCGCCCCGCTGGCCGGAAGGTGGGCCGAATGGGGAGCGGAAGATCAGCTTTCCAGGACCGGCGAAGTCGCCTGTTGGGGCGGGAGGCATCGAGGAGTTGGACACCATCCGCTTGGCGGCTCAGCTTCCTGTTGCGGAGCCTGGGACCGCTGCGAGACCTGCTCAGCCGCTCACGCCGCCCCCGGCTTCCGTTGTCACGCCATCTAGCTGGTCGCCTTCCCCTTTGCCGGAAGTGCAAGAGGCCCCTCTCTTCGGCGCTCCCAGGGTGGGAGCTGGGGCCAGTGCGGGCGAGCCGGCCCGCCACCTGGCCTCGTCCTCCGCCCGACGGTGGGAAGCGGAGGAGACGGCGGCCTTGCCCCAGGTAGAGAAGCCCGGCTCATCAGCGGCGGCCCGCTCCCCCGCGTCGGGAGCAGAGGCTTCCCGGCGGCGTAAGCGACCGCTGGCCGTGGTAGCCCTGGTCCTGGCTGTGTTGCTCATCAGCGGCGGCCTGACGGCCTGGGTCTTTGTCTACCAGCCGTTCAGTGTGCCCCTCATCACCCAGCCTCAGCAGTCGTTTAGCGATCAGCGCCTGGGCCTGGCGCTCTCCTACCCCCGGGGGTGGAGCTATCAGCTGGACTATCAGCAGGGGAAGGTCACCTTTAGCGATAGCACACACACGGGGCAGATGATCGTGCTCGTGGCACCGGCTGGCGATCAGGATCTGGCCCACTATCTCCAGAAAGAGGCCAGCCAGCAGGGCTTGACCGCAGCCAAATCAGAGCAAGCCCTCGCCTTCGGAGGTGTCAGCTGGCAGCAGGTGCGCGGAACAGTGACCATGGCCGGCGCCAGCTATACAGAGGTTATCCTGGCCACAAGCCGAGCAGGTCGTCTCTACACTTTTATACAGCTTGCTTATCAAAAGATCTACACAGATGAAGAGAAGCAAGTCTTTGCGCCGGCTCGAGCCTCCTTCCGCTTTCTGAGCTGAGCGTGAGCCGGAGCGAGGGACGAAACTGGGGAGAAGGCCTTTGCGTGGAAGAAGTGATCTCTCTATCCCCTATTGCGACGGAACTATGTTATAATGTGCGCGATATCCCGTGCAGGTCCATCCTTTCGGAGGGATAGGCTTACACGGGAGCAAGGGATAGCTATGGCGTGACTACTAGCTCCCCATGCTTCACGATCGACGGACAGTGTGGCGTAGATCTGGTGATCAGAAAGGAGGGCGTGGCGGTGAAGCCCAGCCGCCGCGCAGACCTGGCAGGCTTATGGAAGACATTCGCTTCGAACGACACTTCCGCACACCCTACTCAGAAGGCTATTACATCATGCAGGGTAATAGCCTGCAGAACAGCACGCGCCTCGGTACCATCGACATCCATTTCACCACAACGGCAGTGCACGGTACCTTGATCCTTGAACGCGAGCTGGAGGAGGCTGAGCTGACCAAACTGATCGAACAGATCGACGAGGACCTGGTCCTTTCTGCGGACATGCCGCGCGACGACTTTCTGGTAAGTGTCTACGTTGGCAGAGATGTCGGCTTCTACAGCGACGAGTATTTCGCCGAGGGAGGCGAGCGAGGAGCCGACCTCAGCGATGAGGATGAGGTTTAATGAAGGTAGCTATGCCCTGCTGTGCTCTCATCCTCGCCGCCGTCAACGGGGGAAGACTTGCTGAGAGGCCGAGATCGACGGAAAGGGGCCTCGCTGGGCGAGCCGGGTTGACCTGACGCGCCGCGCAGCTAGTCTTCCAGCAGGCCGCGCCGCATCGCGTACTTCACCAGCTCGGCGCGGCTATGGAGATTCAACTTGTCCATGATATGGGTGCGGTGCGTGTCGACCGTTTTGGGGCTGATGACCAGCCGTTCGGCGATCTTGGTATTGGTGTAGCCCTCTGCCACCAGCTTCAGAATCTCCCGCTCTCGCTCAGTGAGGCTCTCATAGCTATCCTTTTCCTCACCGGCGCGCACACGCTGGAGATAGTCGCCCACCATGACCGACTGAGCCACCGGCGACAGGTAGACCTGGCCGTTCTGGATGACGTGCAGCGCTGAGATCAGGTCGGTATCGGCGGCCTCCTTGAGCATATAACCCGAGGCTCCCGCCCGCAGGGCCTGGAAGATATACTCATCGTTCTCGTGCATCGTCAAGATGAGGACCTTGGTCTCGGGAACCTGCTTTTTGATCTGTCGTGTGGCCTCGATGCCACTCATGTCGGGCATGGTGATATCCATGAGCACGATATCGGGTTGGAGGCGGAGCGCTTCCTGGAGAGCCTGGCGGCCATCCTGCGCTTCGCCAACCACCTCCATATCGGGCTGAGCGTTGAGCATCATTTTCAGGCCGGCGCGCAGGATCGTGTGATCGTCGGCCAGGAGAATGCGGATCTTCTGCACGGCTTTCGTCGTCTCGGCTGTACTCGTCGTTGTAGTCATACCTTCACCGGACCTCCACGCGGTTGCGTCTCCGAAGGTGTCAGCTCGGCGTAAGAGACGGACTCAGCATCGTTGTGGCGCAGGGGCAACCGTACCTCGATCGTGGTCCCCTCGCCAGGGCGCGACTTGATCTCCAGGGTACCATCAAGGAGCACGGCGCGCTCCTGCATCCCCGCCAGGCCCAGGCCACGCTCCTGACCGGGCGTCTTCATCAGAGCCTCCACATCGAAGCCGCAGCCGTTATCACGGATCGTGGCGTAGACAGCCCCATCCTCTTCCCGCAGAACAATGGAGACCTTCGTCGCGTTAGCATGACGGGCTGTGTTGGTCAGTGCCTCCTGGACGATGCGGTAAAGGACGGTCTCCATCTCAGCGGGAAGCCTTCCCTTGAAACCTGTGGCTGAGAACTCCACCTCGATGGAGCACTTCTGTTGATATTCTTTAATATACCAGCGCAAGGCCGGCAAGAGGCCCAGGTCATCCAGAGCGCTGGGGCGCAGATCGATGCTCAGGTTACGAATAGCCCGCAAGGTTTGATGAGCCAGATTACGGGTATCGGCGATGCGCTCGCGGGCCTCGGGGCTGGTCACCGACTTCTCCAGAATGGCCAGGCTGATCAGCAGCGAGGTGAGCATCTGGCTCGTCTCGTCGTGCAGCTCTCGAGCGATCCGCTTGCGCTCCTGCTCCTGAGCATTGATAATCTGGGTAGAACGCAGGCGCGAAGCCTCATCGATGGCCTCGAGCATCATATTGAAAGTAGCGGCGAGCTGGTCGGCCTGGGGATCAAGCCCTGTCAGAGGGGCACGCAGCGAGCGTTCACCTTTTTGGACGCGGCTCATAACCTTGCCCAGGTCTATCAGGGGCCGAAAAGCGATCTGCAGCACCAGGAAATTCAGGGCCACGCTCACCAGCCAACCCACAGTAATAAAAATGATCAACGAGGTGGGAGTGGCCAGCCCTTGGTGGCTATCGTTCAGATGGGAGGCCAGCCAGGTACCGCCAGTGGCGCCAACAAAGATAATCAGGCTATTGGCGATCAGAACTTTATAGAAGATAGGCAGGCTAAGCAGGGGTCTCAGTAGGCGAGGCCAGCTTTGTACTCCCGAGCCGGCCAGTGTAATCTTGCGCTCCATAGCTCTCGAACCTCTCTACGCTTGGCGGAGAAGAGCCTCCCTCTTCCTTCTTAATTGTAGCGTTGGGGGGCGTGCCTGTCAAACCAACACAGACAAAGCAGCAACCACCGGTCCCTTTCCTGGTGCTACCGGCAATAATAATAAAATATTGCCATGGTGTATTGATTATACTCTTAATAGTACGTGAGCGAAGAGAGGGCCGCTGTAGCGTCTGAGGAGGTCTGAGCAGCAGACCGTGCTGCTCAGAGGGGCCTGTCTGGAGAGCGCCCTGGCAGAGCAGCAGAGAGCAAGCGCCAGGGACAGGGCAGAATCAGGTATTTACCTGATGTTCCTCTCGGGTTCCCATGCTATAATCTTTCGGACAGCCGAGAACCTCCGTGCTGGCTTTCTCCCCACAAGAGAGGCGTTAGTCGACAGAACGGGCACAGCCTTCCCTAGAGAAGAGGCGGAGCAGGGGGGGACTGGCCAGGGAGGCTGGAAGAAACGAGACGGGCTGTGCGGCCTCTGGATAGGAATCGGGAGATGCCTGAGCGAGCTGCCGACGGGCAAAATCAGGTGAACACCTGATGCTCTCCTCCGGAGAAGTCTGTAATCTAACAATGAGAGGCAGAGAAAGAGCGAGCTGCTTCTTGGAGAGCGGTGTGGCCGGAGTCAGAGGCGGGCGGCACAGAGCGTGGCTGGAGGAGGGGGAAAAAACAAGCCAGGGCCTGTCGCTCACTCGGACCTTACCCGTCTGGCGCGGGTGTGGCCTCTTCCTTATATGGATGTGGGGAGGAGGAGGGCCAGCCTGCCAGCCAGCCAGAGGCTCTCTTAGGGAAGGGTACTCAGGAAGAGAGGCGGTGTGGTATAATCTGCCACGCAGCTGAGCGCCCATCTCCCGTCTCGTTGCTGCTGTCAAGCCCCAACCAAAGGCATTGCTGGAAGGAAGCAGGCAAGGAACGAACCTATGAGCGGGAGCTCAGATGGTCGTCACGCTCGCTGAGGGATGAGAACAGGAGGAACTGTGTGTGAGTTCACTACCTGAAAAGAAGAGCTTGCTCGACATCATCACGCAGAAGATAGTGACGAGCCAGCTCTGGCGATCGATATTCCGCCACGGCTATCCGGACACCCCACTCAACCAGTCGCTGG
>NZ_JBHOQV010000025.1:0-1554 GCF_042408735.1 Thermogemmatispora sp.
GCTCCCGCTCCGGCCTGGGCCTGGGCCTCCCTTCTGACTGCTGGCTCTTCGGGGACCGGCCCCGGCTTCTGGCCCCAGACGGTCAGCAGGAACCACAGGGCACAGAAGTCCTCCTGTTGCATCTCGGCCACCGCCTGCTGATACAGGCGCTCCAGCTCTGCCCGAGCCGCCAGGCCCAGGCGTTCCAGAAAGGGCAGGACCAGCTCCAGCCCGATGAGAAAGTCCTTGAAGACCGGGTAGTGTCTGGGGGTCCCCATCGACCACTCGATGACGATGGGCCGCAGGCGCACCTCCAGAAAGCCGGCTTGCCGCACCAGCCGCGGCAGCACCGGGGTGATGCCCAGATGCCGCCCGTCGGGAGACAGGCTCTGGCCCGCCTGCTTGAGGGCCTGGCAGCCCAGGGCCATGAGCCGCTCAAAGGCCGGACTGGTGGAGAGCGGCTCCTCCATCCCGGTCAGGCGCAGGATGCCCCCGGGCCGGAGCAGGCGCCGGCACTCGGCGAGCAGCCGCGGCCAGGCCGCCGGCAGCATGAAGCCCCACAGCAGCCGCCCATTGATCAGGTCGAAGGAGCCATCCTCGAAGGCCAGTGGCTCCATGACATCCATGACCTGGAAGCGGACGTTGTCCAGGCCCCGTGAGCGGGCCTGAGCGGTGGCATACTCGACGACCGCCGGGCTGAGGTCGATGCCGATGATCTCCGCCTTGGGGAAGCGAAAGGCCAGCTCTAAGGCCCACCCGCCGGGGCCACAGGCCAGATCGAGGACGCGGCCCGTCTCAGGGAGGCTGATCCCCTCCTCGGGCAACAGGCCCCCCATCGCCTCGGTGAGCAGACGATCCTGCTGCATGAGGCGGGCCAGCTCCCCAACGTTCTCGGCATCGAGGATGTAGGTCGAGCGTCCGCGCTGCGGTGGGCGGACGGGATTCGGGAGAGATGAGTCATCGTGAGGTTCCATCGGCGTCTCCTTTCTGTTCGAAACCGGCTCCCTCCTGGCCCGAGGCGAGGCCTTCAAGCTGGTTCATGCTTCATACTGATCTGTCTGGCCTGAGAAATAGAGCTGCTTCAGGAAGGCGGTGAACTCGCGCATCTCCTGGCGATACTCCTCCAGCTTCTGGCGCTGAAGCTCCGGCGGGGCTTCCAGGTACAGGTCGATGGTTCCCTGGTTCTGAAGGCGCGTGTACAGCCCCGTGGTCAGGATCAGGCGGCGATCGAAAGGCACCATCCTTCCCTCATAGAACCGACTCAGGTACTGCACCAGCCTGGCGCGGAGAGGAATTTGCCGGACGGCCAACGCTCGCTGGGTCGCACGCAGGCGGCGGGCCAGCTCATAGACCTGATTTTGGGTCTCTGTAAGGAGCGCCTCTGCACAATCCTGCTGCTGGCGCAACGTTGAGAGACGCTGATGAGCCAGGCAAACCTCCTGGCGCAGCGCTTCCTCTTCCTGGACCAGCGCTTGAAAGGCGGCGTCTTGCGGACCGATGTCCACCCAGGGCAGCCGCAGGCCGCGTCGCTCATCCAGGTGGCCCCCGCAGGACATGACGGTCGGGAGGCCGACG
>NZ_JBHOQV010000163.1:0-56158 GCF_042408735.1 Thermogemmatispora sp.
TCAGCCTTATGCTATAATCCTCACGGTATGATATAATCGTGAGACAAGCGGGACAACATAAGGATGAGTAAGAAGCCTCCCCCCACCCTGTGGGAAATCGTGGGGCCAGTGGGAGGATTGGGGTTCACAATCGCAGTCCCCATCGCTGTAGGTGCTATCCTTGGTCACTACCTGGATGGCGTATTACGTACCGCACCGTTGTGTATACTTCTCGGGCTGCTGCTTGGCCTGATTACGGGAATATACGGCGCGTACCGTTTATTTAAAATCTTCTTCTCAAGCATGAGATAGACGGCGTCGACGTTGACAGACCGGGCCACGCAGAGCACGATTCGGATGGAGGATATTGAGTGCTCTGGAAATTTCCTGAGGTATCCCTGGCGCCAGAGGTCATATGGAATCCAGGCGGTATCTTTCCAATTACCAATACATTACTGTGCACCTGGATCACCATTCTCGCTCTGGTTGCCTTTTTCTACTTCGGCACACGCAATGCATCGCTGATCCCCTCGGGCTTTCAGAACTTCGTTGAGTGGATCGTTGAATTTCTCGTGAATCTGGTCAACGGTGTGGTTGGCTCGCGGAAAGACAAAGCGTCGCGCTTCTTCCCGTGGGTCGCCTCTTTCTTTATCTTCATTCTTTGCGCCAACCTGATGGATGTCCTGCCGGGCATCGACACCATTGGCAATCTCAAGGGAGAGGAGATCGCTCACCTCGGAGGCAACTGCGCACCGGTTCTGGGCTTTCTGCCTTCGTGTCAGCCGCTCTCGTTGGGGCCGATTCACTTCCTCTTTGGCAACATTTCTAACCTGATCATCCCCTGGTTCCGTCCACCGACCACCGATCTCAATCTGACGGTGGCGATGGCCCTGCTCTCAGTGGGGGCGACCCAGTTTTTCGGCTTCTACCATCTGGGTGCCAAAGAGCACCTGTCGAAGTACTTCAATTTCCGAGCACTACGCAAAGGCCCGATGGGTCTCATCGATGTCGTCGTCGGGCTGCTGGAGATCATCTCCGAAGCTGCGCGTATCATTTCCTTCTCCTTCCGTCTCTTTGGCAATATCTTCGCCGGTAGCCTTGTGCTGGCCGCGTTCGCTTTCATCCTGCCATTCGTCGCCGCGATCATCTTCATTCCCTTTGAAATCTTTGTCGCGGTGATGCAGGCGCTGATCTTCTCCCTGCTGACCCTGGTCTTCATGGAGATCGGCACCACCAGTCACGAGGCTCATGAAGAGCACCTTGTCGAAGAGGAGCAGAAGGTACTACAAGGGGAGAAGGCCGCCGCGTAGTGCCTGCACCTCGCCGTCTGCGAGCCTCCCTCAGCCACCTGGTCGGGGAGGTTCTCTTGTGAGCGCGCCCGCCCGATTGCTCTGAGTGCAGCGGGCTCACTCTGGCGCGGGTGCAGAGCAGGCAGGGCGAGGAAAGCCCCGCTTGTCCGCCGTGAGCCGGCCGCCGAGCCTGCCCTTAGCCGGCTGGCCGCCTCTGGCAGCAAGCCGGGCGCTCTTGAATGGCTTGCTACCGTCCAATTCATACCTGTTTTCTGTGCCCGCTTAACAACGACAACAACCAACCAATCAACCCAACAACAAACAGGAACGAACCAACGAAGCTTTGTCCTTAAAGGAGGATATTCGACTATGCAGCAGCTAGCTGTCGCATTGGCTATCGGTCTGGGGGCCATTGGCCCGGGTCTGGGGATCGGAATCGCCGCCGGCCAGGCGGCCTCGGCCATCGGGCGCAACCCCGAGGCGGAGCCGCAGATCCGCATTAATATGATCCTGGGTCTGGTCTTCGCCGAGGCCATCGCCATTTACGCGCTGGTCATCGCCATCCTGCTCCAGTTCGTGAAGTAAGCCAGCCGGCCTGCAGGCAGGAAGAGACGAGGACCAGGGGAGCGCGTGTGCGCACCTACGCCGTTGCTCGACGCCGGGCCAGCGCTTCGGTCAGGGCCAGCCAGGGCAGGGAGCAGTTCCCTCCCCGAGGCCAGGGCCTGCCTATTTAGAATGCGCGGCTTTGTGGCCCCGTTCGCCGAAGCAGGCGCCCGGCGCCGTCCATCGGCTCCTGCCGGACCGGTGCCTGGCTCGCCCCTGGTCGTCGCAGCGCCTGCCAGCCCAGCACATGCAGAGTGTACCTGATGACGCGGGTATGTTCGTCCATTGTCAGTCAAGGTAGTTGCCCCAATCCGCAGGGAGAAGACGCCTGCTCAGACCAGGAGAGAGCAGGGGAGCCGAGGCTCCTCAGGATGTCTCCGATCAGCTCATCCGCTGACATGCCCGCGCCTGCGGCACGAACCGAACGCCTTGAAGAAAAAAGGAGGGGGTCGGCGTGACTTTGATTCTCGCAGCGAGTCCGCTGGAGGGCCTGGGTATCAATACCTTCGCCTTCCTCTCGCAGCTCGTTAGCTTCATCATCGTTCTGATTCTTCTGCGCAAGTGGGCCTTGCCCACCGTCCAGCGCATGCTAGATAGACGCGCCGCGCTTATTCGTGAGGGTATCGAGAATGCCGAACGGGCGCGCGAGGAGCTGAAGAATGCCACCGCCCGCGCGGAGCAGCTTCTAGCCGAGGCGCGCCGCGAGGCCCAGGAGGTCATCGCCAGCGCCCAGCGAGCCGCCGAGCGCGAGGCGCGCCGCATTGAGGAGGAGGCCCTGGCGCGTGCCCGTCAGATCGAGCAGCAGCAAGTCGAGCGTATTCGCCAGGAGGCCGCGCGCGCCCGTGCCGACTTGAGCCGTCTGGTGGTCAATCTCTCTATTGCCGCTGCCAGTAAGGTGATCAGTAAATCCGTCGATAGCAGTGATAATCGCCGCCTGGTCGAGGAGTTCGTGAACGCCAGCCAGGCTACGAAGGGACAGTAATGCTTAAGGGAGCGATCGCACGCCGCTACGCTGAAGCTATCTTCAATATCGCGCGGCAGCAGCAGACGATCGATCGCACCCTCAACGAGGTGCGCTCAATCGCCGGGCTGTTCGCCCAGCGCAAGATGGCCTTTCTGCTGAGCGAGCCGAAAATTCCCCTCGCGCGCAAGGAGCAGGCGCTGCGCCAGGCGCTTGCGTCGCGGGTCTTGCCAACGTCGCTTCACCTCGCATTGCTGGTAGTCCAGCGTAATCTGGTCGAGTTGATGCCGAATATTGCGCGCGAACTCGAACAGCTCGTGCTCCAGTATAAGAACCAGGCAATCGCTGAGGTGATCACGGCGGCGCCACTCGACGAGGCCGCGCTTCAGCGCGTGAAGCAGGCGTTAGAACGAAGAACCGGCAAAGAGATTATTCTGCGAACGAAAGTCGATCCGGAGATCCTGGGTGGGATCATCGCCCGCGTCGGCGATGAGGTCATCGATGCCAGTGTCCAGCATCGGCTGGCAACACTCCAGCAGCGCCTGCTGCAGGAGACCGCCGCCCATAGCTCCGAGCTGCTGGGATCGCTGGAGCTGCCCGCCGCCCTGGCAACGGTCAACGATCCCCCCGCTCAGGACCGCCCAGAGCCGACGCGCACTCAGTAGGAGTGGGTGAGTGAGTGAGTGAGTCGTTCCTGCCCCCGCTCCAGCCAGGCAGATAGGCAGGCAGACCCGTCGGCTCGCAGACAGCGCCGGCTGGCAGCCAGACTGGCTCTCTCGTACGCCTTCGCTCGCTCGCTCGTTGGCTGGCCGGCTGGCTGACCGCCTTGCTCTTTTGTTTGTTCATTCGCTTGCTTCTTGTTCGTCAGTTGCTGAATCTGGACTTTAGCGCTTTGCCCATCGCTCGCTCTCGCCCGTAACGGGCCGGCTGCCCTGTCCAGTGGTCTGCCTTGCTCGCCGCTGCCCGCCATCGGCCTATCTGACTGAGGTCGGCAGACCGGCAGAGGAGAGCAGGCCCGACACCGGGCTGAACTGGCTTGCAGGCCGGGATTCAACAGGCGGTTTGGTTTGACGCGCCTGCATGCAGCTACCTTTGTTCCGGCTGGCTGGCCTCTATGGCGAGGAGAGACTACCTGAGGAGGAAAGACGATGGCATCGTGGGCAGATGAAATCAGTGCCATCATCGAACGTAACATTGTTGGCTTCGACCAAAGCCAGCCTGCCACGGCCAGCGTCGGGACGGTGATCGCCGTTCAGGACGGTATCGCCCGCGTCTATGGCCTGCAGGATGTGAAATATCTGGAGTTGGTGGATTTCCCCCGCACCGGGCTGAAGGGCATGGCCTTCAACCTGGAGGAGGAGACGGTCGGGATCATTATCCTCGGCGACTATACCGAGCTGCGCGAGGATGATGAGGTGCGCACGACCGGCGAAGTGATCTCGGTCCCCGTCGGCGACGCCCTGATCGGGCGCGTGGTCAATGCGCTCGGCGAGCCGATCGACAATAAGGGGCCGATCATTACCAATAAGCGGCGCCCCATCGAGCGCGTGGCCCCAGGTGTGATTACACGCCGCTCGGTGAATACGCCAGTGCAGACCGGTATCAAGGCGATCGATGCCATGATCCCCATCGGCCGCGGCCAGCGTGAGTTGATCATCGGCGACCGCCAGACCGGGAAGACGGCCATCGCCATCGATACGATCATTAATCAGAAGGGCAAAGATCTGATCTGTATCTATGTGGCCATCGGCCAGAAGAATTCTTCGGTGGCACGCACGATCGCGACCCTGGAGAAGTATGGGGCGATGGAGCATACGATCGTGGTGGTGGCCGGCGCCTCGGAGCCGGCTCCGATGAAGTATATTGCTCCTTACGCCGGCTGCGCCATCGGTGAGGAGTTCATGGAGTCGGGCCGCGATGCCCTCATCGTCTACGACGACCTGACCAAGCACGCCGAGGCTTACCGCAACATTTCGCTGATTATTCGCCGCCCGCCAGGCCGCGAGGCTTACCCGGGCGATGTCTTCTACTTGCATTCGCGTTTGCTCGAGCGCGCCGCTCGCTTGAATGAAGACTACGGCGGCGGCTCGCTGACCGCGCTGCCCATCATTGAGACGAAGGCAAACGATATCTCGGCCTACATTCCGACGAACGTCATTTCGATTACCGACGGCCAGATCTTCCTGGAGACGGACCTGTTCAACGCCGGTATCCGCCCAGCCATTAACGTCGGTATCTCGGTCTCGCGCGTGGGTAGCAGCGCCCAGACGCGCGCTATGCGCCAGGTGGCTGGCTCGTTGCGCCTGGACCTGGCCCAGTTCCGCGAGCTGGCGGCTTTCGCTCAGTTCGCGTCCGACCTCGATAAGGCTACTCGGGCCCGCATCGAGCGTGGTCAGCGCCTGACGGAGATCCTCAAGCAGAAGCAGTATCAGCCGCTTGAGGTGGAGAAGCAGGTGATGATTATCTACGCCGCGACCCAGGGCTATCTGGACGATGTGCCGCTGGAGCTGATCCAGGAGTGGGAGGCCGCTTTCCACCGCTATATGGAGGCCAACCATCCGGAGATCGGCCAGGAGATCATCGAGAAGTCGGTCAAGCAGCGTAACAACATGTCCGATGATCTGCTGGCACGTCTGCGAGCCGCTATCGAGGAGTTCAAGAAGACCGCCGCTCCGCAGCCGCAGAAGGCTCAAGCAGCAGCTAGCTAGCTAGGAGGCGGAGAGAGCTATGCCATCAACCCGCGAGATTCGGCGACGCATCAGGACGGTAAAGAACATTGCGCAGATCACGCGCACCTTCCAGATGATCGCCAGCAGCCGCATGCGGCGCGCCCAGGAGCGCGTGCAGCGGGCGCGCCCTTATGCGGAGCAGATTCGGGAGCTGGTTTCTCGCCTGGCTACGGTGGCCGGCGAGGATCTGGGCAACGAGGTGGCCTTGCTGCGCAGCCGCCCAGTGAGGCGCGTCGGCATCATTGTGATCTCGCCTAACCGCGGCTTCTGCGGCGCCCTGCCGAGCAACATTAACCGTAAGGCGGCCTCAACGGCTCTGGAGGTGCAGGAGGCGGCTCAGCAGGCCGAGGGGCAGCGTCCGGGCGTCTCGTTCGTGGCCATTGGGCGCAAGGGACGCGATTTCATCGTCCGGACCCAGCAGCACCTGCTGGCGGAGTTCACCCAGCTGAGCGATAACCCGTCGATGAACGATGCTTCGGCGGTGGCTCAGGTGGCGATGGACGCCTTCCTGGCCGGCGAGGTGGATGTGGTCTATCTGGTCTACGCTCGCTTTGTGAGTACGACCTCTCAGCAGCCGGTGGCGGTCCAGTTGCTGCCGGTGCAGCCTCCCCAGAGCGAGGGCAGCAACGAGCGTCAGCGCATCGACTATATCTACGAGCCGGACCCGCGGGCGATCTTCGAGGCCCTGCTCCCGCGCTACGTGGATATCCAGGTCTATCTGGCGCTGCTTGAGGCACGGGCCAGCGAGGAGTCGGCGCGTATGGTGGCGATGAAGAACGCGACCGATAACGCGAATGAGCTGGTCGATGATCTGACGCTGGCTTACAATAAGGCACGCCAGGCCAGCATTACAACGCAGATTCTTGAGGTGGTGGCCGGCGCTGGCGAGCTGTAGCTGTCCGCCGGCGTCATGGGCCGCGCTGGCTCGGAGAGAGCGAGAGTCGGTCAGGATGGCCCTTACGGTCCGGTCCGCCTCATCGCTGGCTCGCCAGGGCCGGCCTGGCCCACATGATAAGAGTTTATAAGGCAAATGAACGCTGAACGGAAGCGCAATTGCCGGCTGGCTTACTTGCTCGCCTTGCAAGCCATCACTCGCAGCGGAGAGGCAAGCAAGCTGAGTAGGCAGCGAGCTTGTTGAGGCTTCCGCAGGAGGCGAAGAGATACATGACGACAAAGACACTTGCTAAGGGGAGGGTTGTTCAGGTGCTCGGGGCCGTAGTCGACGTGGAATTTCCCCCCGAGCAGCTGCCCCCTATCTATAATGAGCTTGTAGTTCGCCCCGCAGGCTCCGATCAGGAGCTATCGCTGGAGGTGGAACAGCACCTGGGCAATAACTGGGTGCGGTGCGTGGCGATGGGACCGACCGATGGCCTGCAGCGCGGCCTGGAGGTCATTGACCGTGGCCAGCCTATCTCGGTCCCCGTTGGCCCTAAGACGTTGGGACGCATCTTCAACGTGCTCGGTCAGCCGATCGACAATAAGCCCCCTGTCACCGACGCTCCGCGCCTGCCGATCCACCGCTCCGCCCCAAGCCTGGAGGAGCAGGCCAAGGAGGTACAGGTCTTTGAGACTGGCCTCAAGGTGATCGATCTGATCTGTCCTTTCATGCGCGGCGGTAAGGTCGGAGCCTTTGGCGGTGCGGGCGTGGGCAAGACGGTGATCATCCAGGAGCTGATCAATAACGTGGCCAAGGCCCATGGTGGCTATAGCGTCTTCGCTGGCGTCGGCGAGCGCACGCGCGAGGGGAACGACCTCTACCACGAGATGCAGGAAGCCGGGGTGATCGATCGTCTGACGATGGTCTTCGGTCAGATGAATGAGCCGCCCGGAGCCCGCCTGCGAGTGGCGCTGACCGGCCTGACGATCGCGGAGTACTTCCGCGATGAGGAGGGCAAGGATGTGCTGCTCTTCATCGATAATATCTTCCGCTTTACTCAGGCCGGCTCTGAGGTCTCGGCTCTCCTTGGTCGGATGCCTTCAGCGGTGGGCTACCAGCCAAACCTGGCGGAGGAGATGGGCGAGCTGCAGGAGCGCATCACTTCTACAACGCGCGGCTCGATTACGTCGATGCAGGCGGTCTATGTGCCGGCGGACGACTATACCGATCCGGCGCCGGCGACAACCTTCGCTCACCTGGATTCGACTATCGTGTTGGACCGGGCGATCTTCGAGCAGGCGATTTTCCCAGCGGTCGATCCTCTGGCCTCGACGAGCCGCGTGCTGGATCCGCAGTTTGTGGGCCAGGAGCACTACGATACGGCCCGCGGCGTGCAGCGCGTGCTGCAGCGCTATAAGGATCTGCAGGATATCATCGCTATCATGGGTGTCGACGAGCTGTCCGAAGAGGATAAGCTGATCGTGGCACGCGCCCGCAAGATTCAGCGCTTCTGCTCGCAGCCGATGTTTGTGGCCGAGGTCTTCACGGGCCGCCCGGGGAAGTACGTGCCGCTGAAGGAGACGGTGCGCGGCTTTAAGGGCATCCTGGAGGGCAAGTACGATCATATCCGCGAGGAGCATTTCTACATGGCGGGTACGATCGATGAGGTGATCGAGCGTCACGAGCGCGAGCAGAGGTCACTCTAACATGGCTGGAAGACTGCATGTCGAGGTGGTGACCGCCGAGCGGGCGCTCTACAGCGGCGAGGCGGACCAGGTGAATGCACCAGGTACGGAGGGCCGCCTGGGGATTCTGCCACGTCATGCCCCGCTGTTGGCTGTGCTGGCTCCGGGCGAGTTGCTCATCCGTCTGGGAGAGGCCGAGGAGCCGATCTTCGTCTCCGGTGGCTTTTTAGAGGTGTTCGAGAATCAGGTGACGGTGCTGGCCGATGCCGCTGAGCACGCGGAGGAGATCGACGAGGCCCGCGCTCAGGAGGCGCGTCGCCGGGCCATCGAGCGCCTGGAGCAGGCTCAGACGGATGCCGAGCGCGCCGAGCTACAGGCGGCTCTGGAGCGGGCGGTGAGCCGCCTGCGCGTGGCCGAATTGGCGCGTCGCCGCCATACACGGCGTATTCGCCAGAGCATGGGCGAGGAAGAGTAGCTCGCCCGCCTGTCTGGCTCTCGGAAAGACTGGCTCCCCGAGCTGGCGTCCGCTCTTTTGAGCGAGGTGCGCAAGTCTCCTTCAGTGCTCTGTCAGAAGCAGGGAGGGGGGCCGCTCAGTTCAGGGTAAGGTTTCCTGGCCTTTAGTCTTGAAAAGAGCAAGGGAGGGCGCCGATCGATCGGCGCCCTCCCTTTCATCTGTCTCGGCTGGTCGCCTGGCCCACCTTACGGGAAGACCGTCGACGAGGCCGGAGCGCTAGAAGCTGCCGCCATCGCCGCCGCCAAAGTCACCACCTCCACCGAAGTCTCCTCCGGCGCCTCCACCAAAGTCTCCTCCGCCGCCAAAGTCGCCACCTCCCATGCCAGGATCGCCAACAAAGCCGCCTTCTTCGTGATGCTTGGCTTCTTCTTCGCCGGCCATTTTGCCCAGCTCATAGCCGATCAGGCCGCCACCGAGGGCTCCGAGACCACCGGCAGCCCAGGGATTCATGCCTCCTCCCTGGTTAGGCGGGTAGTAGTTGGGCGGATAGCCACCCTGCTGATAGGGATAGCCACCGGCTGGCGGCACCGGTTCGTAGGGGACATTGCTGCGACTCCACCCCCAACCCTGACCTGAGCGCCGGCGGACGACTGCAAAGATGATCCCTCCAATGATCAGCACCAGCAAACCAAGGCAGCAGAGGGTACCCAGCCCCCCCGAAAGCAAGCCCCCAGCTCCCGAGGGCGCCGCCGATGAGCCGCCCTCTCCGCTGCGCGCGGCCAACGACTCCTCTAGCGAGCGGATGGCCGCTAGCGTGGCTCCAGTATAGTCACCGTTGTTGTAATTGTCTTTGAAGGCATTATAGGCATCTTCTGCAGCGCTTCTGGACAGCGGCACCTGTGAGCCTGACTTAATGTACATCCAGTGATGGACCGTGTCGATGGCGATCACGATCAGGCGCGAGTTGGTGACGTGGCTCTGGGTGCGCGCCTCAAAGTCAGATTGACTGCCCGTAAAGGAATTGGTCGTATAGATAGCCAGGGGGTAGGGGAGCTTGGCCCCCTCACTCTGAACGCGCCCCTTATCAAGGACGCCAGCGCCGTCGCTGATGGTCACACTCGCGGCCAGAGCCCCAAGGCTTGTCAGCATCGCCAGCAAGCCAGCAAGTATCAGCGCCAGAACTGGCTTCCACACTCTTGATCTGTTCGATCTGTAAATGCAGGCGCCTGGTGCAGAAGGCCCAGTTGGCTGTTCTTCAGCCATCTGCCCGGCGGAGGATGCTCGTACAAGGCTCATAACAATCTTTCCCCTCCTCTTTTTGCCCTATCATGCCGCACTCTGTTGCTCCATGCCACGCTATTTATACGGATGGGCAGACGGCCGGGTTGACAGGGTCCAGAAGACTTCTGAGAGGAGCGTCGCCCCCGCCTTACAGAGGCCCTTTTAGCCGCTGCCTCCCGCCCGACCTCCATTGTCAAACCTACCGCCGTCTCCACTACCGCCAAGCCCACCGTCACTTCTCTCTCCGCAACTCTTGCTCCTGTCACTACAGGGGCCAGTCCCAGACAAGGTGGCAGCGCCGAAGTCTTCCTCGCAAGGCCAGGCTGAAGCAACAGAGACCATCTTGACGGTGGGCGCGACATGGTCTGGTCTACATGGTTCTGCTCTTGAAGCGTACAGGATGGAGAGAGCTTCCCGCTATAGTGATGAACGAATAGCACAGTCCTCTTTCAAAGGGCTGTAGCTGCCAGGGCTATACTGGATAGCTGGCAGGGACCTCACGGGCGGGTGAGCTGGCTGAATAGCTGGATGAGTCGGGTAGGAAGGTTCACTCCCAAGAAGAGCTGTCCACATGATGGGTGCTTCCGAGAAGGAGAAGGAGTCAGTCCGACCAGGACTGCTATGGCTGTCATGCTGCAGGGCATGGCAGCCTGCACTCTCTCGGGTTCGGCCAAAGGTGGCATCAGCACCGGGGACGGCGAGGAGCCTGCATGGTTTGTCCAGGAGGGAGCTGAGCCGTTGGTTTCTGCAAGACAGGGCAGCCTTCCCCAGGTAGCGGGAAGCTGCCTCAGCCCTCATACCCTGGGACGCTGCCCTCAAAAGCTACCACCCGCTCCCCCACCGCTATCTCCTCCAAAGCTACCTCCACTGCTCCCTCCAAAGCCGCTATCTCCTCCAAAGCTACCCCCACTGCTCCCTCCAAAGCCGCTATCTCCCCCAAAGCTACTTCCGCTGCTCCCTCCAAAGCCGCTATCTCCCCCAAAGCTACCTCCGCTGCTCCCTCCAAAGCTGTCCCCGCCGCTCGTCCAGGGGGTTCCAGCCCAGAAAAGATTGCTATATCTCTGACGATCAATATTACGGTAAGCGCTACGCCTTCGCGTGCTCTCTACTCCGCTCGCAGAGGCAAAAACAGAACATATAAACACGACAATCATAGCGCAAGGGAAGCACAAGGGAAAGGCCACCCGGCTCCAATCAAAGCTTTGAGCAGGGCTACTGACCCCTTCTTCTCCAGATACCTGGGACGATGGGGTCTCCGTCAGGCTCGCCTCCCCAGATCCAGATGCCTGAGCCGATGAGGTCTCCGTCAGGCTCGCCTCCAATGAGCGGATAGCCGCCAGGGTAGCTCCCGTATAGTCTCCGTTGTGATAGTTCTCCTTGAAGGCATTGTACGCCTCCTCCGCCTCACTATCCGAAAGCGGCACTTCCTCCCCCGCCTCAATATAGACCCAGCGATGAACCGTATCAATGGCCAGCACAATCAGTCTCCCCTCGCTCACCTTCCCACGCGCATAACCCTCAAAGTCCTCCTGACTACCACTAAAGGCATTGGTCGTATAGATAGCCAGCGGATAGGCCAGTTTGGCTCCCTCCCTCTGGATACGCCCCTGATCAAGGACCCCTGCCCCATCGCTGATGGTCACATCCGCTGCCAAAGCCACCCCCTCCCCCACGAGAAGCAGCCCCAGACCCATCAGCAGCCCCAGCAGCCCCAGCAGCCCCCCAGCAAGCAGACCTGGCAGCCAGGTCAGCCGATCCGATCCCTCTGACCGGCTCCCGTCTGGCCGCCGCGGCACTAATCCTGACATGCTCTTCTCCTACAGGCACTTGACGATTAAGAGTCTCCTCTCTAAGAAAAACGCCTCACCTCCTACATTTTCATCGCTCCATCTTGGAGATCTTCTCGCTATGGAAGAGGCAGCCGAGAATAGAACACTTTCCTCCAGTAAGGAGCTGAGCTTGCTCCTTCCATGTCCAAAGGCCTCTTATTCATGTGCCTGCAGAAGAGACCGCTCAGAACCCTAACAGATGCGGGGCAGTGGATCACCAACCAGCATATCAAGCACGCGCATCCCACCAATTTCAGTGCGCAAAAAGACGATACCTGCAGGATCAGCCTGTACGCTACCTATGATGGCCGCTTCCCGTCCCAGTGGATGGGCGCGCATCGCCGCCAGAGCCTGCTGGGCCACCTCGGGGGCCACCACGGCCAGCAGCTTGCCCTCGTTGGCGATGGTGAGCGGATCCAGCCCCAGGATCTCACAGGCACCGCGGACGCCTGGATGCACCGGAATGGCCTGCTCGTCGAGGCCAATGGCCACCTCGGAGGCCAGGGCCATTTCGTTGAGAGCCGTCGCCACACCACCGCGCGTGGGATCCTTCAGGCAGTGGACCCCCTCGCCAACGGCCTCGAGCAAGGCAGCGACCAGGGTATGCAGCGGCGCCGTATCGCTCTGCACGTCGGTTTCGATGTCAAGCGCCTCGCGCGCCAGCATGATGGCAATCCCGTGGTCGCCGACGCTGCCGCTCAACAGGACAACATCTCCCGGCTGCAGCGCCGTCTGGCCCAGCGGCCAGTGCGCCCGCCGCAGGCCAACACCGGCGGTGTTGATGAAGACGCCATCGCCCTTGCCGCGCTGCACCACCTTGGTGTCGCCGGTCACGATGGCCACTCCGGCCTCCTGGGCCGCCTGCTGCATGGAGGCCACGATGCGCCTCAGCTCGGCGATGGGAAAGCCTTCTTCTAAAATAAAGCTGGCCGACAGGTAGAGGGGCTGAGCTCCGGCCATTGCCAGGTCGTTGATGGTGCCATGCACAGCCAGCTTGCCGATGTCACCGCCGGCGAAGAAGAGCGGGCTGACCACGTAGGTATCGGTGGTAAAGGCTACCTGCAGCCCACTGCCATCGAGGGCGAAGACCGCAGCGTCGTCCATGCGATCGAGTAGAGGATTGGAGAAGGCCGGGGCAAAGACGCCCTCGATCAGGTTATGGGTAGCCTTGCCCCCACTGCCATGACTGAGCGTGATGTGGTCATCGCGCAAATAGAACTTGTGCCGGCGCGCTTGCCGGACACGCTCCATTTTCTGCAGGACCGCGTCGAGGCGTGCGGCCTCCTGCTCAGGGCTGGGCCTGACTTCCATCGGATGTTCCCTTCCTTCTTTCTCTTTTTCTTTTTATTTTTTACCTCTTGTACTCCACAAATAGCTTTTGCTTGCTGAAGTGAAGAGCTAGCGGCTGGCAGGCCATGCGACGACAGGGTGGCTTGATAGCCAGTAGTTGGGCCGGGCAGGACAGCCCAGCCTCTGCCCGCCCTGCGCTCCTCTGGCTTACGGCGTCTGTGAGAGACTGCGCAGGTGGTCGCGTTCGGCGGCCATCGAGAAGCGGCCATAGTTGTAGTAGGCGGCACAGGCGCCTTCCGGCGAGACCATGCAGGTGCCAATGGGGGTCTCAGGCGTGCAGGCAGTACCGAAGACTTTACACTCCCAGGGCTTGATCACGCCCTTGAGGACCTCTCCACACTGGCAGGCTTTGGGATCAGCCACACGCAGGCCCGGTACCTCATAACGCAGCTCGGCATCCCAGTCAGCGAATTCGGGGCGGAGCTTGAGGGCGCTGTGAGTGATGAAGCCCAGGCCACGCCATTCGAAGAAGGGGCGCAGCTCCATCGTGCGGGCCATCGCCTCCAGGGCGCGCACGTTCCCCTCGGGACGCACCACGCGCGTGTACTGATTCTCGACCTCGGCCCGCCCCTCGCTGATCTGCCTGACCAGCATATAGACGGCCTGAATGATGTCCAGTGGCTCAAACCCCGCAATAACGACCGGTTTGTGATGGTCGCGGGCGATGAAGGTGTAGGGGCGCATGCCGATGACCATGCTGACGTGGCCGGGACCAATGAAGCCATCCAGGCGCAGATCGGGCGAGTCGAGAATAGCTTTGATGGCTGGGATAATGGTCACATGATTGCAGAAGACGGAGAAGTTCTTGATCCCTTCCGCCCTGGCGCGCAGCAGGGTCACCGCCGTCGAGGGAGCGGTCGTCTCGAAACCGATGGCGAAGAAGACCACCTGGCGATCAGGGTACTGACGCGCCAGCTTGAGGGCATCGAGCGGCGAGTAGACAAAGCGCACGTCGGCCCCCTCGGCCTTGGCATCCAGCAGGCTCCCTCGAGAGCCAGGGACGCGCATCATATCGCCAAAGGTGGTGAAGATGACGCCGTCCATGCGGGCAATGGCAATGGCGTCGTCAATGCGGCCCATCGGCAGCACGCAGACGGGGCAACCAGGCCCATGCACCAGGTCGATGCTGCGCGGCAGGACGTCCTCGATGCCGTGCTTGTAGATGGTATGGGTATGGCCGCCGCAGACCTCCATGAACTTGAGCGGGCGCCCAGCGCTGAGGCGGGCAATCTCGGAGGCGATGCGTTTGGCCAGCTCGGGATCGCGATATTCATCGACGAACTTCATCGCTGTCAGCTCTCTCTTTCTGCGTGATCAGGAGGGTCTGCACCAGTTCGATCAGGGCATGATAGACGGTGGCCTGGGCCTCCTGGATACGCGGGATATGGTCGCCCGGCGAGACAAGGCAGAAGTCGACCGCCGCCGAGCGCCGGGTTTTGCCACCGTCGTAGCCGGCCAGGCCAATGGTGAGCAGTCCCTGTTTTTTGGCCTGCTCGAAGGCCTGCAGGACGTTGAGCGAGTTGCCGCTGGTGGAGATGCCCACCGCGATGTCGCCGGGCCGCCCGAAAGCGATAATCTGGCGCGTGAAGATATTTTCGAAGCCAACGTCGTTGCCCACCGCAGTAACGACGGCGATGTCGTTGGTCAGGGCAATGGCCGGCAGGGGACGCCAGTGAGCAAACGGCGGATGGAGCAGGTCTGTCACGAGGTCCTGGGCGTCAGTCGTGCTGCCACCATTGCCAAAGGCCAACAGGGTGGCCCCTGCGGCAAACGCCCGCGCCATCGCCTCGGCAGCCGCCAGTAGCGGCTGGCGCGAGGTGGCCAGGGTGGCCCGCCGCAGAGCGATGACCTCGCGGCACTTCTCCAGCGTAGAATGCTGGACCTGCTTGAGGACCTCTTCGAGACTGGCCTTGCCTCCCGCAAAGAGATAGGGGTAAAAGAGTCGATCGTACTCTGACCCCTCTGTATTCTGGGCCTGCTTCTCGGTCTGTTTCTCGGTCATGGGTGACTGACTCGCTTTCTGGCTTGTGTTGCCTGGCTGCGCTCAAGCAGGCGTGCCTCCTCTTCCCCTCCCGCCGCGGCAAGTCCGATCCCAGATGTCCGCCGCATCGATGGCAGGTAGCTGAGAGGAGGTGCCTCTTGCTCAGGTTCTGTCCGCGGGCTTGTCGAGCCGCTCCAGGGCAACGCCACCGTGGACGAGCAGGCAATCGCCCGGTCGGACTGTTCCCAACAGGGTCGTGTCGATCATGGCTTCAGCCAGTCCCAGGCTGACGCAGGCCATGCCCGCCTCCTCATCGACGCTGAGGACAGTCGCCACGACAGCTTCGTCTGCACAGGTGGGACAGTGCCCTTCGGGATCTGGCTGACACAGCGGTTGCCAGGGCGACCGCGCCTGTCCCTGGATAGGTTCAGATTCCGGTTTCATGACAGCAATCCCTCGTTTTCGAAAAAGACGTGCACCAGCTCCCAGAGAATGTGGTAGAGGGTCTCGTGCACCTCCTGAACGATCAGCGGATCGTCGGCGGGCACGACAAAGCAGTAATCGACGGCCTCACCCCCCAGTAGACCGCCGTCGCCACCAAGCATGGCCAGAGTGAGCAGACCCATCCGCCGCGCCTGGGCCAGGGCGGCCACGACGTTGGGGCAGCGCCCGTCTGGCGAGAAGCCAAGGGCGATATCCTGGGGGCGGGCCAGGATGCGCAGTTGCTCACTGAAGGGCATCTCGGGCCGTCCCCCGGCCATGAGACCCGTGAGCGTGGCGCTATCGTTGGTCAGAGCCAGAGCCGGCAAGGCCCGCTTGCCCACGATGACCGGGTGAACAAACTCGACCGAGACATGCTGCGCATCGCTCGCCCAGGCTCCATTGCCAAAGGCGAGCAGGCGCCCGCCCTGATGGAAGCGGCGTGCCATCGCCCAGCAGGCTTCGGCAATGCGCGGCGCCTCGCTCTCAAAGAAGGTTGCCGGCAGGCTGGTGCTGAGGGCAAACCGCCGCTCCAGAACGGCGGCAAGCCCTTCTGGGGTCTCTGCTGACATGAGGCTCGCTCCCTTCCTTGGCCGCTCACTCGATCTGGCTGGAGCGCAGAAGCTTCAGCTCATCGGTGTAGACATCGCCCATCAACTGCAGGGCCTTGAGCGTTTCACGTGCCTCCGCCTCGTCGATCTTGCTCATGGCAAAGCCGACGTGAATGAGCACCCAGTCGCCCGGGGCAATCCCCTCGGCGCGGACGAGCGCAACGCTGACGTTGCGCCTGACACCTGAGACGTCGACACGGGCAATGGAGTTGGCGTCATCGACAATTTCAAGCACTTGACCGGGAATTCCCAGACACATTGCATTGGCTCCTCTCTCTTCTCAGCACTGCTCTCGCAGCACCTGGGACGGGACACGCAAGGCGGCTCGTCCTGCGGTTGAGCTATGACGGTGCTGCCCCGAGCGGACGCTCGCTGCCCTGTCCGGCCTGGCCTCGCCCTGGCTGGTCACGCTTCGCCGGTCGGCAGGGGTCAGTCAGTGTGGGACGGCTTCGCTCTCCGCCGCCAGGCGGGCCGCAGCAACCGCCAGTTGACCCAGACTGAGGCCGCCATCGTTGGGCGGCACACGACGATTCAGGTAGACGGTGAAGCCGTTGGCCTGCAGCTCGTTGACCAGCTCTTCGAGCAGGAGGCGGTTCTGAAAGACGCCCCCGCTGAGCGCCACCTGCGAGAGGCCGCTCGCCGCCCTGATCTGCTGACAGAGATCACAGAACATGGCCGCCAGGGAGCAATGGAAGCGGCGAGCGAGGCGCGCCAGCTCCCCGCCACGCTGCAGGTCCTCGATCAGGGCGGAAAGCAGCGGGGCCACATCGATCTGGAGCGGTCCCTGACCAGAGCGCAGGATGGCGTACGGATAGGGCGGCTGGTCATCGGGCCTGGCACTGCTGGCGAGCATCTCCAGCTCGATGGCCGCCTGGCCTTCATAGCAGACCTCGTCGCGCACGCCCAGGATAGCGGCCACCGCATCGAAGAGGCGCCCAAGGCTGGAGGTCAACGGCGAGTTGAGACCTCGCGCGATCATCTGGGTGAGAATGCGCCAGGTACTGCGATCAAGACGCCGCGCGAAGGGCAGGTCGAGCGCCAGAAAGCGCTCGCCATAGGTTCTGGCCAGATAGACGGCAGCCATGCGCCAGGGCTGGCGTACCGCTTGCTCGCCCCCCGGCAGCGGCACATAGGCCAGATGAGCCAGACGCTCAAAGCCGCGCAGGTCGGCCAGGAGGATCTCGCAGCCCCAGATCGCTCCGTCGCTGCCATAGCCGGTGCCATCGGCGGCAATACCGATGACCGGACCGCTCAAGCCGTGCTCGGCCAGCACACTGGCGATGTGTGCATGATGATGCTGGACGCCAATCCGGCGCTCGATGGCGCTGTCAAGCGCGTAGCGGGTCGCCAGGTAGTCGGGATGCAGATCGTAGGCCACAGCTTCGGGCACGATGCCGAAGAGGCGCTGGAAATGGCGGATGCCTTCGCGGAAGGAGGCCAGGGTCTCCAGGTTCTCCAGATCACCGATGTGATGGCTGACAACGGCCTGCCGCCCTTTGCCCAGGCAGAAGGTGTTTTTGAGGTGCCCCCCACAGGCAAGCACCGGACAGGGCATCTCAAAGGCCAGGGGAATGGGTTCGGGGACATAGCCACGTGAGCGGCGAAAGAGCTGCTCGCCGCCGGCAGCCAGGCGAGTGACTGAGTCGTCACAGCGGATGTGGATGACCCGATTGTGGCTGAGCATGCCATCGGCAATGGCCGCCAGGCGTCGGCGGGCCTCTTCATCTCGGTAGGCAATCGGCTCCTCGCTGAGGTTGCCACTGGTCATGACCAGGACCGGCGGGCGCCCCGCTGGAACGGCCTGAGCAAAGGCATGGAGGAGCAGATGATGCAACGGCGTATAGGGGAGCATGAGACCAAGAGTCCGGTAGCCCGGCGCCACAGCCGCGGCGATAGGAGAAGCGGGCCTCTGCTCGAGCAGAACGATGGGACGGCGCGGCGACTGCAGGAGGGCCGCCTCGGCCTCGCTCACCAGGCACAGACGCTGTGCCGTCTCCAGGTCGGGCACCATGAGCGCGAAGGGCCTGGCTTCTCGATGCTTCCGTCGCCGCAGGCGCTCAACAGCGCCTGCATTGAGGGCATCGCAGGCGAGGTGATAGCCGCCCAGCCCTTTGATGGCCAGGATCGCTCCCTGAGCAAGCAGCCTTGCCGCTTGCTCGATAGGAGTCTCTTCCCCCGCTCTCCGGGCCACCAGGAGCGGGGCCTCCTCGTCCCATAGCTCTAACTGGAGGTGCGGTCCACAGGCCGGGCAGGCATTGGGCTGGGCATGGAAGCGCCGATTGGCCGGGTCTTCATACTCGGCCCGGCAGGCCGGGCACATGCTGAAGAGGCGCATGGTCGTTTTGTCGCGATCGTAGGGCACATCCTGGATAATGGTGAAGCGCGGCCCGCAATTGGTGCAATTTATAAATGGGTAGCGATAGCGACGGTCCGCCGGATCGAATAGCTCGCGCAGGCAATCGGCACAGGTGGCAGTGTCAGGCGAAACCAGCGCGCTGCGCTCGTCTGTCCGTCGGCTGTGGGCAATGACAAAGGCGGCCTCTTGTCGCGGCGGCACCTCTTCGACGGCCACGCTGGCAATGCGCGCCAGCGGTGGGGCCTCGGCCTGGAGCAGCTCGCGAAAGCGGGCCAGGGCCTCGCTCGCCCCCTCCACCTCGATGGTCACGCCCTGGCTGTCGTTGAGGACGAAGCCAGCAAGCTGCAGGCGCTGGGCCAGGCTGTAGACAAAGGGACGAAAGCCGACCCCCTGGACGATTCCCGTCACAGTGAGACGCAGGCGGTGGCGCGCTCTCATGGCGGCCCCGACTCCTGAAAGGCCCTCACTCATGACGCATGCCCCCTTGGGTGAGCGCTGCTCTCGCCGCAGCGGCAGCCTGGGCCTCCCTCCAGCTTACGCGGATGCACGACCTGCAGCAGCCAGTCACACCAGGCCTGCAGCCCCTCACCGCTGCGGCAGCTCAGCGAGAAAAGGCGCAGCTCAGGATTGACGGCCAGGGCCTGGCCGCGCACGCGCGCCAGGTCATAGTCCACATAGGGCAACAGATCCAGCTTATTGATCACCAACACCTGGGCGGCAGCGAACATCTGCGGGTACTTCGCTGGCTTCTCGTCGCCCTCGCTGGTAGAGACCACCACGGCCCGCAGGTCCTCGCCCAGGTCCCAGGCGGCAGGGCAGACCAGATTGCCAATATTCTCGATAAAGAGCAGGTCGAGTCGCTGCAGGTCGAGAGCCTCCAGCGCGTCGCGCACCATGTGCGCCTCCAGGTGACACGCTCCTCGCGTGTTAATTTGCACCACCTGAGCCCCGGCAGCCTCTATGCGCTCGGCATCCAGGCTGGTTTCAATGTCCCCCTCTATGACTCCGATAGCCACCTGTCCACGCAGCCTGGCAACGCTCCGTTCGAGCAAAGTCGTTTTGCCGGCCCCTGGGGCGCTCATGAGGTTGATACAGCGCACAGAGGCGGCCGCCAATCGGCGCCGCACATCCGCCGCAATTTCTTCATTGGCCGCCAGAATATTGCGAGCAATGGTCACTCTCGGCATAGGTGCCGCTCCTCATTCGTTGCGCTCCCGCTCCTGGCTTCCCTGCTGATCATCAGCCTCGACCTCCATATCGAGGATCTGCAGCTCGGTGCCTGAGAGAATGCGAGTGGACCAGGCGCCGCAGACGGGACAGCGTGCGAGAAAGTCCACCACAGCAAAGGCCCGGGCACATGGCTCGCACCAGGCCCGGTGAGGGGTGACCTCGATGACCAGTTGGGCCTGCTCCAGGACAGGTGAGAGCGAAGCCAGCATGGCGAAGGCCCCCTGGAGAGCCTCGGCCAGGACACCGCTGGCTTCGCCCACGCGCAGATGGACCGTTCGCACCCGTCGCAGGCCGCATTCTTCCGCCTTGGACTCTACCACCTCGATGATGCTCTGAGCGAGCGCCAGCTCATGCATCGCCTTGCAACCTTTCTCGCGCCGCAGCCCCAGCGAGGGCGACCCGCATGGTCTCCCTGCCAGCGCCCGACACTACACGCTGCGCTCCGTCGGCCGCTACATCGAGCGAATGCGTAAATATCGCTGGATATCGGGAAGTTGCTGCCTGAGCACGAGCAGCAAGAGAGCCAATACAACAGCGCTTGTGATCCACTTTGCCATTGGTGAGTACCTCCTTTCGGTCGGCAGGAGAGCGAGAGGCATAGGGACATCAGCGCCAGGCGCTCTCAGCCGGGTCTGAGCCTTGATAGAGCCGAGCGACCACCGCGTCCAGCAGCTGCAAGGCCGCTTCGACCGCCGCCTCCACTGGGGGACTGAGCCCCATCTGCAGCGCCTCCTCAGTCAGGGGCCCTGGCTCACAGCCAATCAGCAGGGTCGGAATGACCGGCGCTCCCAGAGCACGGGCGAAGGTCAGCACCCGCAGTGGATCCAGGCTATGAGCCTCCAGGCCAAGCCTCCCGGCAGCCAGATCGGCGGCCTGATCCATCTCGGGCAGCAGGGGCTTGAGCAGATAGAGCGTCCCGGGACTGCCACCACGCGGCACGGCGTCGATCAGGACGAGTGCGTCGTAGCCGTCGAGGAGGGCATAGGCCAGCTCCAGGCCACGAATCCCAAAATCAACCACCTCAACCCCTGGCGGATAGCGTCCGCGTGCTCGCTGAGCCACCACGCATCCAAAGCCATCATCGCCGAGAAAGATATTGCCAATGCCGGCCACCAGCAGGCGATGTAGTTCGTCTGGAGCCGTACCGGCCAAAGCCTCTTCGAGGGCCGACGAGGTGGCCCGCCCCTGCTCGGAGAGATCAAACCGTTCAGCACAGCTCACGCTCATAGAGACCCTCCGCTCTCCCTTTCGTCCCCGCCAAGTGGCTCTACCTCCTCGGGGAAAAAGAAGAAGCGATGGCCGGGCAGGACACGCTCATCCCACTGCTCTCGACCGGGATCATCATCGAGCGTGACCACCAGATACAGGCGGTTCTCGAAGTCCTGCTGAATGACTTCGACGCGCCCAATGCGCCCTTCCAACAGGAGATCAAAAGCATCGCTCAGATGGGCCGACTGGGTCCGCAGGCGCGCCCGTCCTGGGCAGAGCCGAACGCGCGTCCCAGCCCTCACCTGCCGACCCGCGATCGTAATTACCTCCGGTGGCGGGGAATCCTCGCCCGGGAAGGTCCAGCCACTCCCACCTGCACCGCTCATGGTTCACCCTCCTCCCGAGACAGCGAGCGCAGATCGCGTATGGTGCCGTGCAGGTGCAGAAGCTGCTCGGGCGTCATTCGCTCAATCTGCTCGAGTATGGCACGGCCGCGCGCATCGCCCTGACGGATCTGCTCTTTCTCCTCGTCGGTCAGTGTCATGATGCGCAGGGCCAGCAACTCATCGATTTCGGTGCCGTCGAAGAGGGCTGCCGGACTCTCGGGGGCAATCTGCGGATAGTCGTAGAGGATGATCGGCGCCGAGAGCAGGCTATCGCGCTGACCTGGCTCGCCGACCAGGACCGGCCAGGTGCCACTGTTGTGACAGGAGGCCGCGAACTGGCGCAGCTCTTCTGGCGGCTCAATCAGGGAGACAAAAGCGCCTCCCTCTAGCTGGAGGATGGCATGCGTCGAGACACAGGCCGAAAGCAGGGCCGCTTCTGCGCGCAGGTCAGCCGGCGCCCTCATTGGCGTGGTATTGGCCACAATGACGCGCAGCTTGAACAGCCCCTCGCGCTCGGGCAGCGCCTCAGCAGCGATCGAGACCTCACCACACAGCTCGCCCCCTTCGCGGACAATCCAGCGGGGTGCATCTGGCCTTCGGTCTCCCGGTGCTTCCTCCACCAGGCGGCGCGCCGGAAAAGCGAAGGACTGGCGCCAGGCCGCCTTGAGCAGCTCAGCCAGCGATAGCCCCGTTGCACTCACCGTGCGCTCCACCCCCTCTTCCCAACATCCCACCAGGGAAGGGTCAGCCCAGAGCAGCCCCTCCCGTGAGCGACCCCTCTCCGGCTCCATCGCTGTCTGTTCCTCCTGGCGTCTACAGCGCATCAGCTGCAGGAAGCGCACATGGACAGCGAGCCGTGGCTCGGCTCCTGCGCCGGAGCCGGAGCCGAAGCCGGCCTCAAGCAGGCACTCACACTGCAAGCACCAGGGTTCCACCGCGTCCCCCGCCTCACTGTAGGCGCGTGGATAGAGCACGCCGTAGGTCCAGCGGTGACGGTTCTTGATGGCTGACTGACGATACGGATACAGCAGATAGCCCTCGTAGAGGACCGCATCCGCAATGGCCTTAAGACCCTCCAGCTTCACGGCTTCACCTTCCCTTCTGCCGCCGCCAGCAGATGCAGGACCGTCTCATCCCAGGTTGGCAATCCGTGAGCCAGCTTGTAGGCATAGAGCCGATCGAAGACCTGGCGCTGCAGACGCAGCCAGGCACTCGCCGGATAGAAGCGCGCGATCAGCTCACGCCAGCAGCGCACCGGCAGCTCGAAGGTAGCCTCCTTCGACCAGGGGATCGGTGCGACCTGCAGGCGCCCCTCTGCCCCCTCGTAGAAGACCGTGCCGCTGAAAAGGAAGCGCAGCGGGATCGTTCCCTCCTCGCTTTCCAGGGCTGCCAGATACTTGGTACTGACTACCTCAAAATCGTAGGTACAGAGCACCGGCAGCTCCACCTCGATCTGCTCCTCGAAGGCCGGCACAACCGTTCCGACATGCGTCCAGAGCAGCGATCGCAAGGTTTCGCCCCAGCGCCATGGCTCCCCAAAGACCTCCAGGAGCAGCGCCTGAGCGGCGGGACCATACTGGCGGCGTGCGGCCTCGATCTGGATCTGGGCCCGCAAAGCCACGCTCCGCACCGGCTCAGCAGGCAGGCGGTTGCTGACCTGCAACCGAAACAGCAAGGTGGGTGCAGCAGCCGCGACCGGTACCTCGGCCCCGACCAGCGCAAAATCAAGCTCCGGCATCGTTTTCCCCCTTCCCCCGGTCCGGTGCCGTGCGTCCCGCGACCACAACCCGCTCGGCCCGCGCCCGCAGCTCCTCAAAAAAGGCAGTCAGGACACGCTCAACCTCCCTGCCACCTCCCAGGCCGCGCCAGTTGGCCCGGATCAGGCCCGTCAGACGATAGCAGGCGTCGATCGGCACCAGATAGGCATCCCGCGCCCCCCGAACGCGATTCAGCAACAGGGCCTCCACATCGGGCGCCAGCTCGGCCAGCAGCCGATAGCGAGCGACCAGCATCCGCCAGCCATCGAGAGAGAGCAAGGACTCCGTTGTCCCGGCCGGCCCAGGATAGCAGGCCACCACTCGCCCGGCTGGCGTGCTGTAGAAGAGATAGACCAGATTCACCGGCACCCCCAGCGCCTCCCACTCGCCAGCCGTCAGCTCCAGATCGCAGAGCCAGCGGTAGCGCTCGGGGATCAAGCGATAGCGCCCCTGGCCCAGGTGGGTTTCCGTACCGAAGAGCAGGGCACAGGCCCCGCAGACACAGATCACCTGGCGGCTCTCGGGCGCCAACAGATGACGATGGGCCGACAAGAGCGGCGTCCGACAAAGCTCACAACGCTCCGGAGGGCGACGCTGCGGCCTGGCTTCGCTCTGCACGAAGCGCCGCAGCGTGCCCAGAGGGAGCGCCAAAGGAGCCGGGGTCGTCTGCTGCTCGCTCTCCCCTTCCGCCCACTCAGGCCAGGCGCCCCTTCCTGGCCGCGGTCCCTCCCTCGTTCCCATCAGCCCTCACCTCCTCTGGCGCCGCCCCCAGTCCCCTGCACCGTGACCGGCGCAGGGGACCCGGCGCGCCGCCGCGGGACAAAGACCATCGGAACCGGTCTCCCTCCCTGGGGCGGCCTCTGCCCCACCGTTCCACCCGCGGCCTCTGTCCCCTCCTCAATCTCCAACCCGCTCAAATCGGGAGCCACACGATACACCGCCTCTTCGATCCTCTGCCGCAAGTACTGAAGCGAGGCGGGACAGCCGTGGCAGCTCCCAGTCAGGCGAAGAGAGAGTACCCCTTCCGCCAGGTCGACCAGTACCAGCTCGCCCCCGTGTCCCTGTACCACAGGCCGCAGCTCCTCCAGAGCCTGTTCCAGCCGGACCCTCAGCGGCACAGGGTGCAGGTCATGCAGGAGCAGCAAAGCGGCTACCAGCTCATCGCTCGCCAACAGCTCAAGCAGGTGTGTTCCAGAGGACGACCTCTGAGAGCTTTCCGCGGCGCTCAGCAGTTCCACCATGCGGCGCAGGCCCTCGCCGTAGAGCGAGAGCAACGAGCGGACCAGCTCCTCGGCCAACGCCCGCCCTCGCGCATCGGGCAGATCCTCGATCTCAGCCAGCAAGCGCTCGATCTCCTCAGCCGGATGGCGCCCCTGGCACTCCCAGGTATCGCTGCCCATAGCCTTCTCCTCCCGATCGCGCCGTCGGCCCCAGCGTGCAGCCGGAACAGGCGGCGCAAGGCAGCCCGGCGGAAGCCATGTGCCTCCTCACTGCTCCGGCAGGCGTCCGAAGGTCGGCGAATGCACGACCTCCAGCTCCTTGCCATCGCCCAGATACATGTGGACGCCACAGGGGAGGCAGGGGTCGAAGCTGCGCACCGCCCGCATGATATCGATCCCCTTAAACTTGTCGGGGCCATTCTCCTCGAAAATGGGGGTATTCTGAACCGCATCCTCGTAGGGGCCGGGCGTCCCATAGACATCGCGCACGCTGGCGTTCCACGGCGTGGGTGGATACGGATGATAGTTCGCGATCTTGCCATTCTCGATCACCAGATGGTGAGAGAGCACCCCACGCACCGCCTCATGGAAGCCGCAGCCGATGGCCTCCTTGGGGACCGTAAAATCGCTCCAGGTCCTGGTGCGTCCGGCGCGAATCTCCGCCAGAGCTTGCTCCACACAGTAGAGAGCGACCGCCGCCGCATACGCCTGGAAGTAGGAGCGTGCCCGATCGCGCTCCAGAGCATTGCTCCACTTGGGGATCTTCCACTCAAACTCGACCTCGGGCTTGAGGGCCGTCTTGGGCAGACGGATCTTCACGCTGTGCCCTGTCGCCTTAATGTAGCCTCCCAGATCGACCAGGCCGGCCAGAGCGGTCACCCACAGGCGGGCCAGCGGTCCACCGCCCGTATCCAGCGCCAGATACTGCCCCGTGCGCTTATCGTACCAGCGCGGCGACATCACCCAGCTATACTTGCCCTTGAAGTCGCGCTTCTGCGGCTTCGGAATCGTCGTCTGGTTCCAGGGATGGCGCTGATCGACGGGATTGCCTAACGGATCGCGATCGACAAAGGTGCGCTCGTTCTCCCAATCCTCGTAGTAGGAGCTGCCCAGCAGAATACGGATGCCCAGATTAATCTCGACCAGGCTCGTGGTCACCAGCTCCCCATCGACCACCACGCCCGGCGTCACGAACATCGCCCGGCCCCACTTATCCATCGTGCGATAATCGTAGTCGCAGACATCGGGGTCCTGGAACGAACCCCAGCAGCCCAGCAAAATACGACGCTGTCCCACCTTTTCATAGCCGGGCAGGGCCTGATAGAAGAAATCGAAGAGGTCATCGTGCAGCGGCACGACCTTCTTCATGAACTCGACATACTTCATCAGGCGCACCAGATAATCCGTGAAGAGCTGGACCGTCGCCACCGTACCCACGCCACCCGGATAGAGCGTCGACGGATGCACATGGCGCCCCTCCATCAGACAAAACTTCTCGCGCGTCAGGCGGCTCATCTGCAGCGCCTCGCGATAGAACTCGCCCGTGAAAGGGTTCAAGGCCCGCATAATATCGGCGATCGTGCGATAGCCGTGGTCCGCCGCATGCGGAGCCTCGGTTTTCTGAGCCAGCTCCCAGACCCCGGGATTGGTCTCGCGCACCATCTGCTCGCAGAAATCGACCCCGACCAGATTCTCCTGAAAGATGTTGTGGTCAAACATGTACTCCGCCGCCTCGCCGAGATTGAGAATCCACTCGCCCAGGGCCGGCGGCTTCACCCCATAGGCCATATTCTGGGCATAGACGGAGCAGGTCGCGTGATTGTCCCCACAGATCCCACAGATCCGGCTCGTGATGAAATGGGCATCGCGCGGGTCCTTGCCCTTCAGAAAAATGCTATAGCCGCGGAAGATCGAGGACGTGCTGTAGCACTCCACCACCTGCCGCTTCTTGAAATCGATCTTGGTATAGATCCCCAGGCTGCCAACGATGCGCGTAATCGGGTCCCAGGCCATCTCGATCACCTGGCCAGGCTCAGCCGGGGCAGCCTGACGTCGCACTTCTGTAGTCATCGTGCTCTCTCCTTTACCGAACAGGAGCAAGCAAACATTCAGACGAGCCAAACAGCGTAGGAGAGCCTCAGCAGAGCAACCTGAGCAGAACAGGCTCGGAAATTGCCTCCGTCAGAAGCCCTGGCCGTTTGCCTCCTACCAGCGCGGCTGATAGCCGGTGGCCAGCTCGCGGCCCTTGCGCCGCCATGAAGGCTCTTTATTGAGCGTTGACTTCGTAATGTTGCGCAGCGCCCGAATCGCCCCGCCATAGGCGCCAGCGATGCCCGTAGAGAGCTTGGCGCCAGGAGGCTCATCCATGAAGGGCATAAACTTATCGGGGAAACCAGGCATCGTACAGCCGATGCAGATGCCGCCCACATTGGGGCAGCCACCGATGCCCGCCATCCAGCCACGCTTCGGCACATTGCACTGCACAACCGGACCCCAGCAGCCGAGTTTCACCAGGCACTGAGGAGCGCCATACTCCTTAGCGAAATCGCCCTGCTCATAGTAGCTACCGCGGTCGCAGCCTTCATGAACCGTTCTGCCGAAGAGCCAGGTGGGGCGTCCAAGGTCGTCGAGGGGGATCATCGGTGCCAGGCCGGCAGCCTGATAGAGCAGATAGAGGAGGGTCTCCATAAAGTTATCCGGCTGCACGGGACAGCCAGGGACATTGACAATAGGGATACCAGCCCAAGACTTCCAGCCATGGCCCAGATAGTCGGCCAGGCCCATCGCTCCGGTGGGGTTCCCCTGCATGGCATGGATACCACCATAGGTAGCGCAGGTTCCAATGGCCACCACCGCCCACGCTTTGGGGGTCAGCCGATCGATCCACTCACAGGTCGTGATCGGCTGCCCAGTTGCCGGATCGGTACCGAGCGCGGCCCAATAGCCTTCGCGCTTAATCCGCTCATTGGGGATCGAGCCTTCGACTACCAGCACAAAGGGATCAAGCTCGCCACGCTCCGCCTGGTACCACCAGGTCATAAAGCTGTCGCCGCCCAACTCATAGGCCAGCACAGGATTGTGCAAATAGACGCGGGGCAGTCCCGGGATTGCGCCCAGAAGCACATCTTCCAGGCTTGGCTGACTGGCCGCCGTAATCGAGACCGAGTCGCCATCGCAGCCCAGGCCCGCGGTGATCCAGACGATATGGACCGCCTCCACGCGCGTCCTGGTCATAGCGGTGCCTCCTTCAACGAGAGCGCGCCAGTGCACGCACGCTCGCAGCCCGGCCAGTTCACTCATGGCCCGGCCCTCCCAGACAGGGTCTCCAACGAACTGACCGGCAGACCAACAAACAACACAGACACGTGCCCTCAATAGAGCCTTCTCTGCCTGTGGATGCGCTAGGGGAGACGCGGGCCTCCTTGCTTGCTCAGCTTAGCAGACTGATCGCCTCCAGCCCTATCGCTTCGACCCCTCCCTCATCCCTATATTGAGGATAGCGAGCAGCACCAAATCGCGAACCCGCTCAGCAGCCCGTCAAGATGGCCCATCACCATCACCCCGAGGGGCGGAGAACACCAGGTCGCAACTCGAGCCTGTTCGTTCGGGAGCCAGGGAGACGATCAGGCCCGCGAACAGGCAGGAGCCAGGCTGAGCCTGGAAGCAGCGAGCAGACCAGGCCACCCCAAGACTTGGTGGAGAAATCGTAAGCTTGCTAGGGCTGATTAAGACTCGTTTCCAGGCAGAACGAAGGGCGCAGGCTCGAGCGGCGAAGCGAGTAGAGCGAAGGAGCAGGCAAGGGGGTTCCGATGTAAGCAGCACAGCCGGAAAGCCCTCAGCCGGTCCGTTGTTCCTCCTCGTGAGCACAACAGGCGCTAACGATCCAACATCCAAGGACCAGCTCTTCCCTGAGAGCAAATAGCGCTTCCTTGTTCAGGTGAGAGCGTTGACAGAAACTTCCGCTCAGGGATGGACTTTCGCTTTTTTCGAAGTATGGTTGAGGTTCATGCCCGGCAAGCATCCCGAGACAGAATCAACTATAACATAGAAAAATCAGGAGAGTCAAGCCTGAATCCCTGCAAAGCAGACATTGGCGTTGCAACGCAGTTGCATCTGTCTCACATTGCTATAGCCTGTTTCACTTCGGACGACTTCAGACCACATCTAAGATTTTCCTACCGGGGGACTTGACAAACGAGCAGTGATCACCCTAGTATATAGAACATGCATTCTAGGCCCAAGTGGGCCGGCATAAAGAAGGGGAAATTACTCCATGACGATACAGCTTCGTCAGCCGCCCGGGGTGACCAGGAAGAGGCAGGCCATCACCGGGGAGGAGGAGGATGATGCCATCTACCTTGCGCCGCGGCTGCCGAGCAGCACACGCCGCTATCAGCCCCTGCCACCCGCCAGCGCGGACGTGGTTGGACCGCTGAGTGGTATTACTGGCCCGCAGCCGGCGGTTTTCATCCAACGGAGGCGCGCCAGTAGCCAGATGAGGCCGGAATACGGAACGACCTCTAAGGCGGTAGTGCCCGAGGGGCTGCGCACGGTGGCGCCGACGCGCATCAAGGCCCGGCGTTCGGGTCGCTCCTGGCTCTGGGCTTTGCGCGCCATCCTTCTGGGCCTCTTGCTCACCGCCCTGCTCGGCCTGGGCCTGGCTTACCTCGGCTCCTGGTGGCAGCTCCATCAGGAGGACGTCCAGTTTGGGCGCCCACGCACCTGGCAGATGGACGCCGTGGTCGGGCACAACGACAGCCCGAGCCACCCCACCCATTTCGTCTTCATCAATCTCAATCGACATGTTGAGATCATCGAATTTCCCGGTGGGGACGGCAGCAGCGCGCGCGTCTACAATGGCCCGGTGCTCTTTGGTCCCAATCAGGACCTGGTACCGATTACCGCCGAGGTTCACGATGTGAACGGCGATGGTCGGCCAGACCTGATCGTCCATATCGGCGAGCAGCGTCTGGTCTTGCTAAACGAGGGGGACACCTTCCGTCCGGCTACCGCCGCCGATCACATCAGCCTCTAAGCCGGGCGCCGGCACAAGCGCGGCGCCTGGGGCCTTCCAGGGCCCCTACCGGATGATCAGAGGGCAGAAGCCAGACTCTCTCGACGCCTGCTCTCAATAGAGCCGGCGACTCGCTGAGCTGGCTTCTGTCCTTTCTTCGCTTCCGAGGCGATGCCTCTTATGGACCACAGGAACCAGCCTGAAGATCCGCCGGCGCCGGCCCCGCTCCTGCGACGCAGAAGGCTAGTCGTCGTGAGCGCGCAGGCTCTTAACGTAACGCAGGTGCTGGCGATCGTGGTCCCAGTCCTCGCGGTCACGCTCGTCACGCCTGATCGGTGTCTCCAGCACCACCGTCAGCCCGGCCAGGCGACTGTCGTTGAGTAGGGCCTGCAGACCGGCCACAGGGATCTGGCCTTCTCCTATCCGGGCATGGACATCGCGATGGCTGCCCAAAGCCTGCCGGCTGTCGTTGAGGTGGATCAGCTTGAGCCGCGGCAGGCCAACCAACTCGGAGAAGCGCTGCAGCATGGCCTCCACTCCCGCAGGCGAGCCGATGTCGTAGCCCGCCCCCCAGAGATGGGCTGTATCCAGACAGATCCCCAGCCGCTCCTGTTCCTCCGGCAACCGCTCCAACACGGTGGCCAGCTCCTCGAAGCGTTGTCCAAGAGTATGGCCGGCCCCAACATCGTTCTCGAGCAGAAGGCGCACCCCGGCTGGCACTCCGGCCAGAACGCGGCGCAGGGCCTGGCTCAGGCGGGCGAGGCCCTGCTCGAGACCGGCCCCGCGATGGCTGCCGACATGTACCACCACGTCGGAGGCGCCCAGTAGAGCCGCGCGGGCCAGCGTCCAGGAAAGCAGGCTGATCGAGGCTTGCCAGGTCTCCTCGCGCGGCGAGGCGAGGTTGATCAGGTAGGGAGCATGCACAACCAGCGGGGCCAGACCCCGCGCGCGGGCCGCCTGAGCAAATTCCAGAGCAGCCTCTTCTCCGCCGGCCGGTGGCCTCCAGCCTGTGGGATTGCTCGCGAATAGTTGGATCGTCTCACAGCCAAGGGAGCAGGCAATCTCTAGGGCCTGCAGCGGTCTGCCGTTGAGCGGCATGTGTCGTCCTATGCGCATCGTGCTCTTGACTCCACCTTCTGCCTGCTTCCTCGCACCGATGGGGCCTGGCCCTCGGCTTTGTCTCCTCCGGCGGCCAGACAGGGGAAGCACAGCTGCTTCCAGGAACTGGACTCAGGGCGCCTGCTCGCGCAGGCTATCTGATGCAGCCGCCCCTTCGCTCAAGGGCAGACGCTCTTGCAGGGCCTGAACGGCGCGTTGGACATCCGGCAGCCCATCGATGTGAGGCAACTCGTCCAGGCTGGTCAGCCCAAACTGCTGCAGAAACTCCGGCGTGGTCGCAAAGAGAGCCGGATGGCCCACCGTGGGAGCCCGGCCCACCTCGGCCACCAGCCCGTGCTGAATGAGGCTCGCCAGGGCCCGATCGCTGTTCACCCCACGAATGGCCTCGATCTGGGCGCGCGTAATCGGCTGACGGTAGCAGATGACCGCCAACGTCTCCAGAGCCGCCGGCGTCAGCCTGGCAGTCAATGGCAGGCCCAGGAGGGCCGCCACATAGCGCGCATTTTCAGGCGCCGTCACGAGCTGCACCTGTGTGCCCAGGCGCTGCAAACGCAGTCCACGTCGCTGCTCCTCCAAAGTACGGGCCAGGGCATGCAGTCCCTTCTGCAGCTCCTCCTCGCTGACGCCCAAGACCTTGCGCAGCTCGTTGTGCTCCAGCGGTCGCCCCGCTACGAAGAGCAGGCTTTCGATGGCCGCCGCCAGACGGACCTCGTCTCCCTGGAGGGTCTGCGGCAGACTGGCCATCTCTAGCGCGCCGCTTGTCGTGCCGCCCTTCGGCGTCTCCACGCTCACCTTGTCCTGCCTCTGCATAGTGAGTGGATAGTGGGTGAGTGAGTCACTAACTGACTGACTAACCTGAGCGATTGGCCCATCCCCCTTTTGCCAGAGAGCCAGGGATGGTGCGGCCATTATACCATAGCCCTTCCGCCGAGCATAGCTGGCAATTTTGGTTCTCCTGGCCCAACTTTGATAAGATATCACTCAAATCTTCTTGCAATGAGCCACTCAATGTGGTATAGTAACAGACAAGATAAGATGTTGGCAAACAGGGGGAGACCAGAGAGCTATGAAGTTAGAGCGCTTAACTGAGAAGGCCCGCGAGGCCATCACGGATGCCTCAGAATTGGCACGCAGCTATAACCATAGCCAGATTGAACCGGAGCATCTGCTCTCCGCTTTGCTGGAGCAGCAGGGAGGGATTACGAGCGAGGTCATCCAGAAGGCCGGTGGCGACCTGGCGGCGGCGCGGCGTGTGGTGCACAATGAGCTGGAACGGATGCCCCGCGTCTATGGGGGCAGCGAGCCGGGTCTATCGCCGCAGCTGCGCCGCGTCCTGGAAGAGGCCTGGCGCCAGATGGGCAGTTTCAAGGATGAGTATCTGAGTGTCGAGCATTTGCTGCTGGCGCTTTTTGAGGTTGGTGGTGAGGCCGTTCAGCGCGCCTTCCGCGCCGCGGGGGTGACGCGCGATACGGCGCTGCGTGCGCTGAGCGCTATCCGCGGCTCGCAGCGCGTGACGGATGAGAATCCCGAGGGCAAGTATCAGGCCCTGGAGAAGTACGGGCGCAATCTGACAGCCCTGGCGGCCCAGGGGAAGCTTGACCCGGTGATCGGGCGCGACGAGGAGATCCGCCGCGTGATTCAGGTGCTCAGCCGGCGCACAAAGAATAATCCAGTGCTGATCGGCGATCCCGGCGTGGGTAAGACGGCCATCGTTGAGGGCCTGGCCCAGCGCATTGTGCGCGGCGATGTGCCCAAGACCTTAAAGGATAAGCAGATTATCGCTCTCGACCTGGGAGCGTTGATCGCTGGCGCGAAGTATCGCGGTGAATTTGAGGAGCGTCTCAAGGCCGTCCTGCGCGAGATCCAGAATTCGGAGGGCCGCATTATCCTCTTTATCGATGAGCTGCATACGCTGGTCGGTGCCGGCGCAGCCGAGGGGGCAATGGACGCCTCTAATATGCTTAAGCCTCTGTTGGCCCGCGGCGAGCTGCATTGCATCGGGGCAACGACGCTCGATGAGTATCGTAAATATATCGAGAAGGATGCCGCCCTGGAGCGCCGCTTCCAACCCATCATGGTCGAGGAGCCTTCGGTTGAGGATACGATCAGCATCCTGCGCGGCCTCAAGCAGCGCTATGAGGTCCATCATGGCGTCCGTATCCAGGATAGCGCGCTGGTGGCGGCGGCGGTGCTCTCGAAACGCTATATCAGCGACCGCTTCCTGCCAGATAAGGCTATCGACCTGATCGATGAGGCGGCCAGCCGGCGCCGGGTAGAGCTGGATAGCACGCCGAGCGAGATCGATGCCCTGGAGCGCCGCATCCGTCAGCTCCAGGTGGAGCATGAGGCCCTGAAGAAGGAGACGGACCCGGCCAGCCGCGAGCGGCGCGAGCGCGTGGAGCAGGAGATCGCCAATCTGAATGAGCAGTTGCATAGCCTGCGCCTCTCGCTGGAACGCGAACGGGAGCCTGTGGAGACCCTGCGCCGCCTGAAGACGGAGCTGGAGGAGGCCCAGGTGGCCCTCGAGAAGGCCGAGCGCGAGTATAATCTGGAGGAGCAGGCCCGTCTGCGCTATGGGGTCATTCCAGAGCTGGAGCGCCGCATCCGCGAGATGGAAGGGAAGTTGAGCGAGATTCAGGGCGCTCGCATGCTGAAGGAGGAGGTCGACGCCGAGGATATCGCCGAGATTGTCTCTAAGTGGACGCATATCCCGGTGGCCAGACTGATGGAGGGCGAGGTTCAGAAGCTGTTGAAGATGGAGGAGCGTCTGCGTGAGCGCGTAGTGGGTCAGGATCACGCGCTGCGCGCGGTCTCGGATGCTATCCGCCGGGCGCGCGCTGGGCTGCAGGACCCCAATCGTCCGCTGGCCAGCTTCCTGTTCCTGGGTCCGACCGGCGTTGGTAAGACGGAGCTGGCCCGCGCTTTGGCGGAGTTCCTCTTCGATAATGAGCAGGCCCTGGTGCGCATCGACATGTCGGAGTACATGGAGAAACACAGTGTCTCGCGTTTGATCGGCGCTCCGCCGGGCTATGTGGGCTACGAGGAGGGCGGCCAGTTGACGGAGGCGGTGCGTCGCCATCCCTATAGCGTGGTGCTCTTCGATGAGATCGAGAAGGCGGCGCCCGACGTCTTCAATGTGCTGCTGCAGCTGCTCGACGATGGCCGCCTGACCGACGGCCAGGGTCGCACCGTGGACTTCAAGAACACGGTGATCATTATGACCAGCAACGTCGGCACGAGCTGGCTGCCCGAGCTGGAGCGGCTCGATGAGGAAGAGGTCCAGCGCCAGGTCCGCCAGCGCCTGCGCGAGGAGGGTTTCCGCCCAGAGTTCATTAACCGCATCGATGAGATCGTGATCTTCCACCCGCTGACTCCTGAGCGGATCAAGGAGATCGTGGATATTCAGATCAATCGCCTTCGCCCGCGCCTGGCCGAGCGCCATATCAGCTTGCAGGTGAGCGAGGCCGCACGCGAACTGCTGGCCAGCGAGGGCTACGATCCAAACTTCGGCGCGCGCCCACTCAAGCGGGTGATCCAGCGCGAGGTCGAGAATCGCCTGGCGCGCGCGCTGCTGGATGGGACGATCCGCGAGGGCGATTCGGTGCAGATCGATGTGCGCGACGGCCAGATTGTCATTGAGCCGCTGCGGGCGGCGGCCCAGGTCTGAGGGGACGGGGCCGTGCCGGGGCGCGGCGGGCCTGTTCAGGCTCGCGCCGCCCTGCAGGCCACCCTCCAGCCGACCCGGGCTGGCAGGCCCACTCTCTTTCGGGAGTTGCTGACCGATGTTACCAGTGGAGAGCGCTCGTGCTCTTGGGAATAGCCAGAGCCAGGACCTGGTTGAGGTGCTGAGTGGGCTGGCCGTGCAGCTACGGGCTTTGCGCGCGCTGCTGGCTGAGCCACCCACCCCTGAGCAATTGGCTCGCGTGGCCCAGGGGCTGGCTCAGACGGAGGAAAGGGTGACGACGCTGCTCGCCGAACTGCGCCTCGCCAGTGAGACCCTTGAGGGAGAAGAGCCGGAGCAGCAGACGGAGCGGCTGGTAGAGGCCTTGGGACGGCTGGTGGAAGAGCGCGCTGAGGCTTTTGGTGCGGCCAGTCGCCTCCAGGTGACGGGCGAGGCCCAGCGACTGGACCCCTCGGCAGCGGTCCTGCTCTATCGTCTGACACGCGCGGCCCTGGCGACAATCGCTCATCACCGGGCCGTCCGCCACCTGCGCCTGGCCCTCCACTACGGTCGCCAGGAGCTGCAGTTGATCCTCAGCGATGATGGGGAGGCCAATGAGGAAGGTCCGGTGGTGGCTGCCCCTCCCTTTACTCCGGCCGCCAGCGGTCAGGAGGCCCTGGAGGCTCTGGGCCAGCAACTGCGCGCTATGGGCGGCAGCCTGACCAGCAGCGCCAGGCCCGGCCAGGGACACGAGATCAGGGCCAGCCTGCCTTACGAGCGCCCGCCCGGTTCCAGTCCGCCGGCACCGGCAGCCGCCAGAGGAACGAGGCCGCCTCCAACGCACCTGCAGACCCTGCGGCTGCTGGTAGTGGCAGGCCAGCCAGTGATGCGCGCTGGCCTGCGTCGTCTTCTAGAAAGCTACCCGGACCTGCAGGTCATTGGAGAAGCAGCCAACGGCATCCAGGCCAGCGGCGAGGTCCTGGAATTGGGCCCACAGGTAGTGGTCTTCGATCTGCCGCTTCTCGAGACGCAAGCCCTGGAAACGCTGCGCCAGATGAAGCAGCTCAGCCCCGATGCCCACATCCTCGTCCTGTCCGCCTCCAGTCGCCCCGAGGACCTCTCAGCCGTTCTACGGGCGGGAGCCGATGGCTACCTGCTCAGGGAGGTGGCCCCCGATGAGCTGGTCCAGGCCATTCGCGCCATCGCCCGAGGCGAAACCGTAGTTCAGCCTCAACTGGCGGCCCGCCTGCTGACGAGCCTCAGCCAGGGAGAGGAGCGCGCTCCCGCTACCAGTCTGACAACGCGCGAGCGCCAGGTGCTGCTGCTGCTGGCCCGCGGCCTGCGCAACAAAGAAATCGCGCGTCGCTTGCAGGTCAGCGAGCGCACTGTGAACTTCCATCTGGCCAATATCTACCAGAAGCTGCACGTCTCGGGACGCACCGAGGCGCTGAGTCGGGCTTTGGAGGAGGGCCTGCTGCCTCTCGACGCCCTGGCCTCGCCCCAACCGAAGGACGAGTGATAGGGGATGACCGGGCCCAGGAGCAGGCCAGGCCAGGGCCGCCGTCAGCCACTCCTCCATCGTTGATTGCGACCCTCCCGTCCCGGACCGCCCGATTCCTGGCGCGCTTCGGCCACAACGAAACCATCTTCCCACTCACCTTGTACTCTTGCATGAGAATATGCTATCCTCACCCTGAGACTGGAGGCGACTTCTTAGTGCGGCATGGGAGTCTTTTCGCCCACCGGGAGCACAGGAGGCAAGACCGGCTGAACCGTTTTTTGCCGCCAGGCCAGACCAGACCGCGCGGGCCGCACTGGAAAGGAATACGATGCTGGCATGGCAGAGAGAAAACAGCAGAACTGGTTTATTCCCCTGCGTGTACGCCTGCGCAGCGGCAACGAGCCGACACGTCAGGAACGGAGCGTCCATCACGAGACTAACCATGCACGGAGTAGGGTTGCTATGACTACCTTCCCCCCGCTCAATACCTCAGCGGAGCGCGAGCGCTTCGCCTCTCGACCTCAGTCCGCCGGACCCACAGTGCCCGCCACAGGCAGCGCCAGCGCGACCGGTACGGCCGGCCCCAGCTCTCCGACCCAGGAGCAGGCGCTTTACACACGCCAGGTCAAGGAGCTGATTCGCCTGGGGAATATGCTGCGCGCCGAGCTGGGCCTGGAGGAGGTGCTCCAGCAGATTGCCGCTTCGATTACCGCCTGCACCGGCTTCCGTAGCGCGGTGATCAAGCTGTTGCAGGAGAATAGCGAGTACCTGAAAGCCGTGGCCTTCGCCGGCATTTCCGCCGAGGATCAGCGCCGCCTCATTGAGCATCCGATGCGGGTGGAACAGATGCTGCGTCAGATGCGGCCAGAGTTCCGCATCAGCCAGAGCTACTTTATTTCGCACGAGCATATCCACGAGTTCGCCGATGTAACGCTGGTTGGTAACATGCCGCTCAGCGACTACCGACCCGGTGGCTGGCACCCGCTCGACATGCTGATCGTGCCGCTCTACAGTCCGCGCAAGAAACAGCTCGTCGGTTTTATCTCCCTCGATGAGCCAGAGGATGGCCAGATCCCCACGCTCGAGCGCATTGAGATCCTTGAACTCTTTGCCAACCAGGCGGCCATCGCGATCGATAACGCCCAGGTCTTCGCGCAGCAGGAGGCCGAGCACCGCGCCCTGCAGGAGGCCATCGCCTCCCTGCGGGCAGACCTGGAGCCGCTGAGCCGCGGCGACCTGCGTGTCCGGCTGCAGGTGCAGCATGCCTCTCTTCAGCCGATCGCCGAGGTTGTCAACGCTCTGATCGAACAGCTCCATGCCGTGGTCTCCGATGTGCAAAAAATCACTCGCCTGCTTGATGACTACGCTCATGGCCTGCAGCGCAGCAGCGAGCTACTGGTACGCGACGCCGATCAGCAGGAGCGCCAGGTCTACCACCTCTCCCACGAGGTGGATCAACTGACGACCCTGATCCGCCAGCTCGGCGAACATGCCGCCCGGCTGACACAAATGACCTCTGAGGCCCTGGATGTGACGGCCAAAGGCCAGGAGACGGTCGATCGCGCTGTGGAGGGTATCCGTCAGGTGCGCGAGGCCACTATGCAGTCGGCCCGCCTGATGAAGCGCCTGAGCGAGAGCGGCCAGGAGATCAACGAGACAGTAACGGCCATCACCGATCTGACGGCCAGCATGAATCTGCTGGCGCTCAACGCGGCGATCGAGGCGGTGCGCGCCAGCGAGTACGGCCAGGGCTTCGCGGTGATCGCTCAGGAGATCCGCACACTGGCGGTGCGCAGCGCCGAAGCGGCGCGCAAGGTCGCTACCCATATTCGAACGGTCCAGCATGAGACGACGGCCATCTCTCAGAGCGTGGAGCGCAACACGCAGCAGGTGATCACTCAGACCGACCTGGTCACCCAGACCGGTATCGAGCTGGATGCTATTCTTACGGTGGCTGAGCAGATCGCCGATCTGGCCGATGTGATCCATGTTGACACGGAACGCCAGAGCAAAAGCTCGCAGCTAGCTGTCGCCTCAGTAGGGGAGATGTCGCGCATGAGCGCCGAATTGAACGAGCACCTGCAGCACAGCAAACAGGCTGTTGACGCCGTGGTCAGTCTGACCGAGAGCCTGCGTCGGCGGGTGGCTCCGTTCAAGGTGATAGAGGAGCTGTGAAGCAGGGTCCATTCACGCCGCGGCGGTCCTTCTGAAGAGAGAGACAGAGACCAGAGCGAGGGGAGCGGACAAGTGGAGAATGAGAGTACGAGCGAGGTGGTCTATCAGTCTCCCCTTCTGCCCCTGGCTGACAAAGGCCATACCGCCCACCCGTCCTGTCGCTGAAGGCCCCAGCCCCGGTTGGATCTGCCTCCGCGGCGCCGCGCCACGCCACGTCGCACCGCGCCGCAGCGGGCAGGGCAGCCCCAAGGGCTAAGGGGAGCAACGGCCGCCCCGGGCAGGACTGACCCGCTCCCCAGCTAAGCCTGACGATACCAGAATTGATTCCAGGCTTCCCAGAAGGTGGCAGCCGTGGAGATCACCGTTCGCGGCCCGACGATCTCCACACCCTGTCTGCCCCTGAAGTCGCTTGCCCGCTCAGGCCCGGCCAATTCGACCTTGAAGGTGACCGGCGAGTCGGGCTTGTAGGGCTTGGGCCAGTTGCGTGTGCTCAGCGCCCGCGCCACACCCGTTTCGATGAGCGAGCAGGCATCGCGCGGCGCCAGATGGACGGCGGAGAAGCAGCTCAGACCCCGCTTGACCTCGGCAGTGACTACCTGTGGGCCAAGGAGCGCTGTGACCTCGCGGCAGGTGGCCGTGTCCCCAGAGACAAAGATGGCAGGTACGTTCCAAGAGCCAGCGATGGCGGCGAGAATGCCGCTCTCGCCTACGAGCGTCCCATTGATGGAAGCATTGTACCAGGCTTCGGAAGAAACGGTGTGGCAGAGCACTCCGTCCGCTGTGCCAGCCATCGCGTGAGCGCCGACAAAGAGAATGGCGTCGCAGCCACGCTCGAAGGCTTCGATGTAGCGTCCCCAGGGATGGCCCAGGACATACTGAGCACCGGACTCTAAACGTTCCGCGAGGAAGCTCTTGAAGTTATAGGCTCCCCCAGCCCCGTGACAGTCTACCACCGTGATCTCCGTGGCGCCAGCGGCGCGGGCCCCACGCACCGCCGCATTCACCTCGTCGGTATAGAGCCTGCGCCCTTCCTCATAAAGAGAGTGCCCAGCCGTGACCTGCTCCCAGGTCTCAATACAGGCCACGCCCTCCATATCGCAAAAAATCACGACACGCATGGAGAAATCCTTCTCAAGCGATGCAGAACGGTCATATACGCCTGTCCACAATCAGTCTGTAGACATCGGCCTTCTCTATCTTAGAGGACGCAGCAGGACTCAAAGGGCAAAAAAAACAAGACCACCCCAATCTTCCTACTCTGGAGTCTCTGGTCCAGCCTTCCCCCGTGGGTGGGGAGGCAGCTCAGGCCCTTGCCTTCCTCCCTCTCTCCCTTTTCTGGCAGGCTCAGAGGCGCCGCCGTTGCCGCTGGGCATATCTGCGCTCTAGCTCTTCGAGGCGGCGCCGCTGGCGGGGGCTAAGCTCGTACTCACGATAGAGGCGGCGCCCAACCTTCCACCCGAAGTAGCCGCAGATGATGGCGGCTACCAGAGCGGCCAGCCCCATCACCACTCTCAGCAAGGCGCCACTGAAGAAGTCGGTCAGCGGAGAGCCAATGAGGCGGGCAGCCACAGGCACAACCAGACTCAGCAAGAGGCCGATGGTCACCCCCAGGCAGCAGCCCAGCGGGCCCCCATTGGTCTCCCACTCGGGAGGGGTCGCTGGCGCTTGGCTTGGAGCGGGCTGCTCAGCTTGCGCCTCAGCTACCTCGGCCTGGGAAGCCGGCACAGAGAGCGCAGCCTCGCCAGCCGTTTGCTCCTGCTTCTGCCGGACCGCCTCCTCAGCAGTCTCCGAGCTGAGCTGCTGCGGGTCATAGTTCAGATCCGACATCGCACCCTTCGTTATCCTCCTCAGAAGGTCCCAAACTGCCGGTCGCCAGCATCGCCCAGGCCCGGCAGAATAAAGCCGTAATCGTTGAGGCTCTCGTCGAGAGCGGCAATATAAATGTCGATATCTGGATGGGTTCGCGAGAGCCGCAGTAACCCGTAGGGAGCGGCGATAATGCCGACATAGCAAATGCGGGGAATGCGGCGCTGTTTCAGAATCGTGATGGCATCGATGGCCGAGCCACCGGTAGCCAGCATAGGATCGACCGCATAGCAGACCTGCAGATTGACAGTACTTGGCAGCCGATTGTAGTACTCCTGCGCCTGGAGGGTCCGCTCATCGCGCCGCAGGCCCAAATGCCAGACCTGCGCGTCAGGAATGACCTCGCGAAAGCCCTCCGCCAGTCCCAGGCCGGCGCGGAGAATCGGCGTAATGCCAATGCCACCAGCCAGGCGCTGGCCGGTGGTTTTCTGCAGCGGGGTCTCCACCTCGACCGGCTCCAGCGCGAGCGAGGCCGTGGCCTCGTAGGCCAGCAAGGCCCCAATCTCCTTGACCAGGCGATAGAACTCGGTTGGCGGCGTGCGCTTGTCGCGCAGGGCTGTCATCTTATGCGCTACTACGGGATGTTGAGAGATATGGACACGTGGCAGATTAAGCACCTCTTCTCGGTGAGGCTGCGGCACTCCCTGCATTGGGAGCACGGGCTGTTCTTCGCTCCGGGTACCCACTTCTGTCATGTTGCCTTCTCCTTGATATGCTCCTGGCGGAAGAAAAGTGGCCTGTACGGTTGCCTTTATGCATTCTATCAGACATAATGAAGGGCGTCGAGAGTGTCTCATTCCGCCCGCCAATTGCCAGCAAGCTGCTCAGCGAGCGGCAGGCATCTGGCGACTGGCATGGGCGGAGGCGGAGCCAGTGGCGGCCCCAGGCTGACCCCGCTTCCTTCGCCTTCCAGCACCTGGGCCAGCCAGTCAGCCAGTGGGTGAGCACGAGCTGGCTGGCAAGAAGCCCGGCCCTGTAGGGCGCGCCGGGCCAGGCTCAGGCCGGTCCGGGTTGGGGCTGGGGCCTTGCGGTACGTGCAGAGAAACGAGTAGGTCACGAGAATCGACCGACTGTGCTATACTAGCCTCATGGTCGTGGGAGTCTGCGAAATCACGCTACATCTGCCGTCGTGCCACTCGCTGAAAGCGAAACGGCAGGTTCTGAAATCGATCATGGCGCGCGTGCGCAACCAGTTCGAGGTAGCGATTGCCGAAGTGGATGGACATGACCGCTGGCAGATCGCGCACCTGGGACTGTCTTACGTGAGCACCAGCAGTCAGCACGCCGAAGAGGTACTCGATCACGTCTGGCGCTTTATCGAGGAGACCCGCCCCGATGTGATCGTGACCGACGCCAGGACCGAGGTCATGAGCTGGTGATGGTGATGCCCTCCCCTGCCAGGTCCGCCAGACCAAGCTGAGTAGTGAAGATAGGCATGATGTCATCAGTAGAGCAAGTGGAGAGCACGCCTGGCCAGAGCTGGGGGAACGCTCGTTCTGTCTCTGTGCTTGGCGTGCGCATCGATCGCGTTACGCAGGAGGAAGCACTTACCTTTATCGAGGAGCGGATTCGCCGCCGGCGCGCCAGCGGCAATCGTCTGCCCTGCTGTCAGGTCGCGACGGTCAACCCTGAGTTTGTGATGGAGGCGCGCCGCAATCCGGCCTTTCGCCGGGTCCTTGATGAGACGGCGCTGAACGTGCCCGATGGCATTGGCGTGGTCTGGGCCAGCCGCTATCTAGGCCAGCCCGCCCCCGAGCGCATCACGGGGACCGATCTGATTCCAGCCCTGGCGGAGCGCTGTGCCATCCACGGCTACCGTCTCTATTTGCTGGGCGCCGCCCCCGGTGTGGCAGAGGCCGCCGCCGCCCGCCTCTGCAGCCGCTTCCCGGGCCTGCAGATCGCCGGCACTTACGCCGGTTCGCCTGATCCCGCCGAAGAGGAAACTATTCTTGAGCGTCTGGCCGCCGCTCAGGCCGACCTGCTCTGCGTGGCCTACGGCGCCCCCGCCCAGGAATTATGGATCTGGCGCAATCTGGCGCGCCTGCCAGTGGCCGTCGCTATAGGAGTCGGCGGCGCTCTCGATTTCCTTTCGGGCCACAAGAAGCGGGCGCCTCACGCCTGGCAGCGCCTGGGCCTGGAATGGCTCTATCGCCTCTACCGCGAGCCGTGGCGCTGGCGCCGCATGCTGGCGCTGCCCCGCTTTGCACTGCTGGTAATCTTCAAGGGACGAGGAAGGCACTCACAGGCATGATGCAGGAAGAGCTTGGCGCCAGCAGGCTTGAACGCCTGCGGACCCTTATTTCGGCCTTCGCCGGTAAGCGCGTGCTGGTCATCGGCGATATGGTCGCCGATGAGTATTTGATCGGGCGACCGACGCGCATCGCGCGCGAGGCGCCGGTCTTGATCCTCGAGCTGAGCGAAGAGCGTACTATTCCGGGCGGGGCGACAAACGTGGCCGTCAATGCCCGCGCACTGGGCGCAGAGGTCTTTCTGGCCGGCGTGGTTGGCGATGATGCCCCCGGCGCCCGTTTACGTCAGGCCATTCGCGATTGGGGCATTCATCAGGAGGGCCTCTTCACTGACCCCCATCGCCCGACCTCCACCAAGACACGCATCCTGGCCGGAAGCCCGCAGGTGGTCCGTCAGCACATCGTGCGCCTGGACCGCGTCGATACCTCGGAGGTTGCCGAACCCTGCAAAAGCCAGATCATCGCTTATATTCAGCGGATGCTCCCCGCGATGGATGCGGTCATGGTCGCCGATTACGAAAACGGGGTGATCAGCCCCGATATCATTGCCGCCTGCCTGCCACTGGCGCGCGAGCTGGGCAAAATCATTGTGGTGGACTCGCATGGCTCGCTCTTTCGCTTTCAGGGCGTGACGGCCTTAACGCCGAACCAGCCCGAGGCCGAAGCGACCCTGGGCACGACGATTCGCAATGAGGAGGAGCTGAACGAGGCCGGGCGCCGCCTGCTAGAGGGCAGCCAGGCCCGCGGTGTCCTGATTACCCGCGGCAGCGAGGGGATGAGCCTGTTTGAGGCTGGCAAGGAACCGCTGCACCTTCCGATCTACCGCCTGAACCGCCACAGCAGCGAGGTGGTTGATACGAATGGGGCCGGCGATACAGTAGCCGCGACCTTCACCCTGGCCCTGACGGCCGGCGCGACGATGGCCGAGGCCGCCTTTCTCTCGAACGTGGCCGCAGCCCTGGTGGTCCGCCGTCTCGGCTGCGCCAGCAATACACCGGAAGAATTGATGGATGCGCTGCATGAGTAACCATAGCGAAGAAGCACCCGAGCAGAGAACCGAGAGGGAGAACCAGCGCGCCTCAGTCCTGTCCCAGGCCGCCGAGCGCTTCGCCGGGCCCCTGGCAACGCGCGCCAAGATCATGGAGCGCGAGCAATTGGCCACCCTGGTAGGCAGGCGTCAGCAGGCCGGCGAGCGGGCAGTCTTTACGAATGGCTGCTTCGATCTGCTGCACCTGGGCCATGTGCGCTATCTACAGGAGGCCCGTGCCCTGGGCGATTTCCTGATCGTTGGACTGAATAGTGATGAGAGCGTGCGGGCCCTGAAAGGTCCCGGGCGACCTTTGGTGCCTCAGGAGGAGCGGGCCGAGATTCTGGCGGCCCTGGCTTGTGTCGACTACGTGACCATCTTCGGCGAGCCAACGGCCTGCCATCTGGTAGCGTTGTTGCGCCCAGCGATCTACGTGAAAGGCGGAGACTACGCCGCTCCCTCGACAGCAGCCCATGGCGGCAACGCGCCCGATCCTACCCGCCTGCCAGAAGCCCAGGTCGTCCAGACCTATGGCGGCAGCGTTCGTCTGCTCCCATACCTGGCCCATCATTCAACGACCGAGCTGATCATGGCCATCAAGCGTCTGCCTTGAGTATCGGCCCTCTTGCTTCTTTTTCTGGTTTTTATTTTGCTGCCTGTCTATCTGGCCTCCCTGGCCTGTCGGCCAGAGGCTTTCCGCTCTTGCGCTGGCTGGACTGAGCGGGCCGAGTCGGCGAGGGGCGGCGAGGATGGCCAGGCGCCCGATAGCCGGACAGGCAAGCCCTAAATCGCACGGAGATAGGATCAATCTAGCCTATGGCAGACTACGAAGGACTTCATCCGGCCCAGCCCGAAGCGGAAGCGGAGGAATCACCAGCCCAGGGGCCCGCCTCTGAGCCGCAGCCGCTGATCATGGTAAGCCCACCGACCGTCGAAAGAGAACTACCGCTGCCGGTCGAGGTAGGAGAAGAGCAGAGCGAGAGCGCAGCCACGCCGGCAGCCCCAGCCAGCCCCCATGGCCAGGTCGCGCGCGGCGCCTCACTCGTTATGCTTGGCAATCTGGGCAGCAGCATCATGGGCATGGTGCGCCAGATCGTCATCGCGGCCCTCGGCAAGAGCATCGCCGGACCATTTCTGGCCGCTAGCGTCTCCATGCAAACCTTCTATGACTTCGTCATCAATGGCTCGGTCGATAAGGCCCTGATCCCTACCTTCAGCGACTACGTGGCGCCCGAGAAACGCCAGGAGTTTCGCCAACTGGTCTTTACCCTGGTGAACGTCGTCACCCTCCTCATGCTCTTGATAGCCACCGCCTACGCGCTGCTGGCGCCTTTCTTTGTCAACTTCATCGCCCAGGGCTATACGGGAGCTGAGAAGACGCTGACGCTTCACTACTCGCAGATCATCTTTTTCTCGCTCGTCGGCCTTGGCCCTTTCTCGGTCCTGTTAGCCGCTCTCTATACGCTGCGAGAATTCGGCTGGCCAGCCTTTGCAACCGCCGCGTTCCACATTGGCATCATCGTCGGCGTCATCGTCGGCGCCATCATCGGTGAGCAGCACTTTGGCCAGTACGGTATCGCCTGCGGGGTATTGCTGGGTGCCGCCGGCGAGATCCTCCTGCTGTTACCGGGGATACGGCGTCAGAAGCTGGGCTATCTTTTCGCCTTTCGTCTCCGTCACCCGGGCATTCCGCGCATTCTCAAGCTCTATGCCCCAGTGGCCGTCAGCTATTTTGTCCTCAACGTGCTGCTGGCCAACTTTGATTTGCACCTGGCCTCGCTGACGCCCGGTGACGGAGCCGCCAACGTCACCGCTCTCCAAAACGCTACCCGCCTGCTGCAGTTCCCCATTGGACTGGTGGCCTCGGCTTTGGCCTTCTCGATTTTGCCGCTGCTCTCCGTTCAGGCCAACGCTGGCGAGGAGGAGCAGTTTAAGGAGACCCTGATGGCCGGTATTCGCCTGGGACTGATGGTGATGATTCCAGCAGCCCTGGGACTGATCATACTGCGCCAGCCGATCTGCGATCTGATCTATCGCCACGGTCGCTATACCCAGCACGATACCATCCTGGCGGCCACAGCCCTGCAGAACTACGCCTATCAGTTGCCCTTTGTGGCCGTCGATCAGCTCCTGATGGCCGCCTTCTTCGCGCGCAAAAATACAGTTGTGCCGGTCACGGTGGGCTTCATCACGATTCTGGGCTATCTGGCCGTTGCTCTGCCGGGCTACAGCACAATCGGCATGCCAGCCCTGGCCTTCGCCAATACGGTGCAGAACTCCTCGCACGCCCTGATCCTGCTCCTGATCTGGAGGGCGCGGCACGGCTCTCTACGGCTGCGCCAGACTCTCCCCGCCCTGGGCAAGATTCTGCTGGCCGCCAGCGTTATGGGCCTTACTGCCTGGCTGCTGCAGATGGGACTGGAACACCTGCCCTTCTTCTCACCGGCGACAACACTGGGCGCCCTGCTGACAGTGGTCGTGGCTGGCGGACTGGCAGCGGCGGTCTACTTCGCCTGCATCCTGGCCTTGCGGGTTGAGGAGATTCACCTGCTCACCCGGGCCGTGCTGGCCAAACTGGGCAGAAAATGAGAACATTCCAGGCTAGCAAGCGAGCAGTTCAGGCTTGCTCCTCTCCGAGCCTGCCTGGTCCAGGCAGGCAGAGAGCGCAGCCGGGTCAGAGAAGGCTTCGCGCGGCGCACAGGCGGTGAGGAGGTCCCTGGGCAAAGCAAAGAAAAGAAAGGAAGGCGCCAGTAAAGGCAGCCGGGCGGCTAATCGTCCGCTCAGCTCAGCTCAGCCCGGCTCGGGCGGAAACCGGGTTGGCAGCCTGCCCTGCCCAGGCGTGGCGGAGCAGGAGAACGCGATGGACGGGAGTGGCCACCGGGCCGGCCAGGCTGCCAGAGCCGCTCTGGGGCTTTCAGGTCACGTAGATGCTGCCGGCCCGCCAGGTATCGACGGCATGCTCAACGGCCTGAATGTAAGCTTTCTCGTCATTGTGATCGGCAGCCGGAGCATACTTCGGGATGATCTGCTCGATGGTCACAAGGCCCCACTGGGCCACGTAGAGATTGCGGATCAGCTTGTACCACTGGAGGAAGCCATCTTCCCAGCTATACATAATGGCAAAGCCATGCCCGTCAGGACTGGTACAGGGACGAGTGGGAATACAGCGGATGTTGCCGAGCGACTTCGTCTCACGCGCTACCCCCTGGGTGCCAAAGGTGCTTTCATGCATAAAGAAGGCCAGCGCATAGACCGGGTCGATGCCGTACTGCACGCCATAATCGTAGAGGGCTTTGCCTTTGCCAGCCGCCGGCGAGTGATAGGCGGCAAGGACCTTATTAATGAAGTCGGCGCTGATTGTCGGTTTCCCCAGGACCGAGTAAGGACCGGGATGGGAGGGAATGCTTTGTTTGGGTGGTAGGGGGCCAGTGCTGGTCTCCCAGGTGTTGAAGGCGTCGAAGGAACCGCCAATCTGTACCGGATAGACCTGACCGGGTACGGTCACCAGATTGAGATGCGTGCCCCGCTCATAGATGACCGCACTCAACATGACCAGCAGCCCGAGGACAACCGCGGCCAGGCAGATCAAAAACGGCCCAAGCCAGTGCCTCTGGGCCCTCAACGTCCCCGCGGGGAGACGACTCTCCGGCAATTCAATCGTTGTGACTGGCAAGGAGGAGGCCCGCCCCCGCATGCGCGGCGCCTCCGTCACTCCTCCTTCGTCTGCGGGCAGGATGCGCGTCGCCCTGCGCCGCGGGGGCACAAATAATAACGGTTGGTCCTCTGATTGGCTGTTGCGTCTGTAGCTGCTCCCGTTCGCCATGCATAGGCCCCTTAGAACTTTTGTTCTCGTCTGGCAACGCAAAGATGCGGCTATTGTAACACAGCACTTTGCAAGGATGCAAGGAGTGATTGCATGCTCTGCCGCAGTGATAGGTTGACATCTATCTGCGCTTGTCCTGGTACTAGAGAGCATACCATAGACCTGCTAAAAATGCCAGTTGAGGCACTCGCTTACAGGGGAAGAGAGTCACTACTTTCAGGTAACTTGTGTCTCAGCGTCGCTGTCAGTAGGATTGCTGGTAACTAGAAGAGCGCCTCTCTCGTACTCCCACTAGAGACCTCGCAGGCGAGAGCGCCTTGAGCAAACTGGCCTCTGGCAGTGTCGATTCGATTTTCGCCTCAGACGACCTGCCCAGCAGAGACAGCCTGGCCAGGTGGGGGATGGTGAAGGGGGGACGCGAGGGATGACATCACTCAGGAGGAGAGGAAAGAGGGAAACGGTGCTGGAAATCCTTGGGGCTATTGGCGGCATTGTCTTGATCGACCTGGTGCTCAGCGGCGATAACGCCCTGGTCATTGGGGCCGCGGCAGCACGATTACCGCGGCGAGAGCGCTGGCTGGCGATCGTAATCGGCGGCGGGGGAGCCGTGGTTTTGCGCATCCTCTTCGCGATCGCCGCTACCTTACTACTGACGTTCCCGCTTCTGCAAGCCTTGGGCGGAGCGGTCCTTCTCTATATTGCTATTCATCTGCTGGTAGAACGCATCAATCACCCAGAGAACCAGCAGTCATCTGGAGGCGGAGGCGACGGTTCGTCCAGAGCAGGCGCGCTCTCCCAAGAGGGCAGACACTCGCTCGGGCGGGCCTTGCTGACCATTATGATTGCCGACGCCACCATGAGCCTGGATAACGTCATCGCTGTCGGCGCTTTGGCTCACGGCAATCTGCTCTTGCTGGCGGCCGGCATATTGCTGAGCTTGCTCATCCTGCTCTTTGGCAGCGCCCTGGTCGCGGAGCTGATCGGACGCCTTCCCTGGCTGCTCGATGTGGCGGCCCTGGTCCTCGGCTGGACGGCAGGCCATATGATTCTGAGCGACCTGCGTCTGGGACCATTCTTGAAGCAGGTCTGGTGGAGCGAATACCTGGTCTATGCCATTTGTCTCGGCCTGATCCTGGCCGTCGACATCGCTCTGCGCCTGCGCGCGCGCCGGCCACAGCCGCAGGCTGCTTCTTCCTCTTCCCACTCTGCGACGCCCCCGGAGTCCCGCCCGACGGCGGCAGGTTCCATGCGCGATGAGATCTCTCTGCCGAGAAGGCCAGATGAGCGAGCACAGCGTTAAGGTCCTGGACCAGCTTGAGCAGCTCTATGAGCAGTACGGCTACCTTGCCGCGCTGCTGGGAGCCTTCTGCGAGAATACGGCCCTGCTGGGCTTGCTGCTGCCTGGCGGCTCCCTGGCCCTGCTGGCAGCCTTTCTGGCGGGCAGTGGCCAGCTCAATATCGGAGGAGTTTTTCTCTGCGTCTGGCTGGGCACGCTGCTCGGCTATCACTGCGATTATCTGATGGGACGCCTACTGCTCGCCAGGGTCGTCTTCCGTCGCTTTCCTGTGGGCTACGGTCGGCGCTGGCGGCTGGCCGCCCGCCTGCGACTGGCTCGACGCTGGCTCCATCGTCATGGGGGAAAGGCTATTGTCTTCTCCCATCTGGTCGGTCACATGCGCTCCCTGACTGCCCTCAGCGCCGGCATGCTGGCTATGCGTTACCAACGCTTTTTGCTCTGGGAGCTGCTGGCCGCCGGCTTATGGAGTGGCCTCTACTGCCTCCTCGGCTACTTGCTGGCCGGCGAGTACGCGCTGCTGAGTCGCCTGCTGCAGGGGAGCGGCTGGGCCGCCTCCCTGGTGGTGCTGGGCATCGCCCTGGGCTGGATGGCCTGGCGCCTGAGTCGTTCGCGCTCGCGCTCCAGGCGGCGAGGCCCGCGGTCAGCTTCGCGCCCCATCCCTGAGATGGGGCTTGCCCTAAGCCAGCACCAGAGCGACCCTGCTACCAGCGAGCGCGCGCGCCCAGGTGCCTAAGATAGAAAGCTCGCAATTCAGCGTCAGGTCCTGTGCAGTTCTTGCTCTCCGCTCCTGTCCTGGGAGCCGTCCGTGGCCGGGATCCGGCTGCGCTCGCTGGCTCTGTCGGATCAGCCAGCCGCAACCGCTTGTCGCCTCTCCGCGCGTAGATTATAATGGGAGCACAGACCGCGCCAGCCAGGAACCGGTTTGTTGCACAAGAGGAGCGGCGTATGCACGTCAGCGAGCCTGCTGAATATGCCATTCTGGGGCTACTGGAGGCGCGCCCCATGCATGGCTATGAGATGTTCCAGCACTTCCAGGGCGGTACGCTGGGCCAGATCGTCCACCTGGAGATGAGCCAGATGTATGCCTTTCTCAAAAAGCTGGAGCGGCTCAACTATATCGTTGCGGAGCTGGAGCCGCAAGGCTCGCGTCCACCGCGCAAGGTTTTTCATCTGACCGATGCTGGCAGGGACTACTTTCGGCACTGGCTGACGGAGCCAGTTGAGCGCCCGCGCGATATTCGCATTCTCTTCTTATTGAAGCTCTACTTTATCCGCCACGTTCTTCCCGACGAGCTGCCCTCGCTGATCGAGCGCCAGATCGCCGCTTGCCAGGCCTTCCTAGAGCATCTGGAAGAGCTGCAAGCCCATCAGGAGCAGCGCGCCCCTGTACAGGATCTGACCTTCTTTGAGCGCGTCGTCTTGCGCAGCCGCCTCCATCAGACGCGCGCGCTCATCGCCTGGCTTCAGGAGCTGCAACATGACTGCAGCCTTGTGAGCAGCAGGCCCTAGCCAGAGGGACCGGCCCCTCTTTAGCGACCTGATCATCAGGATAATAGACACGAGACTGCCCCACCGCCTGCGCTCTCTTCTCTCATTTGACGCCCCTTCCCCGCTATGCTACTATTCTTTAATAACCAGATCCAAGCCTTCGATCGATCTCTCTCCTTGCGCGCCTTTGATGCGCGCAAGGTGTGGAAAGCAAGAAGAATAGAAGCAGCCTGGCAGTCCTGATATGACATGATTAACGAGGTTAGCGATGCAGCTTTTTATGGTGACGGCCAGTAGCAGTACGGCGGCTCTGCAGGGGCTGGCAACCCTGTCGAAGTATCTTTTCACTACTGGCCTCTGTATGATCGGCGTCATGACGGTAGCCTATCTGTGGTATACGATCGGCACCGCGCGCCTGGCCAGGCAGGTCGCCAGTCAAGAGCAAGGCCAGCGGCGCCAGGGAAAGCTGGCCCGCGGCAACAAGCAGGCGGCGGCTGTTTCAGCGAGTGGCGAGGGAGGCGTAGCGACCCTGGTGCGCAGCGAAGTTATTCTCAACGAGCAGCCCGACGGAGAGAAGCCAATCCCCCTGAATCGTAGTTTGATCGCCATCGGACGGATCGGCACGACAGTTGGCTGGTTCGCAACGCTGACCCTGATTCTTTCGCAGGTGCTACGCACGCTTGTGACGGGCCACGCTCCCTGGAGCAATCTCTTCGAGTTCAGCGTCAGCTTTACGGCGGCCTTGCTGCTCAGCTATCTGCTCTTCGAGGCGCGCTTTCACGAGCGAGTGCGCGCCTGGGGCCTCTACGTCTGTCTGCTTTCGGTAGTGACGCTGGTCATCGCGATCTACGTGGGAACCACCTATAACCTGATCACAGGTTCCAGCCAGCTGATCCCGGCCCTGCAGGACCAGCCCATTCTGACGCTGCACGTCTCGATGGCCATCTTCGCTTATGCCCTCTTCAGCGTGGCCTTTGGGACGGGTCTGATTATCCTGCTCCAGGGCGGCAGTGGCCAGCGCATCGCCTGGCTGCCTTCCGCGGAGGCCGCCGATGAGCTGGGCTACAAAGCGGTCATCATTGGCTTCCCCTTGCTGGCCCTCAATCTGATCCTGGGCGCCTACTGGGCGAACTACGCCTGGGGCCACTTCTGGAGCTGGGACCCCAAGGAGACCTCAGCCCTGATCACCTGGCTGATCTACGCTGTCTATCTGCACGCGCGCGGCATCCGCGGCTGGCGTGGTCAACGCATCGGCTGGCTACTGGTCATAGGCTTCGCCGCCACGCTCTTCACCTACTACGGCGTGAGCTTCCTGGTGCCAAGCCTACACAGCTACGCCAAGTAGACCAGCTTTTTCCCGCTGGCAGCCAGCCGCACAGCTCGCTCGGCGCGGCGCAGCTCTCAAAGTAGCTCGCGCGCCAGCAGCAGCCGATAGCGGGGGTTATAGGTCTTGTCGCAGAGGCTGCACGAGACAGGGCGACTGTAGCGGCGCGCACGTGGGTATTCCTTGCCACAGTTAGGGCAGACATAGATATAGCGCAGAGGCGCTCGCGCCCGTCGGAGTTGTTCGCGGCGGGCGCTTTCTTCATGGAGGAGCTGTCGTAGCTCTTCCAGATCATAGCCAGTGATGGCCGCCTCGTCAGCGGCGATGGAATCATAGCCATGATGGCGGTGGCGTCGTGGAGTGCCGCGTACGCGGTCAGCGAGGTGGATCAGCTCATGAGCTACGGTGACCTCGATAGAGCGCGGCTGCATGTCCGGCTCGATGAAAATGCAGTGTCGATGGCGCGGCGCCTCGCCCGGCACGGTCACAAGGCGGGACGGCGGCCCCTCGCCAAAACCTGGCAGTGGCAGCGTGGGGCTGCCTCGCCCTCCCTCCGCCTGGCCAGGTCTGCGGCCAGCCCGATCGGCCAGGGAAGAAGCCACTTTCCCCGCAAGCTGCACGTAGCAGTAGCAGCCGAGCACCATGAAGTTGAGACGTTTGCCAGTCCAGCGCTGATACTCACGTCGATCCTGGGTTAGTGCCAATAGCGCCAGCTCGTCATCTGGTAGCTCTAACCGCTGCCAGTAGTGCCAAAACCAGCGCTCTACCAGCGGCGTGGCATGCAGAATAGGACCGGCCTGCACAGGTGGAAGAGCTGGCAGGCCGGGTTTACGTCTTGCAGCCATAGGATTCGTTGCTCTTTACTCGTTTGCTATGCAGTTTCCCTCGTCGACTGGCCCGCCCGTTGACGACTCGTCTCCTCTCCTTTTCCCCTCTCCGTCCGAGCAGAGGGGAGAGCGAGCTGCGCGCCATCAAGACGGCAAGCGACGCGGGGACTCAACAAGGCCGCTCTCTCGTGGGCTAGCATCAGCCCTGGCAACAGCAGAGAGAGACGGCCCACCACAACGCAGCCATCTCCGCAGCATAGGCCAGCCCACCGCAGCGGCCACTGCCTCTCTTGCCTTGCTGTCGACCCCTCACTCACCCCTGCTGATGCAGCCGGGTGGAACCTGCCCGCTGGCTTTTGCCTAGTATAGCAGGAGGGAGTAAGGGGTGCAAGGCTCGCTGTCCCCTGACGAGGGATAGGGCTGAACCGGAGCCGATCCGCTCAGGCCGGCCAGCCCTACCCTACCCAGGCACTGCCTCGCGCAAGAGCGAGAGGGAGCTGCACCTCACCTACCTTTTAAGCCATCGCGCGGACGCCAACGAGGCTGCGGGCCGCTTCATAGATGCGCTCGACGCTGGGGATAACGGTCCTCTCCAGTGGCTCCGAGAAAGGAATCGGTACATCGGGCACGGCCAGTCGCTGGATGGGGGCCTTGAGAGCGCCAAAGGCGCCGGCCTGAATACGAAAGGCCAGTTCGCCACTCAGCCCATAGCTCATGTAGTCCTCATCAACAATCAGCACTCGACCAGTCTTGCGGGCCGAGGCGACCAGCGTAGTCTCGTCCAGGGGAACCAGGGTCCGCAGGTCAATCACTTCCGCCGAGATGCCCTCTTGCGCTAGCCGTTCGGCAGCCTTCAAGCTGCGAGGCACCATCAGGCCGGCGGCAAGAATGGTCAGGTCCGTACCTTGCCGGCGAACAGCGGCCTGGCCGAACTCGACGGTGTAACGCTCTTCGGGGACCTCTTCCTCCTCGCCCTCGAAGGGTAAGAAGGGAAGGCCCGTCAGTAGCTTGTGCCCGAAGATGATCACCGGATTCTCATCCGCCAGGGCCCGGACCGTCAGGCCCTTGGCATCATAGGCTGTGGCAGGCACGACAATTTTGAAGCCCGGCAGGTGAGCAAAGAGACCATAGAGGACCTGAGAATGCTGGGCGGCATCGCCGTAGCCGCCACCGATGGCAGTGATGACCGTCACCGGCATCGGCAACTGTCCCCCAGACATGTAATGGTTTTTAGCCATGTGGTTAAACATCTGGTCGAAGCCGGCCCCACAGAAGTCGACGAACATTAGAGAGACCACGGGATGGAGTCCGACCGAGGCCGCTCCCACGGCCATTCCCATAAAGGTCTGCTCCGTGATAGGCGTGTCAACCACGCGCTCACGTCCATACTTCGGGAAGAGGCCCATCGTAAAGCCGAAGACGGCCCCCCAGTAGGTGACGTCCTCTCCCAGGACCACGAGGCGCTCGTTATGAGCCATCTCCTGATCAATGGCCTCAGCAATAGCAAAGGCTAAACCCCTGAGCTTTCTCATCGGAAGACCCCCATCAGAGCCTCTTGCGGCTCCGGCAATGGACTGCTCTCCGCAAACTGAATGGCCGCCTCCGCCTCGCGCTGAGCCTCCTCTCGCAGGTGGCTCAGCGTCGCCTCATCAGCCCAACCAAGCCTCTTGAGGCGCTCGCCCAGGCGCCCAATCGGATCGAGAGCCTGCCAGCGCTCCACCTCCTCGCGCGTGCGGTACTCTTCGGCATCACCTTCAAAGTGGCCGCGATAGCGATAGCAGACCGCCTCGATGAGGGCTGGCCCCATGCCAGCGCGCGCATGCTCGATGACGAGCTTCGCCACCCGGTAAACATCGATGACATCCATGCCATCAACGACATACGAGGGGACATTGAAGCTCAAGGCTCGCTGAAAGTGATGAACCGTAGCGAGGGCCGCCCACTTTGGAGTGGAGTCGGCGTAGAAATTGTCCTCGATAACCACCACCAGAGGTAATTGGAAGAGGCTGGCAACGTTCAACGTCTCGGCAAATGTCCCATGATTGGCTGCTCCCTCGCCGGCAAAGGCGACAGCCACGTTGCGCTGACCAAGCCTGCGGAAGGCAAAGGCCGCCCCCGCCGCCTGGGGAAAGGAGGCGCCGACAATGCCGCTGCAGGCGAAATGCCTGCTCGTGTCGAAGAGGTGCATATGGCCCCCCTTGCCACCACAGAGACCGCTGGCCTTGCCAAAGATTTCCGCTGCCAGCTTCCCTGGCTCAACTCCCTTGGCCAGGGCATGATGGTGAGGCCGATGGGTGCTGACAACCGCGTCGCTCTCTTCCAGCAGAGAGCAAACGCCTACCGCTACCGCTTCCTGGCCGACGGCGAGATGCATCTCTCCCCGGATCGGCCCAGCGGCCATGTTGAACTCAGGCGCCTTGCCGATGTAGTAGCGGTCGGCAATGAGGTTCTCGAAGGAGCGAATCAGGCAGAGCTGCCGATAGGCCCGGAGTAACTGGTCCGCGTCCAGCCCGGCCTGCGCAAGAAGATACTGCAGGTCCTGCAGGCTGGGTTCAGGCTTGATCATGGCCACCTCCTTCTGACTGGCTGGCTAAAAGGCGCTAGCGCTACAAGAGATTCGCCGAGCCGCTTCCGGCTTGGGAAGAAGAAGGCCCGAGGTGAGGATGAACGCCTGGCAGGACCACCTTGACGCAGGAGAGAAGGCCAGGACCTGCCCCAGCTCATGACTGGTGCCCGCTCTGTCTGGGCAGATCACGAAGCCCGTGAGCAGGTCACCTAGCTCAGCTCTGCTTGTCTTCTCGTCTGCTTCAACTCTACCCGATCCCCGGCGAGGCTGTCAAGGCAAGGCAGCAACCAGCTTGATGAAGATTGACAGGCCCTCTCATGAGCAGTAAGATGAGGCTTATAGCACTCTCAGTCAGAAAGAGGGCTACTCAAAATGGCACGACTGTCCTCGGATCTCCGCCCCTGTAAGGAGTATCTGTATGTCTTTCCAGGTCTTCATCCGAACAGAGAAATCCTTGCATCAACTGGCCAGCGAGATTGGCACGCTCCTTTCCTTACCTCCTTCCAAGCGGCAGCCCGCCCGCGATACCCTCTACTACCAGTTCGAAATGTTGGGAATGCTCGTATTAATTCATTATCTTGAAGAAGAAGATCGTGCTCCAGAGGTGTTCAGCTATCCCTACGTCTTCACGCTGCAGCTCACTTTCACGGAGCATAACCTTGATACCGACGACCTGGAGTATCGTCTACAGCCTTACTATGCCCGCCTGCTCAGCTTTCACCTAGGAGTAGAGACGGCCTATCACGAGAAGCAGCGGGTCAACCAGCGCTGGCGCATTCGCTATCATTTCTGCCGCAAGAATCCCAACTGGAAGGGGGATATTCTTTACGGAGAGCCAGGATGGCAGCCGGCGGTCATCGAGGAGCAGCCGAGCGAGTGGCGCAACCAGCTCTTGCCCTGGTAAGCCGGCTCGGTCTCGGGCGGCGTACCGGACAGCTCATCTAGTTTCTTCTGTCGAAGATACCCGAGGCTCGCAGAAGACAAGGGGGACGGCTGCGGCGTTCGCTTCCCCTTGGATCAGCGAGCGGACCGGCCAGCCAGCCGGTCAGCCGACGACCCATTCCTATTCACCCGCCCCCCTCTCCTGGTGCCTGCTGCTACATACAAAAGCAGGATTCACAGATGGATAGCCAGCGTGCAGCCCCTTGTCTAAGCGAGCTGATCATGTTACAGTCTTTAACGAGAGCGGTTGCTGCCGCTGCCGCATGTCTTCGCTGTCAAGCTGCGAGCGCAAGCGTCACGGCTTGCGCAAGGGCGTCAATCAGTGTGAGTGAGCGCTCTCCGGCCAGTGCCAGGGAGGATTGAAGAGGATCACCCTGGAGGGAGGAAGAGAGAGAGGCCACTCTCCCCAGTGTAACGAAAGGCAGGCTATGAGTAGCATTGTCGAGGCAGCTATCGGCACAGAACTTCCCCCGCTGGTGAAGCCGCCGATTACCCGCGAACAGCTCCGCCGCTATGCTGAGGCTTCAGGCGATTACAATCCGATTCATCTAGACGACGAGGCGGCCCGTCGCGTTGGGCTAGATGGCGTCATCGCTCATGGCATGCTCAGCATGGCGTTCCTCGGCCAGTTCATTGAGCAGCAGATCGCCGCTTATCCCGATGCCTTGCTGACCCGTCTCAAGGTTCGCTTTGCCAGCATGGTGCGTCCGGGCGACGTCCTGACCTGCCGTGGCCAGGTGACCGCCCGCAGCCGCGAGCCTGATGGGCGAGAGCAGGTCACCATCGAGTGTTGGGCAGAGAACCAGCGCGGCGAGCGAGTGACCAGCGGAGAAGCCGTTGTCTCTCTGCCGTCCGCCTGAGTCAGTGACCGCATCGGTCGACTAACAAGGAGGTTTGCGCATGGTCGAAGCCAGGAACATCAGGGACATCGCTGACCTGCGGCTTCAGTACGACCTGGCGATCTACAACTGCCAGCGCTTTGGCACCTACGAGGCCCTGGTCTATGAGGACC
>NZ_JBHOQV010000164.1:0-1388 GCF_042408735.1 Thermogemmatispora sp.
TACCTCTTGCCCAAGGACCCGCTGGAAGACCAGCGGCTCAATTACCAGCACCATGCCCTGTATCGCACCCTGAGCAACCATTATCTGGCCCCGCTTACCCCAGGGACCCACACCATCCTGGATGTGGGCACTGGGACTGGGATCTGGGCCTTTGAGATGCAGGCCCTCTTCCCGCAGGCCATCGTGGTGGGGGTCGACGTCTCGCTCGCGTCGCTGCCGCAGCCGGTGCCGCCGCACTGCCTCTTCGTGCGCGCTAATATCCTGGAGGGCCTCCCCTTCCCGGACGAGCAGTTCACTTACACCCATCAGAGGCTGCTGGTGGCTGCCATTCCCGCCCAGGCCTGGCCCGGCGTTGTCCGCGAGCTGGTGCGCGTCACCCGCCCCGGCGGCTGGATCGACTGGCTCGAACGCAGCGATGGCATCCAGCCCGCCGGGCCGGCCACCCGCCGCCTGCTGCAGTGGGGGAAGGACAGCCACAAGCAGATTGCCTTGCTTCTCTCCCTGCAACGGCATTGCCGCGGCTATCCACATCTCTTTGCCACCTCGTTGCGTGATCCCATCTTCAGGGAGATACTCTGATCTGACATCATCTCATCCTGGCAGCCCCGTGGCTCTCTGCGGAGTTGGGCAGAGAAGGCCGGGGCTGTGGCAGGCAGGCCTGTCCCTGGCAGAAGCGTTTCATTTCAGGGGTCTCTCATACCTCGACTCGACATCCCCCTCCCTTTCCTCCCTGTCGATGAGAACTTCAAGAGAACAGAAGAGATGATATAATAAGGAGCACACTAGAACAAGAGAAGGTGTTGTCTCAAAGTCAGCAGCAGCTGTCTCTCAGCAGCGACGTGCTCGGGAAAGGAGATGAGCGTCCCTATGCCTGAATCCACTTCTTCTGTTCTGCTTCCGCCTGGCGGGCAGCGCATTCTCGTGGTGCAAGCCCATCCAGATGACGCTGAGCACCTCTGTGGGGGTACCATTGCATTACTGGCTCGTGAAGGAAAGGAGGTCCATTATCTCCTGGTGACGCGAGGGGATAAAGGCAGTGATGATCCACACTTACCGCCCGAGCACCTGGCAAGGATTCGGGAGCAGGAGCAACGCGAAGCAGCTTCCGTGCTCGGCGTGCAGACGGTGACCTTTCTGGAAGGGTATTCCGATGGGGAAGTGGAACCCTGCCTGCAGTTGCGGCGGGAAATCGCGCTGGTGATCCGCCAGCTCCGACCTGATGTTGTCTTCACCTTCGATCCCTGGAAAAAGGATGAGGTCCACCCTGATCACCGAGCGGTCGGGATCTGTACTGTGGATGCAATTGCGTGTGCACGGGGCCTCTGGTATTACCCAGAGCAGCTCCAGGACGGCATCACTCCGCATGCGGTGCGCCAGATCTATTACTT
>NZ_JBHOQV010000168.1:0-7831 GCF_042408735.1 Thermogemmatispora sp.
GCAGCCCGCCGGCGGCGCAGTGCGGCCCTGCTGAGCGTGGGCACGGGGATCGGGGGAGCCTTGCTGCTTGATGGACGCATCGTGCGTGGAGTGCACGGGAGCGCTGGCGCTTTCGGCTGGCTCAACTTTGACTACCGTTGCGTCCCCGATCCCGATCACGGCTTTCTGGAGCGGATGGCCTCGGGAAGCGCCCTGGCAGGCCGCGCTCAGCAGCTTGAGCCTCCTTTGACCTCCTATGAGCTGATCGCTCAGGCGCGGGCCGGCCATCCCCCCTGCCTGAACATCGTGCGCGAGGTTGGGCACTTGCTAGGGCTGGCCTGCGCCTCCATTGCCAGCCTCTTTGATCCCGAGGTCCTGCTCTTTACAGGAGGACTGAGCGAGGCTTTCGATCTCTTCGAGCCTGTGATGCGTGAGCAACTACAGCGTTACGGAGCGCCTGGCGTGCGCACAATACCGCTGCTTCGCGCTCAGCTTGGGAGCGAGGCGGCGGCCTATGGGGCCTTGCGGGCGGCGGAGCGTCCTCGCTCCCTGTAGGTTAGGCCAGGACCCTCAGAGTATCCTCTCTCTCAGGGGCGGAGCTGGTTCATCGGCCTGGCTTGCTGGCTCGCGCTGGGGAGTACTCTGCTCTGGCTGGCCTTAGCTGCCGGCTCGGGGCGAAGCCGATGCAAGGGGGAAGGAGATCTTCCCCCTTGCATCGGTGGAGAAGGCAAGGGGGACTGATCAAGCTCCATCGGTACCCGGCTAGGTTGTCCGCCGTTCTTCCCGCTCGCGCAAAGGGGTATCTTTAAGGAGCAGGGCGAGTAGCATCACGATGAGGCTGAGGCCCAGCAGAACCAGAAAGCCTGCATGGAGGCCGGTGGCCAGGGCCTGCCGCTCGGCTGAAAAGATCTGCGTACAGAGAGCAGAAGCCTGGGCGGCTAACTTGGCAAGCTGTTGGCCGTGCTCTCCTCCGGGCGGAAGCTGGGCTGCCAGTGCCTGCTTGACAGCCTGGATGATCTGCTGCTGCTTGTGAGAATCGGTTAGCACCTGGGGGTCTGTGGCCTGGGCCAGCAAAGGATTGGGAAGCTGGTGCGCCGCCGCTGGTAGGTAGGAGGGCAGCTGATTGGCTGCCACGTTGGTCAAGAGAGTGCCCAACACGGCTGTGCCTAGCGACTGCCCAATCGAACGGAGGTAGCTCACTGCTCCTGTCGCTGTGCCCAGGCGCTCGCGCGGTACAGCGTTCTGGGCAGCCAGCATAAACATATTGGAGATCATTCCGCTGCCGGCACCTATCACCACGGTTGTCAGAACCACACTCAAGAGGGCGCTCGCTTCTCCCAGCGTTGCCAGCAGTGCTGTGCCTGCCAGCAGGATCAGAGAGCCGGCGATGCAGATCAGGCGATAGCGCCTGAGACGTGTCACCAGTACTCCCCCTGTGATTGAGCCGATGGTGACGCCGAGAAGAAGAGGAGTGAGGGCCGCGCTCGAACTGAGGGAGGTTTGAGCGAGCACGATCTGGATGAAGAGCGGAGAGTAGAAAAGGATGCCGAAGAGAATGAAGCCGTAGGTGAATGCCAGGGCCAGGGCAACGGCGAAGACCTGATTGCCGAGCAACTCGAGTGGCAGAATTGGCTCCGCTGCCCTGCGCTCGATCAGCAAGAAGGCTGCATAGAGCAGGCCGGAGGCGGTGAGGAGGCCAACGATCTGGATAGAGGTCCACGGGTAGGTCTCTCCCCCCCACGTAAGGCCGAGCAGAAGGCAGGTAGTGGCGGCGGCGGCGCTCAAGGAACCGGCAAGATCGAGCCGTTGGAGGACAGTTCCGCCGGATGAACGGCCTGAACGGGGAGAAATGGTCGCTGGGAGCCGGAACGTAACGAGGACCAGTGCCAGCAGCCCCAGAGGAAGATTGAGGTAGAAGATCCAACGCCAAGAGGCGTGCTCGGTAAGTGCCCCACCCAGCAAGGGGCCGATGATGGCGGCCAGGGTGCCGATGGCGATGAAGACGCCCTGCCAGCGTCCTCGCTCTGCGGGGGAGAAGATGTCTCCCAGAAGCGTTGACATCAGGGCTGTTAGAAAGCCAGCTCCGAGGCCCTGCAAGCCTCGGAAAAGGATCAGCTGGTTCATCGTCTGCGCCAGACCTGCCAGGGCCGAACCGAACAGAAAGAGCACAATACCGATGAGGAGAAACCATTTACGGCCAAATTGATCCGAGAGTTTCCCCACGATCGGAAGCATGGTCGTCATAGTCAGTAGGTAGGCAGTGCCGACCCAGGCATAGCTGCTGAAGCCGTGCAAGTCGCCGACGATCGTTGGCAAGGCAGTGGCAACGATCGTCTGGTCGAGGGCGGCCAGAAAGTAGAGCAACGCCAGAGCCAGGATCACTATTGCCAGGTTCCAGCCGCGCAAGAGCCTGTCGCCACCGATCTGCGAACTGGACCCTTGGGCCGTAGTGCCGCTTGTTCGTGTTTCCATCTAAGACGAGAGCCTCCTTTCGAAGTAAGCGGATAGGATGTATGCAGGGCTATGCAATTGCTTTGTCTGCCCTGGAGTCTAGTGCAAGGGGAGGAGGAAGCCATCATCTGAAAGAGGCATGAGAGGGACTATCTTCGTTCGGAAGGTGGTAGTGGCCACAGGTATGCGAGGTTCTCGGGCGCGGCTGGCTTAGAGTAGCTCTAGTTGGCGGGCCCGTGCGACGGCCTGCGAGCGGTTGGTCACGCCCAGTTTGGCCAGGATATGCTGGACATGGCGCTTGACAGTATTGAGGCTAATCACGAGCAAAGTGGCGATGTACTGGTTTGAATAGCCTGCTGCAAGCAGGCGAAGGATTTCCAGCTCGCGGGCCGTGAGAGGCTCACTGAGCGGTTGGTTGACGCCCGCTCGTCCCTGAGCGGCAGGCTGGGTCCCTGGCGGCTCTGCCCTCTGGACCAGAGCCGCCAGGATCTCCCAAAGGTAGCCGGGGGAGGCCTCGCTGTAGGGGGCAACATAGGCCAGCAAGCGCGCCAGGGGTTCACCCTCATCGGCGAAGAGCCGGAGGTAGCCCTCGGGTTCGGCCCTCTCAAGGACTACTCCCAGCGTCTTCAGGGCCTGCTTGATTCTGCCTTGGGCAGCGAGCGCCAGGGCGGTGAGCATCTGGATCTCTAGCCAGTAGCCGTGAAAGCCTTGCGCCAAGACAAAGGAGCGCCAGCGCTCCAGCAGTTGCAGGGCTTGGGATAGGAGAGCCTGGTTCCGCTCCGCTCGCCCGCTGGCAATGAGAATGCGGGCCACGGTCATGTATTCGAAGAAGTTGCTGCGCAGGGTAAGCGGGTCGTCATGGCGTAAGCCGCGCGCTCTCAGCCAGCGCCAGGCCAGGTCAAGACGACCGCAGGTCAGGACGAGGCGGGCATAGCGCGCCGGGAGTTGGGGGTGAGGGAGCTGAAAGAGGGATTGCTCGGCCTTGGAAAGGAAAGTGTTGCTGGCGCCGGTGGGGTCTTGGGCCAGGGCAAGCCGATCTTGCAGCCAGTGGCAGAGAGAGGCCAGCGGAGGAAAATCGATCTGCTCTGTCAGGTGGAGCAGCTCGGCTAGGAGTTGGGCGACTTCCGGCAGTCGGTTCCATTCGTACAGGAGCAGGGCCTGGCTGAGGAGCAGTATGCTGCGTGGCAGCGGTGGCAGTCTGGCTGGCTCTCCGAGTAGCCGGGTCAGTTCTTCGAAGCGTTGCCCCCACCTGCGCAGTTGCCCTTGAGCCTCATAGAGTTCGGTCAAGCCCCACCAGGCCAGGATGTTCAGCGGGTAAACGGCACTGGAAAGGGGGGCGAAGCTGATAGTAAGGAGCACCTGCTCAGCAGCTTCCAGTTCGCCGTGCATGCGATAGAAGGCGTAGAGGATCATCTGGAGAAGGAGAGCCATGAACTGACTCAGGGGCGTCTGGTAGGCGGAGAGTAGGCGCAGATCCTCCTGAAGCTGCCTGATCGCCTGGGGAAGCATATGGGTATCATTGATGGTAAAGGTGGTCACAACACGCCAGAGGATTAGTTGGCTCTGGAGGTCCTCCCGGTCAGGTAAGGCCGTCTGGCTCTGGAGCTGGGCCAACTGCTGCTCGATCTTGGCACTCGATCTGCTGGGCGAACGCTCTTCCACAGCCTGCTTCCAGAGGGTGGCGAAGGTGAGCAGGGGAGAGGCCGTCACTCTCTCCCTCGGAAGCTGGTCTAGCCAGCGGGCCAGGCGGGTAAATTTCCCTTGGGCGATCAGGGAGAGCAGTAACTCCTCCAGCAGCCCGACTGCCCGCTGCCAGTCGCCGGCTTGCAAGGCGTAATGACAAGCCTCCTCCTTCTCGCCACGACTGGCGTGCCAGTCGCTGGCCCGCCGGTAGAGCTCAGGCACTATCTCTGGCTCCCGCTTTTGTAGAAGGGCGCGTAGGGCTTCGGCGAAGAGTGGATGGTAGCTATACCAGGTTCCGCTGGCGTCGCAGGGGTTGAGCAGTAAATTGTTACGGTAGCAAGCAAGCAGACGGCGCTGGCCATCAGGCAGGCCGGTCACCGCTTCGCAGAGGGGACCAGTCAAACGCTCCAGCACACTGCTATAGAGTAGAAAGCGCTCTTCCTCTGGGGACAGGTGCTTCAGCAATTCTTCACTTACATATTCTAAGAAGAAAGGATGGCTGCCTGCTTGCTCTGTCAGCGAGGCTGGAAGCTGGCCCCGACCACGCATAGCCAGGGCCAGTAGCTGCAGGCTGATGATCCAGCCGCGTGTCAGTTCTTCCAGGTGCTGCTGCTGTTCGGCTCTCAGGTGCAGCTCCATTGCCTGCAGGAAGCGCTCGATCTCGCTGGGAGTAAAGCGCAGAGCTTCCAGACCGATTTCGGAGAGCTGGCCTCGGGCGCGCAGGTGCCCCAGGGGCAACGGTGGCTCGCTGCGCGTCCCGATCAGGAGGTGCAGCGAGGGGGGCGCGTGTTCGAGCAGAAAACTCACTGCTGCCTGGATCTCTTCGGCCCTGAGCAGGTGGTAGTCGTCGAGCACCAGGATAGTATCACCTGGCAGAAGGCGCGTCAGCTCGTTGATGAAGGAAGGTAGCACCGTGCTCCAGTCTGCGTCGGGGAAGACGAGGAGACGCAAGGGAGTCTCTCTTCTGGCAGAGGGTAACAGCGATGTGAAGGCTTCCAGCAGCGAGGCCAGGAAGCGCTGTGGATCGTTGTCGGCCTCTTCAAGGGTGAGCCAGAGCACGTGCCTGGAGGTGGTGCGCGCCCAGGCTGCCAATAGGGTGGTTTTGCCTGTTCCCGCTGGTGCTGAAACTAGCGTTAGGCGAGCGTTGACTAGCTGCTCCAAGAGCTTATCTAGGCGGGAGCGTGGCACATAGTGAAGAGGGAGAGCCGGCGGCAGGAACTTGGTCGCTAGTAGGACTGGCCGACTAGGGACACATTGCTGCGATGGAGATGACGCCCCTGCCGGCGCTGCTGCTGCGACGGGCGTCGGAACCGCTGAAGAAGCGACTGAGCTGCGCTGCAGAAGATAATGGGTCGCTTCACGCAAGCGCTGACGAGTCAGGTCCTGGTCACGCCCCAGATAGCACTTGAAAAGTCTTCCCTGGGTCCGTTTATAGGCGTACCAGTAGTGGCCACCGCGACGCTGCTCCCGACGGATGGTGAAGCGCTGGTTCCCTTCCTGATAGGTGAAGGCAGCGTGCTCTCTGAGCCAGGCGAGCCACTCTGGGCTCTCAATGGCAACTGGCTCGGTTCCTTCGGCGGGATAAAGCCGGGTCTCCACAAGGATGGGAAAATGCACCTGGGCTAGCTCTCCCCTGGCCCTCTCCTGCAACAGGCCAGATACTTGATGGGTAACTACCTGGGCAATTCTAGCAGATCTCTGGGTAACTCTCAAGGGACCCTCCATGGCTGTCTCCTGCGTAAGAAGAGAAAAAAGCGGGAGAGCTGTCCTATTCGCTTGACTTTCCTCTTTTCTTTTAGTTATATTTAACCGTAATATTTATAGAAATTTATTTTGTTTCTTTTTGATTATGAAAAGGCAAATTTCTATGCTGCTGTTTTGTCTGTGAACTCTCACTTGCTTGGGTTGCTGGGATAGGGGGGATGAGTGGAAGGTCCTCGTATCAGGAAACCAGCGGTAGTTGGGGGACTGGTGTAGTTCTTGCGGTAGGGAGAAGGGTGTCATGGGAACGGGTTCCTTTCTGTTGCGCCTTCTCGGCGCCCTGGTGTGTGGCGTAGTGATCGGTACGGAGCGCCAGGCTCGTCAGCGAGCTGCCGGACTCCGTACCAGTGCCCTGGTGGCAACAGGCTCGGCGATTTTTACGCTGGCCGCTACTTTTCTCCCTGGTGGCAATCGCCTGGCGGCTCAGGTAGTCTCTGGAGTAGGAGTGCTCTGTGCAGGAGTGATTCTGCGCACGGGAATGACGGTGCGGGGTCTCAATACGGCGGGGACACTCTGGTGTGTGGCGGCGACAGGTGTGCTGGCCGGTCTGGGACAGCTCCAGCTAGCGTGGCTCTGTGCCTTGTTGGTTGTGGGAACCCATCTGGTGCTGCGGCCTGTGGGCCATGCCATCGATCGGCGACTGGGGTCGTCAAGCGTCGGCCTCGGGAGCGGAGGAGCGTCCTGCTATGAGCTGCGGGTGATGGCGCGTCAGGGCGATAGCTACCGTGTCCGAAGTCTGGTTTGCTCCTACCTTGTCCAATGTGAGACCCTCGTTCTCTGGGCCTTTGAGAGTGGACGTGACCAGCGAACGGGCCAGGTGCTGTTCTGCCTGCGATTGGGGGCTGTAGGCGAGGCGGTCCGCTCTCTAGAATGGCTCTGCCTGCGCCTGAGCTTGCTGCCGGAAGTGCTTGAGGTCTCTTGGGCGCCAGAGGGCGCGCCTGGGGGGGACACTTGCCAACGGCGGGAGCTTTGTCCTCTCCAGGGAAGCTGGCCTTCTGATGACGGATCTGACTCCTAGATGATCGGTCCTCTGCTGGCTGGAGTATCTGACTGGCTTGGATAGCTGGCGAGCACGAGTGTGGACGAGGACGCGGGCGCCAGGGCGGGTAGGCCACAGCGTCAGGTGCGTGCTGTGAGACCAGTCATCTCGTTGGCTTGCCTCAGGCTGCCTGCTCGGGCAACCTGCCACTCTCGCTTTGGCTTGAGGGCGATGTCTGTATCCGTATCTATATCCGTGCCCGTATCGGCGCCCAGGTCGGGGCCTGTGCCATAGCAGGAGAAGAGATCTCCCCGGGCACGCCCCCACTGAAGCAATGCTGGATCCCCTTGACAGTCCTTGCCCAGGACCTTATGATTCACATATCAGTATAAACGGATATTTTGGTGAGTTGGATCTGGGGCCGGGGCGGACCTCAGTCCTGGATCCGCCTCCTTCCCTTCGGCTGAGGTGCTGGAAGAGGCCGCATGGGTGGCGGCGGGCCTGGCTGGCTTTTGAGGCAACTGGTTCTCGACTCGCCGACCCGCCCGGCGCGTGCTGCGGGTCGCGTGCAGGCTATTGCAGGAAGAAGATAGAAAGGAACTCCAGATGAAGCGCCGCGTGACCGGCTTGCTTCTGACGATCACGGGTATTCTGGTCTGCCCCTGTCACTTGCCGCTCACTCTGCCCTTGCTGGCTTCTCTGCTGGCGGGGACAGCCCTGGGCGCAGCCTTGCTTCAGCAGCGTCATCTGCTCGTGGCCCTGGCTACCCTCTACTTCCTGGGGGCGCTCATCATCGGTGGCCGGCTACTCCTTTGGGAGGGACGTCGTCCTGCTTGTCCCTCAGCGCTCTTGCCGGTCTACCCGACAGGGGCCTCTTCTGATCAGGGGCAGGGCGACCGGAGTCATTCTCGCGGGGCTGACGTTCCTTTGCAGGGCAGCTCGACCAGGGTCCAGAGAGCATTGTGGAGAAAGGAAGCA
>NZ_JBHOQV010000169.1:0-1853 GCF_042408735.1 Thermogemmatispora sp.
TCAGCCCCCGGCGACGAACGAGTTTCGAAGCAGGCCCTCACATGGGCCATGTTCGAGGGGGGGAAGTCTCCCCGGCTCGTTTTCTTCTCCCCCTCCTTGCCTTCGACAGCGAGGCCCCCGCGACCCCATCGCCGGAGCACGTGGCGACGGGCCAGCAACGCCCCCGAGCTGCGAGTCCGGCGGCTGGGCCACACGAGAGACAGATACCCACCAGCTTCCCTCGCTCCTGGCCAGCGTGCGATCGCTGGGGGGAAGCCAGAGCAGCGCAGAGCACCTGGCCCGCTCCCCTGCCGCAGGAGCTTGTGGGATGTCATCCTCCTCAGCGCGTCAGCAAGGGCTTCCACTCGGCGTCCCTGCCTGCAGCGTCGCACTGCGTCTTCTCCGGGTCCGCCAGGGCCGCAAGCCAGGAGCCAGGCGGTCCCCCGCCCCGGGGCGATGTTCCCACCTTGGAGGAACAACCTGCTCATCAGCAGGCCCACGACGGTGGTGGCACCCGTCGAAGTCTCAATCCAGGCAGAAAGGGTCCATGGTCGCCAGCCTGCTGCCCTACGGCCCACAGGGCGGCCCAGTGGGCGCTCGCCCCTCGCCGTGCTCCCTCATCCGCGGGTGTCGGCCTCTGGGAAGATCGTCCGCAAGCGGGTTGCTCGCCCAGGAGCCGGGGATCAGGCGCGGGCAGGGCCGCCATCGCTCGCCGGGTCCTGTCCTGGCTGGCTGACTGCAGTCAGCACTGGCAGGGAGCAGTTCGATCCGGACAAACGCTCGGCTACAACCCTGGTTGCTGGCTAGCAGGCCAGCGTGGCCATCTCGACAGCAGCGCCAACGGCGGGTGTGAGGCTCTCCAGAAGAAACTGGCGCTCGCTAAAAGCCAGCCCCGTGGCGCAGATTGGATAGTGCTGGTGGGGTGGCGGTGACAATTCCGGTGGTGACGGTGCTTCCGGCAGTTGGAGAGGCCGCCAGGGAAACGGCGCGGTTTTCCGGGGGAATCGTGGGCGAGGCTGAATAGAGAGCAGCCCGGATGAAACTTTGCCCTACCATCCCAGCCAGACAGGAACAGAGAGCACAGAGCAGCACCGGCATGCTCCCACCTACCCCGAAGGCCGGCCGCCGAGAGCGACCAGTCCCCAGGCCGCTCCAGATTCGCTGCCAGGCCAGTTTCCGGCTCTCGACACCTGGCTTAGCCCAGCGGCGCCTGGCCTGCGCCTGATGAGGACGTGCCAGGGGACCAACGAGGAGCGGCAGGAGGCCCACTGCTCCGTCGCGCCAGATCAGCATGGTAACCACCGCCAGCAAGAGCAGACTCAGAAGACTCAGCAGGCCAGCAGGAGCAGCCCCTCACCTCGCTGCGATGCCTGCTGCTGCCCTCTCCTCCCTGGCGCGCCAGCTCCTTCCGGCGAATACGAGGCCGTCGACCACGATTGCATACTCGCTCTCCTCTCCGTAAAGGCACTTGCAGGTCAGTGCTCCCGCTGTTTGCCGCTTCTGGCACGACAGTTGCAGAATCATATATGATAGATAAAATTTTTGAGTTTCAATATAAAGTATATAAGTATTTTTATCTGATTATTCTAGAGATAAGCGATTTTTATGGTAAAAAGTAATGATCCTGAAGCAACGGCGGTAAGGGCCAGGCACCTGGAGGAACTGTTGCCCGCTTAGCCCCTTTCCCTCCTGAGAGGAGATCAGGGCGGCTGGCAAGCCTGCTGCCCGTCGGGCCAGGTTCCTTTGTGTGTTCTGTGTAGCACAGAAGCAGGCATGATTCTTGCACTCCTATTTTGCCAGGAGCGAGGTGCCTCAGTGAGGAGCAGGGAAGAGAAGCAAGAGAAAGAAGGGCAGACGACGGAGAGCGAGGCAAG
>NZ_JBHOQV010000171.1:0-3194 GCF_042408735.1 Thermogemmatispora sp.
GGGGGCGGGGGCGCCCAGCCCTTTGATCCGGAGCGCTACGTCAACCAGATCTGGGCCAGCCGCGTGGTGCCGACCGTGGTTGCGCAGGCGCACGATGCCAGCGAGGTGCTGGCCGCGCTCAAGGCCAACCAGCAGGCGGCCCAGCAGCGCTATGGGCATCGAGAAGGGGATGGCCCCTACACCTTCCTGGTCAAAGGGCTTGGGCGCGTCGTCAGCATCAACACCGCCTCGCGCAACGGCACGCTCGGCCTGGACCTGCCCCCCTACGATGGGCGGGCGGATCTGTGGCTGCAGATCGGACCGGTGATCCTGGGGACGGCCATCCGCGACGGGGTCGGCTTTATCCACTTCAGCCAGTTTGTCAATCAGATCCAGTATGCCCAGGTGGCTGATGCCCTCAACGCGCGGGCCGTGCAGGTGGCCCAGAGCATCCACCCCACTCAGCTCCAGGGCCAGCTCATCCGCTTCTACGGGGTCTTTGCGCTGGCCGATCCGCAGACGATCCTCGTGGCCCCGGTCAAACTCGATGTGGAGGGGGCTGGCTCATGAAGACATCTGAGCAGGAGGTGGCGCCCGAGATCGTCCTGCGAGCCGAGGGCATCACCAAGATCTACGGCGGCACCGTGGCCCTGGATGGGGTGGACTTTAACGTCTATCGCGGCAAAGTCAACGTGCTGGTCGGCGAGAACGGGGCGGGCAAATCGACCTTGATGAAGATCATCGCTGGGGCAGAGACCGCGACTGCTGGCCGGCTGCTCTTAGACGGGCAGCCGGTGCAGTTCAAATCGCCGCGGGAGGCGGCCCGGGCCGGGATCGGCATCATCTATCAGGAGCTGAACCTCTTTCCCAATCTGAGCGTGGCCGAGAACCTCTTTCTCGATCATGAGGCCCTGTGGCGCTACGGCGTTCTGGTCGATCGGCGCCGCCAGCAGGTCGAGGCCCGCCGGCTGCTGCAGCGGCTGGAACAGCCCATCGATCCGCAGGCGCTGGTGGGGAACCTGCGCCTGGGCCAGCAGCAGATCGTGGAGATCGCCAAGGCCCTGGCGCGGCAGGTCCGCATCCTGATCATGGATGAACCGACCTCGGCCCTGACCAGCGCCGAGGTGGAGGTGCTCTTTCGGGTCATCAGGGAGCTGAAGGAGCAGGGGGTCTCGATCATCTACATTTCGCACAAGCTGGAGGAACTGCTGCGCATCGGCGACTATGTGACGATCCTGCGCGACAGCCGGCGGATGGCCGAGGCGCCCGTGCAGGCCATTGACGTCAACTGGATCGTCGAGCAGATGATCGGGCGTAGCGTCAGCGAGACCTACGTCCATCAGGAGCGCCCGCTGGGGCCGGAGCTGCTGCGGGTGGAGCACCTGAGCCTGCCGCGGCCTGGCGGTGGGCTGCTGCTGGACGATGTCTCCTTCCAGCTGCGGGCGGGCGAGATCGTGGCCTGCTATGGGCTGCTGGGGGCGGGACGCACGGAGCTGCTGGAGTGCCTGATGGGGCTGCATCCGGAGGCCAGCGGCCAGATCTGGCTGGCGGGTCGGCCCGTGCGGGGAGGCAGCGTAGGGGAGCGCATTGCCGAGGGGCTGGTCTTGGTGCCCGAGGATCGCCAGCGCGAGGGGCTGGTGCCCACGCTCTCGGTGGCCCACAACATGGTGCTGGCCAGCTTGCGTCGCTATCTGAGGGGCCTGGCCCTCTCACGGCGCAAGGAGCTGACGGCGGTCCGCCGGCTGATCGAGGAGCTGGGCATCAAAGCGCCCTCGCCGCAGACGCTGATCGAGGCCCTGAGCGGAGGGAATCAACAGAAAGTGGTCGTGGCCCGTGGGCTGCTGACGGAGCCGCGGGTGCTGCTGTTGGACGAGCCGACGCGCGGCATCGACATAGGTGCCAAAGCCGATCTGTTCCGCCTGATGAATCGCCTGGCCAGCCAGGGACTGGGGATCATCTTTGTCTCCTCGGAACTGCGAGAGGTCCTGGCGGCCGACCGCATTCTGGTGCTGGCGGGCGGACGGCTCACTGGGGAATTCCGGCGCGAGGAGGCCAGCGAGGAGGCCCTGGTGGCCGCTGCCTCCCGCAGTCCGCTCCCCAGCGGCGAGGAGGAGGAGCAGGACGGGCAGGTCCCGGCTCCCCGCTCCAGCGGGACCGGCGAGCCGCCGGCCGACGAGGCGCCTTCGCCATCGCCTGCCCAGCCAGGCAGCCAGGCGCGTCCCCAGGCGCGTCCACCAGCCTAGCCAGGAAGAGGGAAGGGAGATCATGCGCAATCCGTCATCGCCGTCATCGATTGCCAGCCACGAGCCGGCGGCTCAGCGCCGCCTCAGGCTGCAGCGCAAGCAGCTCCAGACACTCCTGTTTCAGTTGCGCGCCCTGGTGGCGCTCATCATCCTGGTGATCATCTTTTCACTGCTCTCGCCCGACTTTCTGACGCTCAACGATTTGACCATTGTGGCCGAGCATGTCTCGATCAACGCCCTGCTGGCCATCGGGCAGTCGTTTGTCATCCTGACAGCGGGGATCGACCTCTCGGTCGGCTCGATCGTCGGCCTGACGGCGATGGTGGCCGGCTACCTGATCAGCCAGGGGCTGCCGCTGCCCATGTTTGGTGTGGTGGTCTACTTCAACGTGGCAGTGGTGCTCCTCATCGGCCTGCTGGTGGGAGGGGGACTGGGCCTGATCAACGGGCTGGTCATCACGCGTCTGGGCGTGGCTCCCTTCATTGCCACGCTGGGGATGCTGTATGCGGCCCGCGGCCTGGCGCTGCTGACCTCCAATGGGGCGACCTTCCCAGACCTGGGGGGCGATCCGGCCCTGGGGAACACGGGCTTTCCCTTCCTGGGAACGGGGAACCTGCTGGGGGTGCCGATGCCCATCTGGCTGATGCTGCTGTGTGGGGGGGTAGCGGCCTTTGTGGCGAGCCGGACGCCCTTTGGGCGGCAGGTCTATGCCATTGGGGGCAATGAGCGGGCGGCCCAGCTGTCGGGGATTCGGGTCAAGCGGGTCAAGCTGCTGGTCTACGTGATCTCGGGCGTGTGCGCGGCCCTGACGGGGCTGGTGATTGCCTCGCAGCTGCAGGCGGCCCAGCCAGCCACGGGGGAGAGCTATGAATTGAATGCCATCGCGGCGGTGGTGTTGGGAGGAACCTCGCTCTTTGGCGGGCGAGGAACCATCCTGGGCAGCATCATCGGCGCGTTTGTGATAGGGGTCCT
>NZ_JBHOQV010000005.1:0-14430 GCF_042408735.1 Thermogemmatispora sp.
TGCTATAATAGCCGCGAGGAATAGCCTTTAAGTAGGAGATTGCGCCATGGACGGTGACATGATCGGGCGTGTCATCAAGGGTCGCTACAAACTGATTGACGAAAGAGGGCGGGGCAACTTCGCCACCGTCTATGTTGCTCGCGACCTCGAAAACAACCACATCTACGCCATTAAAGTCTTGCACGTTGAGCTGGCCGGGGACAGCGAGCTGCTGGCCCGTTTTCAGCGTGAGGCCCGCATCCTGTTGCACCTGAGTGATCCCCACATTGTGCGCATCATCGACTATGGGGAAGATCACAACATGCACTTTATCGTGATGGACTACATCGACGGGCAGAATCTCAAGTACCACACGATCACCTATGGGCCGCTGAAGCCCTCGCGGGCCCTCAACTACGCCCACCAGATTGTCGAGGGGCTGGACGTAGCATACCGACATGGAGTGGTCCATCGCGATATCAAGCCGCAGAACATTCTCATCAATACCAAAGACGTCGTCAAAATCACCGATTTCGGGCTAGCGCGCAGCAGCGAGACGGTCACCCTGACCCGGTCAAATATGTTCATGGGCACTCCTTACTATATCGCGCCCGAGCAGGCCGAGAGCGGGCGTTCGGCAGACACACGCTCGGATCTCTATTCGGTCGCCACCGTCCTGTTTGAAATGCTGACTGGCCACCCGCCATTCGAGGGCGAGACAGCCGTAGATATCGTGATCAAGCACATGAATGAGAAAGTGCCCTCGATCTGCCGGCAGCGGCCAGGGCTGCCGCCGGAGATGGACCAGTTCTTCCAGAAGGCTATGGCCAAGGCACCCACGGAGCGCTATCAGACTCCCCAGGAGTTTTTGGCAGCGTTGGAGCAACTGCAGCAGCGCGTTCACGAGCTCGGCGTCGATGAGCGCGCCGAGCCGCCCGAGGGAGAGCGGCCCGCTCCTCCCCGTCTGCCCCCCCAAAAGCAGGCCCGCCTGGTCGTCATCGCCACGGGTCAGGTCTTTCCTCTCACCGGTGAGCAAATGGTCGTCGGTCGCCACGATCCGATTCTGGGGATCTATCCCGAGATCAACCTGATGGATAAGACAGTTGGCAGACGGCATGCCTATATTCGCAATCAACATGGTACCTTTACAGTTGAAGACTTGAACGCTCTCAACAAAACCCGCTTAAATGGAGTAGTTCTTGCACCGCATGAGGAGCATGTACTCAAGGATGGAGATATTCTCCGCTTCGGCAGCGTCGAGGTTCGCTTTGAACTGCGCTGAGCTATTACGCTATTTTGCAGTTGTAGGGACGGCCCACGCGGTCGCTTTCTCCGCCAGGATATGTGGATCGGCCAGGCAGCTCCTACAACTCGGAGGGGTGAACCAGTATGCATAATCTACTATCGAGTCCGCTCATCCTCGTTATTGCAGCGGTCGTCGTTATCATCCTGATCGTGGGGGCCATCTTGCTGATACGCAGCAGCGGCAAGAAGCGCGATGAGGAGACGAGCGCCGCGCAGGCCCAGGCACCTGACTGGCAGCGCCAGGCCGCTCCTGGAGGGTGGGGCCAGCAAGCGACAGGGAACGTGCCTGACCAGTTCTGGGGTCAGCCAGCTCAATCACAGCAGCCAGGCGGATGGGGCAGCCCCAACCCCGGTATGGCCCAGCCACAGCAGCAGCAGCCTCCGTTCGCGCCCTGGAGCGCCCAGGCCCAGAGTCCGGCTCAGCAGCCGGCCGCCTGGGGAGGTGCCGGAGTCGCCCCAGCTCAGCCACAGCCGGCTCCCTGGTCCGCCCAGCCCCAGGCCCAGCAACAACAAGCCCAGCAGATGTCTCCCTGGGGCGCACAGGCGCAAAGCTCTCCCTGGGGCATGCCGCCAGGCCAGCCCCAGCCCCAGGCTCAAGGGGCCCCCTCTCCCTCAGGCTCCGGCTGGGATAACCCACCCGCCAGTCCCAGCCCGGCCTCACCCTGGGAGAGCCAGCAGCCGGCAGCTCAAAATCCCTGGGGCCAGGCTTCGGCCCAGAGCGGCAACACAGCGCCCTGGGGATTGTCACAGCAGCCGCAGGCCGGCAGCGGGCCAGCGGCCATGCCCGCCTGGGGCCAGAGCGGCCAGCCAGGAGCAGGACAGCCAGCTCCGACCGATCCTTGGGCCCAGGCTCAAGCCCAGAGCGCCAGCCCGTCTCAGCCTTGGGGCCAGGGACTACAGCCACCGCAGGGCGCCGGCATGATGGGTCAGGTCCCCGCCACGCCTGCCCCTCCTTCATCCACAGGCAGCCCCTGGCAGCAGCCTCAGCAGGCTCAGCAGCCGGTCTCCCTGCCCGGCTTCGCTCCGGGACCCACTGGCCAGCCCGGCCAGTTCGGTCAACCCCAGGACCTCGCTCCCTCCGCTTTCTCCGAGGCCGATAGGACTATGCTGCGCACAACCGGCCCTCAAGGCCGCATCGGCATCCTGCGCGTCGAGGAGGGGAAAGAGGCTGGGCGCGTCTACGAGATCCGCAAGGACTCCCTGAGCATCGGGCGCAGCCGCGAAAGCGATATCTTTCTGGAGGATCTGGCTGTCTCTCGCTTGCACGCTTCGATCATCAACATGGGCAATGGAAACTATGCCCTCAAGGACGAGGGGAGCGCTAATGGCACCCGACTCAATGGACAGATGATCAACAAGTACCAGCCTTATCCGCTCCAGGAGGGAGATAAAATCCAGCTCGGACAGACCGTGCTTGTGTTCGCCAAACGTTGATGACAGATCTGTGGCTCAGCTTCCTGTCACCTGGCCTGACTGGCCTCGTACTGGCTCTGTCGGGCCTAGCTCGGCCCGGCATCGTTGGGTTTGGCTTGTTGGTTTTGGTTTCTCAGCTCCGAGTTTGCCTTCCTTTCGCCAGGTCAGGCAGGCTCGGAAGGTGTGTCACATCGGTCGGGCACCCGCCGCGCCGCAACGCCTCGCATGCCGCGGCTGGTTGCTTGCTGGCTTTTTGGCCCGGCAGCCACTGCCAGGGTGCCCGCTTCAATGGGGTGAGTTGTGCAGCCACAACGCGATGAGCTGATCGGAGCAACACTCGGGAACTATCGGATTCTGGCTCCCCTGGGCCAGGGCGGTATGGCGCGCGTCTATCGCGCCCGCCAGGAGAACCTGGACCGCGAGGTCGCTATTAAGGTGCTCCCGCCCTGGTATGCCTCAGACCGCAACTTCGTCGAGCGCTTCAACCTGGAAGCTCGCCTGGTCGCTCGCCTCTCCCATCCCAATATCGTCACCGTCCATGACGCCAGCGAGTATAACGGGCTGCTCTACATCGTTATGCAATTGGTCGACGGGGGTACCTTGAAACAGCGGCTCGACCAGCTCCGCGCCCAGGGCAAGACGATGGATCTGCCCGAGGCCGCGCATATCTTCCGCCAGATCGCCGACGCCCTCAGCTATGCCCACGATCAGGGGATCATCCACCGGGACGTCAAACCTGTCAACGTGCTGATGGATCGCTCTGGGCGGCCTATCCTCTCCGACTTCGGGATCGCCAAGGTCCTGGCCAGCAGCCATGAACAGCTAACGCGCCCAGGCGCCGGCGTCGGCACACCGGAATATATGTCTCCGGAGCAATGTATGGGGGGGCAGGTCGACGGTCGGGCCGATATCTATGCCCTGGGGGTGATGCTCTTCGAGGCTTTGACCGGGCGCACGCCCTTCATCGGCGATAACTACCCGGCTCTGGCCCATAGCCATCTCTATGAGCCACCGCCCCCGCCAAGCCGCTTCAACCCTACCCTCCCGGCACCGGTGGAACGGGTGATCCTGACGGCCCTGATGAAGGATCCCGCCCAGCGCTACCAGCGCGCCAGCGAGCTGGCCGACGCGCTCGATCTGGCTATCCATGCTACCGGTCGGCTGCCAGCTTATCACAGAGAAGGTTTCTCTCCCCCACCCCCTCAACGCGCTCAGGCGCCCTCAGCCGCGCCGCCCGGCATGCCTGCCGCGGCCGGTCTCGCTCAGGCGCGTACTGCTGGCTATCTCTGCCCCAATTGTCAACATCTCAATAAGCCCCAGATGCGCTACTGCACCCGCTGCGGCTGCCCGATCAATCAATGCCCCGCCTGCGGACGCATCCATACGGCCAATACGCGCTTCTGCACCGCCTGCGGGCAGGCCCTTTCAACCGTTTCTGTTTCCTGAGTCCTAATAGAAAAATCCATCTTTATCCGATTGAAGCAGCTGCTCCAGAACGCGGCGCTGCTGCAGCAAACGCTTCTGGAGCAGCGAAAGCAGGGCTTCGTCACTCATCGAGAGAATGCTGCGAATGCGCTCCACCAGGACACTGGGCTGCGTCGGCTTGGTCAGATAGTCAACGGCCCCCTCTTCCAGGCCACGTATCTGCTCGCTCAGGCGGGTCGAGGCCGTCAGGACGAGGACCCGAATAGGTGGACTCAACCGGTTGACCAGCAGCCAGTGCAGTACCTCCCAGCCAGAGACAGGTTGCATGTTCAGATCAAGGACGATCAGCTGGGGGTCAAAGCTGCGCGCCAGCTCCATCGCCTCTCGCCCGCTACGTGCCCCACGTACCTCAAAATGAGCGTAGGAGAGAAAAAGACTGAGGACATTAAGAATAGCTTCGTCATCCTCAACAATGAGAATTCTCGGTTTCCGCTCTTGAATTGACATGTCATCACCTTCTCCCAACCACGGGGACGCCACCAGAGGCCCGCAGAGCGACCCCAACCGACCCGCCTTCCTTCGCCTTGAGCTGCGAAGTCGAAGAGATCAGACAGCCCGCTCTGCCTGCCTGCCCCACTTTTGCCACGGTCCCTCAGAGAAAGGCTCACCCGAGGCAGCTGCTCGCAGACCTGGTCCGCTGGCCCGCCGCTACGGAAAGCGGCCAGGGAGGCTAGAGAGCGCGCGTCAAAGGAAAGCGCACCTCGGCCACCGTATAGCCCCCGCAGATCGGCTTGAGGCCAGGCGTGTTGGCCGGCGGCTTCAGCTCGGCCACACGTCGCAGGCTGAAGCGCCCACGCAGATCAGCCAGCAGATTGCGAATCAGCGAGAGGCCCAGCCCTTCGCCGCTCTCCTCTTCCTCTAAGGGCTTCTTCGGCCCCCTGCCCGTATCAATGACCTCGACCACCACCATGCCCTCCTCCTCTCGTCCCCGTACTAACACCGTTCCCTCGTTTAGATCAGCCATGCCATGCTTGATAGCATTGGAGACCATTTCGTTGAGTACCAGGGCCAGGATCGTGACCGCGCGCGAGGGGATCACGATCGGACAAGGCTCAACCTTAAAGGTAATGTGGGCCTCAGGTGGGCTGAGGTTGGCGCTGGCGACGCCCACAATCTTGCGCGCGATATCATCCACTCGCGCCTCACTGAGGTCCTCATGGGCCAGCAGGTCGTGAGTAGCCGCCAGCCCCTGAACTCGATTCACGCTTTCCGCCAAGGTGTTGCCCACCTCTGGTGAGCGCGTTCGCCGGCGTTGCAGCGAGAGGATGCCCGCCACCGTGGCCAGGTTATTCTTGACGCGGTGATGCAGCTCGCGCAGCAGCATCGACTTCAGCTCCAGGCCTCGCCGCGTCTCCTCATAGAGGCGCGCGTTCTCGATGGCGATAGCAGCCTCATTGGCAAAGGTCACCACCAGTTGCATCTGCTCTGGACTCAACAGGTGCCTGTGACTACTGTAGATGCAGATGCATCCCAGGACCTTCCTTTTCACCTCCAGCGGCACACAAAGCACGGAATGGATCTCGGACGAGATGAAAGGGTCAGCGCGCAAAAAGCATTTCTCGTCCTGCTGGAAGCAGTCGACGAGCATAATCGGACGCCCTGTTTGCACGGCTCGACCCGCACAGCATTCGCCCACTTTGACGCGCGCCTGCTGGATCTGGCTGCCGCCAAAGCCATAGTGGGCCAGAATGTGCAGTGTCTGCGTTTCGGCATCCAGCTCAAAGATGCAGGAGCGCTCGGCGCCACTGAGGTGCACCGCCTGGGTGGTGATCATCTGCAGCACCTCGTCGAGGTTCAGGGTGCGCGCAATGACCGTGGTCACGCGGTGAATAGTGGCCAGCTCGTGGACCTTGCGCCGCAGCTGCTCATCCGTCTGCTCGTAGAGGCGCCCATTCTCAACGTTGATAGCGATGATGCCCGCTACCACCTCCAGAAAGTTGATCTCGTCGGGCGTGAACTCCCGCGGTTCCTCCGACTGCACGCTGATGACTCCGATCAGGCGCTCAACCGAGCCGAAGAAGATAATCGGCAGGGCCAGCAAGCCGTGATACTCCGTATCGTAGGTGGTGGCCTCTGCGGCAAAGTGCGGGTCGCTCATCACGTCGCGGACTACCAGGGGATGACCTTTATCGGCCACCCAGCCGCTGTATCCCTCACCCAGGCGCAAGGTGAAATGCATGCCACCAAGGGGGCGCGGGCCATTTGTCGCTCGCAGCGTCAGGAGACGCTGCAGCTCATCGTAGAGGAAGATGGCACACAGCGAGACCTGCAGCTCGTCAGCGACAATGCGCGCCGTTAGCTCCAGGCTCTGGTCAAGATCCATGCTGGAGTTGTTGATGCCATTGATGCGCTGCAGCGCCAGCAGGTGCTGACTGTTACGCTCCAGCGAACGCCGCTGTTCGTCGGCGATCTGCCTCATCGCTTCCTGGTAGCCATGAGTCAGCGCCAGCGAGCAGGCAGATTGCAGGCGGTAAAGGCGCGCCAGGGCGGCGGCCAGAAGCTGAGGTTGATCGGCGAAAATGGCCTGCAGCTCCTCGCTGAGGGCCTCGATATAGGCCTGCATGGCCTCCAGACGGGCATCCAGTTTCCCCCCTTGCTCCGCCAGCCAGTGCCCTGAGCGCTCAAAGCGGCTGCGCAGCTCGGCCTCATCTTCCCCGGCCAGCGCCTGCAGAAACAGCCAGGCATCGCTCCCTTCCTCGGGGCCAGAGCTTTCGCCCGATGCGCGTTGCAAGCATATTTGTAACCGTGAGAGGTGTTGACCTAGCACCTGCTCCACTTCACACTGTTGCGACACGTCCTGTCACCCTGTTCTGGTTACTGCCTCTCTCGTAGGCCACGAATGGCAGATGCCCCTTTTCCTCTGAGGGAGAGGACCAGATAGTCTCAGGTCAACCAGGCCAGATGTCTTATCCGACCTTTCTGCTTCAGAGAGATGTGCTATTCTCTGCCCGTGGTACTTCAGCAGCGACCGCTACGAACTTGAACCACATTATATCATAGATAGCGGCCAGTATATAGCTGTCTGGCCTTCTCCGGGCTGTTCCCGTCAGCAGGTCTCGCCGCAGCCTCCTCCGATAGCCTTTTCAGGGGAAGAGCTGCGCGGTGGCCGGCCCGCCGACCGTTACTTAAAAAGTAACGGGAAATAACGCTGAGATCACTCGTGAGCATGTATGGGAGAAACAATCGATGAGAAGGTGCTCGCACTGCGGCCTGCCGCTCTCGCCAACATGGACCGATAGCCGCTGCCCTCGCTGTGGCTCCGTCCTGGGCCAGGGGCCTTCACCGTCGGCGCCCCTGGGTCCCGATCGGGCAGCGCCGTTTGAATATCAGTGGGGAGCCGTGCCAACCCCCATGCCCCAGGCTCAGGCTGGCGCTGTGGGATCCGCTCCGACCTCCGTGCAGCAGATGCCTTTTCCGAGCTGGCCCCAGTCGGGGCCGGCGCCTCAGCCAACGCCCTTGCCGCTAGGAGGTGGGGACTGGAGCGATGCCGACCCTGCCAGCCCAACAGCGGTCTTCCAGCCCCCGCTTGCCCCACAGCCACCGCAGCAACAGCAGCAGCCGCTCTGGCTACCGGGGACGCCGCTTCAACAAGGCCCGCTTCCACAGGAGTTTTCACCGGCTACACCTCCCAGCGCGGGGGCGGCCTTTCCCGCTCCCCCTCACCGTTCCAGCCACGTGCGCCTCGGCTTCTTCGCCTCAGCCGCCTGTCTGGTAACGGCGGCGATCATCCTGCTCTTCGTCTGGTTCATGGCCACTACTATGGTCGTCAACCCCACTGGGGGAAGCGCCAGCCTCCAGAATACGGCAACCGTTGTCGCGGGCCGCAGCAACCAGACGACGCCAACGGCCAGCGCCAGCGCTTCTCCCTCGGCAACGGCCCTGCCCGGCCAGGCGTACATCGATCAGCCCCAGCTAGCCAGCGCTGTCAATACGCAGACTGGTCAGCCGACAGAGGTTACGACGACCTTTAAGACCAATCAGGCCATCTACGTCACCTTCGCGCTCCACCCTCATGGGCAGGCCGGGGCTGTCTGTGTGTACTGGTATCTCAACGGGAATAGCGTGACCAATTTCGCTTTTCCTGTCAGGCCCTACAGCCAATCTGGCTACTCCTATGCTATCTATGGCCAGCCCGGAACAGGAAGCGTCGACCTTTACTGGGCAAGTACAACACAATGCAGCGATCGCGTCCTGGCTCAGCATGTCACCTTCACCGTCGTGGCAGGTTGAACGGCTGTCGCTCAAGGTAGAAATCCGCTTCCAGGCAACCGTCAACCTGCCCAGCGCCTTCCGGTAAGAATCAGCAGGCAGGCGGGCCGCAAAATGCTCCCATCGGGAGCGTTCTCTTTAAGTGTGGCTAGCAGCCACTTGGCAGCCAAGGCCATGCGTGCTATCCTGGGAGAGCAGCGAGCGAGCCAGGCCAAGGAGGGCGGTCAGTAATGAAGAATGCCAGCGCCAGACCTGGAGCCATCGCCTAGGAAGGGCCCGGGCAAGCATCGCTAGCATCTGAGCGGTTTTTGGGCCTTAGCTCCGGTTCCGGTGACATTTTCCGGCTGCTGGTCCATTTGAGCGAGGAGGTTTTTCCCATGCAATGCAACCGTTGTGGGGCAGCTCTTCCCACGGGAGCAGCCTCGTGCCCAGTCTGCGGCAATCCCACACCATACAACCTTTCTGCTGGTCAGACCCCCTACGATCCAACGGTGGCCGCTGGCTCGTATCAGGAGACTCCTCCCCCTCCGCCTCCAGCGACGAACTACGGTCCCCAGGGGATTGCCCCTTATGGCCCTCCCAATACGCCTACTGGCCCTTACGGTCCCCCTCCTACAGGACCCTATGGCCCGCCGCCTACTCCTCCACGCAAGAGTAACGTTGGCAAGGTGCTGCTGATTGTCGGCGCTATTCTGTTGGTCATCGTTGCGGCTTGCTGCGGTGGCTTCTTCATCATCGTCCGCAATGCTTCTAACTCTGTGGTGAGCAGCCTCAATGGAACCGCGACCGCCGTTGCCGCAACTGCCTCGGCGGATGAGGCCACCGCCAATAGCCTGCTGACTCCAACGGCAACCCCCACTACCCCAACCTCTTCTAATCAGCAGGGTCCTTCACCATCCGGCTCGCCAATCGTTCCTTCGGCAGCGGCTATCGTCACGAAGGTACAGATGGCCGATCAGGTGAAGGATGTGGCCCCTACCCATCTGACGACAACCTTTAAGATACACCAGACTATCTATGCCACTTTTGAGATAAAGAGCGGCAGTAATGGATATATGGTAGCCAAGTGGTACCTCGATAATGTACACGCCTTCGACAATAAAGTTCTGCAGGTGCAGCCGGACTACAATGCGGGCTACTTCGCTGGTTACTATAATCTTGCTGGCCAGGGAGCGGTCGAGATCTACTGGTGCACAACCTCCGACTGCAGCGATGCCCAGTTAGCCCAGGTAGCTACCTTCACGGTCGAGTAAGCTGTCCAGCGATTCTACCAGGCGTGAGTTTGTCTGGCTGCCTTGACTTTCGCCGTCAGCGACGCCAGCTCACGCCTGTGGTGGGGTTTGCCGTACAGTCCTCGAGCCAGTCCCTTCAGAAGGAGAGATTCTGACCGGGGGCTACTTTCCTTCCTGACGGCCAGGGCCGCCAGCGATTAGCCCAGCCAGCTAGCCATTCGAGCGCTCCTCATCCGCGAAGGTGGCCAGCAGAGACTTGAGCTGAGCCAGCTCTTGCTCATCGAGCGGCAGGACTGGCGAGCGGGGTCGGCCCCCATAGCCGTTGAGCAGCTGGAGCGCTGCCTTGAGGCCCGCAACGCTATAGGTGGTGGTCAGCAAGGTATTGAGGGGAACCAGGCGGGCCTGCAGGCGGCGGGCCTCTTCCAGGCGTCCGTCTTCAAAAAGGGCCTGGACACGCCAGACCTGTCGCGGCAGGACATTAGCCAGGGCCGGCACTCCTCCACGCGCTCCAACCGCCAGCGCAGGCAGCAAGAAGCCGGCGCTTCCAGCCAGAACGGCGAAATCAGGGCGGTGGACGGCTAACTGGCCGGCGATCTGGGCCAGCCTGGCAACGTTACCAGCGCTGTCTTTGAGGCCGATAATCTTGGGATGCTCTTCGGCCAGCCGACAGATCAGAGAGGCCTCCAGGTCGAGGCCAGCAGTATTGGCGGGCATGTTATAAATGACAACCGGCAGGGGAGAATATTCGGCAACCGCCCGGTAATGCGCGAGCAGGGCCGCCTCATTCATCCGTCCGCGGAAGTAGAAGGGGGGCAGAACCAGCACTGCGTCAGCCCCCGCCTGGGCCGCTCGCTCGCAGCCAGCAATGGTGGCCCGCGTCGACTGCTCACCACAGCCAGCAAGCAGCAGAAGTCTGGGATGGGCCAGCCCCTCTGCCTGAGTGAGCTGATCGATGACTCCACGGGCGGTACGAATGACAAGCTCACGCTCCTCGCCGGTCAAATGGGGTGCCTCTCCATTAGAGCCGAGGACGACGTAGCCGGCAATTTTGCTGGCTGCCAGCCAACGGAGATGGCTCTCCAGGGTCGTCAGGTCAAGTTCCTCGTTGGCATCAAAAAAGGTAGGCACGGGCGGATAAATACCCTGTAAAGGCAAGGCTGTCATAGAGCTTTCCTCCTGCTCCCCTGCGATAGACTCCGACCACAGCCAGCTACGCTCTTGCACTGGATCGCGGCAGAGGAGCCTGACCAGCAGCGGACAGAGCCGGGCCTGTCCTGGTCAACGGAAGAGCGTAGTCAGGGCTATGAGGCTGAGCATGGCAACCACCGCTAGCAGCAACCCCAGCGCCATCAGAAAAGTGAGGCCGCGCCGACGTGCGGCAGCAGCACGCTCCTTTTCAAGCCGCTCGTCTTCGGCGGGACACCAGCGGGCGCGCGCACAATAGGGGCAGAGAGGAAACAGCTCGTAGGGCTGGCAGAGCCTCCCTCCACCATAGCGATAGGACCCAATCTCATAGCGAATCTGCTCACTTTCAAAGACGGCCCGACAGTGAACACAGCGTAGCAGCAGATACTCCGACCAGTCACGCGCCTGACAGCGCGGACAGGCCGTTCCTTGAGCCGGGACAGACTCTTGCCCTGATGGGAGAGACCAGCGATGATGGCAGCGATGACAGTAGCCCGTCTCGCCCGCTGACGCTCTTTGGGAGTCTGAGAGAGGGAGGTGGATAGTTCCATCCTTGCGAACAGTGCCCCCCCCTACGCTGCCGCGCAGTACTCCCTGCTCGCGCAGCGTGGACGCTTGCTCGGCGTCAAGACTATAGATAGTCTCTCCCAGATAGATCGTGGCAGGGCCGTCCAGGGTGGGGAAGTCGTAGTGGCGTTGGCGGTCACGACGGGCTTGTGGAGAGACCTCAGCCCTGGCAGCCTTGCCAGCGCTGGGACCTTCTCGCTGGCTTGCCCCCGCGCGCTCGGCAGTTACCAGGCCCAGTTGCTCCCGCCGGCGCGCATCGTATGCCCGCCTTAGCTCAGCATCGCTGAGCGTCTGATAGGCTTCCAGAATCAAACGCATGCGCTCGTCGGCATCCTCGCCTTTGTAGACATCAGGATGGTAACGGAGCGCCAACTTCTTGAAGGCCGCCTTGATCTCAGCAAGGGAGGCGTTGGCCTCTACCCCCAATACGGCATAGTAGTCGACAAAGGAACTCATTGGGTGCTTACTTGGGTATCCAGCTCTCGGAGCATGCCGCTCGCTTTCTTGCTCACCGGTAGCTATGATACCATAGAGAACATACGCCTGAGCCTGGCTTTTGTTTCAATGACCCGTGGCCCGATCCTGGATAGCTCGCGGCAGAGCGACCAGCCTGTCACTCAACTGAGCGGACTGGGCAGAGCATCAGCCGCTGCTGAAGGCGGGCTGGGCTAGCTGTCCCCACCACGGCCAGGTCAGGGCAAAGAATCACCTGTCCCCGCTCCAGGGGACCATGAACAAAGCGCAGCGAGAAGGGCCAGACGAGCGAGCCAGCGCTTGCCGGTTCGGGAGGAGGTCTGGCTCTGCCCCATTCAGACCAGACTGGACCAGGCCAGGCTAGAGTTACTCAGAAGCGCTCGTCCCCCGTATGCCACATGAGCTTTCTGGGATCGTCCGGCGAAAACTGCGAGAGATTGGGAGAGGTTCCTCGTCCGCGCCCCTCCTCCTCGCGTAGCTGCTGCAAAGCCAGGACAGTTTCGCGCAGGCGCCTGTTTTCCTCGCGTAGCTGATAGAAACCCTGCTTCATCTTCTGCAGCTCTGCGGCATCCTGATGTAAACGTTGCATACGAGATAGCAGGTTATTCAGCGAGCCAGAGATCTGCCACAGGACATTGTCGCCTGTCAGAGGAACACGGGCACTGTAGTCGCCGTTGGCCACGCGCGTATGGGTCTCTACGATCTTCTGAATGCTATTCTCCAGCAGATCCTTTTGACGGGCGGCCTCCTCAGCCTGCATGGCCAGATCGTGCTCGAGGCGCGCGATCTCCTCAGCGCGATCGGCGCGGGCCAGGGCATGCACTGTACTGCTGACCCAGACGTAGGCCACCACCGAGATGATGATCTGGCTAATGAGGATAGGGCTGATCACTCCACTAAAGTTGATTTCGAGCATGCCCATCAGCTCAGGCGTCTGGGGAAGCTGGGTCAGTGCAAAAAAAGTAAAGAGGCAGTTGATGAGAGCAACGACAAAGACCCACCACGGAGGCAAGAAGGAGACAGTGCAGACCAGCGGCAGAATCAGCATGCCGAAGACCGGCAGATCCATCATATTGATGCCACCAGGCGTGGTTACAATATCGGCGATGGGAAAGAACATGAAGGTCAAGACCACCAGGAAGCCGGCAGCGTTGACAAAGCCGAGGCGATTCAGGACTGTGGCAATCGCGAGCAAGAAGAAGCAGATGATGACGATTGGCACCAGGTAGAAATTTGTTCCGAGGAAGCCGGCAGGCAGAGCCACGATCAGCAGGACGTAGAGGGCCGGGAGAATCTGACTGCCCGTGCGTCCGCGCCGGTAAAGTTCGCGGCGCTGGAAGGAGGCCGAGGCCGCCGGAAGTGCAGGGGAGGCCAGCCGGTACCACCAGCGTAGCCAGCGGTTCTCGCGCTGGTCAGAGGCCAAATAGCTGGGCACTTGCGCATTCGTACTCGCTGTATCAAGATCAGAGACCGTGATCCTTTTCATAGGGAAGCCTTTCCTTCCTTAGTTCTGGCAAGAACCAGTAGCGCAGCAGAGAAAGAAATAGCTAGCTGGACAGTAGCAAAGGCCCGAGCATCAGGAAAAGCGCACCAGATGCCCGCCCGCTAGAGAGCCTCCTCTAGCCGGGCGCTTGCCCTTTTTGGTGTTCTGACTGTTGTGTCTGGCCGGCCTAGCAGGCTCATCTGGCCTGCCGGGTGAGCCTGGCAGATCAGTAAGTCACATGCCGCGGCTTTATAAGCGGATGACCCCGATCGCCTGGAGATCGCGTAGGACAGCGCGCACCGCCTCGGGCGAGGTCGAGAGAATCTCGGCAATTTTTTCCACAGAGCGTGTTCCATCGGCCAGAGCAAAGACCATCCGATGCATCCGCGACCAACCAACCATCTGCCACTGCTCCAGATGCAGCAGGCGCTGAGGGAAGGCCAGGGACCCCGTGATGACGTTCTTTCCCTGCCCAGGTACGGAGGGCGGCTCGGTGAGAACCTCTTCCTGGGGGACAAAAGTCCAGTCGAGCTTTCCCAGGCGGGCGAGCTTTGGCGATGCGTCTTCTTCCTTTAGACGCCGCCCGCTCCTGCCCACGAAAAAGCAGGAGACGATGTTTCCTGCGCGCAGAATGATCTCTACGCGGCATGGCTCCGGCATCCCCGGGACTCCCGAGGGGAGATCGGCATATAGGAGTCCGGTTTTGCGATGTTCGCGCATGACCTGCTTCATCGTTTCAAAGTCCAGGCGATACATCGATCAAGGCTCTTCCTCTTGTAAACAAGGAGCCAGGAGCCTGGACGCTATCAGGCTCCTGACTTTTTCCGATTCACAGAGCTCCACAATTCGGGGAAAGGCGGTAACCGCTTTCTGATGCTGCTTTACTGGGTTCTTTCCACAGAGCCGACTCCTCGCTTAGTTATTTTAACAGATGATGCTTTCCCCAAATATTAAGATCACATAAAAATGCTGGCTATATATTGCAGAAATTCTCAGAAGGTACTATCCTTTGATAGATAGAGAAGCCCGGTTCCTTGGCACGTTTTACCCAGGGGGGTATTGACAAGGATTTATATCATAGTTCATGATAAAGACGGA
>NZ_JBHOQV010000187.1:0-131187 GCF_042408735.1 Thermogemmatispora sp.
GAACCCCAATCCTCCCACTGGCCCCACGATTTCCCACAGGGTGGGGGGAGGCTTCTTACTCATCCTTATGTTGTCCCGCTTGTCTCACGATTATATCATACCGTGAGGATTATAGCATAAGGCTGACTGTCTGTGCAACGCGGCCACAGCATCCCTCAAGCGCCTTCGCTCCCGGCTGGCTTCCTCCTCCAGGCCGCTCTCTCGCCTTCAGAAAGCAAGCGCTCTGCCAATGTGGCACCCCGCCGATTGCGTATTTCTACGGATAGCCCTGCTCAAGTGAGCCAGGCTCCTCTTGCGAGTAGGCGGCGCTTGCCTGCAAGAGGCAACCTCTTCTCTCTCGACGGGCATCTATTATTTGTGCAGCCTGGCGCGGCCCGGCTCGCTCCGCTCAGGCTGCTCCCTTCCCTGGCGCGGCTTGGCCAGCCATCTGGCTGATCGGTAGGCGGACTGATTGGGCGGGGGGTGAGGGACCTTCGCGGGTCGGTCCCCTTCAGATCAGCTTGCGGTCCCGGGCCTTGCTGGCCGCCTGGGTGCGGTTGGCCACCTGCAGCTTGCTCAGGATGTTGGAGACGTGGTTTTTGACGGTGCCCTCAGCCAGGCACAGTTGCTGAGCGATCTCGCGATTGCTGGCCCCCTGAGCCAGCAGACGCAGGACCTCTCGTTCGCGGGCGCTCAGCTCCTCCAAGGCGCTCTCGGCGCTTCGGAGCCGGTCGCGAACTCCTCTTTCGCGCCGGCTAAACTCGATGAGCAGCTTGCTAGCGATGCTCGGCTGAATGAAAGGCTCTCCCTGGGCGACGCGGCGGATGGCGGCAGCCAGCTCCTCGGCGGGCAGGTCCTTCAGCACGTAGCCCCTGGCTCCGACTTTGATGGATTCGAGCACGTAATCGTCGTAGTCGTAGGTGGTCAGCATGATAATCCTGGCGTCTGGGTAGGCGCTCAGAATAGCGGCGCTGGCTTCAACCCCGCTCATCAAGGGCATCTGGATATCCATCAAGACGATATCTGGTCCCAAGCCGGCCTGGCGCAGCTCGCGATAGCGCCTGACCGCCTCCTCGCCGTTGGCGGCCTCTCCAACGACCTCCATGCCTGGCTCCAGGTCGAGAATGGTGCGCAGGCCCTGGCGCATCAGCGTCTGGTCCTCGCAGAGGAGTAGTCTGATGATCGTTGGCGATGGAGCGGATGAAGCTGACAATGCTGACCTCCTTTGGGTGCTCGGCATGGCTCCTGCTGGCCGCTTTGGAGTCTCTCCCTCTCTCCCTCCCTCTCCTTACACCCTGACTTTCTCTTCCTATGAATATTTTATCTCCTCTGTTGAGAGATGAACAGTGAGATTTCTGCTGCGCGCACAAATTTTGTCCAGACTTAACGGGTTCTTTGAAGGAATTTTACATAGCTATAATGCTGCTGACTGAAGATTCTTCATGAGGAGGCGTGGCGGCAAGGACCTGACCGTTCCCGGTACATTGCCAGCCCTTGCGCGCTCTGCAGCTGCGGCTGCCGGAGAGCCATCCAAAGGGCGAGGCGAGGCCGAAAGATGTCCTAAGCGGTGCGGAGCAGCAAACACAGGAGGACTGCTATGCGGGTCGCCGTCATTACGGAGAATTTTCTGCCCAAGCTGGATGGGGTCACGCGCACGCTGGCGCGATTGCTCGCCCATCTGGAGGCCACCGGTCATCGGGCAATCTTGTTAGGCCCGCGCTGTGGAATGCGGGAGTATGCTGGTGCTGAGATTGTGACAACGCCGGGTATCCCGCTCCCTTTCTACCCAGAACTCAGATTCAACTTTTTCCGTCCTCTCTTTGTGAAGAAGCTCCAGGACTTCCAGCCGGATGTCATCCACGTTGTCGATCCCGTCGTGCTGGGCGCGGTGGGGGTTGCCGTGGCCAGGTTGCTGCGGCGCCCCCTCGTCTCTTCATACCATACTAATCTCGCTGCCTACTGTCGCCATTTTGGTTTTCCCTGGCTGACGGGCCCGATGTGGCGCTACAATCGCTTTCTTCACAATCATTGTGCCCTGACCTTCTGCCCGTCCCCTTCGACGGCCCGCGTCTTGCGCCAGCAGGGTTTTCAGCGTGTGCGCCTCTGGCCCCGGGGAGTGGACGGCACGCTCTTTCGACCTGAGCGGCGCCGCCCGGCCTTGCGCGCTGCCTGGTTGGGGACCGAGGATGAGACCGACGAGCGCTGTGTTTTGCTCTATGTGGGGCGTATCTCGCGCGAGAAAAACCTCTTGCTGCTGGCAAACGCTTATCGCCAGATGGACCATCGCCGCTGCCATCTGGTCGTTGTCGGTGGGGGGCCGGCTCTGGCTGAATTGCGCCAGGCCCTGGCTGGGCTACCGGTCACTTTTACCGGCTACCTGACCGGCGAAGCCCTGGCCGAAGCCTATGCCTCTGCTGACATCTTTGCCTTCCCATCGACCACTGAGACCTTCGGTCAGGTGGTCCTTGAGGCCCTGGCCTCGGGCCTGCCGGTCGTTGCTCTCCAGGCCGAAGGAGTCTGTGATCTGGTGGTGCAGCACGAGCATGGCCTGTTGCTCGACCCCGCTGGCCTTAGTCCCTCGGCCCAGGTCGTCGCTTATCGGCGTCTCTTAGAGCGCCTGGTCTATGAGCGATCGACGCGAGAACGTATGCGCTACGCTGCCCTGGCTCAGGCCGCCAGATACAGCTGGTCTGAGGCGATGGAGTCTCTGCTGCGCGGCTATGAAGAGGTCATTCGGCAGACGGAGCAGACGCTCCTGGCGGCCTGAGCCTGTTCGCTGCGCCTCCTGCCTGAGAGGAGTGCCTGGCGGGAGATCTCTGTCGACCTCTCATGGATCTCTGGGCTGAAGTTATCAGGAAGAAAGATGCCAATGCCTGAGAAAACCACTCTTGATCGAGCTGGCGGACCCCTGGTTCTGCTTCGACAGTCCCAGGAGCTTGCTCGGCCTGAAGGGCCGCCAGCAGGACACTCAGCTCATCTGCTGGGCTTTGCCCGCGGGATTTCGCTCTTGCTTTCGCCGGCGGCGATCTCGGTGCCCTTTGTGCTGCTGGTGGCCCTCTACCGCTCGTCCTCGGCCTGGCCCGCGCTTGGCTTCGCCCTGCTGACCCTGGCCTTTGTTTGCGCCGGTCCCTTACTCTATGTCCTTCTGGCCTGGCGTCTGGGGATAGTGAGCGACCTGGACCTCACGCGGCGCCAGGAGCGCTGGCATCCCTTTCTCGCTGGCCTGCTCTCTTATGCCCTGGGCCTGTTCCTGTTGCTCTGGCTGCATGCCCCCCGCAGCCTGGAGCTGGCGCTCAGTCTAACGCTGCTGGTGGGGCTGCTGCTCCTGCTTATTACCTGTTGGTGGAAAATTAGCATTCATGCGGCGGCGCTGGCCGGCGCGGCCACGCTCCTGACCGCTCTCTATGGTCTGATCTTCCTGCCTTCCTTCCTGCTGCTGGCCCTGGTCTGTTGGTCACGTGTAGCTCTGGGTCGTCATACGCCCGCCCAGGTGATTGCTGGGGCCTTGCTCAGCATGGGCCTGGCGCTCGCTCTCCTGCTGCTGGTGGGCCTCTGAGTCTGTGCCCAACCCTCCCTTCGTTGGACCTGGTTTCTTTTTCCCTCTCTTGACTTCCTTTGCTCCTGCTTTCTATACTGCTCCAGAATAATTCCTAAAAGCCTGGACAAAATTTTGCCTGTTATATTTATTTAAATTTTTATGAAAGATCTGAAGCATCTAAAATGCTTCCATACGGTTCTTGTGCTGGGCAGGGTGGGCGGTTGGGGGTGGCTGGGTGGCTGGCATGGGCGAGGCATGGGCGAGATAGCCTTGCGCGAGACCGGAGTTGCCTGGGCGATGGCTTGCCAGAAGGCAACTAATTCGGATAGACTGAGGGAAGGAACCTGGTGATGCTCAGCGAGCCTGGTTTCGCTGTACTGTTATGCTGTCTCAGCACATGCCCGTTGTCTGATCTGGTAAGGAGAGTCTGGCTGTGAGTCAACATCAGGGTTTGAGCGTGCTCTGTACCTTCCCCTTCGACGAAGAAGCGCTAGGGAAGATTCGCCGGGCGGCTCAGGGCGAGGTTGTGCTCGCCACGCGGGATGAGGAACTGGCCGCGCATGCCGAGAGCGCCGAGATCATCTGCGGCTTCTGGCTACCCAAGAACATCCGCCAGTTGGCCCCGCGCTTGCGCTGGCTGCAGTTTGCCGGGGCGGGCGTTGATGGCCTGCGCGACACGGGCCTGCTTGATCCGGCCAGTGGGGTGATTGTCACGACCGCTTCAGGCATCCATGCCTCAACCATTGGGGAATATGTCTTTGGCAGCATGATCATGTTCAATCGCTCCTGGCCTGAGCTGGTGCGCCTGCAGGACCGCCATATTTGGGGAAATACGGCCTGGTATCATTTGCGCACACAGGAACTCTATGGGCAGACCCTGGGGATCATCGGGGTCGGCAGCATTGGTCGCTACGTTGCACGTCTGGGCCGGGCCTTCGGCATGCGCGTTCTGGGAGTGAGGCGTTCGGCCAGGGGAGGCGAGCAAGATCAGGATGTCGAGCGCTATTATTCCTTCAGCCAACTGCGAGAGATGTTGCCGCTCTGCGATTACGTTGTGATCGCCACGCCCCTGACGCCAGAGACAGAGCACCTGATCGGCGAGCCGGAGCTGCGGGCCATGCGTCGCACCGCCTACCTGGTCAATGTGGCGCGGGGACGCGTCATCGATGAGCAGGCCCTCATTCGCGCCCTGCGCGAGGGCTGGATAGCCGGGGCCGGCCTGGATGTCACCGAGGTGGAGCCGCTGCCCCAGGACAGTCCGCTCTATTCGCTGCCCAACGTCATTCTGACGCCCCATCTCTCGGGCGAAAGCGTCCACTACGGTGCCCGCCTGGCTGAGCTTTTCGTCGATAATCTGCAGCGTTATCGCCGTGGCGAGCCGCTGCGCAATCGCTACGATCCGGAACGCGGCTACTGACCCTCTGGGCAGCGAGGGAGGAGCGCCGTCCGGGTGGGTCAGGTGGGCAGATAGAGAGGTGTGGGAAGCTGTCATCGCTCGATGAAAGAGGGGAAAAGCCAGCCAGCAACGGCCCGCCCGCTGGAGTGGGGGTGCGACGGCGCCTCCTGTCGTTCAAAACCTCTCATCTGAGCTGACCTCGGTCTGGCAGCGAGGTAGACGACAGTGACCCTTTTCCTGCCCTGGGACCCTGTCCTCTCTGGCAAGCAGCGTTTACAATTGCTGAAAGAGGGCAGAGGTCGCTTGTCGGTTTGGGGCCAGGCGAACGGGCGAAGCGGAAGAAGAGCGTTGGACGCAGCCCAAGCGAGGGAGTGCTTGAGCAGCATCTTTCGCATAAAAAGAGGCGAATAGATTATCAGAAGGGAGCAAGACACTCTTCACCTAGGGGTAAAGAGGAGGTCCGATGAGCAAAGATTTAGGTCTGGTGGAACTACTAGGCGCGGATGCCGTTGGCCCACCGGGACAGCGTCGCTTTCGCCTGTTTGCGCGCAGCGAGAGCGGCACAGCCGTGATGTGGATGGAAAAGATGCAGCTTAACGAGCTGGGGCTAGCCATCGATCGCCTGCTGACCCAAGTAACGCAGGGCAAGATTCTGCGCGTCGAGGCGCGGGCCAGGCAAGAAGGCGAAGAAGAAGAAGAAGTGCCAGTAGGCATGCCTGCCGATTTCCCCCTGGTTCCCGACGAAGAATTTCAGGTAGCCCAGCTAAAGCTCAGCTATGACTTCCGTCGAGAGCTGATCATTCTCATGGTGGTCCCTCTGGAGATCATCATGGAGACAGGTCAAGAGCTGCGCGGGCGCGTTCGAGAAGATCGGGCGGTCACTCTCTCCTTCACCCATGCTCAGGCCCAGGCTCTGACCGGCATGATCACACGCGTGGTCTCCGCGGGTCGACCGGTCTGTCCTTTCTGCCATATGCCGCTAGAGGGAGGACCCCACATGTGTGAGAAGCAGAATGGTCATCGCCAGATCATTCAGTTACTCGAGGAGGAGGACGACGACGATGACGAAGAAGAGGGGGATTAGCAGGTCGTAAGCCGGCTGCTGCCGCGGGACGAGGAGAGGCAGGCTCACACTTGCCGAGGGAGAAGACAATGAGTGAGTGAGCGAGCAAGCAAGCAAGTGAGCAAGCCATTGGCCGGCCTCGTCCTGGCAAGCCGGCCGGCGGCGGCAGACAAAAGACCAACGGCGACCAGTCCGGCCACTGGGCTGCCAGACCGGCCAGGGAAGCGGCAAAAGTGCTGGAGGCCACTGACTTGCGGGCGCAAGGCACTCTATCCAGCGGAAGCCTCAAGGCAGTCCGATGCACTGGCCAGGGACCGCCGGGCCAGAGAAGCAGAGCGAGCAGGCCAGGGACCCGTCAGCCCTCTTCCTTGCCTTCGTTGGGGGAGGAAGCTCCGCCGGGCCTGGGGCCATCTGCGAGCAGCCAGTCAGGTCATGGCTGCTACGAAGGGTAAGCGGGCGGACGGGCTAGCCCGCCTCAGCGGCTGGTTGAACGAACGAGCGGACGAGCGCAGATCTTCAATCAATCGGTACAGAGATACTTATTTGCCTTTTGCAAATACAGCTCCTCGTTCCCCTCGATCATCAACTTATGGAGGACGACGATATCGGCGTCCGGCAGATTTTCCACTGGCTGAAGGCAGAGGCGCATTGTCGCGCGTCCATTTTCGATGACCTGGACGAAACCCCTGCCGCGAGGCACGCGATAGATGCGCTGGGGGGCGGTAGGGCTAGGCACCTCCAGATAGCCATGCCAGAGGAGCTGGCGGAACTGCTCGGGCGTCAGGATATCGCGCAACAGGTCGGAGGCCCGTCGCTCGGCCCGTGACCAGCCCCGTAAATATGGCTGAGTGATCAGCCAGACAACGGCTCCCATCGCGGTGGCGATGATCACCCAGTCCAGGATAGTGAGGATCTCAGAGATCAAGCTCATCCACCGACAACGCGCGGAACCATGATAATCTGCTCGGCGGTTGCGTCAAACTGATCGATGCGCTGAGCAGGCTTCCCGGGCTCGACACGAAAAGCAGTGGCTCCCCTGGCGCGCTCCTGGGCGAAAATGCGCTCAGCTTCTCGCACGGCGGCCAGTGCTTCGGGGTCACCTGCCAGGACCTTCTGCTCATCCCAGGTGACACGATCATCACCGCGCCGTGACATCACCCGTAGCATTCCCACGGTTGTTCCTCCTTCGTCGCTTGCACCATCGAGGATGGTGGCTGACTAACGAACCTTCCAGTGAGTGAACGCATGATCTTCTGGCTACAAGCTCCCGCTCAGGTACCGGCAACTGCCCTGGGGGCCTCAGCACCAGGTCTGGTGTCCCTTCCCTTCCTGGGTGGAGAGGGAAGCGAAGCCTGATGCTCCACGCCTCTTACGGCTCACGTCGCAAAGCGGTTGGAGGCGCTCCCCTAAAGCGAGCCCTGCAGTGCCTGCAGCACAGCCCTTTCTGGCGTGGGTAAGCGCTCTACTACCTACTATTGTACCGGTGAAGATGCAAGTCGTCAATGGTTATCTCATAATGTATCAGCTTTATTGCATCAGATGACCTCATGCCGTCCAATCTTGCCCGCTGGGCGGGCGGACGAGCCGGGCGCTCGATCTGGTTGCCGCCCTGCCCGGCGGAGCCAGGAAGAGGAGGAAGAAACAGTCTGACTAATGGGAGGTAGTAAAGATAATGCCCACCGTGCCGGGCCCTGTATGCGTGCCGAGGACGGCGCCCAGCTTATAGCGCGGGATGGGCTGGGGATAGACGGCCTTCATCGCGGTGGCGAGCTGCTCCCCCAGCTCGTCGCTCGACTCCACAATGACCACCTCATCTACTGGGCAGGCTTCCTGGAAGAGCTGGGCCACGCGCTCGTAGGCTTTAGCGCGCGTGCGCGGGCGCTCCACAGGGACCACCTCGCCGGCCTGGATCCCGATAATTGGCTTGAAGCTCAGCATCGTGCCCAAGAAGGCGCTGGCACGTCCAATGCGCCCCCCGCGGCGCAGATGCTCCAGATTATCCAGCACGCCCAGGATGCGCGTTCGCCGCAGGCGGTCGATCAGGCGCTCCTTGATGGAGGCCAGATCATCGCCGCGCTGAGCCTCCTCGGCGGCGTGCATGACCGCCATGCCGATCCCGAGGCTGATGCTCTCTGAATCCACGACCTCAATGGGAATATGTTGCAGCTCCGGCGGCAGAGCGGCCCGCGCCGCGCAGGCTGACTGGTATGTGCCACTGAATTTCGCCGACAGATGGACCGAAAGAATGGCCTCAGCGCCTTCCTCGATCAAACGCTGGTAAACGGCGAGGAAATCGGCGGGTGTTGGCTGTGAGGTACGGGGGAAATCTTTGCTCTCCTCTAGCTTCTTAAAAAAGCCCGTTGTATCCAGATCAACCCCGTCCAGATACTCTTCGCTGCCGAAAATAACTTTGAGAGGAACAACGCTGATTCCCAGGGCCGCGGCCCGTTCTTTGGGGAGATCCGCCGTGCTATCGGTGACGATGCGGACGGCCATGAGGCACCTCCTGAACGCGAGAGAGTTGTCTGTACCATGTGCGCCGGCGCACATGGTAGGCTAAGCGTGGATAGGATAGGTTTGCCAGGGTAGCGGGAAAAGCGCCGGGACGAGGGTCACCCACTCAGTCAGTCCTGTTCTGGTCGGCTTAAGGCTCCGCACGGCGTGGCGCGACGTGGCACGGCAGAACGCGGACCGAGCGGGCCGGGCCGGGCCTGGCTTGCTGCTGCGCTTGCGCTGCCCTCCGCTGGCTGCGACTGGCTACCTGTCTTTCTTCATTCCACTGAGAAAATATAGGTGTAGTAGGGTTGACCACCATCCACTACCTCCACCTCCAGGTGGGAATAGGTCTGCTTGATGCGGGCCGCCGTTTCCTGCGCATGGACCTCGCTGGTCCCCTCACCATAGTAGATGGTGAGCAGCTCGTAGCGCTCAACGTGCATGCGCTGGAGCAGATCGTTAATGACCCCATCCAGGTTGTTGCCGGCCACGGCCAGGTTGCCGTTGATGAGTCCAATGATGTCGCCCTCGCGCACGCGCAGGCCATCGATCTGCACGGCGCGCACCGCGGTAGTGACCTCGGCGGTTTGAATGCGACGGGCGGCAGTGCTCATGCTTTGGACGTTGGTGGCCAGATCGGCGCCGTAGTTGAAGCTCATCAGGGCGGCTATTCCCTGGGGCAGCGTCTCGGTTGGGATGACCTCCACCTGTTTGTTGGTGAGGCGAGGGATCTGCTGCGCGCTGAGAATCACGTTGCCGTTGTTGGGCAAGATAATGACCTGGTCGGCCTCAACGGAGTTGACGGCTGCCAGCAGCTCTTCGATGCTGGGATTCATCGTCTGTCCGCCCGGCACGATGGCGCTCACACCGAGGCCGCGATAGACCTTCTCGAAGCCGGGGCCGGAGACAACGGCGACCGTGGCGATCGGGGCGCTGGGGGCTGGGGCCTTATGGCCTGCGGCGCCCTCCTGATCCCAGCCTGTGGCCCCCTCGTGTTCGGCCCGACTCTCTGCTGCGTAGGCCAGACTCTGCTCCTGAAGATTCTCGATGTTGATGTCCAGGAGGCTGCCCAGGCTCACGCCGTAGTCCAGGATCTTGCCAGGCCACTGCGTATGGGTGTGCACCTTGAGCAGCTTTTCATCGCCGGCCACGACCGTTGAAACGCCCCCCATGTCGATGATTGTCTGGCGGATGCGCTCTACGTCCAGGTTTTCGCCGCGCAGCAGGAAGACCACCTCGTAACCATATTGCTCCTCTTCGACGTTCACCCGTCCGCGTCGGGGGGCCGTCTCGCCTGAGAGTGCCGTGGAGAGGGCGCGTGACTCCCGCCCCTCGCCACGCAGAGCGTGCCAGATCCCTTCCAGAATCACGCACAGTCCCTGGCCACCCGCGTCGACGACGCCAGCCTGCTTGAGGATGGGCAGCAGATCAGGCGTACGGGCGACCGACTGTCGGGCGGCGGTTACTACCTCGTGCATCAGGGTCACCAGGTCATCGCCGCGCTGGGCGCTGGCCTGCGCCGCCTCAGCGCAGTCACGCACCACTGTCAAAATAGTGCCCTCGACCGGTTTGATGACGGCCCGTGAGGCCAGCCGTGAGGCTTCCATCAAAGCGTTGGCCAGATCGAGCGACGTAAAGGTCTGCTTTTTCTCCAGCCCCTGGGCCAGACCACGGAGCACCTGCGACAGAATGACCCCCGAGTTGCCCCGTGCCCCCAACAGGGCATCGTGAGCGATGCGCGCGGCAATCACTCCCGCCGCCGTCTCCTGGCTATCGATGATTCCCCGAATGGCGGCCTGCATCGTGGCGGACATGTTCGAGCCGGTGTCTCCATCGGGAACGGGAAAGACGTTGAGAGCGTTGATGCTCTCGCGCCGCTCCTCCAGCCAGGTGGCCCCGGCGATCATCGCCCTCTTCAGGTCCTGGCCATCCAGCACACTGATCCGCCGCGGGCGGCTGATCCGCTGCATCTGTTGCTGGCTTTGCGCATCTTGCGCGTGTAGAGCACCTGATGCCTGTTCCTGCATAGATCGCTTACCTTATGTGGTGGTGGTGGTGAGGTAGGTGGGGCCCACACCTTGTCGTTAGTGCTCGCGCCGTGCGGTGGGGCTGTGCTCCAGCCCCTGGATGTTGACGTTGACCTGCTGCACGGGTACCCCGAGCATCTTTTCAACCGAGAATTTGACGCTGCTCATGATGTTATGGGCAATTTCGGACATGCGCAGCCCGTATTCCAGCACGACGTAGACCTCGATGATCAGGCGTCCGTTGGCGATGCGCACCTGGATACCCTCGCCGCTTCGTTCGGGGGGAAGGAGAATGGCCTCTCCGTTGCGCAGGCGGGGTGCGGCGATGCCCACAACGCCGTAGCTTTCGCTGACGGCGCGGGCCGCGATCGTGTGAATCGCATGGGGGAGGACCTCGATCCTGCCTAGAGGGCGCGTTCCGTGCTGCGGTTGAATCGTCGATGGCTTCGGCATACCCATGTCTTCTCTAATCTTTCTTTGCTCTGCTGCTCTTCTGGCCTACGCACTTGCCAAAGCGAGGGCGATCTGCTATACTCGCAGAGCGTACTCAACGCTTTGCTCTCTGCTCACTAGAGTGCAAGGTCTGCGTTCTGTTGCAGTATATCAAAGGCCCCCGTCAGAATCAAGGGCGCGAACGTGCGTCCTGTAGCTCTCATTGCTATGGCCCAGGGCGATGGAAGGGCGCTTTGGCTGACCCTCTGTTCCGGCAGCAAGCCTTATCCGCGAGGGCCAGGTGGGTGGAGCCTCCTCGGGCCGGAGCCAGTGCAGCGGACCAGCAGGAAGGGAGGCGGGAAGACGCCTGGTCGGGTGTCCCTATCTGGCCTGATCCGCGACGCTCACTGGGCAGGTGCCTCGTCTTCTGGCTCCCATGCGGTTGAAGGGAGCGCCTCTAAGCGGCCCATGCTGGGCCTGAGTTGGGGCCGACTGATCCCGGCTGGCAGCCTTTCCAGGCGCTGCCAGCAAGATGCGGCTGGGGTCAGCTCTTCCGCGCTGAGGTCCTACCCTGCCGGGCGGGGACCCGTTTCCGCGACGGTACCCAGCGGCTGTGGTCAGGTGAAAGAGAAGAAAAAACGAAGAGAGGAAGGGAGATTCGTATGGCTGGTCGTTGTGATCTCTGTCAGCGCAAGCCGATGTATGGCAACAAGGTCTCGCATTCGCAGCGCCATACGCGGCGGCGTTTCGTGGTCAACGTGCAGCGCCGGCGTCTGGAAATCAATGGTGTGCGGCGCAGGGTGCATGTCTGCACGCGCTGCCTGCGCACGATGCTCAAGGTTCCCAAGGCCTGATGCTGGTTGGGGGCAGGTGCGAGCGTCGCACAAGCGGCGCTCCTGCCCCGGCCTGTCCGGTTGCTCTCTGCTACCCGCTTTTTTATTTTGAGGGATCCTCTCACGCACGATGCTTTTTCTTTTTTTGGGGGGACTGTGACTGTCTGTGAGGTCATAGGGTGCGAGCTGGCTCTGCTCCGGTTTCCTGTGCCCTTCCCCGGCGCTGCAGGGCCACGAAGCGGGTACGCAGTTGTCCGCAGGCGGCATCGATGTCGTCTCCGCGTTCGGCGCGCACGCTGTTGCTGACGCCGTGCTGGAAGAGGATCTCGCGGAAGCGACGGATCGCCTCCGGCGCCGGCGGGCGGTAGGCTGCCGCTGTCTTGTTTACCGGAATGCAGTTGACATGCGCATACTGCTTGAGCGGAGCTAACAGCTCGCCAAGCTGGTGAGCGCAGGCGGGGCTGTCGTTGACGCCGGCCAGCAGGACGTATTCGAAGGTGATCTGGCGTCGGGTGGCGGCGATATAGTCCTGGCAGGCCGCCAGCACTTCGGCCAGCGGATATTTGCGATTAACGGGCATGGTCTGGGAGCGCAGCTCGTCGTTGGGGGCGTGCAGCGAGATGGCAAGATTGACCTGCAATCCCTCCCGACTGAGGCGCCGGATGGCGTGCGGCAGCCCAACGGTGGAGATGGTCATGTGCCGCGCGCCCAGGTTGAAGCCCTCGGGGCTGTTGAGGATGCGCACGGCCTGCATCAGGTTGTCGTAGTTGTGAAGTGGCTCGCCCATGCCCATAAAGACCAGGTTGGTGATGTGGTCAATGGCCTGGCTGCTGGGCAGTCCCTGGGCACGCCAGGGAGCGGCTCGCAGCTCACGCGCGAAGTGCAGAACCTGAGCGATGATTTCACCGGCGCTCAGGTGACGCTCAAATCCCATCTGGCCCGTGGCGCAGAAGGTACAGCCAAAGGCACAACCCGCCTGGCTGGAGACGCAGACGGTGGCCCGCGCGCTGCTCCCGCCCAGCGGCGGATAAAGCATGAGCACGGATTCGATCAGCCTGCCGTCAGCCAGCTCCAGTAGGATCTTGCGCGTGCGGTCGTCCCTGGAATGCTGCTCGCTGCGGACAGTGGCCTGGCCAATGGTGGCTTCGCCCGCCAGGCGCTCCCGCAGGCTCAGGGGCAGGTCGCTCATGGCGGCGAAGTCTGTAACCAGGTGCTTGTAGATCCAGTTGTAGACTTGCCTGGCACGATATGCTGGCTCTCCCAGCTCCTGAAACCAGGCTTCAAGCTGCCTGAGTGTCAGCCCAAGCAGGTCGCGCTGGGAGGCGCTTGTCTCTGTGGTTCTCCCCCTGATGCTCATGCCTTCATTATAGCACGTTGGCCCACCTCCGGCCAAGCCGCCGGGCCATACCTCCCCCGGCTCTCGCTCGTTGCTCACTCGCTCGCTCTGGGCCTCTCCAAAACGGCGCCTGAGAACCTGGCTGTGACAGCTGGCCTGAAAATTCGTTTGATTATATATCAGGAGCTTCGACTTTATCTTTCATTACTTCTCATTCATGTTTCTGGGAGGAAAAACTAAATGCCTCTTTCGTTTAACTGGATTGATATTGCCTTTCTGGCTACAGCCATTGTGCTGGTCATCAATGGTTTTCATAATGGCCTTATTGCTAGCCTGATCAATCTCATCTCCCTCCCCCTGGCCCTGGGCGTGGCCTTGATTTTCGGCCCTTCCTTGACCATGTTGCTGGCCAGCAATGGCGCTGTGGCTGCACCCCTGCCGGCCTATGCCCTGCTCTTTTTCGCCACCGTTCTCTGCGTTCACATCGTCACCACACTCGTTCGGGCCTTTGTCCATCGTATCCCCATGCTGGGTTTTATGGACGAGCTGCTGGGGGTGGTCCTGGGATTCGTCGAAGCCTGGTTGCTCTGGCTGATTCTGCTGTTGGCCCTGCATGGGGTTCTGAGCACAGCCCAGAATATTCCCGGCGGCGATCTGAGCCAGTTCAGTGCCTGGCAGCAGGCGTACAATGAGGCGATCGCTCAGAGCCTCTTTGTGCGCATTAACCAGTGGCTGCTGGCTCTGCTGCCTTTAAAGCGGCTTCCCTGAGGAGCCACGAGGCTCTCCTCCGGTTTCCTCCAGGCTCAGCCGGCTTGAGGCTTCTAGGCTTGCGTTCCGCGGTGCCGGCGCATACAATACCTGTATAGTCAAGGAGCATTCTATCTATTCTAGAGCTATCGTGTTTCGCCTGGACAAAGGAGGCTGTTTACGGCAAGAGACGACACTGTGCTGATCAGGCAAAGAGGCATGGAAGGGCCGGAGCGGGCCTTTCTGGTGGCAGTCGCGAGCGAGCGGCAGGAGACGCTTTGGAGTGCTGAGGATTCGCTCAACGAGCTGGAGGCCCTGGCCAGGACCGCTGGGGCTGAGGTGGTTGGCAAGATGTTGCAGCATCTGCGCCACCCCGATCCGGCTACCTATCTTGGCAAGGGGAAGGTTCAAGAACTGGCCGCTTTGGAGGAGGAGCTAGGCTTCGATCTGGTGATCTTCGATGACGAGCTGTCCCCCTCTCAGCAGCGCAACCTTGAAAAGGCTCTCAATGCGCGCGTGATCGATCGTACGACCCTGATTCTGGACATCTTTGCCCAGCATGCGCGGACGCGCGAGGGGCGTCTCCAGGTCGAGCTGGCGCAGTTGGAATACCGCCTGCCTCGTCTGAGTGGGCGCGGCATTGAGCTGTCCCAGCAGGCTGGCGGTTCGCTCGGCGCGGCTGGCGTGGGAGGGGCCATCGGTGTCCGTGGTCCTGGCGAGACGCGCCTTGAGATCGATCGCCGGCGTATTCGCACTCGCCTGGCGGAGCTGCGTCGTGAGCTGGAGGAGGTGCGTGAGCAGCGTACGCTGCACCGCCGCCAGCGCGAGGCGTTAACGATGCCGGTGGTGGCCGTGGTGGGCTATACCAATGCTGGTAAGTCTACCCTTTTTAATGCTCTGAGCCAGGCCGAGGTCTTGGTCGAGAACAAGCTCTTTGCTACGCTCGATCCCACCACGCGCCGCGTGGTGCTGCCAGGTAATCAGGAGATCTTGCTCACGGATACGGTCGGCTTTATTCAGCGCCTGCCTACACGCCTGATCGCCGCCTTCCGGGCGACGCTCGAAGAGGTAGTCGATGCCGATGTGCTGCTGGAGGTGGTGGATGTCAGTCATGAGAATGCTATCGAGCAGAGCGAGACGGTCAATGAGGTCCTGCGTGAGCTGGAAGCTCACGAGAAGCCGCGGGTGACGGCGCTCAATAAGGTCGATCTGCTGCCCGATCCCGATCGCCTCGATCCTTCGCTCTATACCAATGCTGTGCCGGTCTCGGCTCTGCGCGGCTGGGGTCTGGAGGCGCTGCGCGAGAAACTGGCCCAGGTGGTGGCCGAACAGATGGTGCCTGTGCAGGCGCTTGTCCCTTATGCGCGTGGTGACCTGGTGGAACTCTTCCATCGCCGTGGGCGCGTTGAGCTGGAGGAGCACCGCGCTGAGGGAACGCTTCTGGCGGGACGGCTACCGCCCGCTCTGGCCGGCTACTATGAGCCATATCGCCTTCGGCAGCGCAAAGGCTCGCTCAGGGTGTCAGGGGTACTCGTTCATGGCACGTCTGGATGGGCAGCGCCACGCCAGACGCAAGACGGACCAACTGGCCAGGGAGCCGGAGGCGCCTGATGCAACTCGTTGGGCGGCAGGTTATCAGCCGCAGTGACCCAGGCTCTGCGGCGCCAGATCGTACGGCCTTTGTCTCCAAGAGCCTCTAGGAGGCCGCCAGCTATATCGTGCGTTAGCCCTTCAGTCACGAGGGGAAGTCCCCAGGCTCTGCGGAGGTCCTCCATCTGAGCAAAGGGCATGAAGCCTGGCTAGAAAGCATGACCATGTCAAGCCAGTAATGATGTCCTCCGGTTGCTTGACAACAATTGGAAGTCCTCCGTTGCCGCCTCTAAGGCGTATCGGAAGCATTGTGGGGACCTTTTGGGACGTCGGCAGTTGCCGAAGTACAAGGACAAACAGCAGGGGCGTAATGTAATATTCTCGTCGTGCCACGGGTCGTTAACGGGCGCCCCGTCACATCAATCAACCACTGGTACCAGTGGCATAACAAAGGGCGGACAAGATTGCAAGCCCTTCTTGCTGCTGAGAAACGATAGACCTCTCTTCGACTTGAGGCGCTCACCAATCGGCGCACGCGCCGCACTGACCACTACCTGCCCATAGTGAGCAAGCAGATCAGTGCCTGCTCGTAGCAGGCGAGCATCGGGCGGCTCGTCATCGGGAAAAACTCGAACGGCCAGCAAGAGGCAGGCATGGGCAGACGGAACAAGCGGAGCTTTCTGCAGGTGCCCCATGCCAGGTTTGTCCAGATGCTCACCTGGAAAGCACAACTGCTTGGAATTGAGGTCATCATCACAGAAGAGACCTACACCAGTAAGTGCAGTTTTCTGGATGATGAGCCGATCGGGCGCCAGGAGGCCTGGGGCGGCAGAGGCATCAAGCGTGACCTATTCCGGTCACAGTTCGGCGCGCTCATCGATGCCGATGTGAATGGAAGTTACGCCATTATCCGCAAAGTGGCCCCCTGCGGCGTTTTTGCCAGGGGGTAGAGGGTGCGCAGTTCTCTCCGTGCCTCTCTCTCTTGAGGGGCACAAACTCGCCTGCTAGCATTTGCCGGTGGTCCTCGGTACTGCCCGTTCCTGGCTCTGGACCTGGGGGCTGAGAAAGGAGCAGCGAGGCAGCGGGCCGAGCCCCTGGTCGCAGCTGCCTCGTCCTGCTGGGCTGTTGACTGAGGCTCAGGTATGAGCCTGCTCCTCTTGCAGCTCCTTAATGACCCGGGTAAGTTCCTCAGCGATCTCTTTCAGGACTGTATCCTTGTCTCTGAATTTGCTGACGGCGGGTTGGTAGCGCGGTAGAGCCTGCAGCTTGCCAAAGGGAGAGGTGTCTAGCCCGGCGGTCGGGCGTAGCTTGATGGGGATGACGCGCGCTGTGCCCGCTTCATGACGCTGCATAGCTTGCTGCATCTCTCTGTTGTAGCATTGCTCGGAGGCCAGATAATCAGCACTGATCAGGAGGAGAATGATGTCTGCCTCCTCCAGCTGACGCTGTAGCTCGCTGGACTCCTTGCCCCCAGATAGTTCTCCGCTGGCGTAGCTCTCGATCAGACCCTGCTGTCGGAGGTGCTCCAGTTGCTTTTCAAGATCAGCTTTGAGTTTAAGATCCCGTCCGGCACTGGAGTGGGAGATAAAGACTTTCAGCTTTCTGCCTCCTCTCGGGATCTGGAGCAGATCCCGAGACTGGGGGCAGTGCTGCCTGAGGAGCCGGCGCTGTTCGCCTGAGAGGGCCTCAAGCCAGCGGCGGTTCTGGCCATGAAAGGCCCGTTGCCACCCGGCAACTGCTGGAAGCCGATCGAGGATGACGCGCGCCTGCAGCCCCTGGCCTCCGCGCTCGCTTTTGAGGTCCAGCGAGAACTGGATCATGCCGCAGACACTGCCGCTCTCTCTGTCGAGCAGGGGAGCGCCGCTCATGCCAGGCTCAACAGCCCCATGTTGGAAGGTGATCAACTCGTTCTTCCTGCCTGCCGGCCCGGCGGCCTGGAAGATGACGCTCGTGCCGTCCGAGGCTAACTTTGCTGGATAAGCATAGCTGTAGAGTCCGCTGCCAGGTCGGGCTTCGCCGCAGAGCAAGACGCACTGGTGGTCTCTAAGCGCAGCCTCCACCTCCAGTAGCGCCACGTCTTCCTCTGGGGCTGGGTCCTGGCCAGGCCATTCCAGGATGCTGGCCTTATAATACTGTCCCTGCCAGTAAATCTGAACGTCTGCCTTTCCCGTGAGATCGGGCCAAATCACGTGGGCACAGGTGAGCAGCTTCCCTGGCCCTACGAAGAAGCCAGTGCCTGCCGGCTGCCCGTTCAGATAGACTTGGGCGGTGGCCTCCTGGAGAAGTTTCTCTATGCTGTCGATTTCTCCCATCTGTTCCTCTCAAGATCGACTCGGCAGATGGTAGGCGATCTGCTCCTATTCTAAGGCACAACCATGCTCTTCGTAAAGAGCCATCTCTGCCCCTCTTTTGAACGGGCCGGCGAACTCTGTTTCGGGGGAGGGAGGAAAGGGGTTGGCCGAAGAGAGATAGACGCCCAAGGGGAAGCGTGCTAGACTAGGACCCGAAACACTGGGACAAGAGAAGGAAAAGGAGGCGCAAGGCGTGTATCCCTGGTCGCATGACTTCAAGGGACGTTTTGACGAAGTGACCTTTGAGAGCCAGGTCCTCAAAGACAATCCTCTGGGTGATCCCTATCAGCGCCCGCTCTGGATCTACCTGCCGCCTGGCTACGACGAGCAGCCGGAGCGGCGCTACCCCAGCATCTATTTGATTCAGGGTCTGACGGGCCAGCTCGACATGTGGCGCAATCGCTCGGCTTTTCGGCGGAACTTTCCCGAGCTGGCCGACGAGCTGTTTGCCAGGGGGGAAGCCCCGCCATGCATCCTTGTCTGGGTCGACTGCTGGACCTCCCTGGGGGGAAGCCAGTTTCTGGACTCGCCCGCCGTTGGGCGCTACCACACCTATCTCTGCGATGAAATTGTCCCCTGGGTCGATGCTCACTATCGTACGCTGGCCGCCCGGGAACACCGGGGGATTGCCGGCAAATCGAGCGGCGGCTATGGCGCTATGGTCACTCCCATGTTGCGGCCCGATCTGTGGGGAGGCCTGGCAACCCACGCCGGCGATGCTCTCTTCGAGGTCTGTTATCAGCGCGACTTTGCCAAGGTTGCCCGCGCGCTGCGCGATCACTATGGTGGTTCCTACGAGCGCTTCTGGCAGGACTTCCGTAGTCGGCCAGCCTTCACGAAGGAGAGCGATGCCGATCTGCTCAACATTTGGTGCATGGCAGCCTGCTACTCGGCAGATCTGGATGGCACGGTGCATTTGCCGTTCGACATTGCCAGCGGTCAACTGATCCCCGATGTCTGGGAGCGCTGGCTGGCCTGGGACCCGGTACGGATGGTTCCCCTGCATGCCGAGGCGCTGCGCTCGATGCGGGCCATCTACATCGATGCGGGCAAGCGTGATGAGTACTATCTCGATCTGGGTGCGGAGGCTTTTCGCCAGGCCCTGGCCCAGATTGGCGTTACCGATGTCTTCTTCGAGCTGTTCGATGGGCGACACGGCGGGATCGAATACCGCTATCCTCTGAGCCTGAAATACCTGGCTGAGCGGCTCTCTCCTTGAGAAGCAGAGCGGCAGCACCAGCGCGAGGATGCTGCCCTCTCTGTTCCCGGAAAGCCGTGCTGCCTGGCTCGCTCGCTGGTCTGATGGTCTCGCTACCTGCCTTACCAGACTGGTCAGCCTGGCCTGGACTCAGTGACGACGGGCACTCGGGCTGGCTTAGATCCCGAGGGGCTTACGCAGGTGCCGCCTTGCGGAGCTGAGGGCGGCCTGATAGCGCCGCCGCTCCGCCTGGCTCCGCGGCGAGGGGATCTGCTCGGGATCCAGGCCCGCCTGGCGCAGCGCTACGATGACGGGCTGCAATTCAAAGCCACACTCGCGAATGCGCCAGAGAACCGCCGCCCGCTCGCTGGCTGGCAGGCTGGCGATAGCTCGAATGTAAGGCGCGAGGCGCTCTGCGGGGAACTCCTGCAGCTCGCATTCGTAGGCCGGGTCACGGGCTCCCTCGTTTGTGGCCACGCACTGCTCGCTGAGCGCAACGACCTCGGACTGCTCAGCCTCCAGAGGAAGAGGCGTTGCATGACGACGGCGGCGCCGGAGGGCATCACGCACCCGATTGCGAATAACGATGCGGATCAAGAAGGCAGGTCTGCGCAGAGGCCCTTTTCGGCTCATCTTCAGAAGAGCGATGCGCACCTCCTGGCTTTCGTCCTGGTAGAGAGCTTCCAGGTCCTCGCGCTGGCTATGGCCGGCACGCGAGAAGTAGTAACGTACCTGGGCCATGATCTGAGCGTCATAGGAACGCACCAGGGCATCCTCGGAGTCGCTATCGGCGGCAGAGACCCCGAGCGAAGTTGCTGGATTCACGCTTCTCCTCCTTCAAGCGAGCAAACAAGCAAGCAAACCAGTCGGCACGCATCGTAGGCGATGCCTGTTCTGTCTGTTCCATGTTGGAGCCGGGGAATCCAGCCTGCTCCTTGCTGGGCCAGGCCAGGTCGGCCATCGAGATGACCAGCAAGCAAGAAGTTGGGAAGGAGAACAACCTGCTGCCTGCTCAGGTCGGCCGGCGACGAGGTGAGATCGCGGGCGTCGAGGCTCCTGGAATCGTCGCCTGCCGGTTCTATAGTGGCGTCTGAGAGTTTAGTGAACACCAGTTTGTTCTCTAGAGAACAGTATACAATGTTCATCGAAGTTTTTCAAGGTTCTTGAGAAGAGAGCAAGAAGAAGCGACGTTCATTATGGTCTTGTTGAACAGAGAGAGAACGGCGCTCCTCTTTACAGGAGTGCACTTCTGTTCTATACTACCCAGTAGGGCAATCGAGGATAACCCGCCGTGGTGGGCAGAGAAGAGGTTGCGATGGCTGAAAACCGACAAGCTCCCGCGAGCGCCGTGGCCATTGGAACGCGCATGCGCACCCTGCGCCAGCAGAAGGGGAAGAGCCTGAGCGAGTTGGCCCGCGCGGTGGGCTATTCGAAGAGTTATTTATCCGCTGTTGAGAACAATGTGACCTTGCCCTCGCGCCAGCTCCTGGAGGGGTATGAGCGGGCGCTGCAGCTGCGCGGCGGAGAGCTAGTTGAGGTTCTCCTTGGGGAGCAGTTAGAGCAGCTCCCGCGTGGACGGCGGCGGGCGGCCTCCACGCTGGCTCAGTCCTTCCCTCCTATAGTCTCCGCCTCTGCGGCCTCGCTGCCGCGCTGCGATCTTGAGGAGGCCCCCTATGTCTCCCGTCTCTATGGCCGCGATGAAGAGCAAGAGCTGCTTTGGCGCTGGGTGATGCAGGAGCGCTGTCGCCTGATTGCAATTGTGGGAATAGGAGGGGTAGGCAAAACTGCCCTGGCGGCGGCTCTGGTTCAGCGTCTTCGCAGCTCCTCCCCCTTTCGGGGCCTGCTCTGGCTCTCGCTGCACGCTCCCCTGTCCCGTAGACGCCTGCTCGATCGCTGTTTGCGCTTCATCCTCGGCGAGCAGGCCCATCAGCCGGGGGTCCTTCCCGAGAGCGAGGAGGATCGCCTGAAGCTGCTGATCCAGCGGCTGGAAGAGGAGCCTTTCCTGCTGGTCCTCGATGACTTCGATTCGCTGCTGCAGAGCGGGGCTCTGGCGGGCCAGTATAAGGAGGATTACAAGGGCTACGAGGAGCTGCTTTATCTGTTGGGAAGCCATCCCTTGCAGAGCTGTGTAGTTTTAACCAGCCGCGAGAAGCCTAATGGCATCCCTCTGCAAGAGGGAAAGGATGCCCCAGTACGCACGATGACCCTGGCCGGGGTTTCTCCTGAAGCTGGTCGCCTCCTGCTGGCCGGTGAGGGGCTGGAGGGCGATGACGGGCACTGGGCCGAGTTTATTCGACGCTATGCCGGCAATCCTCTGGCTCTGAAGCTGGTCTCTCCCACAATTCGCGAGGTCTTTGATCGCCAGATTGCCCGCTTTCTCGAGCAGGAGGTGCTGGTCCTTCAGGGCATCAGGGACCTGCTCGATAAGCAGTTTGAGCGTCTGACGCCCGATGAGCGCGATGTCCTCTACTGGCTGGCGATTGGGCGCGAGGTGGTGACGCTCTCCGAGCTGCTGGAGGACCGCCTGGCGCGCACACCCAAAGGGGCCTTGCTGGAGGTGCTCAAGTCGCTGCGCTATCGTTCGCTGGTCGAGGTGCGCGGTGCCGCTGGCTATACTCTTCAGCCGGTAATCTGTGAGTATGTTACGGAGCGTCTGGTGCAGCATGTGGCCGCCGAGCTTCTCCAGGAGCGACCTCTCTCTCTGCTGCAGAGCCACGCCCTCCTGAAGGCCCAGGCGCGGGACTATATTCGCGAGGACCAGGGGCGCGCTATTCTGGAGCCGTTAGCCCGTATTTTGCGCACCGCCAAAGGGCAGGCCGGCTGTGAGCAGCTCTTGCGCTCTCTCTTGGCTCGACTGGAGCGCAATAAGCCGGGCTATGCCGCTGGCAACCTTCTCAATCTGCTGCTCCACTTGCAGTGTGATCTGCGTGGCTGGGACTTCTCCGGCCTGGCGGTCTGGCAGGCCAATCTTCGGGGCAAGGCCTTGCCCAACGTCAATTTCGCCTGGGCCGATCTGACAGGTTCGGCCTTCACCGAGATCTTCGGCAGCATTCTGTCGGTAGCCCTCAGTCCCGATGGCTCGCTGCTGGCGCTTGGCACAACGACTTGTGAGATCCGCATCTTTCGTCTGCGCGACTATGCTCCCCTCGTGACCTGCCAGGGGCACGCCGACTGGGTGCGCTCGGTCCTCTTTAGCCCCGATGGACGCATGGTGATTAGCGGTAGTGAGGATGGGACGATCCGCCTCTGGGATGTGGAAACTGGCCAGTGTCTGCAGACCTTGCACGGTCATGGCGAGCGTATCTATTCGATCGCCGTCAGCGCCGATGGTGGCCTGCTCGCCAGTGGCGGCGGCGACCAGACCGTGCGTCTCTGGCGCATTGAAGGGACCTCGGGCCTCACCGAGTGCGTGCGCGTGCTCTCCGGCCCGGACCTGAGCGGCAGAATCTATGCCGTTGCTTTCACTCCCGATGGCAGGCTGATCAGCGGCGGGGAGGATGCCATCGTCCGCCTCTGGGATGTCGAGAGTGGTTCCTGCCTGGCCCGGCTTGATGGCCACAGCCGTGGCATCTGGTCGCTGGCGCTCAGCCGTGATGGCCGGCTGCTCGCTTGTGGAGGCGAAGAGCAGATTATGCTCTGGGATCTGACTTCGTTATCGCTCGTTGCCTCCTGGAAGGCTCACCGCGACCTGGTCTACGCTCTCTCCTTTAGCAGCGATGGGTGCCTGCTGGCCAGCGCAGGGGGTGACCGCCTCTTGCGTCTGTGGAGTGTGGCGGAACGCTCGTGCCTCAAGACGTTGGAGGGACACAGCCGGCGGGTCTATTCCCTGGCCCTGAGTGCCGATGATCGCACCCTGGTCAGCGGCAGCGACGATCAAACGGTGCGCTTCTGGGATCTCGACCGCGGGCGCTGCATGCGCATGCTGCAGGGCTACAGCAGTCAGGTGCGCACGGTGGCCACAAGCCCTGATGGCCAACTGTTCGCCAGCGGAGGCGATGATGGCCAGGTGCGCCTCTGGGACCTGACGAAGTTGCGCTGCTTGCGGACGCTGGAGGGCCATACGGCCAGCGTGTGGACAGTGACTTTTGATCGGCAGGGCCGGCTTCTGGCTAGCAGTAGCGAGGATGGTACGGTGCGCCTCTGGCAGGTAGAGACAGGCCAATGCTTCAGGATTCTCAGAGGTCATGCGGCCCGTGTCTACATGGTGGCCTTCTCTCCCGATGGGTCGCTGCTGGCCAGTGGGGGCGCCGATCGAACGTTGCGCATTTGGGAGGTGGCCACTGGCCAGTGCCTGCATGTTCTGCGCGAGCATCGCGGACGTGTCTACGCGGTGGCCTATAGTCCCGATGGTCGCCTTCTGGTGAGCGGCGCCGAGGATCAGACGATCTGCCTGTGGGATACCCGCGACTATCGCTGTCTGCGTAAGCTCTCTGCTCATATCGGGGCGATCTATACGCTGACCATCAGTCCCGATGGCCGCTGGTTGATCACGGCGGGGGCCGATCAGATGCTGCGTCTCTGGGATCTGGCTCAACTAGAGGAGGGCCTCCCACGGGCTTTGCTTGCCGGGCATAGACAGCCCGTCTGGACGCTGGCGGTGAGTCCCGATAGTCGCCTGTTGGCCAGTGGGGGGAACGATCAGCTCGTTTGCCTCTGGGACCTGGAGAGCGGTGAGCTGCTGAAGATCTTGAATCGCTTCGATTATCGCATTCGCGAGATTGCTTTTAGCCGTGGCGAGCAGCCCGTGTTGCTGGTAGCCGGCGGCCATACGGGAACAATCGAGGTCTGGGATGTGGAGCGTGCTCTGCGCGTCCGCGTCCTGCGCGGCGACCGACCCTACGAGGGCATGAACATCTACGCCGCAACCGGCCTCTCGCTCTCGCAGCGCTCTATCCTGCGCTCACTGGGGGCTGTCGAGAACCCGGTTGAGAAACCGACGCTGGCAGAGGGAGGCGATAAGCGCTGAAAGCAGCTTGGAAGGCAGAGCGGCGATTCTGTGGGCCGCCAGATCGGCCAAATCGGCTGGTCTGCCCTTTTGTCCGCCCCATTTCCGGTGATGACCCACCCAGGTAGAGGCTGCTGAGATCCTCTTCCAGCCTCCTGCCAGCCTGCCGCTGGCAGGCTAACCGCAGAAGCGCCTGGCCTTGTTTTGCTGGTCACTGGCTGCCGACTCTTGATACCCGCGTTTCGCCAACGCTCGCTGCTGACTGGCAAGGACTCCACATAGCTTCCTGAAGCTGATGTCTGGCAGCGCTGTACCTCCTCAACAGAGGAAGTGAGCATCTGGCCAATCCGCTGGCTGGGGTTGGCAACTGTCCTGCCATCACCTGTGGGTAAAACCCGCTTATTCAGAATCCCCAGGATCTTGCTGACCTCTCTGCCGGAAAGAGAATCTGGTCAGCCAGCCATAGTCATTCTCTCTGAAGACGCCCGATATAGGTATCTTACATACTTAACTATACAAGTACTATCCATAAATGGAATTACTTGTGAAATGTCTACGTTGTCTGAAATAATAGAAAAGTGGCACAGGAGCGAAGAACGCCTGAGAGGACCTGGCCGGCGCTGGCGGCTCAGAGATATCAACGGCCTGGAACTTCTGATATAATGGGTACCCACTCTGGAGCATCGAATCGTTCGGTAGACTGATAAGAGATCTATCATGGAAATGTGGGATGCCTGCCTGGCTGGCTGGGCATCCAGGAGGCAGCACATGGCGGAGCAGCAGGATCAGGCATTGGTGACGCAGGTGATGGAGACCATCGAAAGGGAGCGGGTGCGCTTCGTCAACCTGGAGTTCACCGACGTTGTTGGCATGGCCAAGTGTGTCACCATTCCGGTGGAGCAGTTCCCCGATTGTCTTGAGCGCGGCAAGTGGTTTGACGGCTCCTCAATCGAGGCCTTTGCGCGCGTCGCCGAGAGTGATATGTATCTCTTCCCCGATCTACGTACTTTTACCGTCCTCCCGGTACATGTACGGCCCCAGGCGCTCAACCGTGAGATCGCCGACCAGATGGAGGCTGGCGATGTTGTGGCTCGCGTCATCTGTAACGTCATGACGCCGGATGGGGAGGCGTTCGAGGGTGATCCGCGCGCCACACTCTTGCGTTCGTTAAAGCTGGCTGAGTCGCTGGGCTATCGCTTTCAGGTAGCGCCCGAGCTGGAATTTTTCCTCCTGCGTTTCGACGACAGCGGACCGACCCCGTTGCCGCACGATCGTGGGGGCTACTTTGATCTCTCGACCGATCTAGCGGCTACCGTCAGGCGCCAGATGGTGCACGCTCTGCAGCAGATGGGCATTGTTATCGAGGCCAGCCACCACGAAGTCGCGGCGGGCCAGCACGAGCTTGATTTCCAGGCCGGCGATGCCCTCTACATTGCTGATAGCCTGATGACCGCCAAATATGTCCTGAAGGCCATTGCCGCTCAGCACGGCCTCTACGCTACCTTTCTCCCCAAGCCCTTCTACAATATTAGTGGCTCGGGCCTCCATACTCACCAGCAGCTCATCGATATTAAGACGGGGAAGAACGCTTTCTTCGATGAGCACGGTGAATATGGCCTTTCTGAAGTTGGCTGCCATTTCCTGGCCGGTCAGCTTGCCCACGCCCGCGGCATGTGCGCCATCGTCGCTCCGCTTGTCAACTCCTATAAGCGCCTCGTGCCGGGCTATGAGGCGCCTGTCTATGTCAATTGGGGGCGAGTCAATCGTGAGGCTTTGATCCGTGTGCCACGCCCTGGCAAGGACCCACAGCTTTCAGCACGCATCGAGCTGCGTAGCTGCGATCCGAGCTGCAACCCCTACCTGGCCCTGGCGGTCATGCTCCGCGCCGGACTGGACGGCATTCAGCATCGTTTGCCTTTGCCGCCAGCTATGGATGAGAGCCTCTTCCTGCGCGATGAGGGCGAGCCACTCAGCCGCCTGTCTCGCCTGCCAGCTACCCTGGGCGAGGCCCTCGATGATCTGCGCCAGGACGCCCTGATCCGCGATACTCTCGGCGACCTGATCTATGAGGGCTTCCTGGAGGCCAAATCGATCGAATGGAACGAGTACCGCAAGCACGTCCATCCCTGGGAACTGGAGCGCTATTTGCCGATCTTTTGAGTCCGGAGAAGAAGAGCGCCATGCCCTCTACGAGCCTGAAGCTTGAAAAAGAAGAACGCTGGCGAGTCTGTTGGCGGCTGGCCACGATGCTACAAGCGGCCCGGAGCCGGCACCAGGCCGCTCCGGACCGCTTGCTCCTTTATCTGGGCATGCCTTGAACTGGCTGGCGGATTGGAGCGCCACAAAGCAGAGTTGGACGCGCCGAGGGGCTCGAGACCCATATCGTCGCGGTTCCTGCTGGCCGCCTGCCCATCTCTGCCCGTTATCGCGGCCCGCCCTACTTTCCCACAAAGGCCACCAGGCGGCAGAAGGCCGCCTCGCCCCCGTTAAACTTCCACGGGAAGCAGCCGATCCAGACACGCTGGTCCAGGACCTCGTCGATCATGCCGCCAGCGTTCTCAACGTGGAAAACCCCGTGAGGAAAGAGATCGTAATGCATCAGTTGCAGATCCTCCTCGGGCCAGATCTCTTCCAGAGGACGCCCCAGCTTCTCGGCGCACCTGGCCGCCAGGTCTGGGCGAATCTTGCGGATGACGGTGTTCATGGGATGATCCATTGAGCCGGCGTCGATGGCAAACCAGGAAATCTTTCGGTCAAGCACCCACTGCACGAATTCCCGCGTTGGGCCAGGATGCTTCACAAAATAGCGTGTCTCGTCCGGTTGAGTCTCGCCGTACCAGTTGCTGGGATAATACTTGTGGTAACCGGTATGCACGACCACGATATCGCCAGGCTCGATGCGCAGGCCAGTCTTGCGCTCCCATTCCTCGAAGTGGGCCGAGGTATAGATATCGTAGTCGCCGATGCCCATCGCCTCCAGATCAACCACGACCCCTGGTCCCACCAGCTTTTCCAGCGGGATGCTCCCGATATCCTGGCCATTCGTAATAAAATGCAGAGGGGCATCAAGGTGCGTGCCCACGTGCAGGGTTGAGGCAATATGCTGGCCCCCTACTTTATCAAAAGCCACGCGCTTGATCCATTTGACCGTCGGCCCCTCGTAGGTCGCAAAGCCGGGCGTATGGATGTCCCAGTTTTGAGAAAGGTCAAGCACGCGCACATTGCTCAGATCAATCGGACTAAAAGGCATCCGCTTTCCTCCAGCACAGCAGAGTGAAATCTATTATGCTACAGCAGCGGCGTTAATTGGAGCTGACTCGCGCGGTGGGCGCCGGCAGTCAGTCGGTCAGAGTTCCTCCCTCACTCGTCGCCGCTGCGGATAGCATCGAGAATCATCTGGTCGATGAGCTGCTCGATCGGAGAGCGATCATCGGTGTAGAAGACGTGGCGCCCCTGCTCCTCGCGTATATTCCCGAAGGCGAGGCTGGCTTGAGCAACGTTGGCCAGCAGCGGGTTCGTCAGCGATTCCGCATTGATAGCGAAATCGCTGAGGGAGGTCTCTGCGTTCGTGCCAACGATGATGCTATTCGTAAAGCGCGCTGTATCTATAATATAGACATTCGGAAAGACCGCGTGCATTGTCTGAGCGAGCGTCTCCACAAGGCGGAAGTCGTGGCTCGTGCGGCCAGCGTTGATGACGGCCACGCCGGTTGGCGTCAGGTGGGCGCGTACCTCGCTGAAGAATTCCTCGGTGGCGAGCTGGAATGGAACGTAGGGCTGCTGATAGGCGTCGATGCCGATGATATCATATTTCTGCGCGGTTGTACGCAAAAAGTAGCGTCCATCCTGGACAATCACATGCAAATTCGGCTCGTTCATGGCGAAGTAGCGGCGGCCCAGCTCGACAATAGTCGGATCGATCTCGACTCCGTCGATAGGGATTGGGCCGTAGGCCGCCGTGATTTCGCGGGGGATGGTGCCAGCGCCCAGGCCGATGATGGCCACCCGTCGCACCATGGCCGGTGTGAACGGTGGCCTGTTGAAGTAGGGAGCGACCATAAAATAGTCCCAAGGGCCGCCGGTGAGGATCGAGTTGGGATCGTAGACCGAGTGAACGGCCTGTCCCTCGTTGAGAATAAGCTGCATCTCGCTGTCGACACGTACCACTTGAATATAGTTGTAATCGGATTCGCGTTCGGCGATGAGGACTCCGCCGCCGTCGGTGCCCGAGGCTGGCTTAATTGGTCCACCCAGGGTCAGAAACTCCAGTCCCAAGGGAATCAGCAGCAGCAGAGACAGCAGGCTCTTCTTGTTGAGGCGGCCTGGCTTCTGATCGGAGCGTGGGCGCCCGCCGTTCCCAGAGCTGCTGACTACCAGGCCGAGAATCGAGACCAGCAGGAGGGCGATGGCGGTTACCAGAAACGTGAAGCGCGTACCATAGTTGGGAATCAGCCAGAGGACCGGCAGGAAGGTGCCTACGATGCTACCGGCGGTTGAAATGGCGTACAGTTGACCGGCCAGCCTTCCGGAGCGGCCAACCTGTTGCAGGAGCAGGCGGATGGCAAAAGGTGAGACGCAGCCCAGCAGGATGACAGGGATGGCGAACAGGAGAATGACAGCGGCTAGGGAGCCGATGAAGACGCTGGCCGAGTAAGTGGCAAAAGCCTTGAGCGACCAGAGCAGGATCGGACGTGAGATATAGGGGATCAGTCCGATGGTGAAGGCGGCGATGGTGGTGATCAGGTAGAAGACGACAGGCTGAGGAAAACGATCGGCCAGGCGCCCGCCCAGATAGTAGCCCGAGGTCAGATAAAGCAGGATCAGGCCGATCAGGGCCGCCCAGACAAACTGCGAAGAACCAAAATAGGGGGCAAGCAGACGCGAAGCGGCCATCTCGACCCCCAATGAGGCAGCCCCAGCCACAAAGACAACCACCACCAGCAGCCACTTGTGTAGGGGGTGCGCTGCAGCCGGGGCAATGCTCTCTTCCAGGTGTGGCTTTTGCTCATCTGAGGTGACCGTTGTCATGATAGCAACTCTCTTTCACGAATTTGGCAATCTCTGCCTTTCGTCAGGCCAGTATTCTCTCTCTGTTGATAGGCTGAGAGCGAGGACCGAGGACCGGCGCGGCGCTGCCTTGGTCGACTCGGTAAGTCGGCCAGTGAGGGTGTTGGTGCAAAGCTGGCAGACAGACAAGCAGACAACAGCGTGGCTCAGCCGGGAAGGGAGCGCCCTTGCTTACAGTCCAACTTCTGGCGGGCACCCTGCCTGGCTGGGAGACGTCTGGCTGCGGCGTGAGCAGCTAAGCCGACCTCTTCCGGGCCGCCCTCTGTTTCTGTTTGCTGCCCTGCGGCTTTTCTCGCCCGTACGCTGGGAGGCCGCTGTCGCTGTTGACTGCGCGTCGATGGCTCGTGGCTAGTGCCCTGCTCTCCTTTGCTGCTACCTATGCTATGATACCATGCTGGCTCGAGCTTTGCCCACCGACCCTTTGCCTGGTGCGGAAAGCCAAAGAAGGCTGCAGCTCACAAGCAAGCTGTAGCCTTCTTCCCACGGCTTGTCTTTCTCTCGACACGGCCCGCTGTCCCTGTTCAGGACCACCGGACAGGGGTGAGAGCGGCTCTAGCGCTCCTCTGCTTGCCGGCGGGCCTGGAGAAATGAGAGGATCAGTGAGCCGATCAAGACACCCAGCAGGAGTATCTCCATCGTGCTAAAAGTGCGCCGTCCGGCCATCACTGTGACTCCTTTCTACTCTACTATTTACTGATCGCCGCTTCCTGGTCTAAGGATAGCAGCGCCCCGCCCTGGGGCTGGGACACTGCGGGCGATTCAGCCGACATGGCAGGACCCTGTCAGCGTACCCACAACTCTTGTGGATAGCCTGTGCCGTCCCTACCGTAGACACGTACCAGGTGGAAATGTTGGGCCACCCAGCTATGGTAGCCCTCGACATCCGGTAGATGAAAGCGCGAGCTAAAGAAGAGCACTGCTCGCACCTGGGGTGCCTGGCTGGCTGCGATGAGATCTTGCAGCGTCAGATAGCCGCTTTTGATGCGCACTGAGGAGGTATCGACCAGCCAGGGCGGGGTATCACGCCCGGCAAGGGCCACGGCCAGGAGTTCGTCGCTGATCACGACGTCGCCGGGCCTGGTGAAGCGCTCTAGATCCCTGGCCACGCGCTGCAGTGGCCCCGCCGCCAGCACTGGCGGTGGCGGCTGAAGAAAGTAAAGAACGTCCTGAGCCAGGGCCAGCGTACAGGTGATGGCCAGGATGAGCACCATGACCATGCTGGCCGAGGCGAGAGCTTGCCGGATGTGGTCTCCGGCCCTGAGTTGACGGCCCAGGGCAGCAAGATCCGGGCAGCCCAGGACGCTCAGACTCACAAGCGGGGGCACCAGCGCAACGAGATGGTGCTCAAACAAAGGCCGCTGCTCCAGCAAGACAAAGATAGTTCCCCCAAACCACAGGAGCGACGGGACCAGGCGCCAGTCGCGGCGTCGAGCCGCCAGGATCGTCCCGGCCAGACCTGCCAGCGTCAGGGGAGTCAGGAGGCCACGCCCCAGCAAGGGCAAAGTGATCGTGCGCAGGGTATAACGGAAGGCCGCCCCAGCGTCGGTGTGAAACGACACGACACTCTGCCACATCACCGCGAAGGAGCCGCTGAATGGAAGGACGAGCAGGAGCGTCACGAGCAGAAAAGCTAGCAGGCCGGCGACCAGAGACCACAGTCCCTGGCGACGCTCCCCAGGTGACTGTTCCTGAGCCGGGCGTGCCAGCCGCCAGCAGCGAGCTATGACTAAGCTTCCAACAGGAAGCAGAGCGGGAACAACTAGAAATTTCGTGAGAAGGCTCAGCGCCAGGATTGCCCCGCTCAAAATCCCCAGCAACAGCCCACGCCAGCCGGCTGGCGTCTTCCACCATTGGAAGGCGAGACCCACAGCCAGCAGCGAGAGCGCCACTGAAGGCCCATCGGCCTGGAGAACACGCGATTCATTGAGAAACGAAACGCTGGTCAGCGTCAGTAACAGGGCCAGCAAGGCTCCAGTATAGCCATGCAGCGCCTTGCCCAGCCACCAGGCGCCGATAAAGCCCAAGAGCGAGAGCAGGGCAATGCCCAGGCGTCCGGCCCATAGCGTCTGGCCTGCCAGGACGTAGATCGGATAGACCGATTCGAGAAAGAACGGCGGCTGCGAATAAAAGATCTGGCTATAGAGAGCGAAGCCATGACTCATAGCGCGCAAGGACTGAAGGTATACCCCTTCATCGAAGTCGCGTTCGAGTGGCTTCCCAAGCTGATAGAGGCGCATGCCCAGGCCAAGGATGAGCACCAGGCAAAGCGCCGTTCGGTACAGCAAGCGCGCGCGTGTGCTCTGAGGGCCATCTGTCGTGGATATGGGGGCCTGGCTATCCACGATGACCTCGTTGGCCATAGTCGTGTAACCTCAAGCGGTTCTAGGCTCTCCTCCAGGAGAGACGCATTTCACTATACACTACAATAGCGCAAAGGTCACCATCTTGAGAGGAATGGCCTGGTCTGCTTCGGAAGAGAGTAAAAAGCTCACGCTGCCGTGCCAGCAGCGTGAGCTTTTGCCTGCAGCGGAAGGAGAAGAAAAGCACAGCAGTAGCACATGCCTCTTCTCCTGGCCCTTTTTGGAGGACGGGAAGGAAGAGGGCCGGGCTACGATTGATCGGTCTCGGAACCCGCGGCCTCAGCTGAGGCGTGACCGTTGCCGGCGGGCAGCAGAGCGGCGTGCCCATTGCTGTCGATCTGCTCGCCGCTCAGACCGAGGACCGGCGCCAGCTCGGGCAGTAGCTGGACCGTTATCCGGTGAGCATCGGCCTGGTTGATCAGCTCTTCAAGCTCTTCGGGCGTCAACTCATCGCGCTCGATCAGGGACTCTGCCACGGCAATCACAGCCTCGCGATGCTCTTGGAGCAGACGCTTGACAGCCTTCAACTGCGATTGGAGCACTACCTCGACCCGCTCCGTGAGCTGCTGCGGAAGAGAGCTTACCATTGGACCGGCCTCATGAGAGGGCGAGAGGAGGGCGCCGTAGGAAATCAGCGTACCATCCATGCCATAGAGGCCGATATAGGAAGCTGCCAGCTCGGTGGCCTGGCGCAGGTCGCTGGTAACGCCGCTCAGTTGGGTGTTCAGGAACAGCTCTTCGGCGGCGCGGGCAGCCAGAGCGACCTGGATCTGAGCAAGCACCTCCTCTTTGCTCATGGTCATAATCGTCTCTTTGGGACGTGGAAGAGCAAAGGCTGCCGCTCCCTCCAGGCTGCTGCGCTGATGGATTGTCACAAAAGACGGCAGATAACGTTCAAGCAGGTAGTAAGAGGCCACGGCATGACCGGCCTCGTGGTAAGCGAGACGGCGCCGCTCGAGGGCCGAGAGGTTGCTCTCGCGGCGATAGCCCAGCTCATGGATATCCTGGGCCTCGATGATATCCTCGTAGTGCACCTCATCGCGTCCTGCAAAGTAGGCGATGATCACCGCCTCGTTGATGACGTGCTTGATCTCGACCGGCGTGTAGCCCGCCATGCGGTAGACCAGGGCATTGATCGAGATGGAGGGGTCATGCTTGACCTTATTCAGGTAGTACTCGATCACTTCGCCGCGATACTTGTCTGTGGGAGGAGCCACGTGGATACGTCGGTCAAAGCGCCCCGGGCGCAGCAGGGCCGGGTCCAGGGCCTCGGGGAGATTGGTGGCTCCGATGGTCAGCACCGGCTCGCGCTGAGCCCGGCCATGGTAAAGGCCGAGGAGGCGGAGGATCTTCTTGAACCAGCCGGTTTCAACCGGCGGAGGGTCAAGCTCCATGAGTAACTGGTTGAGCGAGCCGCCCGTACCCATGAAGCCAAAGAGACCGCCCCCCATGCCAGGGACTGGCATCCGGCCCTGGCTCGTGCGCGAGGCTCCCAGGGCATCGATCTCATCCAGAAACAAGATGCAGGCCCCATACTCTCGGGCCAATTTGCGCGCTCGTCGGTAGAGGCGCATAATGATCAGGACGTCGACGCCCCAAAACATGTTGCGAAAGCTGGCGGCGCTGGCGTAGCCGAAGGGCACCTGAGCCTCGCTGCTAATGCACTGAGCCAGATAGCTTTTGCCAGTGCCAGGCGGACCAGAAAGCAGCAACCCGCGGATCGGCTGACCACCCATCTCGCGAAATTCCTTGATCCCCTGCAGAATGGCCACGATCCGCCGGGCTTGCTCCAATACCTCGGGATTGCCCTTGTAGTCCTGGAAGTTGACGCCCGTCTCGCCAGGCATCAGCCAGTAGAGGCGAGGTCGCCCCAGAAACCAGAAAAGGGCAATAAACTGAATGAGGATATAGAAGATGGCAAAGGCGATCTCGAGCAGATAGGCGAAAAGCGCTCCAGGAGACGGTGCACTCAGTTGCGGGAAAATGTTGCTAAAAAAGTACCAGAGGACAAGCCCCCCGAGCAGAAGCCAGAACCAGTTGTGACGCACAAAGCGGCCAAACTGATCGAGGCCCTGGTCGATGGACCTATCCAGCTCGCTCTGCTTCTCAAATTGTTTCTCTGTCGCCATGACAGTCCCCTTTTCTTGACCAACTGGGGTCGGCGAGCGACCTCTGGCTCTAGTGACGGAACGAACGCTGGCCGCTCTATCTCTGCTCAGACAGGGAGCAGACAGATAGAGACAGACAACAAACTGATAGCTGCAAAAAAGGGAGGGCGTGACCTCGTCCGTAAGGGCCTGACTCCAGTGACTGGCCACTAGCCAAGAGTATTCCGAACGTTCACCAGATCGATGACGAGCAGCAACCCGCCGTTCTGCGCCAGCGTTGTGAAGTGCCAGAGCATGTAACCACTGGTGCCGCCGCCCGGTCCGCGAGCCCCGAAGCTGACGCTCACCAGGCTATCAACGGTCGTGTCTGACTGCTGGTAGACTCCCACAACGTGGATATCGCGCCAGACCAGATTGGTCTGTTTCTGGCTATATTGGCTGACCAGCTCCGTCGGATCCGGCGGCTGAGCCATGATCAGCGTCGATTCGAGCATGCGCATCGTCGCTACATCGCCGTCGCGCAGCGCGTAGAGCCAGTCCTTGACCTTATCGCCTCCGCCATTGCCGCCATTGATGTGGAAATTGAACGGATCCTGGGCAATCCCTAGTGGCCACTCGCCCGTTAGCGTGTAATTGGTGATGGTCGCGGTGGCCAGAAAGATCACTACCACGCCCAGGCTGAGCGCCTTGTGGCTGCGGATCTGAGAGATCAGATAGTAGATGGCCTTGATCGGTGGGCGCAGGATCGCCTTGATCTTGCGCGCCAGCGGCCTCTCTCCCAGGCGCGGACGCAGGGGCGTGGCTCTGGGCTGCTTTTGCTCGCTCCGCTTCGCTTCTGGTAAGCGCGGATAGGTGGGTGAAGGCTGAAGCATAAGACGTGCTCCTGCAGATAAAGTCGGGGCGGATGAGGTGCCCGCTCCAGTGCTACCGCTCGCCGTGACTTTCCCCTGGCCTGCTGTCGCTACCGAACTGTATCGCCGCCCTGGCCCGCTCTCCGGCTCTCGTGCGCACTGTGCCTTGTTGGCTGCCTCCCCCTCCAGGTCGGGCGCCTTGTTTTGACTGTATTGTACGGTGTGCCAGTCTGCCTGACAAGTGATTCCTGTGGCAAATTCAGCCCCTGCTGTCAAACTGCCGGTTATCTGACAAGCAACTGGCATTTCTCTCCTGACTCGTGCGATAATAGCCCCCGGCAGCAAGCAGACTATGATCCTGTCCTGGTACTCTTGGGGCCAATGGAGCATGATGTACAGCCAGCGTTTGCGCAGAAGAGGTGGAAGAAAAGTTAAAAGAAGCCGGCGTCGCTACCGCACCTACAGCAGGCGAGGACCCTGGCTGCTGAGCGACTGGCTGATCCTGGCCCTGGCGGCCCTACTGGTGGCGATCTTGCTCTGGCTCGCCCTCGAGCCACGTGAGGAGGGAGGGCGCTATGCGGTTGTGGGTCAGCCCTCGGTCTCTGCTGACTTCATTGATCAGGTCCTGTCGGCTTATGGCTCGCCGGCGGCGGGCAAGGGGAAAGCGCTCTATGCCGATGGTCTGGCCTATCGCATCGATCCGGTCTATGCTCTGGCCTTCTTTCTGGAGGAAAGCCGTTTTGGGACCGCGGGAGTAGCGCGTGTTACTCATTCGCTGGGCAATATCCGCGCTCTGGCTGGCCAGGCCAGCTATGCGGGCTACCGGCGCTACGCGACCTGGGAAGAAGGCTTTACCGACTGGTATCGGCTGATCGCTGAGGAATACGTTGCTCGCGGCCTGGTCACGGTCGATCAGATTGTGCCGGTTTATGCCCCTGCCGCTGATGGTAACGATGTTGCTGCCTACGTTCGTACTGTGAAACTGGCCGTCGATAGCTGGCGGGCGGGGAAAGTCCTTGTTTAGTCAGGAAGGCGGGGCCTGGCGCTGTCTCCAGTGAGCGGGGGCAGAGCCATCTTGATTTTGGTATAATGGGAAAATCAAGAAGCGCCGTGCAGCCCGCTGGCACCTCGACCCGGCTGGCCCGTCTGCCCTGCCAGGGCAGGCCACGAGGCGGATGGCCAGAAGATGATCTCTGGTCGCCGAGGGCGCGGCGACTCACGCGCTGGAGAGGCAGGTGTCGTTATGGATGAGGCTGTAGCTAAAGAGAAAAACTCTGCTGGTGGGTCCTATATCTGGTTCCACTATAAAACTCAGTTTGCGGCTCAAGGGCGCCTCCACGTCATTCAGGTTGAGGTACCGGTGCCGGTGGCTGCCAGCGCTGAGGAACGCGAACGCCTTCTGCAGGAGGCTCTGGCTGGCCTTGATCAGTTCAGCGCTCGCCTTGAGCAGCGCCTCAATCAGACGTCGACGCCGCGCAAGGCAAGCCCTGCCCCGGCTGGCTCTGACGATGAGGAGGGGCGCAGCCCTTCTGCGCGTCCAGGCCCGACTGGCTCGCGTGAACCGCCGGCAGAGCCACGCCTTCTCTCGCGCCCGGCCTCCGCTCCTGCTGCTTCAGCCGAAAGCCGGGTCTCGCCCTCCGCCTCGCAGCTCCGGCGCCGTATGGCCCCAGCCTTGCCCTCAACGCCGGGCGTCTTCGGCAATCTCAACAGCGATCTTACTCTCCCCCAGTTTTTGCAGATTTTACGCGATAACTTTAATATCGACTCGAAGCAGGCCATGAAGCTGCTTGGAGTCAGAAGCCTCAGTAACATCAACCTGCGTGAGGCTCTTGATCAGCTCCGCCACCTCATCGCCCAGCGCAGTTCGACGACGGGCAGGGCGGAATCGAGCACAAGCGCAGCCGGCTCCTCCGCTCTTCCCGAGCAAGCCTATCCTGCCGTCTTCTCGCAGCGCGAGTGGAGCCAGGGGCGATCTCGTCAGGAACTGGTCGTCGAAGAGGAGAGCGCAGGAGAAGGAGAAGAGCAGGCCGCCAGGGAGCATTTCGCATCTTCCCTTTCCACCCAGGACCGGCGCTACGATGAGGAAGACGATGATTACCAGGAAGAGCAAGACGATGCGGTAGAGGATGCGGACAATGAAGATTGGTATGAGGATGATGAGGAGGGAAGCCGTGGACAAGGCGAAGAGGAGGAAGAGGCTCATTCGGGAAAGACGGAGAGGCGGCAGCTTTCGCTGCAGGAGCGTGTGCATGCGCGTACCCTCCTGAACAAGCTCCGCGAGGTGCGGGGCAGCACGCCGGCGAGCCAGGGGAGGCTGACCGTCCTCTGGAACGTCATCGGAGAGCAGATCAGCGAAGATGAGCTACGCCAGTTGATAGGCCGCATTTGGGGAGTCACGGCCCTTAAGCAGCTCAGTATTGATCAGGTAGAGGCTCTGATCTCCTGGGCCAAGCGAGACGACTTTGAGCGTGACGTGGCCGCGATTCTGGCCCTCGATTGAGCGATCCTGATAGAGGAGAAAGAAGACCATGCGCGTTGTTGCCGGGGAGGCCAAGGGGAGGCGTCTCAAATCTCCACGTACGCCTGGCACCCGTCCCATCATCGACCGTGTGAAGACGGCGCTCTTCGATATTCTGGCCACACGCATCGAAGGGGCCCGTTTTCTGGACCTGTTTGCCGGCACCGGCAGTGTGGGCATTGAGGCGCTCAGTCGCGGTGCGGCCTTTGCCACCTTCATCGAGATCGATCCACGTGTCCTCAGGGTGCTGCGCGAGAATCTCCAGTTGACCGGGCTGCAGGCGCGAGCTCAGACGCTGCGCGCCGACGCCTTCAAGTGGTTAGCGGCCCAACAAGAGGCTGGGCCAGCCGAAGGGAGCGCTTCGACCCTCTCGCCGCTGCACGTGACCGCTTATGATATCATTTATGTAGCCCCGCCGCAGTATCATCAGCTCGCGGCTCGGGCCTTGGCCCTGCTCGACCGCTCGCCGCTGCTGAGCGAGGACGGCCTCGTCATCGTCCAGATCCACCCGCTCGAGCGAGATGAGCTGCTCGCGGTGCCCCTGACGCGCTTGATCCTCGACGACGAACGGCGCTACGGCAGCACTCTGCTGCTTTTCTACGCCGTCAAAGTCAAGAAGGAGTATCCTGGCTATGACAATCAAGCTGGAGAAGCCTGACTATATTGTGGTCTACGTCAGCGATATGGAGCGCTCGACGGCCTTCTATCGCGATGTCCTTGGCCTTCCTCTGCGCTTCAGCTCGCCGGGCTGGACGGAATTTGAGACCGGCTCGGTGCGCCTGGCCCTCCATCGTGCCGGCGGCCAGGGACAGGCCCAGTTCTATCCCGGGCGACCGCCAGCGGGCGTAGCCCATCTGGCCTTTGTGGTCCCCGACATCCAGGCGGCCTACGAAGAGCTAAAGGCCCGTGGAGCGACCTTCTCCCAGCCGCCAGAGAAGCAGGTCACCGGCAACCTGATCGCCGTCCTGCATGATCCCGATGGCCTGGGCATCACCCTGCAGCAGCGTCTGACAGGCTAAGAGGCCGGCAGAGTCGTCCGGAAGGGAAGAAGAGTCAGCCGCTGACGTGGAGCGGAGGTAGTAAAGGAGTGCACACTATGACCACCGGTGGACCCGCAAGAGGACGCTTCGCTTTTCTCGATGCGGGCGAAGCGGCTCGCCGCCTGGGCATCGATCGTCTTACGCTGGACCAGTGGGTCCAACAGGGACGGATTCGGGCCTATAAAGGGGTGGGGCGCGACTACTTTTTCAAGACCGCCGATGTCGAGGCCCTCTATAAAGAGCTGCATCCCGAGCCTGAACTGGCGCAGGCCATCGCCGCCGATGAGCAAGAGAGCGCAGCAGCAGCCAGCGGGGCCCAGCCGCTCCAGTTCGTACCGCGGCGCAAGCAGCAGGACCCGGCCATGCGCGTCTATCTGCGCCTCCAGGCCGATACCAAGTGGTATGACGTTTCTGAGGAGGACATCCGCGCCTGGTTCATGCAGCTGGCCCCCGAGGGCTATGAGCGCAATCGACGCAACGCCTTACAGGCTATTCAGAAGCTGCAATACCTGGTCAATCTCATCGATGAGGCACAGAAGCGCAGGCCCTGACTCCCTGAAGCGCTCAGCCTGAGCGCCGGCGGACCCAGGCTAAGGGCTATCCGTGGGGACAGGTCAACATTCAACCGCCGATCAGGTGAGGCAGGAGCGCGATGCTTTCCCCATCAGCGCCGGCCAGGAAGCTCCAGGACGGCCTTACGGACCTGGGCCGCGTCTTCCGCCTGGGGTCTCCTGGCCGGCTGGCCGGCTGACTGACTGACTGATAGTGGAGAAGCCTTCAGACTAGCGAGCTGCTAGCAAAGCGGGTAGCTCAGCTACCTCGCCGACAATCAGATCGGCGCCGCGCTCGCGATAAAGAGTTACCTCATCGGGAAAAACGCGCATCACCGCTAGAAAGTCAGGCTCGCCGGGGGCCTGAGTGCGGCGATAATTCAGGACCAGATCGAGATCGTCAGCCGTATCGCCCACGTAGAGACCGCCGCCTGACTCCACAGCCGTGATAGCCAGGCGCAGCGCCTGGGGATCGGGCTTGAGGCAATCGTCGCCGCTAATAACCACGTCCCACCATGCGCCGCCGCAGTGAGCGGCCAGGCGCTCCAGAGCACTATCGACCTCGGGGCCGATGCGGCCCGTGATCAGGCCCAGTTTACGCAGGCCGGCATCGTGCAGGCGCATCGGCAGGTCTGGCGGCAGCAGCAACGTCTCGCGATGCACAAAGCCTGGCCAGTCAGGCAGGAAGCGCGGCTCCCGTCCGAAGCGTCGGCGATACTCAGCCGCGCCCCAATAGTATTCATGGCACAGCTCGCCCACCAGCTCGTAGTCGGGCAAAGCGCTGGCCGGAATCACCGAGCGCACCCACTCCAGGCCGCCATGCCCTTCCAGCATTGCCGCCCGCGCCAGCTCCATCCACTCGCGATTGCTGCGCTGCGCCAGCGGAGTACCGCGCCACTCGCGCAACTTTGCCGTATAGAGACCGGCCAGCAAGTAGCACATGTGCCAGTCATCATTGAAGCCTCCCGCCTGCTTAAAGAATTTCACATCATCCAGCGTCAGCAAGGGGCGGCCCTCGGAGCGGCCCCAATCCAGGCCGTGGAGCGTCCCGACGACATACTCCGCCACAGCAATATCGGTAGCGCGAAACGACTCGCTTGTCTTAATAAGAACGCCATCGACATCGAAGAAGAGCGTATCGCAAGGAGCAGGCCAGCGCAAACCTTCACGTTTCCAGGGAAGAGAAGATTCCATAAGAATAAAGGTGATCCTTTCTTTCAGAATGGTATCAATTTATTAAAAGAACCGGGACCAAGAGAGCGCGCGGGGCCTGGTCTAGCTGCCAGGCCCTCCGCTGGGCGAGCCAGCGCCGATCAGATCAGGGATCGATCTCAACCGTCGCCTCCAGATCATCCTCATTGAGCACATAGACGCGGTCCCATTGCTCGCCTGGGATCTCCTGCAGAGCCTTTTGCAAGAGGCGAGCATGGTATTCGATGACCTGGGGGCCAACCTGGCGCTCGCGCTGGCGGTCGCGCTCAAGGCAGGTAGCTGGCGAGACGTTGAAGACCACCAGGCATTTCAGGTAGCCAAAATGAAAGGCCAGCTCCCAGAGCCGCCGGCGCGCCTCGGCGTGGAGGGCCGTACTATCGGCAACCGTGAAGCGCCCAAGCCAGAGGCGCTTCCTGATTATATAGTGGAAAACGTCGAATGTATCACGATTGACCTGCTGGTTGGTTGGATCGTCGCAGATCAAGGCCCGGCAGTAGTCCGAGGAGACCACCATCGTTGGTACCGCACTGAAGTAGCGGCTGGCAAAGGTACTCTTGCCGGAGCCAGCAGGCCCGCAGAGGACCATTAGCGTGCGATGGGGAAGCTTCATGGAAACAGGCATGCACCTCGCTCCTTTCCACAGGCATTGCGATAGGTCCCTGGCTTTGATATAATGCCCGTGCACAAATGGCTCTAGTATTACCTATGCCCGATCTGGCGGGACGCGGCATCGTGCTGGGGAGGACAGGACGCTGGTTCTCTTATCCACACCGGATCTCATCTACTTATAGCGATCTGGATCGACAAAGCGGCGCACTTGAGCGTGCCAACTCAGGGCCAATCAGGATAAAGAAAGAAAGACAAGCGCTGTGCCAACCAGATCTTCTGTTTTGGATTGGTACCACATAAACCGTCCTGCTCAGGTGCCGCGGGTGAGCCCGGCCCGATTGTACTAGTGAGGAGGCAGCTGTGTCTGTAAAAGTGCAGCCTACCACTGCTGAAATTCGACAACGCTTCCTGGACTTCTTCGTCCAGAAGGGCCATTACCCCATGCCCAGCTCGTCGCTCATCCCGCGCGACGACCCGACGGTCCTGCTGACCACCGCCGGTATGCAGCAGATGATTCCCTTCTTCTTGGGGCGCGAGACACCTCCCGCCACGCGGCTCACCTCGGTGCAGAAGTGCTTCCGCACGACGGATATTGATCAAGTGGGCAATGAGCGCACGCTGACCTTCTTCGAGATGCTGGGCAATTTCTCGGTGGGGGACTACTTCAAGCGCGAGGCCATCGCCTACGCCTGGGAGTTTCTGACCCAGGTCGTGAAGCTTCCTCCCGAGCGTCTCCATCCAACGGTCCATCCCGATGATGATGAGGCGCCGCGCTACTGGACGGAGATCACCGGCATTCCCGACGGGGCCATTGTGCGCCTGGAAGATAACTGGTGGGGACCTCCAGGGGCCGCCGGCCCCTGCGGACCGGATTCCGAGATCTACTACGATCGCGGCCCCGAACACGGCTGCGGCAAGCCTGACTGCAAGCCCGGCTGCAATTGCGAACGCTTCCTCGAGATCTGGAATCTGGTCTTTATGCAGTTCTATCAGGATCTCGACGGCAGGCGCACGCCGCTGCCGCGCAAGAACATCGATACGGGTATGGGTTTGGAGCGCCTGGCGATGGTGCTCCAGGGCAAGCAGTCCGTCTTTGAGACGGATGTCTTCCGCGCCATTATTGACCACTTCGCCGCTCTGGCCGGCGTAACTTATGGTCGCGAGGCGCGCACCGATACTTCTCTGCGCGTGATCGCCGATCATGGGCGCGCCCTGGTCTTTCTGGCCGCCGATGGCGTGCTGCCCAGCAATGAAGGTCGCGGCTATATCTTCCGCCGCATCCTGCGCCGTGCCGTGCGTCACGGTCGCCTGCTTGGACTGGAGAAGCCCTTCCTGGCCGAAGCCGCCGATACGGTCATCGAGCTGATGGGCGGCCACTACAGTGAGCTGCGTCAGCATCGCGAGCGTATCCTGGCTCTGCTCAGCCTGGAGGAGAAGAAGTTTAATCAAACCCTCTCTACCGGCTTGCAGCTCCTGACCGAACTGCTGGCCGGGCTAAAGGAGAGCGGGGCGACGGTTATTCCCGGCGTCGAAGCCTTCAAGCTCTACGATTCTCACGGCTTCCCTCTGGAACTGACGCAAGAGATTGCGGCAGAGCAGGGCTTCACGGTCGATGTGGCGGGTTTCCAGGAAGCCATGCGGCAGCAGCAGGAGCGCAGCCGCGCCGCCAGCCCCTTTGCCCAGGCGCGCAATGACCAGCAGCTCGCCGAGATCGCCGGGCGCCTGCCGCCGACCACCTTCCTCGGCTACGAAGGCACAAGCGCCACCGGCAGCGTGGTGGCCCTGCTCGTCGATGGCAAAGAGGTCGAGAGCGTCAGCGCCCCCCAGGAAGCGCTGGTGATTCTGGATCGCACCCCCTTCTACGCTGAGAGCGGCGGTCAGATCGGAGATCGTGGCCTGCTCAAAGGGGAGGTAGGCACCTTTATCGTCGAGGACACGCAGCGTCCCGTCAAGGGCCTGATCGTCCACTATGGCCGAGTGACCGAGGGCTATCTGCACCTCGGTGAGACCGTCCAGGCCGAGGTCGACGCCCAGCGCCGCGAAGACACCATGCGCAACCACAGCGCCACCCATTTGCTGCATAAAGCCCTGCGAGATCTGCTGGGTCCCCAGGTTGAGCAGCGTGGCTCGCTGGTGGAGCCTGAGCGCCTGCGCTTCGACTTTGCCTCACCGCGGCCGCTCACCAGCGAGGACCTGGCTCGTCTCGATGAGCTGGTCAATAGCTGGATCCGCGCCGACTACCCCGTAATCACAGAGATCATGCCACTGGAGGAGGCCCTTAAGACGGGTGCGATGGCCCTCTTTGGAGAGAAGTACGACGAGCAGGTCCGTGTGGTCTCGATGGGCAGCAGCAAGGAGCTGTGCGGAGGGACCCACTGTCGCGCCACCGGACAGATCGGCATCTACGTCACAACGCAGGAGACGAGCATCGCCTCCGGCATTCGCCGCATCGAGGCCCTCACCGGACGTGGTGCCGAACAGTATCTGCGCGGGCGTAAAACGCTGGTAGAAACGCTGGCGAGCCGCTTGCAGACCCAGCCGGACCACCTGATCGAGCGCGTCGATCAGCTGCGCGATGAGCTGGCTGCCCTGCGTCGCCAGCTCACCCAGTATCAGCGCGACGAGGCTAAGCGCCAGGCGACTACCCTGGCGGGGCAGGCCCGCGACGTGCGGGACGTAGCAGTCGTGGCCGCCAGCGTCACGGCTCCCGATGACCGGGTACTGCGTGAGATAGCCGAGATGACGCGCAACAAGCTGGGTCGCCCGGGAGTGGTAGCGCTCGCTGCCGTCTACGACGAGCGCGTCAGTGTCCAGGTCCTGGTAACTCCTGAGCTGGTCCAGCGTGGCCTGCACGCTGGCAAGCTTGCTGCTGCTGTCGGTCAGCACCTTGGCGGCAAAGGTGGCGGACGGCCAGAATATGCCCAGGGGGGTGGGCGCAACAAAGAGGCTCTCAGCACCGCTCTGGCTCTGGTGCCTTCGCTGGTAGAGCAGGCCCTCAGCTAAGAAAGGCCAGACCATGCATGGCATGCATGGCCCACTCTGGGGACCTGCTTCAGAGCTGGCGTCACAGCAGAGGAGAAGCTGACAGGCGGGCTGGCACGAGGCAGCGAGCTGGAAGGGACGATGGGCCCCTCTCAGGGCCAGGTCAGGCGCGAGGCAAGAAGGCAGGAACGCCGCCGCACAAGTGCCAGGCACTGGGCCGGCTCTGCCTGTCAGCGGTAGCTGCCTCGCGGTCAGGAAGACAAAGCCAGAAGAAGCGCCGAGCATGGCGGGACGAGCAGTGGAATGGGAGGGCGGACGCCAACCAGACCAGGTGCAAGGAGGCTGGCAGAGGTGGGAGTGGCGAAGAGGCTGCCCCTTGTTGTCCAGCAGGCATTGTGTTATAACGTACGTGTAGTGCTCGTGTTCACCTATTAAAGCCTGGACCGAAAGGCGGCATGTTCTCTGTGGCATGCATCAACAGGGGATGTTGTGAGTTCTGATGGTAAAGCTCTTTGACCGCTTGCGCTCTCTCTTCGGGGGACAGATCCGAGAAGGCAGCTACGAGTATATCCCCGAAGACGGCTACGAGGAGCAGTACGATAACGGGAGTGGGCGCCAGTTCTATACTGCCCTTGATATTGGCACAGAGTATGCCAAGGCGATTGTCTTCGAGGTGGTGGAAGATCAGGGCATCGTGCTGGGCGTGGGCCGACATCGCCAGAGCTACTCACATATGTCCGATGGCATCGTCACGGATATCGAGGGGGTCATCCAGGGCTGCAATGAGGCCCTCATCCAGGCTGAGCGGGCTGCCGGCGATATTGTGGCGCCGGATGCTGTGATCGGCATTGCGGGGGAGCTGGTCAAAGGTAGCTCGATCACCGTGACCAAGACCCGTCAGCAGCCGAACAAGTTCATTACGCCTGATGAGCTGGAGAGCCTGATTGGCATGGCGCAGCAGAAGCTGCTGAAGAGCGCCCGCGATCGCATCGCGGCGGAGACCGGATACCAGAATATTGAGGTACGTCTCACCAACGCTGCGGTGATCTCGGTGCGTGTCGATGGGCAAGTAGTCACGAATCCCATCGGCTTTCGCGGGCGCCATCTTTCCCTCACGCTCTTCAGTGCCTTTGCCCCCCTCATGCAGCTAGGGGCACTGGAGACGGTAGCTCAGGGCCTGGACCTGCGTCTGGTGGCCATTGTGGCGGAGCCTTACGCTCTGGCGCGCTGCCTCAGCACCAACGCCAGCGCTGATAGCGGGGCGATCTTCATCGACGTGGGGGGAGGAACCACCGATATCGCCCTGGTGCGTCAGGGTGGGATCGAGGAAACGCGCATGTTTGCCCTGGGGGGCCGCACCTTCACGCGGCGCCTGGCGACGGGCAAGGGCCTTCCTTTGAAAGAGGCGGAGAAGCTCAAGGTGCTCTACAGCAATGGGATGGTCAAGGGCCACGAGCGGGATGAGATCAAGGCTATTCTGGCTCCCGAGTGTCAGACCTGGATGGACAGCGTCGAGCTGCTCATCGAGGAGCTGGCCAAGAACGAGCTACTGCCGCCGGCAATCTACATGGTCGGCGGTGGCTCTGCGCTGCCCGACCTTCAGGAAAAACTGCGCAGCTTCCCGTGGACAGAGCGCCTGCCCTTCGCTCGCCCGCCGCTGATTGAGACGGTCCAGCCAGATATGGTCACCAGCATTCTTGATCCGCATCAGCTGCTGCGCGATGCCCAGGACATCACGCCGATGGCCCTGGCCTACCAGGCCATCGAGCTGCAGAACGAGAACAGTGCCCTGGAGCAAGCGCTCTACAAGGTAATCCAAAACATGCATCTCTGACTCATCGGCGTGCGGCAAGCCAGCCAGCCAACCAACCAGCCAGCCAGCCGTCAGGAAGGGCAGGTCTGCGTTCCCACTTTCACGTTGGCCGACAAGCTGAAGAGCACAGACAGGGATGAGACAACGGCATAAGAAGAAGAAGAAGACAGGGCCCACGTAGAAGCAGTCGCGTGCTGGCCTGCATGCAGGGAGTAGGGCACATGTCTGACGAGCAGCAGATTATTTATCTAGGCCCCGAAGAGGAACTGACCGACGTGCGCCAGCGCCTGGAGAAGGCCCCGGCGCGGCGCCTCATTCTGGTGGTGCCCCCGCAGACCAAATTGCGCAGTCACGTAGGTTGGCGCTTGCTCCATGCGCGCGCGCGCGAGTTGGGCAAGGATGTGCTCGTCGTCAGCTCGGATCGCCAGGTCCGCGTGGTGGTCAAGGCTGCAGGTTTTAAGGTGGCCGAGTCGCTGACCTCTCCCCCCAGCAGCCGGGCGCGCCCGGGCAGCCGGCCAGCCCGGTCCCTGCAGCAAGGCTCTGGCTCGCGATCAGCTGCTCGCGGCCTGGCAGCCCGTACGCGCGCTGAGCAACCCAGCTCCCTGACCGGCGCTGAAGGAGAGGGGAGGAGACCGCTAGCGCCGCGTGCGCCGCTCGCCGACCAAAAGGGGCGGCAGGACGTGGCGGAAAAGAAGAGCAGCGCTCTATCAGGCTCCTTTGGGCGCAAGCCAGACAGTCGGGAGCCATTCATCGAAGACCTGGCCAGTCCTCAGCGCCCCGCTGAGGCCGGCGGCTCCGCCCGCCGATACTCTCAGCCATCGACCGAGCACTCATATGACTTTCATATCGAACCAATCGATGCCTCCGCGGCGATCTCTCCACTCATTCCCTCTGAGCAGGAGGAGGATGAAGGTGAAGATACGCTGCTGGAGGATTTCCGCACCGCCCAGCACATTCGCCAGGCCGCTCAGCGCAGTTCCACGCCTGCCGGCCTGGATCGGCAGTCCTATACTACTGCTCCCCTCGAAGCCAAAGAAGGCCGGAAAGCGGAGGAGCCAGCCGACCCCTTCGGTCGCATCGAAGATATCTCCCCCAGTCCCCTTCCCGAACAGCGCGGGGCCTTCGCACCCGTCGATGAGATCGAGGACGACATCCCGGCCATCTCCAGTCGACGCGGTACGCTGCTCGAAGCCGAAGTCGAGGATTTGGGTGATCAGGGGGATATCGCCCTGCCATCGACGCACCTCTCTGCCGAGCGCTGGAGTGCCCCTCCTGAAGAGGAGCCATCCCAAGAAGAAGGGGATTTTCCGTCCTCGCTGCCCCGGCTAGGGCGGCAGCCCTACGAGCGATCGGCCTCTTCGCGATTGAGCGGGCTGGGTAGAGAGACGGCTGTTTCCGGCCCTGAACCTGACGAGGAAGGCGAGGAGGAAGGTGATTTTGGTCTGCCCGATATCGAGGCACTTCCCACGCGCGCGCTGCCCCCTCGCTCCGCTCCTGAGCCTCCGCGGGTGATCAGCGGTTCGTTGGTCAAGGCGCCAGCTGGCTCGTCAGGGGCGAGAACGGCCCCTTCGGGAAGCGCCTCCCGCGGGCCGAGAGAGGCGGTCTCGGGTCGCCCGCAGAGCAAGGCCGCGCCCCCTACCGGGGTCGGCGCACGAGCGACAACGGCGCGCCCTCCTCGTCGACCAGCCGCCACGCGCACCGGCGGAGCGCGGGGGCCGCTGCTCGTTGTGGGCCTGCTGGTGCTCGTATTGATCCTCGTTGGCGTTCTCGCCTACTATCTCCCCTCGGCTGAGGTGAGTTTCACCTTGCCGGCACGGGCCTTTAGCCAGAATCTCCAGTTCACGGCCAGTTCCACCACGCGCTTGAGTCTGGCCGCTCATACGCTGCCGGCAGAGGTCCTGCTCTTTAGCCGCAATGCTCAAGCTCAGGGACGGGCCAGCGGACAGGCCAGGGTAGGTGTGGTCAAGGCCCATGGCACGGTCGAGTTCACCAATAAGAGCAACCGCTCACTCGTGATCCCCACCGGCACCATCGTGGCCACTCCCTCGGGCATTCAATTCAAAACTACAGCTGAGCCACTGATTACGCCCGGGACAACCTATCCGGTGCAGGTCGAGGCCGTCAATCCTGGTACCAGCGGCAACGTGCCAGCCAATAGCATCACGGTCATTCCCGCCGACAGTCTGCAGCAGATCGGAGCCTCGGCCAGCGAACTGACGGTCACCAATCCTCAACCTACCTCGGGCGGGGGCCTGGGCACTGTCCCCCAGGTGACTGCCGCCGATGTCAACACCCTGAAGAACCAGCTCGCTGCCCGGCTGGAGCAGGAGATGCAGGACTGGCTCAAGCAACAAGTGCACGATGGCGATCTGACCGGTAAACCGGTGGTACAGGAGCAGGTGAATGCCGTCCCCGCCGTCGGTCAGGTAACGGCAACGGGCAGCTTCCAGGCAACCCTGACGCTGCAGGCCGCCATTCTGGTGGTCCGCGCCTCCGATATTCAGCAGGCTGCGCGCGCCGCTCTCAATGCGGCCATCCAGAAGCAACAGCAGGGATATGCCCTGCTAAGCGAGAAGCCCGTGACCATCGCGCACTTGAAGGGGACGCCCAACGACAAGGGCAACTCACTCGCGCTGGCTTTTACTGCCACAGGGCTGGTGGCTCCGGCAATCAGTGACCAGGAACTGCAGAATCAACTCAGCGGCAAGGCCAAAGATCAGGCCCTCAGCGATCTCAATAGCCTGCTGGCCGCGCGTCTTGGAAAGCAAACGGTCGATATTCAGGCGGCCATCTCAGTCAATCCAGGCTTTTACCCCTGGATGCCACTGCTGCGCGATCACATTCATATCCATCGCAACATCGTCCTGGTCTCGTGACCATGCAGCGCATGTGGTGAACGAACAACACGAGCGCCGACGGGAGAGGAGGCCGGCCCCGGCCTGGCTGGAGCTGGCCCTCAGCCCGTCGGCCTTTTCTTTGTCTGGATGAGGATGCAAATCTCAGGAGAGAGCGGACAGGATGGGACGAGCAAGACCAGCGACCGCGCGAGAAGGGAGACACTGCCTGCCAGACCAACCATTGCCATTCTTTCTCTCGCGGCGTAGACAGAGACGGCTTCCTTCGTTAGAATGCTATGGATACTGCTCTATTCTAGTAGTGAAGTCACAGGGAAGGACAACAGGCTAGTTTCACTTTTATATGGCTCGCATACTGGCTTTAGACGTGGGAGAGGCCCGCATCGGAGTGGCCATCAGTGATGCCTCGCAGATTCTGGCCTCGCCCTATACAACGCTGGAAGTGGCCGGCAACGAGGCCCGGCTCTGGGAGACACTGCGACGCATCGTTGAGGAGAACGAGGCCGAGGCCCTCGTCGTGGGGCTACCCGTGAGCCTTGATGGGCAGATCCATCAGCAGGGAGAGCGCGTGCTAGCCTTTGTCGAGCGCTTGAAGCGCCATATCAGGATCCCGGTCGACCTATGGGATGAGCGCCTTTCAACGGTGGAGGCGCAGCGTTTGCTCGCGGAGCGAGAGCAGGAGGAGGGAGGGAGGCGTCCCAGGCGTGGTAGCCGTCAAGGTGGTCAGGGCAAAAAGGGAAGAAACCGGCAGGGGCAGGGACTCGATGCTCTGGCAGCGGCACTTATTCTGCAGCAGTACCTGAATCACCGGCACCAAGCTTCAGAGGAAGCGTCACAATGAAAGTACGAGGTCCTCGCCCTCCTCGCTCGCGGGGGGCCATACTGATTGCCTTTCTGGTCTTTGCCCTGGTTCTGGGCCTCATCTACGTCTCCTGGAATCTGGTCACGGCGGTCCTGGAACCAGTCAGTCCTCCTGGCCAGGGTCATACAGTGACGATTGTTGTTCAAGAGAACGAGACGGTCCAGCAGCTGGCCAACGACCTCCAGGCCAAGGGGCTGATCCGCAACGCCCTGGCCTTTCGCTTCTGGGCCAAGATCAAGGGCCTGGATCAGCACTTACAGGCCGGCGTCTATCGCAATCTGAACAGCAGCATGAGCATGAGCGATCTCATCGATGCGCTCATGACCGGGCAACCCGATCAGATCGTCGTGCGAGTTCCCGAGGGCTGGCGCCTGGAACAGATTGCGGACAAGATCGCCGCGGCTGGCCTGCCGCGCTTCAGTAAGCAGGACTTTCTGACCTATACCAAGAATCCGGCCAGGTTTCCCGATCGCAACAAGTTCCCCTTTTTGAAGCAGCTCCCGTCGGGGGCGACAATGGAAGGGTTACTCTTCCCAGATACCTACTTTTTCGATCTCGGGGCGACGACCACCGATGTTATCGATCGCCTGCTGACGGAGTTCCAGGCCAAGGTCCAGCAGTATCATCTCGACACCAAGGCGGCGGCCAACCAGATGAGCCTCTACCAGATGGTCATTCTAGCCTCGATCGTTGAGCGCGAGGCGGCCTTTGATAGCGATCGCCCCTTGATCGCTAGCGTCTATTGGAACCGCATCTATCGCCCCAACGCAGAGACCGCTGGCTTTCTGGACGCCGATCCCACCGTCCAGTACGCCCGCGATTCGCAAGCTGGCACAAAGAGCTATTGGGCGGCCCTGAATGAGTCAGGTAGTCAGGTAATGCCCGATAGCCCCTGGAATACGTATACACATAAGGGCTGGCCGCCTACGCCGATCTGCAGCCCCAGTCTGGCTAGCCTGCAGGCGGCAGCCTCGCCAGCCAAAACCGACTACTACTTTTTCCTGAACCGGCCTGATAATGGACGGGCCGTCTTTGCCAAGACAAAGGCTGAGTTCGATCAGGAGGTTCAGCGGTATCTAAAGTAACATAAGGAAGCAACAGCGAGAGTTGAGCTGATGAATCTGAATCTCGGACAGGTCATTTTCCTAGCTCTGTTGCAGGGTATTACCGAGCTGTTCCCGATCAGCAGCCTGGGGCACACGGTTGTGATCCCCGGGCTGCTGGGTTGGGGAGATCTGGTGGACAATGAGAGGTTTCTGCCCTTGATTACGGCGCTCCACCTGGGAACGGCCCTGGCGCTTGTGATCTATTTCTGGCGCGATTGGCTCCAGGTACTGCGCACGCTCTGGAAGAGCGTCAAGGAAGGTCAGGTACGGCGCGGCACCGAGGAATGGGTCAGCTGGTTGATCATTATCGGCTCAATCCCGACTGGGATTCTGGGAGTGTTTCTAGAAAAGCCCCTCAAGCAGCTCTTTGCCTCCCCTGTCATCGCAGCTACTTTCCTGGTAGTCAACGGTTCACTGCTCTTCTTTGGCGAGGCCCTGCGTCGCTATCTGGCCGCTCAGGAGGAACGGCGCCTGGCCCGCAATGACAGCAAGGTGCTCCTGCGTCCCCTGGCCTCCCTCTCCTGGAAAGAGGCCGTACTGGTGGGCCTGGGACAGTCCCTGGCCTTGATCCCTGGCATCTCGCGCTCCGGCGCCTCAATGGTCGCTGGTTTAGGCGTGCGCCTCAGTCACGAGGACGCAGCACGTTACTCGTTTCTGCTGGGAACGCCGATCATCTTTGCGGCGGCTGTGCTGGAAATCCCCCAGCTCTTTGGACTCTCCGGTTCCGTCCTGCTGCTGGTCTTCACTGGTATGGTGCTTTCCGGGCTGGCGGCCTACCTCAGTACTAAATTCTTACTGAAGTATTTTGAGACGGGTAACCTCTATCCTTTTGCCGTCTATTGCTGGATCGCTGGCCTGATCGGGCTTGTTTTGCTCTTCTTCGTATTGCACACCGCCCCCTGATTAGGTAGAATTGCTTAGAGGCTGTTGGGGTAGGCAAGCTGCTGTGGACGAAGAAGGCGCTGTCTACAGCGGCTGCTGCTCCCCAGCCTGGCAATGGCCCCGTTCTGAAGGGGGAGGGCTTTGCCGCCAGCCCTGGCAGAGCTGTACCTCTCTCGCGAACCGAGGTCCCTATTTGCAACTCTTGAGGAAAAGGTAGGAACACCGCGTATGAAGAACCAGTATCTCTTTTACGCCGCTCTTGCTGTAGGTATTATTCTCCTTATCCTCGGAGCCGTTTTCGAGGCAACTCACCATCCTACGCGCGGCCTGGTCGGCCTGATCGTCGGTGCGATCCTGCTGATCGTTGGGATCGTCGGTCTAGTGATGGGGCGCCCCAAGACGGCCTAGCCAGGCCAGGCTCGTGCTGGCCCCTGGCTGGCTCGTTGTTGCCCGCGCTGGTCGGGCGGGCGGACAGGACCGATAGATGTTGAACCGCTGAGCGACCAGAGAGGTGAGGCAGGGAGCTGTCCCGAGGGGGGAAGGAAGGGCTGGCTTCCCGACAGGCTGTTCCCTGTTTCCCTTTTTCTTTTAGGTCTCTGCCTGTTCGAAGCAAGATCGTCGTCCGGCCTGATCCGGCCTATCTGCCGAGGGCCGAGCGGCCTGGAGCAGGCCGGAGCGAGGGTGGGTCGCTCGCTCCGCTGGGCGGGCAAAACTGATATAGTAGCTTATTTCCTTTAGGAAAGGGTGGAACGGTGAAGAACTCTTCTAATCCCACCGTATTCGTGCTGGCCATCGTGGTAGCTATCGTGGCCCTGATCGCGGGGATCTATTATCTGATCCCGGGCATTCCGCATGTGCTCGCTTCGCCGCCAACTGCCGTACATGTAAAGCATGCCGTGCTCTTTTTCGCGATCGCCATCATCTGCGTCATTGGCGCTCTGGTGACACGCCCGCGAGCTGCCTGAGCGTCTGCCAGTCCCCAGGGGAAGGGAAGCGCTGGAGGAGCGAGCAAGAGACCTTCTCTTCTGGGAGGACAGTTCAGGCAGAGAGAGGGGTCTGTCTGGCCTGCTCTCTCTGCCCATTTATTTTATCTGCAGGGACCAGCTGGTCTCCCAGGACTCCTCACCGGGGAAGAGGAGCTGGAGCGGGCTAGTGCGAGGTTCCGAGCAGGCTGCCGACGATCTGGGGATAGCCACGCAGGAACTCGGCTGCGCTCAGGGCCTTGCGCCCTTCCATCTGCAGGCGACTCACCAGGAGCCAGCCTTCCCCGCAGGCGACCGCCAGCCGCTCCTCGCCGGCGACCATCTGCCGCTCGACGGTTCCGGGGGCCAGGCTCTGTGGGCGAGCGGCCTCTTCCTCGCTCAGTGCGCTGGCTGTGAGGATCTTGAGCAGCTTACCCTGCCAGAACGTGTAGCTGCCGGGCCAGGGAGTATAAGCGCGCACCATACGCGCCAGCCAGGCTGCGGGCCGTTGCCAGTCGATCTGACCATCCTCCTTGCGCAGCATTCGAGTATAGCTGGCCTGGCTCTCGTCCTGGGGCTGCGGTACGATCTCGCCGGCGACCCAGCGCGGCAGGGTCTCCAGCAGGGCGCTGGCCCCCAACTGGGCCAGCTTAGCGCTCAGTGTGGCCGTCGTATCGTCGGGCGCAATCGGCAGACGGCGCTGATGGAGGATGGGGCCGGTATCGATGCCAGCATCGAGGAGCATAATGGTCACGCCGGTCTCGCTCTCTCCCTGCAAGATAGCTTCGCTGATCGGTGAGACGCCGCGGTACTTCGGCAGCAGCGAGGCATGGATGTTCAGGGTGCCGTAGCGCGGCTGATCCAGCACTGCCTGCGGCAGAATCTGACCGAAAGCCGTGACAATGTAGAGGTCGGCGCGGTAGGCTGCCAGCGCCTCGATCGCTTCTGGGCGCTTGAGAGAACCGGGCTGCCAGACGGGGAGGCCGTGAGCGAGGGCGACCTCTTTCACCGGCGAAAAGACCACCTGGTGGCCTCGCCCGGCAGGTTTATCGGGGCGCGTGATCACCGCCACGATCTCATAGCCTTCCTCCAGCACGGCCCCGGGTCTGGCCCCACCGATCAAGGCTTCCAGGGGGGGCACAGCAAACTGGGGAGTGCCCATGTAAATTATTCGGAGCATAGGTCGACTGATCCCTCTCCCTTCTACGCGAATTACGTTCCTATAATAGCATTATTCAAACTAACAAGCACCAGCTCCCATAAACCAACCAAAACAAACCACACCTAAAGCCAGCTCAACACAAGCCACACTGACCCCCTCACAAGGAAGAATACTAACAACAACCACGATATAAGGCACAAACAAACGCACATTGTGCAGGAATACAACCAGCTTTTCTACGATTCCAACCTACCACGACGAACCTGCCGCCCCGAAGGAAAGCGAACCCTCCTTGCAGGTGAATACTGGTCATGATCAACCAAAGCATCCGCGCTCCTAAAATCAGACAGATAAACCTCTGAGGTCACCTGGACCGAAGCGTGGCCAAGCGTTGTCGATAACTTGAACAAATCTCCCCCAGCAAGCAAATACTGCTTTGCAAAAGTATGCCGAAAAACGTGAGGATGCACACGAGGGCACTCACCACGCTCGACCTGGCTCTCAAGACCAGCAGACCTCACCAAACGATCCAGAATAAACCTAACCCCCCTAACCGTCAATGGACCACGACGCCCGAGAAAAAGACGGCTACTATAGGACACCGAAGCAAACCGAGGCCGAGCCACCTGCAGATAGCGAAACAATACCTTCACAACCGCAGGATACAGCCCAACCACCCGCTCTTTCCTTCCCTTTCCCCTCACCTTCAAACACCGATGCCTCAGATCCAGGTCACTCAGCTCAAGACCAACCAGCTCCGAAACCCTGATCCCCGTATCCAGCAAAACCGCCACAATTGCATAATCCCGCAACCCATCCCTAGTAGAGACATCGCAAGCCCCCAACAAAGCCTCCACCTGCTCCGGACGTAACGTCAGCTTCACCCTCTTCTCCAACTTTGGCTTCCTCAAACGCCCCGAGGGATCACTATCTAGCAAACGCTCCTCATGACACCATCGAAAAAAAGCCTTGATCAGACTTACATGCAAAACAAACGTTGACAATGCTAGCCGCCTCTGACCACCACCAGCTATCCCACGATCTTCAGAAGAAGAAGAACGTAGAAACTGTAAAAACTCTCTGAGATGAAAGAGAGTCACAGCCTCCAAATGCTCCACTCCCTTACCTACTAACCACCGTGCCAACAAAGACAATACCCTCCGATACAGCTGAACTGTCCCAACCGACCGCCCACGTACTTCCAGATCCAACAGAAACTGGTCTACAGCCTCATCAAAACGCATCCTACTCCTCTCCTTCCTGAGCAAACCACTCTGCAGAACGTATCACGAACCGTGACAACTTCCACTCCCCAGCTCTCCACTGCTCAAGACGCTCCCTCAACACCCGCTCCAAGACCCGCCTGTACTGCCACACCGAGTCAAACTCCCCGTGCCACTCCCACAACAGCCAGCCAGCCTCGGTCCGATCACCCGCAGGTGGATGATCAGTCACGCCACCATCCTGCCGCAGCATCCCAGCTCGCTCTTCCTCCTGACCCTCCTCTGCCTTCCCCTGGCCACACAACAGCCGCCGCAGTACCGCCACCGACTGTTCAAAGAACCGACGCGAGTACCGCAGCCGCCGCGTCCGCACCTGCCACCTGCCCACAGCCTTGAGCAGGTACTTCGTCACATACGAAGCCACCTTGCCCGAACGCACCCGCTCGACATACACCACATACGCCTCTCGCTCCTCTGCCTCTTCTCCCTGTCGCCGACCACGCGTCGCCGAGCGCCACAGCTCCGAGATCACCCCATGCGGCAGATACGCTACCCCCTTGATCAGCACATGCCAGTGCAGCCACCCATTGCGATGCCACTCCGGCACCGCCAGATACTCAATCCGATACGCCGGACGGCCCTCCCGCCTGGAACCACGCCTGACCGCCTGCACCCAGGTCGTCAGCGCCCGCGACGCCTCCTGAAGCGTCCGACCCGCCCTGGTCAGCGTCACAAAGAGCGCCGGCTCCGCCTGCTCAATCAACCGCCTCCACACCAGCACCTTGCGTGGCCCACAATAGCGACACGACCACCGCCCACACCGCATCGGCACCATCTCTCCCGTCTCCCGCGAGACCAGCCGATGTCGCAACGCCCAGGGATGCCCGCAGACAAACCACCTCCACGTCCCATCCGCCAGCCGCTCACGAGCACTCCTCTCCACAGCCACAGTCGGGAGAGCAGCACGTGGCCACTCTCCCGCCGCCCCTGCCACTTGCTCACTCCCCATGCTTCCTCCACATCGCACGCCGGTCAGGCAGCTCCTGTTGCCCATACTGCAACAGGAAATGCTCCCGGCAATACCTGGCTCCATTGCACCACTCGAACCGATCACACTCCGGCCACCGACACCGCCCCCGATCAGCCGGCCCAATAAAGCCCCTGGCCGCCTCTGCCGACAACTGCAACCGGAAGGGCCGCCGCCAGCTCGAGTACCGCTCTCCTCTTCTGCCCTGCCTCACCACAGCTCACCCCCCCACACCAGCTCGCAAGCCAGCTCTGCCAGACCAAGACCCAGCCACATCCCTCACGCCTCCAAGACACCCAACCGGGCATGCCACGACAGCAAACAGTCGTCCTGGACCTCCCAACGGACCCCTGCCCACGCCACCAATGCCTCACAGACCTCCGCTAGCACCCTCTTGTGCTTCATCCTCGCCCAGTCTCGCAAACGCTCCATGGACCAACGAAACCCAGACCAGTCCCACAAACGCACCTCTCTGCCCCCTACAGTCACTCCGTCCCCATACACCGCAGGCCCCTGCAGAAACACCAGCAGCGCTACCAGCAGCGCTGCCCCTCCTCGTAAGCGGCCCACCATCGCCAGACACATCAAGCTCGCGAACTCCTCTCCCAGCCGCGGCCACTCCTCCAAGAAGCGCTCAACCACCTCCTGATAGCGATCCAGCCCCGACCGCTCCAAGGCCAGCACGATGTCCATGCCAGTCATCGCCCATCCCTCCTTCACAGACTTGTGTGACTTACGCTTCTTGAGATCAAGTGAAGGGGCGGCGAGTCGCGCGCTTCGCGCGCGCACGCCGCGCTTCGCGCGGCTGCTCGCCACACCCCCCTCCAAGCGGAAGGGCTGGCACGCGCTGGTCTCTCACGCGCAGGCCCCAGGCCCTCCACAGCACTGCCGCCCGCCGCCGCTCGCATCCAGACCCACGCGCGTGCCAGCCCCCTGGCGAAGCTGTTCCGCGCCCGCTCGACGGCCCAGGCTTCGCCAGCCAGGCCCCACACCCCTTCCACTCCACTCCCGCCGGCGTCAAGGCCAAGACGAGCGCCCTTCGGGCGGCCTTGACCCCGGCTCCTGGCTGGCTGCCTTCCCTGGCAGGAGCGGGCGCGGGAACAAAGGGCGCGGCAGACCCCCCGGGGGAGGGTTCTCCTCTCCCGAGGTCCCATGCCTCAGCCCCCCGACGCAGTACGCCGGTCCTGGTACCACTTCTGCAGAGGATTGAGCGGCACCGGCAACCGCGGCCCCTCTGCCACCGGCCCAGCCGGCCCCCGCTGCGCTGGTGGCGCAGGCGACACCGTCGAGGGCACCACCCGCTTTGGCTCCGGCCCCGACACCGACACCGGAGCCGCGCCGCGCTCACGCATCAGATCGGCATCCAGAGCCGCCAGCACCAGCGTCGTCAGCGGCAGAATCGACAGCGTCAGCACCACCACCCACCACATCGCCGGCCACCGGGCCGCCAGGCTCCCGAGCCACTGCAACCGCGGCAGCGCCACCAGCGCATGCAGCACATTGGCCACCACTTCAACCCACTCGTACACCAGTGCTACCCCCAGCAACATGCCCAAACGACGCTTGGAAAGCACGCGCAGCGCAATCGCCCGCATCACCAGAAAGCCAGTGAGCGCAAACGCGCTCGTGACTGCCCCCGCCTCAATCATCCCAAGCCAACCCTGCACCACGTCCGAAAACAGCCAGAAAATCGAAGCCGCGGAAGCTGCCGAAAACACCAACGCCACCACCCGCAACAACCCATGCAGCATCTCATGCAACAAGCGATCAAACCAGCGCATCTGTCACCTCCCCTGCTTGCCTACGATGTCGGCACCACCTGTGCCACCAGTTGGAGAAACCCCTTCACCCGCTTGTCAATCACCAGCAACCCCACATTCGCATCCTCCTCAGGCAGGCGGAGATGCTGCTGAGCAAACTTGAGCAACTCTTCCTGAGAAGCCCGACCCGCCTTGACCTCCTTCTGCAACTGCTGTACCTCTGCCAGCCCTGGCCACCCTCCAACCACCTTGATGTGATACTGAGGACGCTCTCCCCGCGGAGTCAGCACCTCTCGATCCACCACCACCAGGTCGATGCTATCCACAAACCGACCAATCTGGGCAAACTCAACACGTCCGTTCAGATACATTCCTGTCCTCCTTTCTCACAACGCGCCTGTAATAACCACGCCAGCCGGTCCCACAACGGCCTGTCATCGCCCTCGCCACAAATCAGCCGGGCAACCGCACACTCCTGCTGAGCCTCAAGCTGCTGCGCCTCTTGCAGCAAACGTTCGTAAAACCGATACAGCTCTTCCTCGCCCTCCTCCTCAAAAACCACCAGCAACTGATGCATCCGCGCCTGCCACCCAACGAAATCGATGACCGGAATCCGCACTTCCCCTTCCTCGCTGCCAAACACCGGCACTTCGATAAAGCCCCAGGCCGGACCCGGGAAGGGCATCACCACCGCCATCCTCGCCAGCACCTCTGCCTTGCCCTCCGCATCCAGCCGATCCAACAGCTCCTCAAACAGCCGCTTGATGACCGGCTCACCCATCGACTCGCTCATCACAGCCTCCTTTCACAGGCAGGGGAACGAGCATCCCCGTTCCCCTGCCAACAGAGCTACTACGGCATCCGCTCCCACGCACGCTCCTCCTCTACCTCCGACCCGGCATCCCGCGAAGGACACACCCAGTAATCACCCTCCCAGTCCCGCGGATCGGACCGAGGACGCAGCGTCACCAGCCCCACCACAAAGAGCACCATTGCCAGCGCAACAGTGACAATCGCCACCGTCGTGTAGTCAAAAAACAGCATCGCTCCAAACATCCCCACCAGCAGAAGCACCAGCAACCCAACAAAACGCGAGATCGTCATGACCCACCTCCTAATAGCGCCGAGCGGCAAGCGTCTGCTTGACCTCTCCTACGATCATCTGTACATCCGCAAGCGTCAGGACACCCACCACAAACCGATCAACCCAGTCCACAACCAGCCTCGCCCACTCCGGCAGCTCCACTCCCTCCTCCAGTCCCTCCTCGGCCTCCTCTCCGTCCTCCCCGCTCTCTTCCTCGTCAACAGGAGGCCCCGACAGGTACACCCGCAACCGCGACACAAACACCGGATAGCCCAGCTCAGACTCAAGAAAGCGAGAGAGCGGACAGTTCCAGCCCGAACACGCGCGCCCAACGGTACGCTGTCCCTGCAACCCCAACTGCCGAAGCCACGCCTCAAACCGGGCCAGCGTCAGCACACGCCGGATCTGCCGATATGCCTGCTCCCTCTGCCAGACCACCGCATCCTCCGCCAGCTCAACTCGCCCCATCGACTCACGCTGTTGCCAGCTCATAAGACACCTCTCCTGAATGAGGAACCACGCTTGGATGAACCAGCCTTAAGAAAGGGATCCCTGTCAAACACCGCCCGCCAGCCATACCGCATCAGCAGCAGCGCCACCCGCACCACATGGAATTGATCCTCATCCAAGAACCGAAGATCCAAAGGAGACACCCGCTTGTACCCCTCGTACCCTCCCAACACCAGCAACCAGTACAGCAACACGTTCTGCCATGCCGACTGCCCCGGCAGCCGTAGCACCTCCTCAACGGCCCGCCAACGCAACCGCCGACCCTGAAACAACCCCTGTGCCTCTACCTGCTGCCACAGGCCCGAAAACGCTGTCAGCCCATACAGCAGCAAGACCTCTTCATTTCCCAAGGCATCAAACGCAAGCCGACAGCACGCCCCAGCAAAACGACTGGCATGCTCCTGAGACAGGAAGCAAGACCGCATCGCACTCACCTCCCAATCAGCTTCACAGAGCCATCCGACCAACGCAGTTCATCACCTTGCCGCCAGCCAACCCGAGCACCCCGCTCCATCCAGTACCTCGCCAGGAAGGCAGCCCCAACCTCACCACTTGGCCCTGCCTGAGCATCCCCAGGCCGCTCCTCAAGCCACCCACCAAAGACAGGAGCCTCATTAGCCCAGCGAACCAACCAGGGATGATCAGCAAGCACAGTGAAATCAATCACATATCCCCCCTCAGCCAGGAAGGGAAGCATCCCAGACAAACTGCCCCCGATCCAAACCATCAACAGGTCATCCTCATCATCCTTGTCATACTCGAAAAACGCCCGCACATCACCCGCAACCGCTACAAGCAGCAGCAGCAACCTCTTCGTCTGAGAACCCATTACTGATCAGCCTCCTCCCACTGATGCAGCAATCGCCAGACAGCTCGCCCAAAACGCCGGTTATCATCGCCACGCCCAAGCGCGTGGCGCCCAGCAAGAATGCCCCGGAGAAACCCAGCGGTGAACACCTCGGCCCGCTCGAGGGGATCAGGACAACGACGCCACCCAAAGCGCCGGTATCGCCGCCGCACGCCACGCAAGTAATCAGCCACCTCCTCAGCCGAATCACGCTGACAGTAGTAGTACCTGTAATTCCGGATCCCGCTGCGGAAAGCCTCCCGAAAAAACTGACGCCGCTCTTCTGCATTCATACAGACCTCCCAAAAGACAACAAGGCCCAGGGCCATCAGCCCACCAACAAGCACGCGCATTCCGCCGCTCGCTGATGGGCTTGACAGCCCCAGGCCCAAAATGGGATAATACCCACGAGCCTCGCTACACATGTACACTGTGACTGGTCGCCTCCCCAAGCAGAGCCAGCCACAGCAACTGCAATCAGCGAGCACCGGAGCGCTCAAGGCCCCAACTTGGGCGCTCCATTCACTTCAGCTACCTCAAAACAACTCCGTCAAGGTCAGCAAGTCTCACCGTCCCTAAATTTGATTTCCTCCTCTCGTCGTTAATAGCCCTCAGAATTTTAAGAACGGTTGCCTTCCTCACAGGTTCTCCTGACAGCACCCTGGAAATTGTCGCCCGAGCTAGACGCGTCTGATGAGACAAGTCCGAAACACTCCAACCCAGTTCCTCCAACAACTGATCAAGCGTGTACCTAGCCATAAGCACCCCCTTTCATCAATCCCTCACCAACCTACGACCTCCTATGGCAATCATAGCACATAAGAGCGAAGATATCAATACCCTCCTAAAAACAATGCGAAACTTTGCCAAACTAGGCAAAGCAAAAACACAGTATTCCTCCCAAACAAACCCCAGGGCAACACGAACCCAGCTCCGAAGGGAACTCGAAAAAACCGCATAATAGCATTTTCAGGCTATCCGCCCCTTGAGGCGCGCCAATATGGTATACTGCACTCACCACAAGTGAAACATCGAGGTACAACGTTGTATGCAAGGGTGGGAATACAACAACCTGGTCTCTGGGGGCGGGCAGCCAGGCGGAGGAGCGCCACCGCTATCGGCGGCCCTTCAGCCGACGCCTCAGCGTCAGCAGCAGTTCACGTTCGGGATCTACTCGACGACACCGCCGACGACAGAGCCTGAAAGCATCTTACAGCGCGCCGACGAGGTGAACGCCGTCAGGCGCATGTTGAGTAACCCCAATACCAGCGCTGTCTTTCTCACTGGTGAGCCGGGAGTGGGCAAGTCGACCCTGGCCGCGCTCGTCTACAAGAGTATCCAGGCCATGGCCCAGGTAGCAAAGGAGCCGCCGCTACGACCACGCTACTTTGTCTGGCTGAGCATCAGCTCCTTTGCCAATCTGCCGGATGTCATCGCCGCTATCCTGCGCAGCATCAACGTTGACACCTCCACGTTTTTTCTGCTCAAGCCCGAGCAGCAGATCGCTGCCCTGGTGCGCGCCCTGCGTCGTCCCCATGAGAGCGCCTTCATCGTCCTCGATCAGTTTGAACAGCTCCTGGACCCCGAGACCGCGCAGGGGCTGGTCGGGCGCGGGGCTTTGGCGGCCTTCTTTGAGATGCTCCAGATGGACCTGGGCACCAGTCGCCTCTTGCTGACCAGCTACCTCTCGCCCTATGGGCCGCTCAACGACGACGAGAAGCGCGTCCGCTCCTATCTGGTCTCGCGCGTCAGCATTCCAGAAGGCGTCTCGCTCCTGCTCCAGCGTGGCCTGCAGGGGACCTATGAAGATCTCTCGCTGGTCTGGCAGCGCTGCGGCGGCCACGTCTTTGCGTTATTGCTGGTTTGTGCCCTGGTGCAGCTATCGGGGATTTCTCTCCCCTATCTCTTGCATGCCGCCGAGTATCAACCGCTGTGGAGCGGCGATGTAACGCTGCAGACGATCGCAGCGCTCTATCGCCATCTCTCTCCCCTGCAGACCCTGCTCTTGCGCGCCCTGGCGCTCTTCTCGGAGCCGGTGCCACTGACAGGGATTGTAGCCACCGTCACTGGCCAGTATGCCTCGGCGCATGCCCTGCGCTTCGAGCAAGAGCTGGTGCAACTGGTGCAGCTTTCGCTGGTACAGCGCTCGCTCAACGAGGCGGGAGTCACCTGCTACGATCTGCATGGCCTGCTGCGTCAGTATGTCTTGGCGGCCTACCTGGAAGGAAACGATCTTGAACACAGCCAGACGCTGGAGAACATGCTCGGCCTGCGTAGTCCCCTGCTGGAGGCTCTGGCCGGGCTGAAGCCCGAGGAGCCGGAGGCCCGCGAGATTGCTCTCGCCAACAGCCATCTGCAGGTCGCCGCCTACTACCGCCGCCTGGCTCTGGAGCAGTGCCCGCCGCCGGAGCAGCGCACGGGCCTGCAAGACGTGGTCCCCCTGCTCCATGCCATTCGCCATCTCTGCCTGGGCTGGCGGTGGCAGGAGGCTTGCGATCTTCTCTTCAGCGAGAGCTTGCATGAAAGCCTGATGCGTTGGGGAACGTGGAATACATTGATGAGCATTTATACAGGGATGCTGCCGCCCAGCGGCTTACTGACGCGCCACGATGAGGGCCTGGTCAATAGCCATTTGGGCCTGCTCTATGCCCGCCTGGGAGAGTACGAGCAGAGCCGGGCCTGCTACGAGCGCGCCCTGAGCATTCAGCAGGCCCTGGGTGACCAGCACGATGCGGCGGTGACGCTGGTCAACATGGGCGAGCTGTACCGCAGTATGGGGGCCCTTCAACAGGCCCAGACCTATTTTGAACAGGCCCTGCTCCTCAATCGTCAGCTAGCCGACCCCGACCCCGAGATCGAGTGTGTCGCTCTCCATAATCTGGGACTGCTCTGCCAGACTCAGAAGCAGTATCAGCAGGCTCTCAGCTACTATCAGCAATCGCTGAAGCTGGCCCTACGGACGCAGGAGCGCTACGATATCGGCATGATTGTCACCAACATAGGCATGCTGCTTTATGAGCAGGGAAGGCAAGTCGAGGGCCTGGCCTTGCTCTTCTTCGCCGTCCAGTGGCGCCAGGCCCTGCAGGACCCCACCGTGAGCACAGTCGAGCTATTTCTGAGCACGCTGGAGCAGCGCCTGGGGACTGAGACCTATGCCGGGCTGCGTCAGGCCGCCTTGCTCCAGCAGGAACAATTGATTAACCAGCTCTTTGCCTGACCCGGCCTGCCTCCCGTGAAGCCAGGCGAGCCGGCAGGCAGACAGACAGACAGGCAGATCCTCGCCCCCGGGACTGAAACCGCTTTAGCTTAGCCCGGCACTGGCCCAAAAGGTTTGGTCTGCAAACTTGCTGGAATAGCATGCGTTATAGTAAGTGACTACGAATCAGAAAAGTATCCCTATCCAGGGCCAGGGAGCCGACGGCCAGCACCGCCGGCGCGGCGCGATCTTGCTGAGCCTGGCCTGCAGCGGGGCCCGCCAGGCAGGCTGAGGAGCGCAGGATAGGGAAGGCTATCAGGCTGTGATAGATAGATAGAAGGCCGTTAGCTGGCGCCCGTGTCCAGGGGCGGCCAGCCATAGACCATACCTCGCTTCCTGGCTCGCTGGCCGACCGGCTGGCGAACCGTTGGCCAGGAGCAGCTCCTTTCCCGGATGGATAGATTCTACCGATGCAGGGTCCAGTCAGCAGTAGGGTAGGTCGGGCTTGAATACGCGCTTTTGCTGACCAGCCTGCTCTTTCAGCGCGAGCAAGAGACATACTCTCTCCTTGCCAGCCTGCTGTTGCTATCCCACAGGATAGCCATATTTTGTGATTGCCAGAGGCAAAGAACTCACAGAAACGTTGTACCTAGCAGTACGCAGGCAGAGGGAAGGCTCCGGCAGGGAGGGAGGGCTGGTCTGACTGGAGAGGCAGACCAGCGAGCCAGCGAGATTGCAACTGCTGCTAGGAACATGGGAGAATGAGGTGAGCGGTGGCAGGGCCAGGAACGCACAAGGCTCCTGTACAGGAGTGAAGTGACCTGGAGCAGAATCGGTGCGGTGCGCGCGAGATCAGCGCACCTGCAACCAAGGCTCTCTGCCAGGAAGTTGTCAGGAAGTGAGTTTGAATGACTGCGAAACGCCAGTTTATCAAGAACCCGGCTCAGATTCTCAATGAGCCTGTTGAGCAGGAGCCTCAGTCGGGTCTGTGGTCGCCGAACGGCGGGCAGATGGGGGGAGAAGCCGCGGCGCAGGATCAGCAGGCGGGAGCGACGGCCTCACGGTCAACAGGTTCGGGTCTCTGGCAGAAGAATCCACAGGGGGGGCCGCCGAGGCTTTCCCTGCCCGGCATTTCCGGGCAGGCGGCGCCCGCGCCCCTCTCGACGCCTGCTGGCCAGTCACCAAACGGAACCGGCGATCTATCTCTGCCACTCTCTCAACCGGGCCTGCCGCCCTTCTCTCTGAATCAGGTTTCGTCGCATCAGACAGATGCCAATGTCCCCCTCAATCGCCTGCCCGATCTGCTGCGGCAGGGACAGGGAGCGGCCCAGCCGCCGGCTGCTCCCGCAGGACCTCTCAGCTCGCCAGGTGTGGGACCCTGGGCTGCCGCACCTGGCCTCGGCGGAGCTGGGCCCGCTATGGGGGAGGCAGGGCCAGCTCTAGCCCCCGGTCTCGCGCACTATCCTGCTCAGGGCCTGGCTTCAGGCCCTGGAACCGGACCGCTGGCTATGGGAGGTGCCATGACGGCCCCGCCGACAACGCCGGCTGCCACGCATCCTGTCTCGCTTCCGGGCTTCGGCGGCGTGCCCGCCGTGGGCAGCACGCCAGCCGTTGACTGGCCTTCCTCTGGCGGTTGGGGCGCCCCTCCTCAGCCTGTGGCCCCCCTGACCACCCCGTCCCCGCCCCGTCCAGCCAGAAAAGGCAAAGCGCGCCGACGCCGCTTCCCCCTCTGGGCGCGGATCGTGGCCGCGGTCTTTCTGGTGATCTTCCTGCTTGGGGGCGCGGCAGTAGCCTACTACTATTATGCCTTCGCCGGAACCGTCAATAATATTGTCGGCCAACAAGTGCCGCGCCTGCGTGGAGATAGCGGCTCCCGCAGCACCCAAAGTAATAGTGGTAGCTCGATCTTGAGCGGAGGTCGCTTCAACATCCTCTTGCTCGGCAGCGATACCGACGAGAAATTCGCCGGGCACTATATCGCCCAGACGGATATCGTGGTGACCATCGATCCGGCCACCCGGAGCGTCGGCATGCTCTCGATCCCTCGCGACTTCTGGCTGCCGATTCCAGGGGTTGGGATGGGCAAGCTCGACGAAGCCTATGGCTACGGAGGCGTGGCCCTCTCGCGTGCAACGATCCATGCCGATTTCGGCATCCCCATCGACTATTATGCCTGGGTCGGCCTCGATGGCTTTGTCAAGGTGATCGATACGGTCGGCGGGGTCGATGTCGATGTTATGCACCCGATTACGGACGATACCTACCCCGACGATGTCGGCAATACGACGGGTGATATCCATGCCTACAAGCGTCTCTATATCGCGCCCGGGCCACAGCACCTGACCGGCCTGCAGGCCCTCGAGTACGTTCGCTCCCGCCACGCTGACCTCGTCGGCGATTTTGGTCGCTCGGCCCGCCAGCAACAGGTACTGACCCAGCTTAAGAGCAAGCTCGATAATCCTGAGATCTTCGGCAAGCTGCAAGAGATCGCCCAGGACCTGAACGGTTATGTGAAGACCGATCTCTCCCTGACTCAGGTGCTGGAGCTGATGAATTTTGCTCGTACGATCGATACGGCGAAAGTACAGCGCGTTACGCTGGGACCGCCCTATTCGCATGCCGCTACTGTGACGCGTAATGGCCAGTCTGTCGATGTGGAGATCCCCAATTGCGACGCTTTGCTGCCGGTAATCGCCAAGATGTTCGCTTTGGGGGATAAGGCGCTGTGCAATATTGGAACTGCCAGCAGCGGCGCTCCCTCGACTGTGGCTCAGGCGACAAGTCAGGCCAGCAACAGTGCGGTCGCTGCTGTCCAGACTTCCCCGGCTGTGGCCGAGAGTGTCTCTGGCAGCAATCCGCTCTCGACCGCTGGCCAGATGGCCAATCTCGGTCTGATGAGCCTGCAGGGCGGAAGCAGCGATCGCCTCTTAGGCATACGCAGCCTCCTTGACCTGATGCTGGCGGTGGTCTGTGAGTCGCTGGATGCCTCCAGAGTCTAACCTGGCCAATGGGCGAGTGAGGAGGATTCCAGGGCTGCCCTGCCGCCTTGTCCTGGAAGGGGGCAGGCTGACCGCCAGGCGGAGCGCTGTCTTTGCCGTGCCCTGGCTCGCCTTGTCTCTCTGGCAGACCGGCGAGACAAGGCGAGCGACTCTGACTATTCATATAGATAGATGAAGGGGCCTGGCTGGGAGAGAGGAGAGCGGGGTCAGTCCGCGGAGTCCGCGGAGTCCACGCGCCTGCTGGCTCCTGCTTCCCTGAGGCTGTCCACATTCTTTCTTCCTCCCACCCCAGACGGAGTGCAGCCTGCCGCTCGCTGACACCGGCCTTGCTCCACGAGCGGAGCGGCTGCGGCTGAGCGGACAGAGAAAAGAGAGGGTGAGGGCAGGCAGTGGCAGGAGATAGAGCGAGGGCTGACTGACCCGCCGCTCCCTTCTCTTTCCCTCCACGCCTCGGGCCGGGCTGGGCCGGTATGGCCCTTATCTGCCTACCCACCTACCTCTCGAGCTACTCTAGCTACGTACGAGCGAGCCGACCGGAGAAGAGAAAGAAGAGCGATGAAGAAGCACAGCATCTCATGGCGCCTGGCCATCTTGCTGTCAAGCCTGGTGGTCCTGCTGCAGGGCTGTCTCTGGTTTGGAGGCAGCAACAACAACTTCAAGCAGACCACCGTTGGGAACCGCCAGGTAGGAGTCAACGAGAATCCGAACCTTTTCAAAGGAAAGATCTACTTTACCATCGACCATAACCTGTGGGTGCTGGATGGAGCCAGCAATAGCCTGAAGCAATTGACCAAGGGCCAGACCGTGAGCGATCCGGCGGTCTCGCCCGACGGCAAGTGGATAGCCTTCACAGTGCGCTTCAAAAACTACTCCAATATCGAGTACATGTCGGTCAACGGCGGCCCGTGGCACATGCTGCTTGATGGCAATGGCCACTACTACTTTGTACCGGGCCTGGATGTTCCCAAGGACGATTTCAAGTGGAACGCCCAGCCGCGCTGGGCGCCCGACAGCAAGCACCTGCTCTTTCTGAGCGACTTCCAGAAGGAAAACTGGTATCAGTACACGCACTACGACGCGCCGGTGCTCGACCTGCAGATCTATGAGATGTCGATTGACGAGCCTAACAACTACAACGCCGTTCAGGATGTGGCCTATGCCTATGTGGGCGATGGCGGCAACAGTGATCCGAGCTTCCGTCCGGGACACTCTGACCAGATTATTTACACCCACTACGCCTACGATGACACGCGCACGCAGCAGGTGATCCAGCTGTTCATGGAGGACCCCAACGAAATTGCCCGTAAGCCCCACGGCACCTACTATCCCGGGCTGCCGGGTTTCGATCCGGGCATCGCCATCACTCCCGCGGACGTGCAGTGTCTGCAGCCAGCCTTCTCGCCGGACGGTAACACCATTGCCTACATCCGGCGAGAAAAAGACGGGCAGATGGGCCTCTATGTCATGCCCACACCCGAGGGCGTCACCACCAATCCAAACGATCCAACGGTAGAAAAGAAGGCTCTGGAGCCATACCAGCAGTCGAAGCTGCTCGTCAAAGGGCAGTTTGTCAGCCAGCCCGTCTGGTCGCCGGACGGACGAGCGATCGCCTACTTATTCTACTCCAACCAGGAGTTCAACCTCTGGCTCCTCAAGCTCAATTACGACCAGAAGACCAAGACCTACAGTCCCGCTGGCAGTCCGATCCAGCTCACCAGCGGTGGAGTGGATGGCGATTCTCACCCATTCTGGACGGCCTGAGTGTTTTGATGATATACTTACCCTGCGCACTATACTGGGAACAAATAGCCATCCTTGATATCACCTTGCCGGGGGATCTGAGGTAGAGCATTGAGTCATCTGGAAGGCACGCTCATCGCGGGACGCTACGAGATTCGCGAGCACATTGCTACCGGCGGCATGGCCAGCGTCTTCAAGACCTGGGACCATCGCGTGGAGCGGATTGTCGCCATCAAGGTGCTGCGCTCGCTCGACAAGAACGATCTGCGCGCCGTGGAGCGCTTCCGCCGGGAGGCGCGCGCGGCGGCGGCTCTGGCCCACCCCAATGCGGTAACCATCTACGATTTTGTCGAGGAGGGTGGGCAGTATTTCCTGGTGATGGAGTATATTCAAGGCCCAACGCTGAAGCAGTTGATCACTCAGCGCCGCCGCCTGCAGGTGCGCGAAGCCTTTGAAATCGCCTGCCAGGTCTGCTCGGTGCTGCAGGTGGCCCACGCCCGCGGCTTTATCCACCGCGATATCAAACCACAGAATATTATGCTGACCTGGAACGGCCTGACGCCGCTCTCCAATGACCTGAGCAGCGGCCTCTGGGTCAAGCTGACCGATTTCGGGATCGTGCGCGTGGCGGAGGACGCCGGGCTGACCAATAGCGGCATCGTGCTCGGTACGGCCGATTATCTGTCGCCGGAGCAGGCGCGCGGCGAGACGCTGACGGCCTCATCCGATCTCTACTCGCTCGGGGTCGTGCTCTTCGAGATGCTGGCCGGGCGCCCACCGTTTGTGGGACCAACTGCGGTCTCGATCGCTATGCAGCATGCCTCTACCAATCCCCCGCTGCTGCGCCAATTCAATCCCTCATTGCCGGTCAGCGTCGAGCGCGTTGTGATGCGCGCGCTGGAGAAGGAGCCAGAGGAGCGCTTCCATTCGGCCATCGAGCTACAGCAGGCCTTGCGGGCCTGCCTGCGTGAGCTGGTGCAGCAGGGCCATCCGGCAGTGGCCTCTCCCTGGCAGGGCCTGGCCTCTCCCGCTGGGGGAGGAGGCCCTTTGTTCCCACCCCAGCGTCAGTATCCCTGAAGACGATTGGTCCCATCGGTATCATACTCTTAGAAGAGAAGCTGGATAAGAAGGAGGGGCGCTCGCTCGGGCGTCCGCTGTTGGCATTGCTCTATGGAACGAACGAAGATTACTACCGCTAGCGCACCCGCCGCCATCGGACCGTACAGTCAGGCGATCCGCTGCGGCCAGTTGATCTATACCTCTGGTCAGATTGCCCTTGATCCAGCCAGCGGCGAGCTGGTGGGCGACGATGTGGCTGCCCAGACCCATCGCGTCTTGCAGAACCTGCAGGCCGTGCTGCAGGCGGCCGGTAGCTCGCTGGCGCGCGTGGTCAAGACGACCGTCTTTCTGACGCGCATGAGTGACTTCCAGGCGATGAACGCGGTCTACGCGACCTATTTCCCCGAACCGGCGCCGGCGCGCTCGACGGTGGCCGTGGCCGAACTTCCGCGTCAGGCTCTGGTCGAGATCGAGTGTGTGGCACTCGCTGAGGACCAGGCGGGAGAGTGAGCGCGTGAATCCGGCCATGCTCTGGCACAGGGCGCTTCAGCGCCTGGAGCAGTTCCCTGTCGACGTTGTGGCCAGGGTCTGGCTGCGTACTGCCCGACTGATGCCCGTTGCCGCCACCTCGGCCTCCGAGGCTGCCGGAACAACGGAAACTCAAGTGCTCTCTTTCTGGCTCCTGGTCCCCGATGCCCTCGCCTGTGCCCTGATCCAACAACAGTGGCGGCCTGCAATCGAACAGGCCCTGGCCGAGCTGGTTCAGCAGCCAGTTGCGCTCAGGGTGGTGGCGGCGGATTGTGCTCCCCAGGAAGCTCGCGCCGATGAGGAGTTGGAGATGGCCGCTATGGAGGATCGCCAGCCAACAACCGAGACGTTTGCCACTCGACATAGCCGAAATGACTCTATTCCTCCTTCTCCCTACTATGATTACGATCTGCCCAGCAAGCCACCCGCGTCTGGCGTCTATGGCGCCAGGCAGCCGGAGCCGCCGGCGGGCGGAGCGCCTTCCTGGGAGCAGGAGAGCGCGGCGGCGGTACCGAACCGACTGAATCCGCGCTATACCTTTGATGCCTTCATTGTGGGCAATAGCAATCGCCTGGCGCACGCCGCTTCCTACGCCGTAGCGGAGGCCCCTGGGGAGGCCTATAATCCCCTTTTCTTATATGGGGGGGTTGGCCTGGGAAAGACGCATCTGCTGCACGCAATTGGTCATAAGGGGGCCCAGGCTGGCCTGGCGGTGCTCTATGTCTCGTCCGAGCAGTTCACCAACGAGATCATCAATGCCATCCGCTATCGTACCACCGAGGAGTTTCGTGCCAAGTATCGCTCGGTCGACATTCTGCTGGTCGATGATATTCAGTTTATCGCCGGCAAGGAATCGACGGAGGAAGAGTTTTTCCACACCTTCAACAGTCTCTACGAGATGAGCAAGCAGATCGTCATCTGCAGCGATCGCCCCCCCAAGGCCATCGTGAGCCTGGAGGAGCGGTTGCGTTCGCGCTTCGAGTGGGGATTGATCGCCGATATCCAGCCGCCCGATCTGGAGACACGCATGGCCATCCTGCGCGTCAAGGCCGATATGCTGCATTATCCGGTACCCGATGAGGTCATCGCCTATATCGCCAGCCGGGTTCAGACCAACATCCGTGAGCTGGAAGGCTGCCTCAATCGCCTGATGGCCTACCAGCAGCTGCATCGCACCGAGCTGACGCTCGATGTGGCGCGGGCCGCGATGTCTTCCCTGGGCAATGGAGCGCGCGAGGTCCAGTTGAGTGGAAGGCAGATCGCTCAGACGGTGGCCGACTACTTCCACGTCCCGCTAGAGGCCATGTGTGGCAAGCAGCGCGATAAGCAGATCGTCATCCCGCGCCAGATCGCTATGTATCTGATTCGCCAGGAGACTCAGCTCTCGCTGCTGGAAATCGGTCAGCTCTTCGGGGGGCGCGACCACAGCACGGTGCTGCATGCCTGCGAGAAGATCGAGCGAGCTATGCAGCTTGATCCCGGCCTGCGCCGCGACGTGGTCGCCATTCGCGAACTGTTGCTGCCGCGCTAGTCGCCTTGCGGGCCGATTGCCTGTTCTACCTGTTGTCCTTGCTTGTGCTTTGCCGAACGGTGTGAGTAAAAGATATATGTTGCCCTATACGACCTATCTGATCGACCTGGACGGCGTGGTTTACCGTGGGAATGAGTTGCTGCCGGGCGCGCGCGAGTTTGTGCAGTGGCTGGAGACCAACGGTAAGAAGTATATCTTTTTGACGAATAACTCGTTCGCGACCGGGGCGCAGATTCTGGCGAAGCTGGAGCGCCTGGGCATTCCGGCGACGCCCGAGCATTTGATGAGCGCGGGCCAGGCGGCCATGCAGAATATCGCCCGTCGGCTGCCTGGGGCGCGTGTCTATATTGTGGGCGAGCAGCCGCTGGTGGAGCTGGCACAGGAGTATGGCCTGACGGTGGTCGAGGTGGATGCGGAGGAGGCGGATGTGGTGCTGGTCGGCCTGGATCGCTTTTTCGATTATAGCAAGCTGACCTGTGCGGTGCGCATTGTGCTGGCGGGGGCGCTCTTTATTACCATCAATCGCGATCCGTTGCTGCCGATCGCCGGCGGTGGCTTTCTGCCGGGCTGTGGAACCCTGGCGGCGGCCATCGAGGCCGGTACTGGCGTGACGCCGGAGGTGGTGGGCAAGCCGGAGCCGATGCTCTTGCAGGAGGCGATGGAGCGCCTGGGCAGTAAGCCGGAGGAGACGGTGATGATCGGCGATGGCCTGGATGTAGATATTCTGGCCGGCCAGGCCGCCGGGACGCACACTATTCTGGTCCTCTCGGGCCGCAACAATCGGGCCGATATCGAGGTCTCGCCCATTAAACCCGAGCACGTCTACGAGGACCTGGCCGACCTGCTGCGCCAACTACAGCAGGTGAAGTCTAGCTAGGTCTGTCTCCGTGCAGCCCTTGGCCTTTGAACAAGGCCCGCGCCCGCAATCTCTGTTCCTGGGATCATATCCCTAATGTCACAGGGCCAGCACAGTGGTGATGAGGAAGGAAGGCAAGCCATCCCTGAGCCGTCCTCTTGAAGCGAACAGCTTCAGAGAGAAGAGATATTGGGATCTGTTTGTCCAGCCTATTCGAGCGTGTGCGCTCTCAACCGATACTCGGACAGGGGCAGCGTGCAGGGACTGACCTTACACATGAAAATCTTGCCCTTGTTCCTCAGGTCTGGAAGCTGCTGATCGTTCTCCTTCTCTCCCCCGGGCTGTTCGCTTTGGGCTGTGGCTCAGTTCATGCCCGCTCAACCACCCGTACCGGTCCCAGTTGCGCCGGCGTTGGCTGCTATTCGGATGGCGCCTACAGATATCGGTGGCTACCAGGTCGTCACCAACTGTGTATCCAGCTCTACCTGCCCATTAATTGACAATCAGAACCGATCAGACGCGTTCTCACAAGATGGATACCTGCGTCTCTATTCCCGGTCAAGACAGTCCCACCTACTACTTTTACGAGCGTGGGTATATCTATAACGCCTATGCTGCCGTCATGCTTCCCGCTATGACAAGAGGCTGGAGATCCTCAGATGCCTTTTCCAGCTACTTCAACTCCAGCAGCGGATAGATAGCAGACGAACTCATCAAGGAGGTTGTCAGGTATACATTCACCTTGACTGGAGTGCTAACGACCAACAATGGTCGGCAGAGGTCCATTCCAACGAAGATTGTGTTGTAGGTGGATACAATCACCGCAGCGTCCTGGCCACAGGTAGTGACCTCTTTAATGGAAAGTGGTACACGATTAATACTCCCAAGTTACATGTACAACGAGACCGCATAGGGAACTTGCAGGGCCTCTGGGACGTTGTATCTCTGGCATATCAGGCAATCCTGAGGCGCTACCATTTCCAGGCTCCTGGAGAGCATAATGGAGCAGGGTAGGAGATTCGCCATGAAAAAAAGTCCGAAGCGACGCGCCCGAAACACAGCCTTCATCACAATCTTTGCAATTGCAGGTATCATCGTGGTTGCTGTGGGAGCGGCTCTTTGCTCCAACTGGTCTTCATCATCTCCCGCCAATGCGAGCAGCAAGGCAAACACGGACCCACGCTTCCTCTCCTTAACCGTTGGCACCAGTCCCGCAACAGAGGTTCCTGATTCCCTACCACCAGGCGGGGTGACTATTAACGAGCAATTCGTGCTCAAACCCCTCTCGCCATCTGTCCAGAGTCATCTCGCCCTGATTGCTCAGAGCGATGCCATCACCATCGGACGGCGCTATGTCAATACGCAGCCCTCTGCGGCAAAGGCTCTCCTGGCCAGCTTTACCAGCATTCATTCCGTCCTCCCGGCCGGCGCAAGAGAGGCTTCCCATCCCATTCAGAACGTTCCCGCCTGGATTGTCACCTTCACCACCACGAACCCGGAAAATGTGGTCCAAGGGAAACGAGTGCAGCCCGGACAGCAGGTCCCCACGCTCTTCCCCACGCACTTGAATATCGTCGTGAACGCCACCACTGGGGACTTTGTTCTTGGCTTTTTCACGGTGTAAACCGAAGCTCTCGCTCTGGTTTATGCGGGCTTATCCCTGTAGCGGTTGGAAGGAGCAAGTTCGCTATATCGTTTGCTGTGTGCGAACCCTGCATGAACAGCTGACAATGCGAGGAGGGAGGAAGGAAGGAAGGAAGGAAGAGAGAGGGTCAGAGTAGTTGCTCTCCCTCTCTCGACCAGAGCCGATGGCTCATTGAACAAGAAGCGTCAGTCCCAGGTGCCGAGGCGAACGTAGCCCTTCAGCAGGGCCCGAGCGATGATGTAGTGCTGGATCTCGTCCGTCCCCTCGTAGATGCGCGTCACACGCACATCGCGATACCAGCGCTCGATAGGTAGCTCCTTGGTATAGCCCATGCCACCGTGAATCTGCAGCGCCCGATCGACCACGCGGTTCACCATGTTCGAGCCGTAGAGCTTGGCGATACTGGCCTCGTAGCGGTTGTCCAGTCCCTGATCGGCCTTCCAGGCGGCGTGCAGCGTCAGCCACCTGGTCGCCTGTATCTCCACCGCCGAGTCGGCCAGCATCCACTGAATAGCCTGGCGCTCAGCAATCGGCTTGCCAAAGGTAACGCGCTGGCGGGCATAATCGATGGCCATCTGCAGCAGGCGTTCAGCGGTGCCGACGGCGCGGGCTGCGATCAACCAGCGGCCCTGGCCGATCCATTGCATGCCCAGTGAGAAACCCTGGCCAACCTCACCCAGTACATGATCCTCGGGCACACGCACGTTATCGAAAAACAGCTCGGCCGGTGACCAGCCGCCCATTGTCGGAATCGGGCGCGAGGTCCAGCCCATAGCCCGATCCACCAGGAAGCAGGTCACGCCCCCCTTCTGAGGGGGCTTCTCCCGATCGGTGACGGCAAAGACCATAGCGAAGTCGGCCTCGTTGCCGTGGGTGATGAAGACCTTCTGGCCGTTGATGACCCAGTGGTCGCCCTGCTTGACGGCGGTGGTACGGATGGCCGAGGGATCGGAACCGGCCCCCGGCTCGGTGAGGGCGAAGCAAGAGATGCGCTTCCCTTCGATCACGGGAATCACGTATTCTCGCTTCTGCTGCTCGTTACTATAGTGAAGAAGGATATTGTCAACGCTGCCGCCGAAGCTAAAAGGCACAATGGTGCGCCCCAGCTCCATCTGAACCAGGGCAGTCATCACCGACCCCAGGTTGGCGCCGCCATACTCCTCCGGCGTGTTAATGCCCCAAAAGCCCAGCTCCTTGGCCTTGAGCTGCAGGGCCCGGTAGCGCTCCGGTTCAATCCCCGTCGGGTAACGCCCTTCATTGCGTAGGACCTCGTGCTCCAGCGGCATCAGCTCACGCTCGACAAACTGGCGCACGGTCTGCTGAATCAGCTTCTGCTCCTCTGTCAGGGAGAAATCCACGCTGGCCTCCTTGTCGCGCACTAAGGGGAGACGTCAACTCAGGTCGCCCTGGCAAGATTATAGCACGCCTGTCGGGTGGGCGGGCGGGCGGTCGAGCGGGGACTGACTGGGCGCTGCCTTTCTCCCGACACGGCCCTCGTCTGCTTGCTAACTCATGGGCCTACCTGAATGACTGACGTGGGGCGTCCAGGCTCATGAGGGCAAGAAAGGAGTGGCTTATGCGTGCGATTCGTGATTGCGCTGATCATCCCTTGCACTGGCGCGAGGGAACCCTCCGTAGCCATCGGCTGCAGGCGGGAGAAGAGACGCTGGCGCTCATCAGCTTTCAGCGGCTCGCAGGCACCACGGCGCTGGCTGAGGTGGCCGAGGGGCGCTACTGCTTTGAGCGCCGCGGCCTCTGGCTGCCGCAGGTGGCCGTCCGCCAGAATGACGAGCGAGGCGAGGAGCTGGCCGTCTTCGAACCCCAGCTTTGGAGTCGCGACGGCATCCTCATCGGCCTGCGCGGCCCCCTCTATCGCTGGAGTCGTGTCCATGAAGGGCGCGACAGGGAGGGGACTCTCCCCTGTCCCTGTTGGGAATGGCAGGATCTGACCGAGCGTCCCCTCCTGCACTTCAATCAACTCGTCTGTCTTCCCCACACGCGTATGAGTGGCCTGTTAACGATCGAGCCGGCAGCCGCCCAACTGAGCCTCCTGCCCCTGCTGGCCACGCTCGGCTGGTACCTGCTGGTGCTCTACGAGCATGGGGCCACCAGGCCCCTGCCCGAGATCCATTCACCGCGACCGCGCCGCTGACCCTGACCTGCTAAGGCGGGGGGAGCGACAGACGGGCAGCAGAGGCGTAGGTCAGGCTGGGATGGGGTGAGACGAGCGAGGTATCAGGCTGGTCTTGACCTGCGCCTTTCCTGCCGGGCCATCCCTGTGGCCCTCTCTATTGGCCCGGACCGCAGGGCCGCTTTCAAGGCCGCTTCTGGGCGCACCTCTGCTCTGGTGGGCGAGACAGGCGAGGTCCCCCAGGGCAGCGGGACCAGGGTCCGGCTGGCGTCTCGAGCCACGAGCGACGAGCCAGACCCATTATGATATACTGGCTGTAGTGTGAGTAATCATCGCAGATAAAGCACTGGCTCCCCTAATCTAACCTGGGAAAGCGGAAAGGAAAGTTGCTTCTCTATGGACAGTCAACAGGGTCTGCAGTTGCCACCTGACTTTTTCTATCATCGCCTGTCCAATGGTCTAGAGATTATCGGGCAATACATGCCCAGTTTGCGCTCGGTGACCTTTGGTTTTCAGCTTGATGCGGCGGTAATTCACGAGCCGGAAGACAAGAGCGGACTGGCCCATCTCTTCGAATACATGCTATTTCAGGGAACCAAGACGAAGGATGCTCGCACGCTGAACGAAGCCTTCGAATCGCTGGGAGCGCGCAAAGGAACCAGCACGACGTTGGAGACAACCCAGGTATGGGCCCAGATCGTGAATACCAAACTGGATGCCACCCTCGACCTCTTTCACGAAGTGCTGCTGACGCCAACCTTTCCCCGCGATGAGCTGGAACAGATGCGCAATATTATTCTGCAAGAGATTCGACGGCGCGATGATGAGCCAATGAGCCGCATCTTCGATCTGGCCCGCTCCCATTTCTACACCGGCAGCGCCCTCGGACGCCAGCTTTACGGAACGGCTGAAAGTGTGCGCTCTCTCCAGCAAGAAGACCTGCTGGCCTTCTGGCAGGAGCGCTATCGCCCGAATAATGCCCTGCTCTCGATCGCCGGCAATTTCGAATGGGAGCAGGTCGTAGCCAGAGTGGAGAGGCTCTTCAGCGACTGGCAGGGGGTCGCCAGTCCATCGCCGGAACAGCATCCGCGCCCCGCCAACACGGTTATTCTGGAACACCAGGAGGGGAAACAGGAACACCTGGGGCTGATGGTGCCCTTCCCGAACTATACCCACCCCGACTATTACGCCGCCCAGATCATCGGCGAGGCTCTCGGCGGCAATATGGCTTCGCGTCTCTTCGTCGAAGTACGTGAAAAACGTGGCCTGGTCTACAGCGTTTCGGCGGGCCTGAGCAGCAATAAGGCGATTGGAGCATTACGCATCTACGCCGGCACCACCCCTGAACAGGGACACGAATGCCTGGCGGTCATCCTCAACGAGCTGCGCCGCTTGCGTGAGGAGGGCCTCAGCGAGGATGAGCTGGAGCGCGCCCGCGTGCAGCTCAAGAGCGAGCATATTATGCGCAGCGAAGGTTCAGGCTCGCGTATGAGCGCTAACGCCCGCTCCTGGTGGTATGAACGCCGCCTGCGCACACCCCACGAGGTCAAAGAGGCCATCGACGCCGTGACCTCCGAGCAGGTCATGCGCGTGCTGCAGGAGTTCTCTCCCCTGGAGCCATTGACGGTGGCCGCCATCGGCCCCCTCAGCCGCGAAGAGCTGATCGGCGATCTGCTTCCCTTTGCCTGATCTCTCTGGCCGAAGCGCCTTCGCTACCGCCGCTATCTTGACTTTCGCTTCTTCTCGACGTACAATTTCATATGTCCATATGGATATATGGCTGGAAGCAAATCCTGGTTACCCCTGCAGGAGGGCCGGCGCCGGCCTGGCGGCTCGTTCGCTGACCTGATGGGGCGTGGAGCTGGACTGGAGGGCCTGGCCTGTGGCTGGTTCAAGCGCTGAGGGCCTCGGGCGAAAGGGGCGACGAGGGGGCCGGGAGTGGTTTCGTTCCACGAGCAAGGAGCAACAGCTATGGTCGCACCAGCCTTGCAGAGCGAAGAAGCTCTTTTGAATCGTATTCGCAGGCAGCAGCTCGTTGAAGCGGTGGAGCACATGAGTCCGCTCTACCTTGAAGGGATCAAGCGTATCCTGACGGTCTCCGCCGACACCGAGCTGATCAGCGCGCCTGCCTACTATCATGCTGCCGTGCATGCCCCCACCTTGAACGCCTTTGGCTCAGCTGTTGCCATCATTCAGGACGAGCTTGGGCACGCGCACATCGCCTATCGTCTCCTGCGTGATCTGGGCGTTGACACCGAGCAGCTCATTTTTGAGCGCGACCCACGCCAATTCAAGTACCCCTATGCCTTTGACGTACCTCTCGACAACTGGGTGGAGCTGATCGTTGCCAATGCTTTCTACGATCGAGCCGGCTATGTCCTGCTCAGCGATATCTACCATAGCACCACCTTTGGGCCGTGGAAGCGGGCGCTGGTGAAAGTCGATAAAGAAGAGACCTTTCACCTGCGTCACGGTGAGCAATGGATGAGGCGCCTCAACGCTACGCCCGAGGGGCATGAGCAACTGCAGCGTGCTGTTGACTGGATGTTCCTGCTGACCGTCGAATGGTTTGGCCTGCCCGATGACCTCAAGAAGCACAGCGAGCAGCTAGAGTACGGTTTCAAAGGGCATACCAACGATGAGCTGCGCCAGATCTGGATGTCGACGGCGGTGCCGCTCTGTCAGGAGCTGCAACTGAAGGTGCCGGCGCACTACGATCCGGAGCAGCAAAAATATGTTCTGGACTGTCCCTTCCCGGCGCACTTCGATGCTAAAGCCAAGCGCTGGCTGCTAGAGGAAGGTCCCTGCAGTTGGGACGATGTCCTCAGGCGCTGGAAGGCGCGTGGTCCGGCCAATGAAGAGTTTGTCGGTCTGATTCAGCGCGGCAAGCGCGAGATGCTGCGTCTCTTGGAGCAGGAGCCATGACGGCGGTCTATCCATCGCTGCGAACGCATCCTGCCGACGATCCCAGTTGTCCGGCCCTCTGGGATGCTCTGCGCGAGGTGACCGATCCCGAGATCCCGATCAGCGTTGTTGACATGGGACTGATCGTCGATCTGCGGCAGCATGAGGGACGAGTCGATGTCAAGCTGACCTTTACGGCCCTGGGCTGTCCCGCGATGGAGTTCATCATGGACGATATTCGGGCCCGCCTCTTGCGCGAGCCAGGGGTGCGCGAGGTACAGATCGAGGTCGTCTGGACCCCTGTCTGGAGCAAGGAGCGGCTGAGTGAGGAAGGCATCGAGCTGATGCGGACCTGGGGGATCTCGGCATGAAGGAGAGAAGCGACTCTGCACCGGCTACGACCGCCGGAGAGGCCGAGACCGGGATCGCTCAGGAGCGGCCCCGGCGCGAGTCTCTCAATGAGCGGCGCGTCTGGCATGTCTATGCGCGGCGCAAGTACGACGAGCCTCTGCATGAGATCGGCAATGTTGTGGCCGATGATGTGGAGCTGGCTCGGGTCTATGCTCGCAGCATCTACGACGAGTTTACCTGGATCGAGATGGTGCTGGTACCGCGCGACTGCATTGTAACCGTGATTGCTCCCTGATCCGCCAGACCACCGCCCGCCCGACTGGGCCACCCTGGGCCGCTGGGGAAGGCTCCCGCGGCCTGCGCTGGTCCGAACTCGTGCGGCGGACCTCGATCTGGTGCGAGCCTGGAGCGTTCTCTGGCGAATCTCGGGCCTGCCTGAGAGGAGCCTGTCTAGAGGGGAAAGCCGTAGCCGAATCTACGGTATCTACGGTACCGCCCGATGAAAGAGGCGGCGGCTTTCTCCTCTGATGGACAGAGGGAGCTGGCTGCTATGTCTGGTACTGCTGCTGCCCGCATCGATAACGCGGCCCTCTTCGCAGTGCTGGCCTCGCTGGCGGACAATAAGCAGGCGATGGGGCGGCGCTATGCCTACTGGGCAAACGGGGCACCCGCCCTGGAGGCCGCTGTGGCTGCTGCGGCCATGACCCAGGATGAGATCGGCCATGCGCGCACGCTTTATCCGTTGCTGGAAGACTTCGCTCAGGCCGCCGCAGACCCGCGTCAGGTGGCGCCGGAGACGCGGACGCTGCGCTATCACCTGGCCTTTCTCGATCGCGAGTTCGCCGGCTGGTCCGATTTCGTGGCCACGAACTTCTTGCTGGATGGGGCGTTGACAACCTTTTTTGAGGCCGCCCAGCGCTCGGCCTATGAGCCTTTGCGCCAGCGTGCCTGCAAGATTGTTCAGGAGGAGCAGGTCCATCGCGCCCATGCTGAGGGCTGGGTAAGACGCCTGGCGAAGGCCGGCGGCGCGGTTCGCCGTGCTTTGATCTCTTCGCTGCAGCGCCTGTGGGAGGAAACGCTCTGCTGGTTCGGCCCCGATGATGACCCGGTGATGAACCAGCTCTATCGTGAAGGGTTGATCGATGCTCCGCCGGCAGAGCTGCGCAGCCGCTATCTGCAGCGGGTGATGCCGTTGCTCGAGAGCCTGGCTATCGAGATGCCCGCTCGCTTCGATCCCGAGAGCAAGCGCTGGCAGCCGGCCCAACCCCTGCCCTGGGCGCGCTGGGAGGCCGAAAGTCGCCGCCTCTCTCTCTCCGACCAGCCGGCCCAACCCGGGGAGGAGAAACGGCCATGAGCGAAGAGACCGCCTCTGGACAGTTCACACCTGAGTGGCGCTCGTCCGGCGGAGGGCGACCGCGCTGTCCTTTCTGCGGTTCAACGGAGACCGAGTTGTTCTCTCTCTTCGGCCAGCAGTTGTTGACTGCCCAATATTATTGTAATGGGTGCCATACGCCCTTTGAATACATCAAAGGCGATGATGTCCTTGAAGATGCACGGGCGAAGCTGACTTCGCCTGAAGAGTAGAAAGGAAGAGCAGCGATGACGACGACGACAGAGCGCGAGCGGACGCTGGTCAACTATAGTGTGAGCGATGGCGTGGCCATTATCGAGCTGACGAATCCTCCGGCCAATACCTATAGCTATGAGATGATGCGCCAGCTCGACGAGGCGATCCTGCAGGCGCGCTTTGATGAGAACGTGCATGTGCTGGTCTTGCGTGGGGCGGGCGAGCGCTTCTTCTGTGCTGGGGCGGATATCAGCATGCTCAATTCGGTCTCGCCGACCTACAAGTACTATTTCTGCCTCCATGCCAATGAGACCTTGCTGAGGCTGGAGCAGACTCCCAAGCTGGTGATTGCTGCTCTCAATGGTCACACGGTCGGTGGCGGCCTGGAGATTGCTCTGGCCTGCGATATTCGCATTGCGCGCCGCAATGCCGGCAAAATTGGGCTGCCGGAGGTCTCGCTCGGCGTGTTGCCCGGCACCGGCGGCACGCAGCGCCTGGCCCGGGCCTTGCCGAAAAATAAGGCGATCGAGCTGATGACCGAGGGCAAACTGATTAGCTTTGAGGAGGCCCAGGAGCTGGGTCTGGTCAATTACATCTACGAGTCCGAAGGCTATTGGGAGCAGGTCATGGCCTACGCCCGGCGCTTCTGTCCGCCTCAGAGCGCCTCGCGCACGGTTGGCCGCATCAAGCGAGCGGTGCAGTCGGGGGCTGAGATCGCCCTGGCCGAGGGCCTGGCCCTGGAGCGGGAGCTGCAGCAGCTCTGTTTCCAGAGCGAGGATGCCAAGGAGGGCCTGGCCGCCTACCTGGAGAAACGCCAGGAGAAGCATTTCACGGGACGCTGAGCGAGTCGGCTACCTCTCTTGCCAGAGAACGTTCCATTCTACTCTCTATCTATAGCTGGCTCAGCGATGTAACCCGATCTGTGTGTGGACCGGGGAGGGCCTGATGGCGGTAGCGCAGTGGACACCTGTGCCTTGCCACCTTCGCTGTCGCTGCCAGGCCCTCCTTCACTCTCCCGCTTTACGCGCACGGCCTGGCGATGCTACAATAGTGATCAACTTTGGCCGGGCATCTTCTTTCTGGCAGGTGCTAGCAGAGAAAGGCTATGGCGGAGATCCATCTGCGGGAGCGCGATGGCGTGCTCTGGCTTATTCTCGACCGCCCGCCGCTCAATATTTTGACGATTGCCACCCTGGACGAGATGACGCGCGCCCTGCGGGCTGCCGTCCAGAAGCCGCCACGCCTGCTGGTGATTACGGGAGCGGGCGAGAAGGCTTTTAGCGCTGGGGTGGATATACGCGATCATCTCGATGGGCGGGAGCGAGAGATGTTGCGCGCCGTCTACGATAATTGTGCCGCCTTCGAAGAGCTGCGAAGGCGGGGGATTCCGACGGTCGCTCTGGTCAAGGGCTATGCCCTGGGCGGGGGCTGCGAATTGGCCGCCCTCTGCGATACAGTGATTGCTCGCGAAGACGCCGTCTTTGGCCTGCCCGAGGTAACGCTCGGGGTCTTCCCGCCGGTGGCTGCTGCTTATTTCCCCTCTCTGATTGGCTATCAGGCTGCGATGCGTCTGATCCTGACCGGAGAAACCCTTAAGGCGAGCGAGGCCTTTCGTCTCGGCCTGGTCCATCAGGTGCTGTCGGCCCGGCGCTTCCTGAGCGAGGCCGAGGAGCTACTGGTCATGCTGGCGACGCTGGGCCAGCGCCACCAGACCTGATAGTCGTCTCTGCTTCTCCGCCGCCGGACCATGCCTTGGTTGCGCTGGTCCCTGCTCTCTGCCCCTGAGTGCTCCTACAGGACCAACCGCTCTGCCCGCTCCTGGCAGGGTGCTCAGAGGCCGGAGCTGGCGGTTAGCTCTCCTGTGCTGCCTGTGGCCGTGCCGGTGTGAGTTGAGAGGGAGGAACAAACGGGGTGGCCTGGCCTCCTTCATTGTCCAAAACAGGCTGAGGCGGCCTTGTGAGCTGCGCGTCTGCCATCCAGCCCCATCTTACGCATCCTTCTTTCGCTCTTTCTTCTTTCCCTGTCCAGGTCGAGGGAACTTTCTGCCAGCCTTCAGCGTTTCTTCCTTGAAAGCAGCAGCCTCAGCAGAAGTGCCCTGATAAGCTGGGCAACGAAGAGATTGTTGGGCTTAAGGAGATCAGGTATGAGTCGCAGAAAAGCTTTTGGTATTCGCTGCAGATCGTGGTGGCTAGTCATTGTACCTGCCTTGGTGGCGCTGCTTGTGGGACTGAGCGCCTGCGGTACCAATTCTTCAACGGCGACCGGTGGGGCCGGTCAGCCGACTGCCTCGCCGACCAGGAGTACTACGACGCCTACTGCCACCGTTGTCAAAGGCTATGGCACCAGTCATGGCTGTCCCAGCGATGTTGTGGTCAACGCGGCCCTGCCGGCGCAAGCCGTAGTCGTCAAGAGCACCCAGAATGGGCAGACGATTAGGGTGAGCCGTGGCTCGCTGGTAATCTTTGAGCTGCCCTTTGGCCAGCGCTGGCAGACGCCAGCAGGCTCCCAGGGGGTCCTGGAGCTGCAGCAGCCGGCGGGCTATGCCTCCCAGGAAGCTCGCGCCTGCATCTGGCGTTACGTGGCCCAAGGCAGCGGACAGAGCGAGGTCGTCTTTATCGCCCGCGCTCTCTGTCAGCCGCATCAGCTCTGCCCGCAATATGTTCTCCGCCTTTCCTTCACTGTTGCTGTCCAGTAGGCGCCCGGTGAAGGGTCAGGAAAGAGCCTACCTGAGCGGGAGAGCGAGACCTGAGGCGCTCTGCTCGCTGGCATGGCCTGCTTTCGGGCTTGTAGGGCCAATGCGAGGCTGATCCGCCTGCTGGCTTCGCCTGGATGGACAGAGGGTGGCTCCCTTAGGGACTCTCCGTTGCTTGCCCGGCTTCCGGCTCGCCGGTAGTCGTGGCTGCCTGCTGCTCGAGGTCAGGATCGGCATCTGTCTCGCGTAAGGATGGAAGCCGGGGCAGCAGCCAGCCCATGCTGAGGCCCTGGACAAGCAGCGTGAAGAGGATAACGGCCCCGGTCGAAGCCAGGATCAGCGGGCGCTGCGGCAGGGTCAGCGGCAGCGCCAGGGCCAGAGCCAGCGAAAGCGCGCCGCGCAGTCCTCCCCAGAAGATAACTAGCTGCCAGGCGAAGGGAAGTCTGCCCTTGCGTCCGGCAATGGTCAGCCAGGAGCGGGCGGCCAACAACAGCACTAACAACAGGCGGGCCAAGAGCACGACGCCGATGGCCAGGGCCGCGCTGAGCAGACTGGAGGCCGTCCCTCCTGGCAACGGCGGCAGCGCGAGCGGGTTCAACTGAACGCCGACCAGCAGGAAGAGGAGCGCGTTGGCGATAAAGGCCACAACGCTCCAGAAAGTGTCGACCGCGGCTCGCGTGCTCGCCGACATGCTAAAGCGCCGACCGTAATTTCCCAGAAGCAGGCCGGCCACGATCACAGTGATGATGGCCGAGAGATGGAGGCGATCCGCCAGCAGATAGAGGCCGTAGGCAGCCAGGATCGTCAGGCTGATTTCGCTCAGGGCGTCATCGATGTGACGCAGAAGCTGGCAGAGCAACCAGCCACCAAGAAGGCCCAAGATCAGAGCACCGCCACCCTCTAGCAAGAGAAGCGACAGTCCCATGAGGGGGAGGGGCAGAGCAGCGCTGGAGCCATCCGGCCCCGGCGAGGAGGCCAGCAAGACGACGGCCAGAAAGACTTGATAGAGGGCGCCCGCCACGCCATCATTGAAGAGACTTTCCCCCTCGATGATCACCGAGAGACGCTCGTCGAGATGGAGCTGGCGAAAGAGACTCAGAACAGCCACGGGATCGGTGGGCGAGAGAATAGCCGCCAGCAGAAAGGCGATTCCCCAGTCGATACCTTCCAGCCAGTGGAGCAGGGCGGCGATCAGACAAAGCGAGAGAAGTAGGCCCGGGCCCGCGAGAAAGAAGATACTGCGCCACTCGCTCTTGAGGAGCTGCCAATTCAGCGACCAGGCCCCTTCGAAGAGCAAGGCCGGCAGGAAGACAAAAAGTACCAGTTCAGGATCCAGATGGAGTGGAGGGAGAAGGTGGAGTGCGCTTAAGAGCAGTCCGACGATCACCAGGCCCAGCGTATAGGGAACAGCGATCCAGCGTGTCACCAGAATTGTCGCCAGCGCGATGAACAAGAACAGGACAAGGTAGCTCTCTAGCAACGTAATCGACATGCCCGCAGCCCCCTTTCCCCAGGCTAATGATAGAGGTCGCTGCGCCTGCCGGCCTCGGCTCCATGCTGGGCTTCCGGGCCGTCCCTGCTCTAGCTGGCTGGCCCGAGCCTGAGACCTTTGGCCAGGGTTCTTCCCCGTGAGGATTCCAGGCCAGGGAGGTCGATGCCGGGCCGGGCATCACGGAGAGGCGGCAGCCAAAGGCGAAGATCTCAGCAAAGCAAAGAAAAAAAGAAGAGTGCCGGGGCCGACCAGACTTCCCGGCACTCCTCAGTCTGCGAGTGAGAACACAACCTGTGCTTCCGACGCTTGTACATTCCAGTATAGAGGAGAACACCCCTGGCTGGCAAGGGGTGTTGCCGATTGAACGAAGCGACGTGCTCTCATGTGGAAGCTGGCCGGTTCTCTGGCTGCGGCCGAAACAGCGTCACAGCAGATCAGGCAGGTAGGAGGGGGACAAGAATTTCCAGCGCGCGCCCCGATCTGCTTGTCAGTGACCGTCTCCTCCTCTATAATGAGGGCGGCAATTATTGATCTTTCAGGAATTATCCTGTTTGCAGCCCCTGGCTTCAGCCAGGAACAAGCTTCTTGCGGTCCCAGCGGTCCGGGCGCGCTCAAGGGCTGATTGGCGGCGGCCCGCCGTCCTGGCAGGCTGGAAGGCCAGTCATGAAAAAGAACCCCCGCCCTCCTGTGAGGTGAAACAAACTGTGGCTGCAAGGCTATCCCTGCAGTGCTTTTGACCTCATCAAGCAGGATAGGACAAAGGAGAGCAGCGTCAAACCCATCAGAGCCGAAAGGAGGAAGCCGCCTTCCTCCCCTGGGAGCATCCAGGGGTCTCCAGCGGCAAGTCTCTATGGACGTTGAGGGAGCATATACACTCCAGGCAACTCCTGAAGAAATATGGAAGTGTCTGATGGATCAGCAGGTTCTTCGCCAGGCTCTGCCCGGGGTAGAGCATCTGGAAGCTTTGGGCGAGAATCGCTATGCCATCAGGCTGGCCGTCAAGCACGCGCCGCTGCGAGGCAGTTACGAGGGAACGGTCACGATCTCTGATCAAGAATACCCGCACTGCTATCGCATCATTGTCGAAGGTGAAAGCCGCCACGGTCCCGTTCGGGGCGAAGGTTGGGTGCGCTTGCTGCGGCGTGAGCACAATACCGTTGTCTCCTACCAGGGAGTTTTGAACGTAGGGCGGGCCGGTCTGCTGCCTGTGCCAGTACTGCGCGGCACAACCAAAATGCTCATTCAGCAGTTTTTCCTGAGTCTGGCCGATCAGCTGCGCGTGATGCGTCCACCTGAGGTCGCCGGCGCCTCCGACTTAGCGGCGTCGTCCGACCAGAGTGAGGCTCAGCGTCAAGCTCAGGTCTGGTCGCCCGACTCCCTCGCCTCTGGCGAGCCGGCTCTACTGATCAGGGGCAGGACGCCGCTCCATCGTCTGGTGCAACGCCTCCACCTCGGCGGCGGCGATCCGCGAGCAGAAGAGCGCTGGGTCCAGACGATCCGTCGCACGGCCATGCTGGCGGCGCTGCTCTTGCTCGTCTGGGTAGGAACCAGGCTGCCCCGAAAATAGCTCTGCTTGCTCGTCCGTCTGTCTGCCTACCTGATCTCCCCCTCGTGCGAAGGCCGGCAGCAAGATGAGAGCAGGGCTGGAGGGAGCGTCGATCCCTCTGCTCCCCTTCATATGCTGCAGTGTAGGCACCAGTTCAGGTCAGATCGAGAGCGACGGAAAAGGAGGCCGTTCCTGACTACCCGCCTTCGTCCTCACTGACCTGCCGGTGCCTCGCTTCTCCTCTCTTTTTGCCCTGTTCACCTCGCCAGGCGGGCGGGAGGCCAGACGAGGCCGCGACCGCATGCTCCAACCCACCAACCCACCAATCAATCAATCGACCAGAGAGGGAAGGCTGCCCTCTTCGGCTCTCATCCCGTGCAACCGTTCAGGTCGCTGAGGTGTACCCAGGCTTCCCTGTCTGAGGGTCCGCCGCTCTCTGCGCCCCGCCTCATCATGGGCCTGTTTGCTCGGGGGAGGAGCGCGCGATCGTGTTTATCTCCCTCACGCGCGGCCAGTATTGTCTCTCTCGCTCTCGCTCGCGGTCAGGCTATCCGTTCTTCCTGAAAGGCCGCCCGAGCCGCCTGGTGGCGACCGACTCTACTGGCGGCGGCTGAGGTAACTACGCACGCAGAGCGAGAAGAGTAGGTAGCCCAGGTAAAAGGAGACCAGATATTGCAGGAGGTCGAAGAGGCCCGCTAAGGGGCTATCCCAAACGATGTAGCCGCTCGCGGTCGCCGCTCTGGCGTAATCGAAGAGCGCCCGTAGCAGCGGCGTGACCACCATAAGCGCGATTGCCACCCAATGCCAGCCGGGGCGTTGCCAGAGGAGCCAGATCGCCAGGTAACCGATCCCTCCATAGATAAAGATGGCAGGAATATAGAAAGGCAGAGGCAGATGGAGAACCAGGCCGGGCAGGGTATAATGCCACAAGTGCAGATAGTAGGCCAGCAGATCGGCCAGCAGATTGAGAACGGCCATCAAGAGGCCGCCGAGCAACGCCGCCAGGGTCGGCACGCGCCCCGGGCGGACAAAGAAAAGCACGGCGAGATAGACCAGCAGAATAAAGGGCACATCCAGCACAAGATAGGCGACCAGATCCATCAACGAGAAAGAACCTCCCAACGCTGAGTCAGTTGTAATATTATGGTAAAAATTTTGCCACTCTGCCAGCCGGCGCCGCTTGCGAGCGCAGGTGCTGCCGCGGGCCTGGCGCTGGCAGGGAAGGGAGCCTACCTATGCCTATCCTACCCCTACGTATTGCCCTGGCACAGATCAACGTCACAGTCGGCGACCTCGACGGCAACGCCGAGAAAATCTGGATGGCCATGCGTGAGGCGCATCAGGCTGGAGCGCACATCGTCTGCACGCCGGAGCTGGCGCTCACCGGCTATCCTCCCGAGGATCTGCTTCTCAAACCCGGCTTCGTCTCGGCCAACCTGCGCCGCCTGCAGTGGCTGATCGAGCGCAGCAAAGAGCTGCCCGGTTTGACGGCAGTCATCGGCTGCGTCGATCGCGACGAAGACATCTACAATGCGGCTGCCGTCTTAGGCGATGGGCGCCTCTACGGCACCTACCATAAACACTATCTGCCAAACTATGGCGTCTTTGACGAGTATCGCTACTTCCAGGCCGGGCGAACAGCCCCACTCTTCCTCATCAACGGTGTCCATGTAGGCATTACGATCTGTGAGGACATCTGGTATCCGACTGGGCCTTTGACGCTGCAAGCCCATGCCGGGGCCGAAGTGATTCTCAACATCAACGGCTCGCCCTATCATGCTGGCAAGCGTCATTTCCGCGAGCAGATGCTGGCAACGCGTGCCGCCGATAACGGCCTCATTGTGGCCTACCTGAACCTCGTCGGCGGGCAGGACGAGCTGGTCTTCGACGGTGGCAGCATGGTTTTCAACGAGCAGGGGCGACTGATCGCCCGTGCCAGGCAATTTGAAGAAGATCTCCTCGTAGTTGACCTTGACGTCGCCTCCGTCTTTCGCTCGCGATTGCACGATCCCCGTCGGCGTCAGGAGCGGCTAGAGCTGCGCCCGGAGGAGGTGCCCTTGATCGTTGTCTCGTCCGAGAGCCTGCCGCCGCCGACGCTGGACGGACGTCCCCTGCTTGGCGCCAGCCAGCGTGTCGAGCCGCCTTTAGACAGCCTGGCCGAGATCTATGCCGCCCTCGTTCTGGGAACACGCGACTACGTGCGCAAAACCGGCTTCAGCAAGGCCGTCGTTGGACTGTCGGGAGGCATCGACTCCTCTCTGACTGCCGTCATCGCCGCCGATGCCCTGGGACCCGAAAACGTCCTTGGCGTCTCCATGCCTTCGGCCTACTCCTCCGAAGGAAGCAAGACCGATGCCCAGCAACTGGCCGAGAATCTGGGCATCCAGCTAATCACCGTACCCATTGAAGAGATCTTCCGCACCTCGCTGCGCGTCATGGCGCCCGCTCTCGGTGAAGGAGACCACGGCCTGGCTGCAGAAAATCTGCAGGCGCGCATTCGCGGCAACATCCTGATGACCATTTCCAACAAGCTCGGGCCAATCGTCCTGACCACCGGCAACAAATCGGAAATGGCGACCGGCTACAGTACCCTCTACGGCGACATGGCCGGCGGCTTTGCTGTCCTCAAGGACGTGCCCAAAACCCTGGTCTACGAACTGAGCCGCTACCGTAACTCGCTTGGCGAGCGTCCGGTTATTCCGCAGAGTGTCCTGGAGAAAGCGCCCTCTGCCGAGCTGCGTCCAGGCCAGAAAGATACCGATAGCCTGCCGCCCTACGAGCTGCTTGATCCGGTTCTCCAGGCCTATGCGGAGGAAGACCGCGGCTTTGAAGAGATAGTAGCGATGGGATTTGATCCGGAGCTTGTCGAGCGTGTCATGCAGCTTGTTGATCGGAGCGAATACAAGCGCCGTCAGGCCCCGCCAGGAGTGAAGATCACCCCACGAGCCTTTGGGCGTGATCGTCGCCTGCCCATTACCAACCGCTACCGCGAGCGGCCCGAAAGATAGAGGGAGGTGCCGCCGCTTCCTGCACCGGGCGAGCGGCATTCTCCACTGCGGACCCCTGGCCTGGCCTCTGGTCGCGGGCGGTGGTGAGCGGTTAAAAAAGCTGTCGGCTGCGTTCCTCCTATAATAGAGGTTAGCTGATCTGGTATACTTAGAACTACCAACCGGTGCATTGATCGTCCCTGTGAGTAGCGCAAGGGCCGGGCTAGAGGAGGGGCCACGGCTGACGAGGTGGGGGCTGTTCGGAGCAATCAGCGGGGAGCCCCCAGGGGAGATCACTTCCCTGTGAAGAGGGCGCACAAAACTGGCTGGTAACGGCCAGGACAAAACGCTCTCAGTGATATAGCTGGAGCAGGGCTATTCCGGGCGGAAGCGCGCCCCGTCCAGGCACCGGGGGCGGGCCAGTTTTGTCAGCCTGGAGCAAACCTGTTCTCTCTATACCACACCACAGACGGAAAGGATACCCTGCCTCATGTGCGGGATTATTGGCTACGTCGGTGCTGCGGGCACCGATGTTACTTCCATTTTGCTCGATGGGCTGCGCCGACTCGAATATCGAGGGTATGACTCCACCGGCATCGCTGTCCTCACTGCCAGCGGCGAGCTGCAGGTCTGTCGTCGCGCGGGCAAGCTGGCCAACCTGGCGGCGGCGGTCGAAAACGGGGCCCGACCGGCCCCTGGCTCCCTGGGGATCGGTCATACCCGCTGGGCTACCCACGGGCGCCCCAGCGATACCAACGCCCACCCTCATGCCGACTGCAGCGGGCTAATCACCGTGGTGCATAACGGCATCATCGAGAACTACGCTGAGCTGCGCCAGCGTCTGGAGCAGGAAGGGCACTGCTTCCATTCCGAGACAGACACCGAGGTGTTGGCCCACCTCGTCGAGCGAGCCTATCGAGGCGAAGCCCAGGGTAACCTGCTGGAAGCCGTGCGCCTGGCCCTGCAGCCCGTGCGCGGCTCCTATGCCATTGCCGTCCTCTGTCGTGAGCAGCCCCAACTCCTGGTTGGCGCACGCTATAACGGTCCTTTCCTGGTCGTGGGCCTGGGCGAGCGCGAGCACTTTCTGGCCTCCGACATTGCCGCCTTCCTCAAATATACGCGGCGAGTTGTGATTATCGATGAAGGGGAACTGGTGGCCCTGCGGCCCGAGGGCATCACTATCCAGCGTCTGGATGGCACCTTTGTCGAGCGGGTTCCCACGACCGTCGAGTGGGATGCCGAGGCTGCCGAGAAAGGTGGCTATCCTCACTTCATGCTCAAAGAAATCTACGAGCAGCCAGAAGCCTTCAAACGTTCGCTGCTGGGGCGGGTGCGCGCTGGTCAGCTCGCCCTGCCGGAGTTGGAAGCCCTCCAGAGAGCGGGAGCCTTGGAACAGGTCAGGCGCATAGTCATTGTGGCCTGTGGCACCTCCTACCATGCGGGTCTGGTAGCCAAGTATGTGATTGAGCGCTGGGCGCGTCTCCCCGTCGAGGTCATCACGGCGGGCGAATTCCGCTACGCCGATCCCCTTGTTGGGCCGGATACCCTGTGCATCGCCGTCACTCAGTCGGGAGAGACCGCGGACGTGCTCGTCAGCGCGCGCCAGGCACGTGAGCAGGGAGCCCCGGTCGTGGCCATTACCAACGTTGTCGCCAGCGCTGTAACGCGGCTGGCCGACGCCGTGCTCTACATCCAGGCTGGGCCGGAGATCTGTGTTGTAGCCACCAAGACCTTTATCGCCACCCTGGCTCAGCTCTACCTGCTCGGCCTCTTCCTCGGCCTCCAGCGCGGCCACCTGCGGCCCGAGCAGGTAGCCGAGGTTCTGGAGGCCCTGGAGCGGCTTCCTGGACAGATCGAGCGGATTCTCGAGCGCGCGGCGGCAGCCGATGATCCCATCGCGCCGCTGGCGCGCGAGCTGGCCCCGCTGCACAGCGTCATGTTCATCGGGCGCGGCGTTGGTTATCCTACGGCTCTGGAGGGAGCGCTCAAGCTCAAGGAGGTCTCCTACATTCACGCCGAGGGCTTCCCGGCTGGTGAGCTTAAGCATGGCTCCATCGCTCTGCTCGATCCGCAAACCCCGCTGGTAGCAGTGGCCACGGCCTCCCGCGTCTACGAAAAGGTGGTCAGCAACATGCAGCAAGTGCGAGCACGCGACGCGCGGGTGATTGCCGTAGCGACCGAGGGAGACGAGGCTATCCGCGCGCATGCCGACGTCGTGCTCTATGTGCCACCAACGCTGGAAGAGCTTAGCCCGGTGCTGGCCGCCATTCCGCTTCAGCTCCTGGCTTATCACGCGGCGGTCACCCGCGGCTGCAACGTTGACCAGCCGCGCAACCTGGCTAAGTCGGTCACGGTCGAGTAGGAGAGCGGCAGACAGGGAGGGCGTGACCGGCCTATCTGCCCCGTCCGCGACCAGCGGCGCGAACCCTCGGACGGGCACGGCAAGGGAAAGATCGTCAGTCAGCTCCCTGTCAGAAGAAGCAAGGGAGCGCTTCCCTACCCAGGGAAGCGCTCCCTCTTCGTTGCGAGGTGGTTGCAGTCGGAGGACTGTGAAGGAAGAAGTGTTGCAGGATTGGGCAAATGGTCTTTGAGTCTGCAGCGACGGACACGGGCAGGGCGGCGTCCCGAGAGCGGTGCAGAGTCTGTGGCTGTCCCGCTTTAGATGCCCATGATGCGATAGACGTAGTTCTGGGTTTCGGCTGGTAGACAGCTCAGCCAGCCAGCGCCGCAGGCGTTAAGGGCGTTTTGGAGGTTGCCGGAGCCAGCATTGTAGGCGGCCAGGGCTTTGGCGTAGTCGCCGCCGTAGCTGCGGGCGTAGCTAGCCATGAGGCGTGCGGCCCCGCGCAGGGCCTCGACCGGGTTCCAGGGATCGATGCCCAGGCCGGCGGCGGTACTGGGGAGAAACTGGGCGATGCCTACGGCGCCGGCGGGCGAGACGGCATATGGATTGAAGCCGCTCTCGACATTGATCTGGCGCACGAAGTAGACCGGCGAGATGCCGGCGTCAAGGGCGGCCTGCTGGGCGATGGGGACATAAGGGCTGTTGGGAATCGTCATGAAAGGCAGGTTGGCCGGATTGAAGTTAAAGAGAGGTGTGCTGGCATTATTGCCGTCCATCGGCTGCTGATGAGCGGCGATCTGCCAGGCGTTTTGCTGACTCTGAATCCATTGCCTGATCCCACCGAGAAGGGGAGCGGCGTTTCCTCCGGCCAGCGGCGAGAGCGTGAGCATCGTCACCAGGATGGCCGTGGCCAGGACCGTGAGAATGATGCCCTGGCGCTGGCGGGCGCTCAGGCGCCGCGGATTGACGGGCGCCTGCACCGGCTGGCGAGGATGCTCGGCGGGAATGACCACCATGCGTCGTGGCGACTGAAGTGTCGCTTGCAGAGCGGCGAACAGGTCGGCCAGGTTGCCAGTCGTCTGAGGCTGCGGCTGAGACTGGAGCGGTAGCCCGGCAAGCTGATCGGTCGTGCCCGAGCGCTCAGCCAGGGCCGCCGTCGAGCGAGGCGCCTCTGTCGCAACAGGTAAGGGCGCCGGCGGCGCCGCCAGCTCAGGTCCCGTGGTGGGGGAGAGCGCCATGTACTGATCGGTCGTTGGCGTCAGGTCCCTCCGCAGCGGCTCCGTCGTGAAAGGGGAACCAACACCAAAGACATCGGCCTGGCCTTGAGACGGCCCGAAGCTGGCTGTATTGGGAAGTGGGCCAGTCGCTGGCAGGGAGAGCGGTTTCAAGGGGAGAAATTGGCGGCGCCCGCTCTCGCTTGGCGCTGCCATGGCCTGTGGTCCTAAAGGCACCGATTCTGAAGCCGAACCTGCTAAGTGCGCTCCTTTTGCCTGCTCGCCCGCCGACTCTGGCTCACTAACATCCTGAAACGGCGGGAACGGGCGAAACTGCGGCATGTCTGATCAACCTCGCTGCTCTGCTGACGTTTTACCTGGTTGTGAGTCTACCTGCATAGACCAATGTGTGTCAATTTAGCCACGCGCAGGAGCAGCGCAAATTAGTACCAAACTCCCAAACACCGGCCCCAATCTTAACCCGGACTGTCGACCTGCCTCAAATGCTGCAAGAACTCCTATTATCGATCAGTAACAGAGAGAGGACTCCTCTCAACTGGCTGACAGCTCGGGGCTTGGCGGCGCTGCGGCTCCCAGTAGCTCGCTGGCCTGCCAGGCGCTGAGGCTGGTGCGCAGGGCCGCCAGAATGGCCTCCTGAGTTGGAGTGGTAGCCTGGAAGGGGGCTTCTGGCCGCGGCCTGGGAAAGCCCAGATAGAGCAGGGTGCGCGCGAGACTGAGAGCTTCATAGTAGCTGGCACTGGCCAGAGCTTCTAAGAGCACGGGCAGGGCGAATTGCAGGCGCCGACGCGGCAGCAGGCGAAGCAGGTCACTGCTATCGGCGACAACGCTGTTGCGCGCCCAGGGCAGGGCATCGTAGTCGTTGGCGACGGCCTGGGGTGCGCCGATGGCTCTGACAAGCAGGCGTGCGGCTCTCTGGGGAGACTCAGGTCCCAAGAGGCGCGTGAGCGCCATAGCGGCCCCCAGGCGGGTGATTGGAGCTTCGTGGGCCTTGAGAAGAGCGAGGAGGCAGGCCCGCACGGGCGGTTGTGGACCGGCAAGCTGAGCCAGGGTCAGGGCCAGCCCTGCTCGGAGGCGAGCTTCCTCTTCCTCATCCAGGCGACGCAGAAGAAGGGGTAGCAGCCTTGCCCGCTCCTCGAAAAGCCAGGAAAGCAGGTAGAGGCTGTGCAGACGTACTGATGGCTCGCTGGCCTCCGCCAGCTCTGTATAGAGCGGCAGGCCCGTTAGCAAGGCAGCCCGCAGGCTGGCCTGGTTCCTGGCGGAGGACGTGGCGCCCGGCGTTGCCGGCTGTGGGCGCGCTAGCTCGGCCAGAAGCATCACCAGCGCGGCCCGCTCCGGCGGCTCCGGCTGACGTAGCAGGTTCAGCAAAGCCATGACAATGGTTGCCTTGTCCTCCCCCGACCAATCGCCCTTAAACAGCCGGTAGAGAGTCACGCTGCGACGCGGTAGGTCTTCCTGGGCTAGCCCCTCCAGCAGGGAAGGCAGGATCGAGGGGGCGCTGATTTCTGTTGAGGCTATCTTCTCGCTTGTCATCCGTGGGCCACAACTTTCCGTTGCTGGCAGGAGAGCCTGCTCGGGCCATCCGCTTCACCTGTGACCGGCAAGGGCCGACCGTCTAGTGCTCTCCCACTCGAACATATTTTCTGGATCTCTTCTCTCATTCTCAGACTGCCAGGCGAAAACGGAGAGCGCAAGAAGATGTTAAAGCGATCGAGCTTCAAAGACTGCTAAAGAGGCAAAAGATGTCTGGGCGGCTGTTGGTCAGTGGGGGTCGATGATGAAGGCCGAGGTCAAGGCCGGCTGGACAATTAACTGGCGATAGATCTCTCCCATGCGCTCGGGCGAGTAGGGCATGTCGTGCTCGATCCACCACTGGATCAGCGCAATGGAGGAGGCGACCAGATGGTGAGCGGCGATTTCCGCCGGAACCGGGCTGTCGGGGCGCGGCTGGTGCTGACGCAGGACGTTTTCGCTGCCGCGCTGGATCACGTGCTGGACAAGCGAGGCCGGCCCGCGGCTGCCAAGCAAGACCCGGACCACCTGGCTGTGGTCGGCGACGTAGCGAAAGATGAGCTGGCCAAGAGTACCCGGATCGCTTCCCGGCTGCTGCCCGAGCAGAATGTCCAGCAGCTCGTTGATGACCACATCGGCTACATCACGCAGCAGTTCATCTTTATCGCGATAGTGCCGAAAAAAGGTAGCATAACCGATATCTGCGCGCTCGGTGATGTCGCGAATGGTAATGGCCTCATAGCCTTTTTCCGCGATCAGAGCCAGCAGAGCCTGCGCCAGCAAGTTCTGCGTGCGCTTCACGCGCCGGTCCCGGACGTGCATGGCTGAGATATCTGCCTCCCCCAGCAAAAAGAACTGCTCACCGCACCTTCTGCGGCCAACGGCAGAGCTTCCCTCTGTACCGTGCTATTATAGCACGTCCGCAGAGCTGACGCGCGCCTGGTCCATCTCGCGTGCCGCTTTCCCTCCTCCCCCGTCTCATAGATTTGATATTATGAATATACTATGATATACTATGTATCACAAGAACGATAAAGACCGGCGGTCTGTTCGGTGAAAGTGAGGCCCAGAAGTCAGGAAGGAGGCCAGACATGGAAGGTCATTTCCAGGCTATCAGAGCGCCAGAGCGTGAGGGCCAGGGCGCGCCGGGGGAGGTGGGCGAGCTGGTGTGCTGGGGGGGAGAACAAAAGACGGCCCGTGAGGTAGAGCCGGCTGAGCCGGCGATCGCCTGTGATCGGCGGGGAGTCTGGCACGTGCGGACCTTCAAGGAGGCCAGAGCCATCCTGCGCAGCAGTGCCGTACGGCAGGCTGGTTTCAAGGCCGAGGTGCTGGCCCGCCTGCCCCAGCTCATGCGCCTGCCGTTACTCTTCAGCGATGGCCAGGAGCACCAGCAGCAGCGGCGGCAGACGGCCCGCTTTTTTGCTCCGCGCGTCGTCAGCCAGCGCTATCGGAGCCTCATGGAGGAAGTGAGCGAGCGCCTGATCGAGGATTTGCAGCGAAAGAGGAGAGTTGACCTCAGCCGTCTGACTCTGGAGATGGCCGTACGGATTGCTGCCGAGGTTGTTGGCTTAACCGATAGCCTGCTGCCGGGTATGGCGCGGCGGCTGGAAGCCTTCTTTCGCTATCCCATTCAGCCTTTAGGTCTCGATCCGCGGACCTGGCTCAATTTTGTGGGCCTGCAGTGGGCGGTTCTGCGCTTCTACTGGCTCGACGTGCGTCCGGCCATCCGAGTCCGGCGTCGTCAGCCTCGCAACGACGTTATCTCCCATCTGCTGGCCCAGGGCTACGGCCCGCGCGAGATCCTGACCGAGTGCGTCACCTATGGGGCTGCGGGCATGATCACCACGCGGGAATTCATCGGCGTAGCGGCCTGGCACCTGTTAGAGCAGCCGGCCTTGCGTCAGCGCTTCCTGCAGGCGCCGGAGGAGGAGCGCCTTGCCCTGCTAGAGGAGATACTCCGCCTGGAGCCGGTGGTGGGCCACCTCTATCGTCGTGCCGGCCAAGAGCTGGCGCTCGTCGGCGCCTCCGGCGAGCAGGTTCGCATTCCGGCGGGGACATTGCTTGACCTGCACATTTACGCCATCAACGCCGACGAAGGTATCGTAGGAGCGCAGCCGCGGCGGCTCTGTCTGGGGCGGACCCTGCGGGAAGAGCGTGTTCCGCCCTCGGTCATGGGCTTTGGCGATGGGACTCACCGCTGTCCTGGCGCGCCCATAGCCTTGCAAGAAAGCGACATCTTCTTGCGGCGCCTGCTGGCCCTGCCCGGCCTGCGCCTTGAGCGTCCGCCGCGGCTACGCTGGAACGAGCTGATCTGCGGCTATGAGATTCGCGATTTCATCGTAGCGCTAGAGGGAGGCTCCGAGGAGGAAGCGACCTCGTGAGCGTCCCATCCATCATGGCCTGAACCAGGGCGATAGCGCTCGCTCGCTCGCTCACTCACCGGAGTCCTTAGGCCTTCTGCAGCACGTAGCCGGCCTCCAGCAGAGCTGACCCCGGCTCCTTAGCCGGCAGGCCAGTTGAGCGGGCGCGCGCACTGCGGGTACTACTGAGCCGGGCCAGGCGGGTGCGCAGGCGCTCCTGGCGCGCCACCGTCGTCGGCAAATATGGCTCCATTGCCCGAATAGCGTTCAGATAGACCTGCTGCTGCTCCCGAATCACGCCGTCTGGTCCCAGCTCCCACCACTCGCGCGGCGTAAAGTAGGCCGAGACCTCCGCCTCGGGGCCGCTGCGCCCGAACCACTGGATCAGATGCAAATTATCGGACTGGGCCAGCCAGATGGCCAGGTCAAGCAGCTCGGGATTCTCGGTCAGGCGCGCCATCCCATAGACCTGGCCCATTAGCTGAAAGATCGTTTGCTGGGCGCTATTGCCCAGGAAAAACTCCATGCCACCGCTGCCGGCCCAGGTCGTCGGGTAGACCGGCAGGGGGAGATGGTAAGAGCGCTGCTGGAAGCGGGCAATCACCTCGCTGGGGGTGCGTGTCTGGACGCCGCGGCGGGCCAGCTCAGCGGGCAGGGCCTGCATGAACTCGAAGATGCCGCTATCGAGACGGTGGTGTTCGCCGAAGGTCTCGTAATCCCAGCCGAGCAGCAGGAAATCGCCCCAGGTATGAGCGATCCAGTCGGCGTACGTATCGGCGTAGAGCGGGTAGCCCGACCAGGAGCGATTAGAGAAGCGGTAGCCCACATCGTCGCTCAGATCGAGGTGGCGTGCCAGCAGGTAGGGGCCGCGCTCACGATCCCCCACGACAGCATTGCGGCTGCGGTGGTTGCCAGTGCTGCGCCGGCCAGGGGCCGTCGGTGGGCGATAGGCCTGGGGGGGCAGAGCGTACGGCTGCTCCTCGCTGTAGTGATAGAGGTGAGTGCTCTCGCGCCAGCCCAGGACCCAGGGACGACCGTCCATCAAGGCCCCGCGGAAGCCGGCCAGGTCGAGGGCGTGGTAGATCGTCACCGACATGCACATCTCGGTCGTGTCGGTCACCTGGGGACGCTTTCCAAAGATGCGTTCAAGCTCATCGGCCATCCATTGCATGCGGGCGATGAAGGCCGGCAGATCGAGCAGGAACAGAAAGCTGTGGTACGGCTCCACGCCGATAAGCTCCACGTTCTCGTGGGCCACCAGCTCGCGGAAGAGGTCCAGCAAGGCGGGGTCCCAGGCCTCAGCCTGGCGCAGAAACGAGAGCGAGAAGCCGATCGAGAAATGCAGGCCCTGGCGCACAAGCTCCAGAAACATGCGCGTTGCCGGATAGTAGCAGTAGGTGGCCACCTTACGAAAGTAGCGCTCGTTCATGCGCTCGTCGAAGAGGCAGCGCACGATGTCCTCGATCGAGGCGCCCCGCGGGATCGGCTGCGCGGGCAGCTTGAGGCGGCGCGGCTGATGCACCACAGTATAGATGGCAAGCTCAGCAACCATAACCCGAACCCCTACTTCAGCACGATGTTCTGTTTCCGTGCCAGAAACTCCAGCTTACTGATGAGGTTTTCGATGACCTGGTCCCAGAGGAATTGCTCTGCCGTGCGGAAGCCCGCGCAGCGGATGCGCTCCTGTTCCTCGGGATGGCGGCCCAGGTGGAGCAGATAGCCGACGATCTCATCGGGATCGTCGGTCTCGGTCACAATGGCGTTCTCAAAGGAGATGGCGTAGTCCTCGCCGGTGCAGCCGGTGACGGCGATGCCGCGGGCGGCCATAACCTCGAGCGCCACCAGACCGAAAGGCTCGTGGCCGCTGTTGGCCAGGGTAGCGTCGGCGGCGTGGTAGATGCTGCGCACGAACTCCTCGGGCAAGAAAAAGCGAAGGTTGTAGATGTCGGCGGGGCCGGCGTTAGCGACCGCCTCGATACACTGCTCCAGAGTGGGGCGCTGAGCGATGACGTCGCGAATGACCAGCCCACGGTGATAGGCATGGCTGAGCACCTCAGCGCCGTGTGGCTCAATGCCACCACGGACGAAGAGGGTCACGGGGTGACCGCTGTGCTTGAGGCGGGCAACCGCCTCGATGGCCATCATCCAGCGCTTGTCGGGATCGAAGCGCCCGATCTTGAAAAGGAAGAGCCGACGAGGATCGCCCTGACGCGCGATCTCCCGCAGGCGGCTGGCGATAGCCGGATCGACCGGGGCCAGGTGGCGAGCCGGGATACCGTTGGGGATCACCAGCGGGTTGACGCCCAGCTCCCACATCTTATGCTTCATATATTTGCTGACCGTGCAGAGGGTGGTCACGTAGCTCAAGCGGCCCCAGTTGATGCGGTGCAACGACATCAGGCTGTTGAGGTTCCACAGCATCAGCACGCGCTGGCGGATGCCAAACCAGTGGAGCAGGTCGGAGATGCGACACATCACCTCAGCGGTGTGCCAGTCTTCGCCCATGATCACCACAAGCTTCCCTTCTTCGACCGCCGGACGGGCGATTTCCTCGTAGATGTGCTGGGGAACGCTCTCGTTATAATCGTAGAGCTTCTGCTCTTCGCCATCGTAGACGCCGTTGGGATAGTATTTGCTGACCCACTGGGACCAGCGCTTGAGGATCAGGCGCCCATCGACACGCTGCTCCACCGGCGGCTTGTAGGGGTCACCGATAAAGATGAGATGGGTGGTGTAGCCCTGGGTGGCCAGGGCCTCGCTCAGCTCCGTGACCCGCGTTCCCAGGCCGCCGGCGGTCGAGTAGACGTCTGGCCCCTCAAAGCATAACAGCACAAAGAGTGTGTTCTCTGGCGAGATAGCTCCCTCTAGTTCAATCATAGCTGGTCTGTCCTTGTTGTATTCTCTTCTTCTTCTTCGTCTCGTGTATAAAAGGAGAATGGGATGCGCTTAGATCGTTCTCTTGCCCTTGCCCTCCCAAGAGGCTGGCGAGCAGGCCAGGCACCGGCCAGGGAAGAGGCCCGGGCCTGGGTTAGGGCGAGCGCCCACCGGCCGGAAGCCGGCGGCGCCAGGCCCGGTTTTCGGCGATCGCTGCGGGCCAGCCCATCAAAACCCCGGTCCCGCCATCCCGAGGGGGTGAGCAGCGGCGGCTGCTCTTCCTCCGATGACTGGCCAGGCAACGAGCATGAGAAGTTCCTGATTGTTCGTTGCGATCCCGTGCCGTGCGTGGTCGGGCGCGATAGGCGAGCGGCTCTGCATCGATAGGCCGGTTGCGCGTGCAGAAAACATACCCGGGCAGGCGCAGGTGTCCAGGTGTGCGTGGGCAGGCACGACACGGCACGCGCGTCCTTGGGCGTGTATGTATGAGTCCTCTATGAGTGGGATGACGGCGGCTGTGTGTCGTCGACACTCCTTCCTTGAGCTGTCGTCGCTGATTCGTCTGGGGGAGAGGCGGCGCTCCCCTCGGGTTGCCACAATGTCTACCCTGGCTGCGAGCCGATGGAAAGAGACGGCGTCTTCGCTCAAGCTTGCCTTGCGTCTGGCATAGAAGCGGGCAGTGCTGGAAAGATCGCCTCTGCTCATGTCTAGTATACCATCTCCTCTGCAACAGCACTCGGCTAATCCTTCTGCGGTCTTAGCCCTTTCCCCTTGACGCGCTAACAGAGCAAGCTGGCAGCGCTTTTAGCTTTGGCCGGCGGCAGACGTCATTTTTATATAGAGGCACGACTCAACCACCTCTGGATTGTGCTCCACTTATGATGAATGGCCATTTGTGCTTTAAATGGAGGAAAGCGGCGCAGAGGAAGCAGCGTCAGCGAGAGCACCTTGTTCGGTGGCGATAAGCCAGGGAAGGGCTGTCGCGGTTCGGGAGAGCGGAGGGATGATGCGCGTGAAAGAAAGCGCGGAAGAGCGTGAACTTGAGCCTGGCACGCGGCTTGGCAACTATTCCCTGATTCGCCCGTTGGGGGAGGGGGGGATGGCGCGCGTCTATCTGGCGCGTCAGATCTATATTGAGCGTCTGGTGGCCATCAAGGTCCTGCGCCTGCGGGCCTCCGCGGAGGAGGCAGAGGAGCTGCGGCGCGAGGCCAGCCTGCTGGCCCGGCTGCCGGCGCATCCTCATATTGTGCAGATCTACGAATTTGGTTTTGCCGGTCCGGTGCCTTATCTCGTCATGGAGTATGCGCCTTACGGCAACATGCGCAACTACTGTGGGGACGGGGCCTGTCTGCAGCCGGGAGAGGCTTGCCGCTACCTGCTCCAGGCGGCGGCGGCCCTGCAGACGGTGCACAACTATGGGCTGGTGCACCAGGATGTCAAGCCGGACAACCTGCTGCTGGCCAGGCCAGACCACCTGCTGCTGAGCGACTTCGGGATTGCGGCCTCCCTGCGCCTGGCCCGTCTGAGAGCGACCCACACGCTGGTTGGAACCGCGGCCTACATGGCCCCTGAGCAATTTGAGGGGCGGCCCAGCACGGCCAGCGACCAGTATGCCCTGGCGGTGGTCCTTTACGAGTGGCTTTCTGGCAAGCCGCCCTTCGTTGGCTCGTTTGGGGAGCTGCGGCAGCTCCATCGGCGTCGGGTCCCGCTGCCGGCCCTGCGGACGCGTGTCCCCAGTCTGCCGCCGGCGATCGAGCCGGTCCTGGCGCGGGCCTTGGCGCGCGAGCCAGAGCAGCGCTATCCCTCGGTCTGGACCTTTGCCCGGGCCTGCCAGAGGGCCTTGCAGGGGGACGGCGGCCGCGACGACCGCGCCAGGCGGCGCCGCGGCCAGCCGCGAGACCCCTAGCCGACGCTGGCCGAAGCCATCCTGCGGCGGGTGAGAGGCGGTGGACGGGGTGCAGGTGGACGGGCTGCCTGTACCTGGACCGTCTACAAGAGGGATGGCGCAAGGAGCTGTGGGCGGAGCCGATCTTTAGCTGTGGATGTGAGCGAAGAGGTCGTTTTCGCCCGGCAGGTCGGGGCCGACGCGTGTGGCGGCAAGCTGGTAGCACTCGTAGCCGCGCCAGCGCCGCTGAATCTCCTGGGGAATACGCGCCATGATCCCTACTGTCCCGAGCTGCGTCCGGTGACAGGCCCAGGCCTGGTCTTTGAGGTCCAACACCGCGGTGACGTCGAGGGCGACGCTGATCTGCTCGTCGGGAATGCCCAACTGATCGAGGTCGCTGCCGCGCAGGGCGGTTCCCTCCAGCGAAAGATCTTGCTCTTTGAGCCATTCGGCGAGGGCCCGGATACCGCTGCGGGGGAAGCCGGTGTAGTAGAGCTTCGAGACGGCATGCGCCGGCCCTAGCTCGGGATACTGGGCCTCATCGGCGGCGGCGTAGAAGGCCCCGGTCGTGTAGCGGTAGATGGCGATGTGGTCGGGATGACCGTAGCCGCCGGTTTCGTCGAAGGTCACCATGACTTGGGGGCGAAAGGCACGGATGATGGCGACCAGCTTGCCGATGACATCGGCAGGAGGAGCCTGGATGAAGGCCCGCGGGTCGTTGTTGTCTGGGGTGCCCGCCATGCCTGAGTCGCGGTAGTCCAGAAACCAGAGGTGCCGAATGCCAAGAACGTCGGCAGCGGCGCGCAGCTCTTGTTCACGTACCTGGCCGAGGTTCTCGGGCGTGGCGAGGACGGGGTCGGCAATTTCCCCTACTTCTCCCCGCGTGGCACAGACCAGGCCGGTCTCAACTCCCGCCTGTCCGTAAAGGATGAAGGCCCCGCTCATGCTGCCTTCATCGTCGGGGTGGGCGAAGACGCCCAGCAGTCGCCGTGTTGCCATAGTTCTCTATCCCCTTTGTACGAGCTAGCTGCGTGGAACCTGCTCTACTCTAACACCGCCGCCGCCCTCTGTCAATTGTGGCCGCTGAGCCGCTGCCTGGTCGGCTGCAATGCCTTTCTCCTATCCCTAAAGGTTAGAGAAGGAGATTGCAATAATACTCTATCTTTTCGGAGAAAAATGTGGTACACTGAACGGGGTGAGAGCCGCTGGCCAGGTCTATCCTGGGGCTGGTGTCCTGCGGTCGGCCGACCGTATGGTTGCCAGGCTGGCCTGGCCCGGCGGCAGCGGGGGGCGTGGGCCGCATGGCGGCAGGTTCTGGCTGGTGGGGTGCTCGCTTCCTTGAGGGTGAGCCAGTCAGCCAACCAGGACGGCCAGTTCATCTGTCTGGTTGGCCTGGCTGATTGCCTTCCTGGCTATCTGCCTGCCTGTTGAAGGCGAGCCGACTTTGTGCAAGGAGAGAGATTGATGACTCGAACGTTGCTGGATAAAGAGCTACAGGAGCTGGATCAGCAGATCAATCAGCTTGGCGCGATGGTTGATGAGGCGCTCAAAAACGCGCTGGAGGCTTTGCGCACAGGCGACCAGGCGCGCTCGGGCATGGTGATAGAGGCGGATGCGCGCGTTGATAGCCTGCGCGCGGCCATCGAAGAGCATACGATTCGCTTGCTGACCCTTCAGCAGCCGCTGGCGGGCATGGATCTGCGCTATCTGACGGCGGCTCTCTCGATCGCCGGCGATCTGGAGCGTATTGGCGATGGGGCGGCGGGCATCGCGACGATCATTCTGCGCATGGTGCCCCTGCGGGCCGAGGTGGCCTCTCTGGTGGAGGTTGACAGCCGCCTGGCCGGAGGCGACGCCGAGAGCGGACCGGGCCAGGGGCCGGCGGCGGGACGGCAGGAGCATCATCGGGTCAGCGAGGCCTCGATTATGCAGGGCATTCTCGATCTGGGTCAGGAGGCGCGGCGCGTTCTGCAGGGGACGATGCAGGCTTTCAGTGAGCGCGATGCGGCGGCGGCCCGCCATCTCTGGCAGGAGGATGACGTGGTCGATGTGCGCTATCATCTGGTGCGTCATGATCTGATGGCCATGCTGGCCGGGGCGCAGGCTATCCCTGCTCTTCAGAGCGATCCGCGCATCTTGCAGCGCGCGACGTACCTGCTTTGGATTGCCCATAAGCTGGAGCGCGTCGCCGATCATTGCACCAATATCTGTGAGCGCATTGTCTTTATTGTGGAGGGGGAGGCCGCCATCGCCGAGCGCGAGCAGGAGTGAGTGCCGGGCCGGGCGGGCGGCTCTCGCTCTGGTCATAGGGGCGGCGCGCGGACGAGCGAGGCGCGGACGAGGGAGGGGACAAGAGGGCGCCGGATGGAACGGGCCTCGCCGCCCGCCGGCGACTCTTCGTTGCGCCTCTGGGGCGACTGTGCTACACTGGGACTCATCCATCTAGCTATCCCACTCACTCGTTGGGGGGCTGCCCGGCGAGCGTGGCGACAGCGACGGCCACGGCGTGCGCCGCCGCTCCGCCCGGACCGCAATCTTTTTCGTTCGAAAGAGGTACCTTATGCTGGATGAGGTTTTAGAGCATAATCGTCGCTTTGTGGAAGAGCACCGACTGACGCCGCTGAGCCATTTGCCGCGACGGCGGACGGCGGTAGTGACCTGTATGGACTGCCGCCTGGTGGGCTTGCTGGAGCAGGCGCTCGGGCTGGAGCGCGGCGATGTTGTCGAGCTGCGCACGGCGGGGGCGACGGTGGCCGTTCCTGGGCGCGCTGGGGAGGGGGTCAACAGCGATCTGGTTCGCTCGCTGGCCGGAGCCATTTATTTGCTTGGTGTGCGCCAGGTGCTGGTGGTCGGCCATACAAACTGTGGCCTGGCTCATGTGGATCCGGTGGCCCTGACTGGTGCCATGCAGGCCCTGGGAGTTGATCCGCAGGGCCTGATTGAGCGCTATGGTCTGGGCGATCAGGCCGGCCTGGTCCGCTGGCTGGGAGCTTTCTCTCAGGTAGAGGAGAACGTGCGCGAGGTGGTAGATTTTATCCGCAATAGCCCCTTCCTGCCCAAACTGCCGGTACATGGCCTGGTGATCGATGTAGTGAGTGGCAGGCTGGAGCTGGTCGACCGCGATAGGCGCCCGGGGCTGGCCGGCTAGAGCTGGGGCCAGGCTCGCCTGTTGAAGGAAGGGGCGAGGGCCGCTGAGGTCTGGTCACTGGGGTGGCCGGGCCTCGCTGCGCCAGGCCTTCTCATGGCCGCGCGACTGACCCCCTGGGCATGGTGGGGGTGCAACTGTGGTCTGTACGTCAGCACAAAAATCTGTTATAGTGGGAGACACCTCCGGGTTGATAGTCAGGTATCGTTGCTAGCTTTTGTGACCAGGATGGCAGAAGCGTTGAAAGACAGAGATGCTTCGCCGGAACCAGGCGTTCAAGAGAAAGTTCAGCCGGGTTATCTTGGCCCGACGCCTCCGCTCGGTCGCCCGCCGGCCAAAGGGCGGCGCACCTACGTAGAGCGACCCGAGCAATTGCTCGCTGCTGTCGAGGTCTTACGCACGGCCCGCATTATCGGTGTTGATGCCGAGTTTGTTCAGGGCCGCTCACGGCTCCTGGGCGAGAATGGCCCTTCCCATCGTCTGGCGCTGCTGCAGTTGGCGATCGATGGCCAGTGCTTTGTGATCGATGCCTGGCGCCTCGCCGATCTCTCCCCTCTGGCGGTGGTCACCGAGAACGCCGAGATCAGCATTCTGCTGCATGGGGCGGGCGCTGATCTGCATGTGATGGCCGAGCGTGGCCTGAATGTGGCGCACTACTTTGATCTGGAGGCTGCCAGCCGCTCGATTTTCGGCCAGAACGAGTCGTCGCTGGCGGCGATGCTGCAGCGGGCCTTTGGCATCCACCTCGATAAGAGCCTGCAGCGCACCGATTGGGCGCGGCGCCCGCTGCCGCCGGCAATGGTGGCCTATGCGGCGCGAGACGCGGAGATGACCCTGGCCCTCTACTACTGGCTGGATGAGCACTATCACGATATTCTGGTGCTCCATGAGTATGTCGGCGAGCTGGAGCCGGTCGCCGGCTGGATTGAGCCGTTTCTGCGGGGGTCATCGTCGCTGCCCGCCGAGCTGGCGGTGGCCGAGGCCCGCGAGAAGGGTCTGCTGAGCGAGGAGCAGATCTACGCCGATTGCCGGGCCGCTCTGGCGAGCTTGCGTCATCCCATGCGTCGCAGCCGGCTCCTGCGTCTGATCGCCGATCTCTCGCTGACTGGCCTCGCGCCCGAGCTGGAAGCCTTGCTCAGGGCGCCAACCTCCGATGAGCGCGCCGCCGCCGCGCGCGCTCTGGGCCGTCTGGGGCACCAGAGCAGCCGCGAGGCGATCCGCGCGCTTCTGCAGGACCCCGTTTACGATGTGCGCAAGGCCGCGCAGTCTGCCCTGCGTACCCTCAGCGCTTCGCCTCGTCCGCTGACGGCGCAGCCGACCCGTCTCACCGATGGTGCGCGCAGTTGGACCATCGGTGAGAGCGATGATGCGGCTGGCGACAGCGATTGGAAGGCCCGCCTCCGCTCACTTATGGATGAGTGAGTGGCTGGCGCTCGCCCCGGTAGCTGGCGCTGTTGTTGTCGGTCTCGATCAGCCTGACCTCATAGAGCAGTCCCGCGGGGAGCACTGCCTCCAGCCGCTCCCAGAACTTGATGACCAGATTCTCGGTGGTGGGAATGCTTGTGCGCAGCCAGGGCACGTCGTAGTTGAGATGGCGATGGTCGACCTGGTCCACGATTTCGCGATGCATCAGCTCGCGCAGCTCGGCCAGGTTCATGAGCATGCCCGTGCGCGGGTCCGGTTCGCCGCGCAGGGTGACCTCCAGGGTGTAGTTGTGTCCGTGCCCGTTAGGATTGGCACATTTGCCGTACAGTTCCCAGTTCTCGCGCTCGCTGAGGGCCTCGCTCCAGAGGCGGTGCGAGGCGCTGAAGGTGGCGCGACGTGTTAAGTAGACGGTTGCCATAGTCCCTTTCTTAATCTCCCGTCCTATCCCCCTCTCCCGTCCTGTCCCCCGACTTGCTGACTGCTACGGCTGACAGAGGGTGAAGGGCCATCTGCCAGCGCTGCGCTGGGCTGGGCTTCTTTTGTGTTTTCCGTCTGGGTATGGGGGATGGCTGGGCTAGGCGTTGCTGTAGATCTCCAGATTGGTTCCGCTGAGCCGGCGCCCGCTGTCGTCGGCCAGGAAGAGCAGGATCTCGGCCATCTCCTCGGCGCTCATGCCGGGCTTGAGATGGGGAGCGGCCTGGCGCAGCATCTCGGTGTCGACGGCCCCTGGGCTGACGGCGCAGACGCGGATGTTGTGGGCCTTGCCTTCCAGTGCCAGGATTTCGGTCAGGCTGGCGACGCCGGCCTTGGAGACGTTGTATGCGCTCAGGCCGGGAAATTTTTCGACGCCCTTGACGCCTGAGAGGGAGGAGATGTTAATGATGACGCCCTGACCCTGCTCGGCCATCAGGCGGAAGGCCGCCCGGCAGCAGAGGAAGGTCCCACGCAAGTTGACGGCCAGCACGCGATCCCAGGTGGCCACCTCCATTTCGCGAAAGGGGCAGACGGCCACAATGCCGGCGCTGTTGATGAGAATGTCGACGCGCCCGTAATGGCTGCGGGCCTCTTGAAAGAGGCGCTCGACGTCCTCTTCGCGAGCCACGTCTCCGACAACGGCCAGGGCGCTGCCTCCCTGGCGCTCGATGCGCGCCCGCGTCTCGTGAAGGTGCTCCGGGGTGCGGCTGAAGAGGACGAGGCGGGCCCCCTCGCGGGCGAAGCGCTCGGCGGTGGCACGCCCGATGCCGCGGCCCGCTCCAGTGATGACGGCGACACGATCTTTGATACTCATGTTCGGAATTATAGCAAAGGTGGGCGGGCTTTTTCATGCCAGCCTGCGACTATGCCGCGAAAGGATTTGACAGCCACCGGGCTTGTGGCGCACAATGCTCCTGATAGGAGCGAGCGCACTGAGGCGGCTCGCTCGCTCCTGCCGGAAGAGGAGAAGCAAAGGTTGTGAAGATGAGGCGACTATGCGACTGGCGCTGATTGCCCCCTGGGTGGTGGCGCCGCCGATCGTTGGTGGGCTGCAGATCCGCTTTTATCAGCTTCAGTCTTTGCTGGCGCGCCTGGCGGGGAAGCAGGGGCTGGCGGTCTGGGACCTGCGCGAGGGCGGCCCCGTCTCGCTCGAGGAGCTGCCGCCTTCCGATCCGCGCCGTCCCGAGCTGGCCGCCTTTGTGCCTCCGCGTGGCGTCCGCGCTCTGGGGCTGCGCTTGCTCCACCTGTGGCCAGGCTATGTGGCTTCCTCTCTGGCCGACCAGCGTCGGCGCCTGCTGGACTGGCTGGGGCGGGAGCAGGTGACGCATGTGGTGCTGGTGCATCCCTATGCCAGCGAGCTGGCGCCGATCTTGAAGCGGCGCGGGCTGCGCGTCTTTATCGATTGCCATAATGTGGAGAGCGAGCTGGCGCTGCAGTTGGCGGAGCTGGCTGGCTCGCCGCGCGAGGCGGAGGAGGCGCGCTTGCGCTATCTGGTCTTTCGGCGGCGCGAGCGCCGCTGCTTTCCCGCCGCCGATGAGGTCTGGCTGCCGTCGGAGGAGGACGTCAGCCGCCAGCGCCAGGTCTGCTCGCCGGCTCCCGCCCTGCGGCTGCGGGTTGTGCCGAATGCCCTCGATCTGCGTCAGTACGAGCCGCCTCGAGAGCTGGCGTCACTCGCAGGCGAGGAGGAGGCGCTCGATATCGTCTATCCGGCGGAGTTCGGCTATGGTCCCAATGTCGAGGCGGCGGCCCTGCTGAGTGAGCACATCCTGCCCGCCGTGCGCCGTCATTGTCCGCGGGCGCGACTGGTGCTGGTTGGGCGCGATCGCTATGGGTTGGTAGCCCGCTTGCGCAAGGAGCCGGAGGTCCTGGTTACCGACACCGTGCCGGACGTGCGACCGTATCTGGCGCGGGCGGCGGTGGTGCCGGTGCCGCTGCGACATGGTTCGGGGACCCGCTATAAGATCCTGGAGGCTTTGGCGCTGGAGCGGGCCGTGGTGACGACGCCGCGCGGGGCTGAGGGGCTGGCCTTGCGCGATGGTGAGCATGTGGTGGTGCGCGAGCTGGAGGATTTCGCTGAGGCGATCGTGACCCTGCTGCGCGATCGGCACCTGGCGCGCCAGCTTGGGCGCAACGGACGGCGCCTGGTCGAGGAGCGCTATTCCTGGGAGGCTTTGGAACCTGTGCTGCGCACGGCCCTGACCGCGTGTCGCTCGCTGTCGGGGCGGAGTGGTGCTTGTTGACATGACTTGGCATCTGTTATAATGCACCAGGTGTACTCTTCGTAGCATCAGGCAGACATGGGGCGCTGGCTGGCCGGCGGGACCGAGTGTCGGAAGAGGTTGGTGAGTGGGTTGGTTGGTTGATGTGGTGCGGTGCGGTGCGGCGCGGTGCGGTGGCGGCAAGTCCCATTCGAGGGGGAAGTATGACGACGAATACCAGACTCTTGCAGGGGTCGCTGAGAGATTTCGGGCTGGTTGAAATTCTGCAGATGATGGAGCTGGGGTCGGCGACGGGTGCCTTGCACTTGAAGCATGAGCAGGGGCGAGTCGGTATTCTCTATTTTAGCGATGGCAAGATCGCCAACTGCTCTGAGCTGGATCCCTGCGCGCTGACCCTGGGCGATGTGCTCCAGCAATTGGGCATGGCCACCTTTATGGAGGTGGAGGCCGCCTTCAGCCAGCAGTTGCAGGACGCCCTCGGGCGCCGCATCGGCGAACGCCTGATTGCCATGCGGGTCATCACTGAGCAGCAGCTCTATGAGGCCCTGCGCACTAAGGCCCTCTGGACGGCGCGCGAGCTGGCGCTCTGGCGGGAAGGCTCTTACGAGTTCATTACCAGTCCCAAGAAGCAGGCTTTTCTGCCGTATGGGGAGCAGTCGCTTGACCTGGAGATTGTGCGCGTGACGATGGAGATGGTGCGCTACGCCGATGAGTGGGAGCAGCTCCGGCTCTACCTGCCCAATGGAATGCGCACCCGGCTCCAGTTGGTGCCGACGATCCCTTACCCGTTGAGCTTCAACGGGCGGGTGATCGAGGTGCTGCAGCGGGTGACGACCCATCGCTGGGTGCGCAAGATCGCCACTGGCCTGCGCCGGCCCGAGCTGGAGGTGGCCCGCGATCTGGCGACGCTCGTCCAGCAGCGCCTGATTGTTCCGCTGCCCGAGGAGCCGCATCCTCCCGCGCGTGGCGCGCGCACGGTGCGCCTCCCTGGCCCCGCCGAGCGGATGCGCATGGAGAGCTTCGAGCTGCTGAATCTGATCAGCCGCATGGAGCAGGATTGGTATAAGCGCAAGAGTCCGGTGGAGCAGTTGCCGGCCCTGGTGCACTATATCAACTGGACGATGGAGGCCCTGGCCGAAACCTGCCGCGCTAATGGGACGGAGCTGGACCCCAATACGCTGGAGGCGCTGCTGACGCGCGAGCGTCTGCGCTACATGGGGAACTATAAGTTCATTATCCAGAATAATCGCATCGATGTGGAGAATTTCACGGCCCTCTGCCACGAGGTCCTGCATGGCGATCTGCAGCGCTCCAAGGAGTTCTACGAAGAGGCCCTCTCGGTCCTCTCGCGTATCCTGCGTGTGATCTTCGAGACGATTAATTCGCGCGTGGCCTCGCTCTATGAGCGGCTGGAGAATCAAGAGGTCTGGGAGGCCTTCTTCTCGCTCTTTGAGCCTCCCCAGAATTGAGCCGCTCCTGGTCAGCCGTGGGCAAGGGAAGAAGGGAGCAGGGGCAGACGAACGATGGACTGTCGACTGTGGGTTCAGGCTGGGGCAGCGAGCGAGCTGGCCTGGCGGCTGAGGCGCCTTCCGACCCGCGGGGGCGCGATCGGGAGCCTGGTCGCCAGGCTGCTCGCTCGCTGGGCTGGTCTGCCGTGCCGCGGCGAGGGCTAGTCGTAGACCACGGCGACGGTCTTCACTTCGCTGAAGTCGGCGACGGCGTTCGGCCCCAGTTCGCGGTGGCCGTTGCCGCTGGCCTTCATGCCGCCGAAGGGCATGTGGATCTCCGAGCGGGTGGTGGGAGCGTTGATGTAGATCAACCCGGACTGGATGTCGCGCATGGCGCGGAAGGTGTAGTGGGTGCTGCGCGTGAAGATGGCCGTTGAGAGGCCGTAGATGGTGTTGTTGGCGACGGCGATGGCCTCCTCGTAGGTGTCGACTGGGATGATGGAGACGAAGGGACCGAAGATCTCTTCGCGGGCGATGCGCATCTCCGGCCGGACCTCGCCGAAGATGGTCGGCTGGTAGAAGGCCCCGTCGCTGTATTCGCCCTCGTGCAGGGGATGGCCGCCATAGAGCAGCCTGGCCCCCTCGCGCTTGCCCACTTCGGTGTACTCGTGCACGGCTTGGACCCGTCCCCGATTGACCAGGGGTCCCATCTCGACGTCCTCGCGCAGGCCGTCGCCGATGCGCAGGCTGGCGGCGGCCTCGATCAGGCGATGGCTGAATTCGGCCACACCGGGTCGCTGGACGATGACGCGGCTGGTGGCCGTGCAGCGCTGACCGGTGGTGCCGAAGGCTCCCAGGGCCACGCTGGCGACGGCCCGCTCCAGGTCGGCGTCTTCCAGGACAATGACGGCGTTCTTGCCGCCCAGCTCCAGGGCGCAGCGGCGCAGGTCACGCCCGCACAGCTCGGCGACGCGCCGCCCGACCTCGGTCGAGCCGGTCAGCGAGATCATGTTGACGTCGGGATGGCTGGCCAGGGCTTCGCCCAGGCTGCCGCCAGGACCGGTGATGACGTTGAAGAGGCCGTCGGGAAGGCCGGCCTCCTGCAGGATCTGGGCGAGCTTGAGGGCCAGCAGGGGGGTGTCACTGGCCGGCTTCAGGACAACGGCGTTGCCGGCCTGCAGGGCGGGAAAGGTTTTCCAGGCGGGAATGGCCAGGGGAAAGTTCCAGGGCGTGATAAGCCCCACGACGCCCAGCGGCTGGCGCACGGTCAGATAGAGCTTGCCGCGCTGGGCCGAGGGGACGGTCTCTCCTTCCGCCCGCCAGCCATCGCTGGCGATGTAGCGGGCGACGTCGATGGCCGTCTGGACCTCTCCGCGCGCTTCGCTGAGGATCTTGCCCATCTCGCGCGTCATGAGGATGGCCAGCTCTTCTTTGCGCGTCTCGAGTAGCTGGGCCGCCTGCAGCAGGACGGCGGCACGCTGGGGGGCCGGCGTGGCCGCCCAGGCCGGTTGGGCCTGGCGCGCGGCCCGCACCGCTTCCTCAAGGTCGGCGACGCTCGACTGCTGGTAGTAGCCGATGATTTCGGAGAGGTGGGCCGGGTTGGTGCTGGCGAAGGTTGCTCCACTGGCCGAGGGGCGCCACTGGCCGCCGATGAAGTTGTAGAAGACCGGCGGCTCGGTGCTCGCCGGAAGGTCTCTCTGCAGGTCTGACTGAGTCATATGCCATTCACTCCTCGCTGAGAGTATCGTCACTGCATGCCGTGAGAACAAGATGGGATCGGCCTCGAGCGGCTCAGCGGTCCCTGGCCGGCTGCCTGGCTCCTGGCCTGGGGCCTGGGCGAAGGCGGGTGCGGTGGCGCCGCTGGCCGCGGCCCGGATGGCGAAGGCCACGGAAGACCTTGCCTGCTGGCGAGCCTGTCGGGCGGCTGGCAACCGATCCTCATTATAGCATACCAGCCCGACCCTCTCTGGCGGCGGACCCTGACCCAGGTCCTCTCTGGCCTGAATGCTCTGGGTGTGGGGACTGGTCTTTGAAAATGATGACCTCTGATGACCGGTGGATTCGTTTGGGCGGGACCGCTGACAGGAAATTGAGTCGCTCTGCCAAAGGGAGCAGGGCCGCGCGGCTGGCGGAACAGCAGGTGATTGAACGCACCGGCCCGCGCTTTCAGCGCCTCGATGAGGCTGCCTTTGCCCTGTGGAACGCGGTCAACTATCTCGTGCGCCGGTCCTTCATCTTCCAGGGCATCGGTCTCGACAACGCGCAGGTCTTCCACCGGATCAAGATGCACGAAGCCTACCAGGCCCTTCCTCGCAACGTCAGGAATCAGGTGCTTCTCCAACTGCCTCAAGCCTGAGTCAGGCCCTTTGAGACGATGAGGGCGTGGCGCGAGCTTCCCGAGCAATTCAATTCGCCGGGCGTCCGAAGCTGCCTCGCTACCACAAACGGCGCGCCCATGTGCAGAGCAAACTTCCTCAGGCCAGCCGCCGTACCTCCCGCCAGCGTGATCGCATCACGACGAAGCGCAATCGCCGTCTGCTGGGGTACCTGCACACGGCCAGCCGTCGCATCATCGCTCTGTTGGTGTAAGAGGGCATTGGCCCGCTCATCATAGGGCAGAACCCGCTCTGGAAGCAAGAAGTGGAGATGGGGAAACGGAACAATCAACAGTTCGTGCAGATCCCCCATGCCCGCTTCGCTTCAGCGAGATGCTGACCTGCAAAGCGGAACTCGTTGGCATCCGCGCCATCGTGACCGAAGAGAGCTACACCGGCAAAGCCAGTTTCTTGGATCGTGATCCCCTTCCGGTCTACGATCCTGCAGGCAGCGAAGAAGCGCGTTTTAGCGGCCGGCGACCCGGCCGGGCGCGATACCAGCGCCCGCGGCAAGCGCCTGATCCACGCCGATGTCGATGGGAGCTACAATAACAATAGTGGCAGAAAAGTAGTCCCGAACGCCTTTGACGTCCCAGGGATAGGGGCAGCGGCAGTTGGGCCTGGACGGCTTGCCGTCTGAACGAGCCTATGTCATTATTTGTCTAGGGTTTCGGTACTGTGAGTGTTCTGTCTGTATAGCGCGGGAGAGGGACCGCTTGAGGGCAGCGACCGGACCATCAGGCTGTCTGCCCGGCTGCGAGGCGGCGGTTGCTGTTCCGCGCGAGAAAAAAAGAAAGGAAATGCACGCATGAGCGGATCAGATACTGCAGAGCAGCGCGGCAAGGTGCAGGTCGGCGACCAGGCTCCAGATTTCACGCTGCCCGACCAGATGGGCCGCCCGGTCAGCCTGCACGACTTCATTGGGAAGTCGGTGGTCGTCCTCTACTTCTATCCCAAGGACAATACCCCCGGCTGCACTACCGAGGCCGTCTGCTTCCGCGATAGCTACGTAGTCTTCAAGCAGGCAGGGGCCGAGGTGATCGGCGTTAGCTCGGACTCGAGCGAGTCGCATCAGCAGTTTGCCGATCAGCATCGGCTGCCTTTCATTCTGCTGAGCGACCAGGGGGCTGCCGTACGCAAGCGCTATGGCGTGCCGACCACCTTCGGCTTGCTGCCGGGGCGCGTGACCTATATTATCGACAGGCGCGGCGTGGTGCGCCACATATTCTCCTCGCAGTTCAATCCCGAAAAGCATGTTGAGGAGGCCCTGAACATCGTGCGGGCCTTGCAGAGCGAGGAGGGATCGCAGACCTCCCAGGCCGCCGCTGAGCCGGCTCACGGAGAGGCCTGAGCGCGGACCGAGGGCCTGGCTGGCGGGCTGATCGATCGGCCCACCAGCCAGGCAGGAGCCAGGGGAGGCCAGACGAAGAGGGCGCGGTCCGCTCGCTCCTCTCTTCGGCGACCTGCTCAGGGCAGGTGCGCCTGAAGAAGGCTGGGCCGCGCCCTGCTTGTGCCCATTGCGCCCAAGGGCAGCACAAGGGGGGAAAGGAAGGACAAACGATGACTCAGGCCGTCTCGATGGTCGGGCTGCCGCTGCTTGGCTCGACGCGCGGCTGCTCGCTGGCAGCGGGGGCCGACTCGCTATAATCGCCTTCCTGGGCGGGACGCTTGAAAACGTAGTAGGCCGACGTCGAGGTCAGGGGCTGGATGCCGACCAGCTCCCAGCCCTCGCGGCCCAGGCTGCTCAGGTAGCGGCGCACGAAGGCGCTGCGTCGCTCGTTACCGATCAGGGTCTCCAGACCTTCGCAGGAGATGCGTCCGCGGGTATCAATATAGGCCACCTTATAGGCCCACTGCTGTGGCATAGCGCTTACTCCTTTCAGCTTGCTCGCGGGACCCGGCCCGGGCGGGCAGGCTGAGGCCAGGCCGGAGGCGACGAGCGCGGCGCTCAGGGTTGAGCGTGGCGGAAGATGCGCGCGGCCCGGCTGACTGGCTGGTTTTTCGGCTGACAAAGGGCGGGGGCAGATGCGCGCGCGATCCGTGGCGATCGAGCCAGACCGGGACCTTGAAGCCACGTCCGGTGGTCTTCCTGGCGGTGGGCAGACCGGAGCTGTCTGACGCCTCGCACGCCTCTGTCAGAGAGTGGGGTCTGCCCGCCAGACACCGGAACCTGCCGGGTTCCACAATGCAGCAGGCTCCGGGTAGGTGGCCGGGCGAGGCGCGATCCCACGGATCTCTCCGCCCAAGAGACAGTATAGCCTCCTTTGGGGCGGGGCGCACCGTCAGAAGCGAGAGGAGCGAGGCCGGGAAAATGCCCAGGGTCACAACCTGTGCAAACGACCAGGGAGAAAGCGCCGGCCGGCGTCTGTCCGACCCGCGCGCCGGTTGGAACCCGCCTCGGGGCGGTGGCGGGCGAGACTAAGAGGGCAGTGGGAGATCCAGGGAGAAGGTGGTGCCCTGATCCTCGGCGCCGGGGCGCTCCAGGCGCAGCGTCCCGCCGTGGGCCTCGACGATGCTCTTGGTAATGTAGAGACCCAGCCCCGACCCCTGGCGGCTGCGCGCCGTCTGGAGGCGCACGTAAGGACGGAAGATGCTGTTGATCTCGCCCGCCGGGATCACGCGCCCCACGTTGTGGACGCTCACGCGCACCAGATGCTCGTCCGGCTGGCTCACGCGGACCGTGATAGTGGTGTGCTCGTCGGAGTACTTGATGGCGTTGTCCAGCAGGTTGCCGATGGCCTGCTGCAGGCGCTCGCCGTCCCAGCGGCCCACGAGCGGCACCTCGGGAGCCTCAACCTCGATGCGATGATAGGGAGCCAGCGGGCGGAACTGCTCGACCAGCTCGCGGATCAGGGCGACAATGTCGCACTCGGCCAGCAGCAGCTTGAACTGACCGGTGGACAGATAGGAGGCGTCGAGCAGATCGTTGACCAGCCGCTTCAGGCGCTGGGCCTGGCCGATAATAATGGCTGTGCCGCGCTCGATGGTCTCGCGGCGGCAGTTGGGGCGGGCGATCATCCGGGCATAGTTGATGATAGGAGCAAGGGGGCCACGTAGCTCATGGGCGATCATGTCGATAAACTGCTCTTTGCGCGCTAACTCCTCTTGAAGGAGGAGATTGGCGCGGGTCAACTCATCTACTTGTTGCTGCAGCGCCCTGACAACCTCTTCCTGCGACTGCTTGCGGTGAGCTCGCATGCGTGTGGCCTCCCTACTCGCTCGGTGGCTAATACATCGTTAAGTATACACTTAATCCACGTGGCCGGCGGTTCCAGCGGAAGCCACTGGGAATTTTGGGGGAGAGAAAAGGGCAAGCGCAAGGCTTCCGCTCGTGCAAAGGAGGCGCGCCGCTGTCAAGAGGGGCAGGCAAGCCTGAGAGCCTGCTGCCTCTCGACAGCCGCTGCGCTGGTTCGCTTACTCCTTGGGAATCAGTCCCAGTCTGCGCAGCGCATCCATCGTTGCCCAGTCCAGTTGAGAGTAGTCGAAGTCGGGACCAGCATGGGCGATCAACTCGCGCAGTCGCTCGTACTGCTTCTGGCGCATCTGAGGATCTCGCGCCAACACGTACTGAGAGAAGGTGATTTCGATCTGCCGCCGCTGCAAAGCGACCAGAGGCGATTCTTCGGCCATGTCTTGTGCGCTCCCTTCCTGACATGAGCTGAGATAAGACGAGAGGTGCTTGCCTTCTTGCCTGCCGGCCTGGCTTCCTGCCTGACTCCCTGCCCTACCCTGCCCAGGAACCCGATCCTGAGCCTGGTTCGGGAGCCGCCTCGCTCGCTTGCTCGCACGCTCAGGGGCCGCGCAGCAGCGTCGGGGCCGTCTCTAGCCAGAAAGGCGGCCTGCCCACCTCGTCTCTGGCCGGGCGAGGGCTGGGCTGACCCCCGCTGGCTCAGGAGCTGCTGCTACTGCTGCTCGAGGAGACGGGGGCGGCGCTGTTGGCGCTTCCCTCGCTCGCTGAGCTGGAGCTGCTCTCGCTCTCGCTGGACTTGCCGCTTGGGCTGTGCGACGAGCTGTTGCCGTTGGAGCTGGAGCCGTTGTAGTCCGTCTTGTAGAAGCCGTGCCCCTTGAACACGATGCCTGTGGGGAAGAGCACGCGATGGATCTCGCCGCCACACTGTGGGCAGACCGTTAAAGGATCGTCAGTGATTTTCTGCCAGATCTCGAAACGATGCTCACATGCCCGGCACGCATATTCATACGTGGGCATAGGGTGCTGTCACCTCCGCGCCAGAACATGGCTCAACACTCGGGAAGGACAGGAGCAGGAGGTCGAGGTCTGACTCCCTCCCCTTCTTTCTTCCTTCCTTCCTTCCCTCATACATAAGAAACAAGAGGGAAAGCGTTGCCGCTTTCCTCCCATGACAAGAGAGCGTCTGCTTCTTTTACGAGAGAGATGCTCTACATTAAATAGTAATCGCCAATCTCTCCGTTGTCAATCGAAGGCCAGGAGTGCTAGCGCTCGTCGGACGGCGCCGGCAGAGGAGAGAGGCCAGGCGTGAGCTGGCGTGGGCTGACGCGGGCCGCCGCCGGCTGCCCATCCGTCCGTCCGTCTGCCTGCCCGCCCTTCCTCCCTGGCCACTTCGGACCTACCGGCCGATGTATTCTTTGACCTTCTCGGCGGCGGCCCGCGTCATGCCTTCAACGGCGGCCAGCTCTTCGATGCTGGCCTGGCTGATGGCCTGCAGCGAGCCGAAGTGCTTGAGGAGGGCCTGCTTGCGCCGGGGACCGATGCCCGGGATTTCGTCGAGCTGCGATTTGAAGGTGCGCTGACTGCGCAGCTTGCGATGGTAGGTGATGCCGAAGCGGTGCGCCTCGTCGCGGATGCGCTGCAGCAGGTAGAGGCCCTGGGAGCTGCGCGGCAGGCGCAGCGGCTCGCTGGCTCCGGGCAGATAGATCTCTTCGGCGGTCGGCAGGCGGCTGTGCGAGCCTTCTTCTTTGGCCAGGCCGATGACGGGAACTTCGACGTGCAGCTCCTGCAGGACCTGGAGGGCGGCGTTGAGCTGAGCTTTGCCGCCGTCGATGACGATCAGGTCCGGCAGGGGCCAGTCGTGGCTGAAGCCGGCTGCCTGCCCTTCGGCGTTCTCGACGCCGCTCGCCAGGCTGTCGCCGTCAGGGCCGGCCTCGCCTCCCCCGGGAGGGGCCGGCGAGGGGGGCGGCTGCGGCTCGCGGCGGAAGCGCCGTCGCAGGATCTCTTGATGGCTGGCCGGGTCGTTGGCTCCCTCGACGCTCTTGATGCGGAAGCGCCGGTACTCCGCTGGCTTGGGGCGCCCGCCCTCGAAGACGACCATCGCCCCAACGGAGCTGCTGCCCTGGATGTTGGAGATGTCGTAGCATTCGATGCGCTGGGGCGGAGTCACCAGGTTGAGGGCGGCCTGCAGCTCTTCGAGGGCCAGTTGCGTCTTCTGGCTGTCGCTGAGCCATTTGATGCGCTGCTGCTCCAGCACTTCCTGGGCGTTCTGTTTGACTAGCTCGATCAGGCTGCGCTTCTCGCCGCGGCGCGGCACACTCAGGCTGACGGCCTTCCCTCTCCGGCTCCGGAGCCAGGCGAGCAGCATGTCGCGGTCGTCTGGCTCGACTTCCAGGACGATTTCGGCCGGTATGTGGGGCGCGCTCTCGTAGAATTGTTGCAGGAAGGAGGCCATGATCTCGCCCGGGCTGCTGTCGCGCGTGCCCTGCAGGATGAAGTATTCGCGCCCGATGAGCTTGCCGGCGCGGAAAAAGAAGACCTGGGCGCAGGTTTCGTCTTCGGCGCTGGCCAGGGCGACGACGTCCTGGTCTTCTTGCCCTTCGGTGTTGATGATGCGCTGCTTCTCCAGAACGTGCTCGACGGCGCGGATGCGGTCGCGCAGGCGGGCCGCTTCTTCGAAGTTGAGGGCTTCGGCGGCCTCGTGCATGCGAGCCTCGAGCCGCTTGAGCACCTCCTCGTGCTTGCCCTCGAGGAAGAGGATGACCTGGGCGATGATGGCGTCGTAGTCTTCGCGCGTGGCGTAGCCGACGCAGGGGGCCAGGCAGCGGTGAATGTAGTACTGGGTGCAGGGTCGGTTCAGGTACTTCGGCTTCCAGCCCGCCGGCTGCTGGCCGTTGCGTGGCGGGGCCCAGGCGCTGCCGTCGTAGCGGCAGGTGCGGAAGGGAAAGAGCTTGTTGAGCAGGTCAAGGGTGGCGTCGACGGCGGCTGAGCTGGTGTATGGCCCAAAGTAGCGGTTGCCGTCGCGCTGGTAGTTGCGCACGCGGTAGACGCGCGGAAAGTCTTCGCTCAAGGCGACTTTGATGTAGGGATAGTTCTTGTCGTCGCGCAGCAGGACGTTGTATTTGGGACGGTATTGCTTGATGTAGTTGCTTTCCAGTACCAGGGCCTCGATTTCGTTTTCGACGACGACGTATTCGATGTCGTCGACACGGGCGACCATGCTGCGGTTCTTGGGACTGAGGTCGGCGGATTCTTGAAAGTAGGAGCGAACGCGCTGGTGCAGTGAGACGGCCTTGCCGACGTAGATGATTTGCCCCTGGGCATCTTTCATGAGATAGATGCCGGGTTTATGGGGCAGACTGTTGAGGACGCTGCGAATTTTTTCGTTCATGTCTGGCTGCCTGCTCTTGGGCGTTGGGTTGTTGGTTGGTGTTGGTTGACCTGGGCCGGGGCCTGTGCCGCCTCTGGGCTTGCTCCGAAAGGCTAGCCTTCTCATTTTATATCATAGCGGGAAGGGGGCTGGTGCGGGTCAGGCCGGCGGGCGGCGCGGCGACCCTTCGGTGGCCTCTCTCCCGTTCGTTGGCTGGCGCCTCCTGCAGGAGGAGGCGAGTGGGCTGGGCCGCCCGCTGGCGAGCGCTTCGGGTTTCTGTGGGGCGCTGGCCCCGCCTCTCCGCTGGCGGCCCGGCAGCGTGCGAGAACTGGCTGAGCCTGGCTGTGGTGGCTGGCTGGCCGGCTGGCTGGCTGACTGACCGATTGGGGGGCGGGCAGGTGGGCGGGAACTGGCTTCAGGTCCAGGCCCCGGTCAGGAAGCTCTCGACCTCGGCAAAGGCCGCGCCGAGGGCCAGCCCCAGCTCCGGCGCCAGCTCGAGCAGTCCGCCAACGAGCGGGAAGAGCCGCAGGGCTTGCTCGCGCGTGCTGACGCGCGACCAGGCCCACTGCACCAGGCGCAGCAGCTCCTCATGGGCGCCGACCTCGCTCAGGGCCTGGCCGAGGGCAAGCAGGACCTGGGCCTGCCCTTCTTCGTCGGGGATGGTCTCAGCGCTGCGCCGCACCTCGTCCCAGCTCTGGCGAGCCTGAGCGCGCTGCCCGGCCCGCGCCAGGGCCTGTCCCAGGGCCGCTAAAGCCTGCGCCCGCTCTGTCTCGGGGCCGATGGTCCGGCACAGGCGGGCGGCCTCGTCCCAATGCCCGGCCTCGGCCAGGGCCGCGGCCAGCCTGGCCCGCAGGGTTGCCTCTCTCCAGCTATGGGGGATGTGGGGGAGGAGCCGCTCGGCCTCCTGCCATTCCTGGGAGTTGATCAGGGTCTCGCAGAGCGTGGCCAGGGCCTCGGCCTGTCCCCACTCGCCGGCCAGGGAGGCGATGCAGCGCTCGCTCTGCTGCCAGCAGGAGTGCGCCCGCTCGCGCTCGCCGACGGCCGCGAGGGCCTCTCCCAGGCGGGCGAACAGCTCGGCCCGCTGTACAACGTCCATGCTGGCAATGAGTCGCTCGCTCTCTTGCCAGCAGTGCTCGGCCCGCCGGCGCCGTTCCGCTGCCTGCTCCTGCTCTGCAGTTTCGGGTGTGGTTTGCAGCCAGCCCTTGCCGAGAGCGAGCAGGGCCTCGACCCGCTGGCGGGGGAAGGCGATAGCCTGGGAGAGCCGCTCGGCCTCCTCCAGTCGTCCGGCGCCGACCAGCTCCTTCCCGAGCAGCGCCTGGGCATCGGCCCGCTCCCAGCCCTCGGGGATGCGCCTGACGATGCGCTCGGCCTCCTGCCATTCGCCGGCCTGGGCCAGCTCGCGGGCCAGGGCCTGGTAGCCATCGGCCTGCCCCCAGGCCATGCTTTCGTGGGCGATCAGTTCTTCGGCCTCGCGCCAGAGCTGGCGGGCGCGCTCCCAGGCTCCGGTCTGGGCCTGCAGACGTCCCAGGATGGCCAGGGCCTGGCCGCGCTCCCGTCCCTGGGCCAGGCTGCGGATGGTCCGCTCGGCTTCGTCCCAGGTGGCCGGTGTGGTGGCGCTGCCGGCCAGCAGGGAAAGGATGGCGCTGTACTGCTCGCTCTGTCGGGCCTGGGTGTGGACCAGGCTGACGACCTGTTGCCAGCAGCGGGCGGCCGCTTCGGGCTGACCGGCCTGGTAGAGGGCGCGCCCGCTGGCGATGAGGGCTTCGGCTCGCTGCTCCCAGTCGCCGATGGCCTGGGCGACCTGGCTGGCCTCCTGCCAGCGTCCGTGCCTGAGCAGGCTGTGGGTCAGCAGAGCCAGGTCAGCGGCCTGTTCCTTGCCTGCTGGCAGGGTGCGCAGGATGGCCTCGGCCTGCTGCCAGCAGCGCTGCGCCTCGCTCAGCAGGCCGGCCCGCGCCAGGGCCTGGCCGAGGGCGACGCAGGTGGCGCTCTGCTCGTCGGCGTGCTCGAGCTGGACCAGGCTGGCTTCGACCTGCTGCCAGTGCTCACGGGCCTGCTCTAGCTGGCCGCGCTCCGCCCGGGCCTGGCCGAGGGCTATCAGGGCCTGCAGCCGTGGCTGGGGGAGGGCGATGTGGGCGCAGAGGGCCTCGGCTTCGGTCCAGCGCGCGGCCTCTGCCAGGGCCTCCACCAGGGCAAGCTGGGCCTCCGCTTGCCGCTCATCGTCGGCCATGCGCTCGCTGCTGGCGATGGCCCGCTTCCAGTCGCCGGCGGCGGCCAGGGCCTGGGTCAGGCTGAGCCGGGCCTCGCTCTGCTGCCACTGCTCGGGGATCAGGTCGCAGAGGCGCTCGGCCTCGCTCCAGTGCTGGCAGGCCACCAGGGCGCGGACCAGGGCCACCAGGGCGCGGGCCTGTTCCCTGGCGCTGGGCTGGGCGCAGGCCAGGCCCTCGGCTTGCTGCCAGCGGCGCTGCGCCTCTGTCGAGAGGCCGGCTCGCTCCTGCTCGCGTGCGAGGATGGCCAGGGCCTCGGCGCGCACGCTGCCGGCCGGCTCGGCCAGGCTGGTCAGGATGGCCTCGGCCTCCGGCCAGCGTCGGGCCTGGGCCAGGACGGCGAGCAGGGTCAGCCGGACCTCGTTTTGCAGGGTCCCGGCGGGCATGGCTTCGATGATCTCTTCGATCTCGTCGCTCTGACCGGCCTCGGCCAGGCCCTGGGCGATCTGGAGCAGGGCCTCGGCGCAGAGCTGGGCCGAGGCGATGCGCCGGGCGACGCCGATGGCGGCCCGCCAGAGCTGCAGCGCCGAGTCGCGCCAGCCGGCCCTGTAGAGACCGGCAGCCAGCTCGCTCAGGAGGGGCGCCAGGCGCTCCGGCTCGCTGCCGGCGCGGGCCACGTCGCAGGCCCGCCAGTAGAGCGGCCTGTAGTCGCTCGCGGGGGCGCCCTGCTCTTGAAGCTGGCGCGCGATGGCCACCAGGGCCTCGAGCTGGTGCCCCGGCTCGCTCAGCAGGTCGGCCAGGCCCAGGGCCTCCTGGCGGCGCCCAAGTTGCACCAGCAGGGCGAAGGCTTCCGGCGGGTAGCGCTCGGCCTGGCTGCTGAGGCTGCAGCGCAGGAGGGTGTAGCGCCAGAGGCGCGGGAGTTGGGCCAGGCCGGTGGCCAGGTCCCAGCCTGCCCAGGCCGCCGCCCGACGCCCAAGGTCGAGGTCGCTGGCGTAGGCCCAGGTGCTGGGATCAAGCTGGCGAATCTTGTGGTAGCCGTAGTGGCCGGCGTCGAGCAACGCGAAGAGGCCCTCCCAGCGCCGGCCGTGGAAGAGATGGGCGGGCAGGTGCCGGCGCGCGTAGCGCCGGCGGGCCTCCTCGGCGGGATCGTAGGAGGCTTCTTGCCAGAGCTGCTCGCTGCCGCCGCGCTCGCACCAGGCGGCCATCAGGGCGTGCCAGCGGGCCTCTTCGCTGGCCGTGAAGAGCCAGGATCGGTCCGGCTGCTCTGGATCCTGGCGCAGGTAGTGGCGCAGTTTGAGGTGGTAGAGGCTGTAGCGCCCGCCGCTGTCGGCGACAAGGAGGCCGCCAAGCTGTTGCAGGGCATCGCGTACCTGGTAGGTGGCTACGGGCTGCTCCGGCCCGCCCAGGATCTGGCCAAGCTGGCCCGCTTCCAGTGGCTCGCGCGCCACCAGCAGGAGGCCAAGGAGCGGGTAGATGAGGCGCTCCCAAAGGGGATGCTCTTTGAGGCGCTCGATGGCCAGGGTGAAGAGGGCCTCGGGATCGCTGGAGAGGCGCGCGCTCAGGGCCTCCGGGGTAAGGCCGGGGTCGCGCTCCAGCTCGCGGACGATCAGGTCGAGGTAGAGGGTGTTCGGCTCCATCAGGGCGTAGAGCCGCTCGCTGTCGATCGGCGCGAGCTGCAGGCCGTGGGCCTGCAGCAGTTCTTCGAAATCGGCCCGGCTGAGCGGCGGCAGGCTGTATTCGCGCACCGGCCCGCGCAGGTGCAGGAGCTGCAGGGCGTCGTTGGGACGGGAGCCGAGCACGATGAGGCAGCCCGGGGGCAGGCGCGAGGGCAGAAAGCCAAGGTGGTGCTTGCCCCCGGCTTCGCGCGGAAGCTGATCGAGACCGTCAATGCAGATCAGGAGGCGCTCGCCCCGCTCGGATAGCTCTTGCAGGAGGTTGGCAAGGGCGGTCGCCAGAGCGGCGCGGCTGGTGCCGGCCACCAGGAGCGGCGTCGGGTCGAGGCGCCAGCCGAGGATGAGGCGCGCCAGCAGGTCGCGCAGCAGGGCAACGCTGTGGTCGAGCGGCGGATCCAGCGGCAGGAAGTGATGGGGGACTCGCTCCAGCCCTTCTTCCTGGACGAGGCGGGCGATGAGGCTGCTCTTGCCCTGGCCGGCCTGGCCGCTGATGATCAGGTAGCCGCCGACGGGCTGTAGCTCGGCGATGTGCCGGCGAATGGCGGCCAGCTCGGCCTGCCGCCCAACGAAGCCGGCCAGTCGGCTGCCGATGAAGGGCCGGTGATCGATGAGCATGGCGCGCAGGGCCTGCTCCTGCTCGGGCGTGAAGGGGACAGCCTCCTGGCTGCGCAGACGCTCCCGCCAGCCAACAAAGAGCCGGCGCAGCCCCTCCTCGACGCGATAGAGACCTTCGTCTGGCTTGTGCCAGCGGGTGAGGGCTTTGGGGGGCCGGCCAGGTGGCAGGGCCTCCAGTTGGCCAAGCGGGGTGTGTTCCCAGGCCACAGGTCTTACGATAATGGGAACAAGGACGACCTCTTGCCGGCGCCTGCGCTCCAGGGCTGCCTCCATGTCGCTCAGGCACTCAGGGCTGTCGAGAAAATCGGAGCTGATCAGCAGCAGGATCAGGTCGGCGCTCTGGAGGGCGGCCTGCCGCGCACGCTGAACGTCGCTGCCGGCCAGAAACTGCCCCGGCTCCTGTACCTGGGGCGGCTCCAGGCCGGCCCCGCTGGCGGCCAGGCGCACCCGACGCTTAATGCGCTCGGCCCAGTTCCGGTCTGAGTCGGCATAGCTGATGTAGATCGCCAGGCGCTGGCGCTGGCTGGCGCTGATGGGGCTGGCGGCTGGCTCCATCCTGCTCCTCCGACCGGTTCAGGCCCGGCAAGGCGGGCGGGCACGGGCCGGACGCTGAGCGCTACAATACAGGACAGCCCAAGGCGGAGACGCGGAGGACCGGCCCGGGGACCAGCGACTGGCCCTGGCACTCGCTGGCCGGAAGCAGCGCTGGCCCGTGGCTGCCCGGTCGGTCGCGGGACCGCGGGAGCCTGGAGACCTTGACGGCGGATCGGCAGGGTCCTCTGCCGACCTGCTCCCTTTGAGAAAGCGCTCGCTCAGGCTCCCCGGGAGGCCCTGCAGGCACGCCTGGCTCGGCCGGCATGGTCCGGTCCAGGTAGGCGTCGGGAGAGATGGCTTCAGGCTCGCTCCCTCCCCGTCCTGCTGCCTGATGTTGCTCTGCCCGCCTCACGGGGAGAACACCGGCAAACAAACAGGCATGGAAGAGAGCGAGCGCACGATCTCTGCGGCCCGCCTCCGGCTGGCCCGCCCTCGCTTCATAAAATTGCTTGCTTCTTCTGCGAGTATACCATAGGTTCGGCCTCGGCGCCATCCGGCGACGGGGCATCTTGTGTATGGTAGAGAGAGGAGACACATCACAAACGATTTCTCGTCGGAGAATGAGGTTTTCCACAAAGTTCTTCCCTAAATGGCGCGCATGCGCTATACTGACAAAAATATCTCGCATAAGAGGGGAGAATCGTGCTTCGGCTGCGCGTGAAAGAGGTCGCACGTGAGAAGGGAATGTCTATGAACCAACTGTCCCATCGGGCAGAGGTCAGCTATAACATCATCAAGGCCATCTATCGCAATCCCTATCGGCCTACCAATACGGCCACCGTCAACCGCATTGCGCGGGCCTTGGGGGTGCCGACCACCGCCCTGATGGAGGATGTCTCGGAGGAGGAGATGGTGCGCGAGCAGCGCATCCTGGCGGCGGAGCTGGCCCTGCCCCGACGACCAGGGCGCCGGCCCCGCCACCTGATGCCCTAGCCAGCCAGCCAGCCAGTCAGTCAGTCAGTCAGCCAGCCAGCCAGCCGGTCGGCGAGCAGGCGGAGCGACCACGCCCGGAACCAGACCCCAGGTGGGCCGCCCGCCGCTCGGCCGGCCAGCCAGGCGCTCAAAAAAGGATGGCGCGCGTGGTGCCGGCGCGCCGGGCCGCCTCCCAATGGCAGCCAGCGCTCCCACGCGCGCCATCCCGCGGAACACGGGCCATCGTTGCGTTCGGTTAAGCGATCGTGCCGGTGGGGGAGAGGGGCCTTCCTGCTCTCGCGCGGGGTTGACGGTCCACGAAAGGGGAGCCTTGAGAGCCAGGGGGAGAATGGAAGACCCCTCTTCAGCACGTCAGAGACTCAGAAGACTCAGGCTCAGCTCTCACCTCCTTTCAGGACCGGTCGGATGGGCGGCAGGACCAGGCTCAGGTACTCGCGCAGGTGCTCGCAGTTGGCCAGCACTTGATCGCGCTCCTGGGTGGCGGCAATCTTCTGGCGCACCAGCGCGGTGAAGGTGGCGATCGCTTCGGTGATCAGACCCAGCTCCTCCCAACTGAGGACCATCACCTGCCCGCTGAGGATCTGCTCGATCTTGAGCAGGGCAAGCTGGATACGGTTCAGGCTGCGATGGCTCACCGCCTGCCCCGCCTGGCCCGACTGCAGATAACGCCCATAAAAGAGGAGGATGTACTTGATGGCCTTGAGGTCGTCCTCCCCTACCCCCATCATCACCTGCTTCCCCTCCCGGTTCCCTTCCTGCATTACTCACTTCCTTTCTCTACCTGCAGCTTGACACTTCCATCAGGCTCCTTCCTCTCACTTGCCATCCTGTCCCTAGCCTACCACGTTCTCCGCGATTAGTCAATAGATATAGCAATAAAAATAAGCGCTTATTAATAAGCGCATATCTTTATCGCCAAAAAGATATGGAATACCCGCTATTATGATACCCTGGTAAGCTTAAAAAAAACTCCATTGAGGAATGCGCGTGTTACGCCTGCGTGTGAAAGAGGTCGCCCAGGAGAAAAATGTTTCGATGCACCAGCTCTCTCTGCGTGCGCAGGTGAGCTACTACATTATCAGGGGCATGTTTCACAACCCCTATAAAGCGGTCTCCACTGAGACGCTCAATCGGATAGCTGAGGCTCTGGAAGTACCCGTCACCGCTCTCATTGAAGACGTACCCAGGAAGCAAGCTGAAGCGGAACAAGCGCATCTCAAGATCCGTCCCACTGATCAATAGCTTGCCCCTAGTTGAGCGCATGAGCAGCCAGCGATAGAGCCGGACATCCGCTCAACCGTGCCTCTGTGGCTGGCCGGGCGCGCGAGCAGAAAAGTAGCTGCAATCAACCCGCAGATAGTGTATACTCTCTCATAATAGAATAAAACAAGCGCCTGCTTGCTAGACTCTCATAGAAGACGCCAGGCGGGAGGCACCGCCCGGCGCTGCTGGAGAGCCGGGGAGGATACGTGTTACGTCTGCGTGTGAAAGAGGTTGCTCAAGAGAAAAATATATCTATCCACCGCCTTTCTCTGCTGGCGCAGCTCAGCTATCACGTCGTTCGTGAAATTTTTATTAATCCGTATAAGTCAATATATACAGACACTATCAATCGCATAGCCGAAGCGCTGGAAGTGCCGGTCACGACCATCATCGAAGATGTCCCCAGGGAGCGAGCCGAGGAGGAGCTGAGGCAGCTCAAGAAGCGTCTCTCGAGCAGGTAGCCGTGGGGGGCTGGCGGGTCGGGATCGGGCCGGATCGGGCGCAGGCGGAGCCAGGCAGCCGCTCAGATCTCCCCCGCTTCTCCGACGGAGAGAGTGCGCGGTCCCAGCAGAGAGACAAAAAAAACAAGAGAGAAAACATCTGTCATTGAGCGTATAGATAGTGTATACTCTTCTATGAAAGAGAAAAACAGGTGCTTGCTTGCTGGGAAGGAAACAAGCGATCGCCCGGAGTAAGCTGGCGGAAGCCCATTCTGGGGGAAGGTGGTTTGCAGCCTGGCGAGCGAGTGAGTGAGCGAATTGGCAAACGAGCCAGCCGGCGGAGAGCGAGAAGGGCCGTCGCGCGGCGCCTCTCCGCCCCCATCGAGCTGGAGAAAGGAGCGGTCTCTCATGTCTGCCCGCGATGACCAGCCAGCCCAGCAACAAGAACTGGCCCGGCTTCAGAGCGAGCTAGAGCGTGCCCGTGCCAGCGGAAACCCCTGGCAAGAAGCGGGCGTCCTGCACACCCTTGGTCTGCAGCTCTCCGAGCGTTGGCCCGAGCGAGCGCGGGAGGCCTACGAGCAGGCCCTGAGCATCTTCCATCGGCTTGGAGACGAGCGGGGGCAGGTTGCCGTCCTGCACAACCTGGGCGTCCTGCTGACGGCTGAGAGCCAGCCCGAGCGAGCGCGGGAGGCCTACGAGCAGGCCCTGAGCATCCTGCGCCGCCTGGGTGACCAGCGAGGTCAGGCCTTCAGCCTGCACAACCTGGGCCAGCTCCACGAGCACCTTGGGAGCTACGAGCAGGCTCTGGCCTGCTATCAGGAAGCCTGTGCCATCCTGGAGGCCCTGGGCGAGGGCAGCAACCAGGCCATTACCATCATCAGCCTGGGGCATCTCGCCGAGCGTCAGGAGCGCTACGACGAAGCGCGCCAGCGCTATCAGGAAGCGCGCCGGCTCCTGCAGCAAGCCGGCGACCTTGAGCGCGAACGCCTGGCCATCGCAGATCTGGCGCGGCTGGCCGAGCGTCAAAAGCATCACAGCGAGGCCCAGCGCCTCTACGAAGAAGCCGTTGCCCTCTGCCGGCGACTCGGCGACCATGAAGGGGAAGCCGAAGCCCTCTTCAGCCTGGCCGAAATCCACGAGGAGAGCGGGCAGCTCCTCCAGGCCCGGGCGGCCTACGAGCGCATCCTGCCGCTCGAAGCCGGGCACGGCGGAGGCGGGGCGGCCTTCTTTCCCCTCCACTTCAACCTCAGCCGAATCTACCATCAGCTCGGACTGAGCGAGCGCGCCCGTCGCCACGGCGAGCAAGCCCTGGAGCGGGCGCGAGCCGGCGGCCTGCCCCCCTACTGCGAATACCTGAGCCGGGGTGCCCTGGGGCGGCTCCTCTACGACCTGGGCCAGCCCGTCCAGGCCCTGGACCACTACCGGAGAGCCTTACTCGGCTTCTCGCGCTGCAGCTACCTGCCTGGTCTCATCGCCACCCTCTGCTGTCTGGGCACCCTCTTCGCCCGCTACGGCCAGTTCCAGGCCGCCCTGGCCCACCTCCTTCAGGCGCGAGCCATCGCCGAGAGCCAGCAAGATAGCGCCGCCAGCGCCGGCATCGAGAGAGGCCTCGTCTCCATCTGCCTCATACTGGGGCCCGTGGCCTTCGCGCGCCTCTGGCGAGAGACGCAGCCCCTGGGCGGCACCCTGATTGAAGCCACCCTTGAAGGCATCGCTCCCCCCGTCCTCTGCGAGCAAGAGCAGCGCATCCTGCCGCCCGAGGAACTCAGCCCCCTCATCGAGCGCGTCAGCCTGGTCCTTGGAGGAGAAAGCGCGCCCCAGGCGAAGCAGCAGCTCCAGAGCGAGCTAGAGCGGCGCCGCGCTCAGGTTCAGGCGGGCGAACAGCCGCTCCCGGCCGCGGAGCAAGCAGCCGCGGACTTCTACGCGGCCCTCGAAGCCCTGTTAGAGGGGCGGTCCGCCGGGCTAGCCATCTCCCATCCCTACGCCCTCCCGCTGGAGCTGATCCGCGGCGGCCAGGCGCGCTGGCGGGCCAGCCAGCCGGCCAGCGGCCCACCCAATTAGCCATTTCGGACTATCCTCCCACTCTCTTCGCGTGCTTCATCTGGCTACTTGACCTATGAGTATATCCATCCACAAAAATTTGTTATATACTTAAAGAGGAAATAGCCGTCAAGCAAGCGGCTATGCGCAAAGTGTCTATCAAGTCTTCAGTCGCTCGCAGTACAGCGTCGGGCTGCAGAAACGTGCCGCAGAGGTAGCAAGAAAGGAAGGGTCGGATAGGAGTGCCAGTGAGAGAACTGGTGGTATCCGACCTGGAGAGGCAGGGGAAGCGGGCCGGGCGAGCTGGACTGCGGCGAGAGCGGAAGAAATGACGTAGAGGAGGCCGGGTCAAACGACCCCTAGTCAGAAGTGAGAAAGGGCCTTACTACCAATGGAACAGGACTATGAAGAGCTGGGTCAGATGACCCGTGATGAGGCCATTGCTCATTATCAAAAGCAACTAGAGTGGCAGCGCGCGCAAGGGGACCGGGATGGTGAGATGTTCAGCCTCTTCAGGCTCGGCCTCCTTTTCCAGCACGAAGAGCGCTTTGAGCAGGCTTTCAACTGCTATCAGCAAGCGCTGGCTCGCAGCCGGGAGTACGGGATGCGGGCCAACGAAGCCAACGCCCTTTGTAGCCTGGGAACGCTCTACCAGCGGCGGGGCGAGCGCGAGCAAGCGCTAGGGGCCTATCGTCAGGCACTGAGCATCCATCGTGAAGTGGGCTGTCTATCGGGAGAAGGGACCGTTCTGGGGCGGCTGGCCACGCTCTACCACGAGATGCGGCACGAGCAGGAGGCCCTCATTTGCTATCGTGAAGCTCTAGCCATTCATCGAGAAGTAGGAAACCGTCGCAGCCAGGGCATTACCCTGAACAACCTGGGCACCTTCTACCAGGAGCGCGGCCAGATCCAGCGTGCCCTGCAGGCTTTTCAAGAGGCCCTCCTCATCCAGCGCGAGATCGACGATCAGCGTGGCAAAGGGGCCACCCTCAGCAAGCTGGCCGCGCTCTACTTCGCCCTGGGGCAGATCCAGCGTGCCCATGCCCTCTATCAGGAAGCCCTGCTGGCCCTGCGCCGCGAAAACGATCGCTCCCTGCTGGCCCTGACCCTGGGCGGGCTGGGCCAGCTCTACCAGACCTGTCTTCAGACCAAAGAGGCCCTGCGCTGCTATCGCGAGGCCCTTGCTCTGGCGCGGCTTGTCGAGGACCAGGAGCGTGAGGCCATTGTGCTGAGCAACCTGGGCATTTTCTTCGCCTTCTTCCATCAGACGCGTGTCTCCCTGGCCTGTTTCCTGCGGATGCGTGACCTGCTCAGCGGGCGCATCGCCTCCGGCCAGAGCCAGGAGATCGAAGAAGCCATTGCCCTGCTCTGCCGGCACCTGGCGGAGGAAGGCATCGAGGTCGTGCCGGAGGAGCTGGCCCCGCGCGCAGCCGAAATCATTGCCGAAGCCCTGGAGAGGCCGCCCACCCAGGCCATGCGCGCCATAAGCAAGGGGGCTTTAGCCCCGGAGATGCTCACCTTTCTCTGCGAGGCCGTCGTCGACGTCTGCACAGCCCACCCCGATTCCTGCCTGGCCGTGCGCATCATCCTCCAGCGCACGCGCCAGGTCCTGAGCGCCCAGCTTGCCAACGGGCTGGCCGGGGCGGGCACAGGCCATCAGGAGCTAGAATTTTTCGCAGCCCTGCAGGGCCTGCTCGACGGTCAAACGGTGCAACTGCCGCCCCGTCACCGCTATCAGCCGCTGCTAGAGACCCTCAAGCGTGGCATCTGTCTCTACTTCAACGATCCCGACCGCCAGCAAGAGGAGCCGGCCCCCGGCAGAGGCTAGTCGGGCCGGGCGGGAGCGACCTCTCCCTCGTCCGGGCCAGCCGGCGCCCTGGCGGACTGAGCGGGCCTGGTCTGGCCGCTGATGAGCGGGAGGGGGCGAGCTGAGCCGCCGGACCGGCCGGAACCGGGGCCGGCCCGGCGCTCGCAGCCTCGCCCCCGGCCGTAGCCTGGAGCTGGGGAGCCAATCTGGGCAGCAGCCAGGGAGCGCGGCCGGCCGCCGGCCTGGCGGGCGGGAGGGCCCGTGCTTCGCCCGCCTGCCCGCTCGCCCGAGGGGGCGAGTCCTCACCAGCCCTGCTCGCGATAAATCTTCAGCGTCTGCTGATCGCCCGGCACATAGCTCACCATCGAGTAACTGCTCATCCCCGTAAAGACCGTCGTCGCCGTGCGCAGCGTCAGGCGGCCCAGCTCGCTATGCTGCACCTGGAAGACGAAAGACGGAGCGGGCTTTCCGCTGGGGTAAGCGGCCGAAGCGATGCGCTTAAACTCCGGCAACTCGCGCAGGCGCCGCCACAGCTCCTTATACTCGGGCAGATGCGTCATCGTATGTGTATTATACAAGAAATCGCTCACCAGGCGATGGGCCAGATCCTCCCAGCCGTGGAAGCGGCGGCGCAACTGCGGATCAAAGACCAGCTCCAGCAAATGGATCCTGGGGTGGCTCTCGGCCAGAAGGGGATCGATCTCGAAGAGGCGCAGAGAAGCCGAATTCCAGGAATGCAGGAACCAGAGGCGATCGAGCGAGTGTGCCGGATAAGACGTACTCTGCACCAGCAAGCTTGCCAGCTCGCCCAGCTCCAGCAGCGCGCTCGTGAGGCGGTCCGGCTCCACATGCTGGCCGGTCAGGCGAGTATAGGCCTCATAGAAGCGCTGGCACTCCTGGCCCTGCAACTCCAGAGCGCGAGCGATATTGCGCACCACATGCGGAGAAGGATTTGTCCGCATGCCCACCTCGAGATGATAAATATACGTTCGCGAGAGGCGGCTCGCCTGAGCGAGCTGGCCCTGAGAAAGGCCATGCTGCTGACGCAGCTCCGTCAAAAGGCGAGCGAACTCCGAACGCTCAGCGGCCTCAGTGCTCCGACTCATCGCTGAACCATCCTTGTGCGCTTTTATCTGTTAGCTACATCCACATTATGGCGCAAAATTTGTTAGCTGGCAACGTACCCATCATCGGAAGAGCAACATATAATACTAGTAACAAGTGG
>NZ_JBHOQV010000189.1:0-28722 GCF_042408735.1 Thermogemmatispora sp.
GGACACAAGTGTTCCCTTTCTCTGGCGGCTGTGACCGCCTGTCTGCCTCAACTGGCAACCACCTGTCTCCAGGGGAAGCACGCTCAGCTTCCCACCTGGTTCCCGCATTGTTCCCCGATGCTCCTGCCCGGATTCCGCCCCTGTTCTGGGGGCGGCCCCCCCTGCTCTGCTATGGTTGTCCCTGGCAGACTCCTGCCTATAGGGAAGTATCTATTGACTAGCATTTGGCCTATTGAATATGGTATACTCCTCTCATGGAACACATATCTCAATCTGGGGAAGAAAAGCGCCTCTATCATTCACACGTACGCCACCGCTAGGCCGAGGAGACGCAGCGACGTATCCTGACGGCAGCACGCTCACTCTTCGAGAACCAAAGCTATGCAGCGGCGACGCTAGAGGCCATTGCCGAGACCGCTGAGGACTCGCCCAGAACAATTACCGCCATGTTTGGCTCCAAGCGCGCGCTACTGGAGGAAGTCATCAATCCCGAAGCGTTCAGCGCGCCCATTCAGCAGCTTATCGAAGAGTTGCATTGACGGAAGCCCCACCACGGCGACTCCTGCTGGTGGCTCAGATCGCCCGCCGGGCCTATGAGCTGCTGGCAAGCTCACTCGAATGGCTGAGTGTTGCCGGGACTCTGGCTCCTGAACTGGCAGCAGATCGAAGCAAGACGGCGTCAAAACCAGGTCCGGTTGATAGCCTCTCTGCTCGAACGGGAAGTATTACGTGCTGGCCTGTCGTTTGAGGAAGCAACTGACGTGTCGTGGGCGCTGACCAGCTATGATCTCTATCGCATGCTGGTGGTGGAGCAAGGTTGACAGCCCGAACGCTATGAAACCTGGCTGGCGCAGTTCCTGATTAAGCAGCTACTTGCTTCCCGCTAAGGGATGTCTTTCAGGCGAGATGGATCGAAAGGAAGGAACTTTAAGATGGCCCTCGCTCAAACACGGCTCAATCAACAATCGGCAGGAGCCGAGCCTTTCTACCGCAAGCTCCACCGCCCGTTCTTTGCACTGTGCATTGTGCTGGCCCCATTGATCCTCTCTTTCTGGTTCAGTCTCTGTCCTCAATACGGCAATCCGGCCTGTCTCACCGTCGAGAACAATCTCCTCGGCGTTCTGGTCGCTTACAGAGCGGCAAATCCGCTCCTGATCCAGATCTTCTTAGTCATCAACGTTGTGATCCCCTCTCTCTATCCTCTCAGTTACATTGGCCTGGGCCTCCTCTCCATGAAACGTGCTCCCTGGCTTTCAACCATCGGCATTGCCTGCGGATTTGTAGGAAGCATCCCCTGGGGCCTCGTGGCAGACCAGGTGTTTCCATCAACACCATGGCGCATTTAGGCTACAACCCATTGTTCGCCCTGCTGGAGGCAGGATACTCCACCAGCTGGGAAACATTTGTCATCTTCGGCGGTTGGGTGATCGGCCATCAGCTTGCCTATGTGCTATTGGGGATCGCGCTGGCACGAGCGCGCATTGTTCCTCTCTGGGCTACTGCCCTCATCATTGTCAGCGCACCTGTCATGGGGCCGCTGGCTTACGGGACGGGTCTAGGAATCCTTCAAATTCTCGGTTACGTCATGGTATTTGCTGGCAGTATTCCTGCTGCCTTTGCCATGCTCAAAGTTCGAGAGTCATAAGGGTGGGCAGCCCATGCCGCCAACGTGGGATACAAAGGGACCGTTCTGCACACCCGAATGCATCCTTTTCCAAGGAGAAAGAGCAACATGCAGTCAGCCGGTAATCCATCTCACCTGGGATCAGACCTCCGAGTGCCTGTGTTTTTAAAGGTACAACGCATTTTCTTCGCCATTTGTATGGTGCTACCATTCCCGCTCCTGATCGTGGGTTTCGTGACGGCGGGGAATCTCAACCCTGCAAATGGGAACATTGCGATTGCCAATGTAGCAAGCATGTCTCTCCCACCTTTCCTTGACTTAGCTCTCGTGACCATCGGCCTCTTCCTGCTCCCGTTTGGATTCCTGGGCATGGTATCTCTGGCCATGTCGCGCTCGCCCTGGCTGGCGAGTATCGGCGGCGTCCTCTCGCTCATCGGCATGATGACGACCATTGCCTTCGCCGCCCAGAGCGACATGACCTACGACATGGCGCAGTTGGGGAGCAGCCCGCAGTTTATTGCTTTATGGAATCGCTTCAATAGTGATACGTTTATGACAGCCTGCTTAATCCTTTTCATCATCGGCTTTGTGGGTGGTCCCCTCTTGCTTGGCATCGCGCTTGGCCGGGCACGGGCGATTCCTCTCTGGGCGGCCGCAGCTATTGTTCTCAGCCGCCTGCTCCCGATCATCGCCTTTCCAGCTCATCTCAACTCGTCCATCACCGACCCCGTTTCGTATGGGCTGTTCTTGCTTGGCAGCATTCCGGCTGCCTTTGCCATGCTCAAGCTCAGGAAAGAAGAGGAATCGGCACCAAAGAACCGCTAGTACCCAGAGCAGAGGAATATATCATGGTGATTCATCCAGCGCTCATTTCATTTATCAAAGAGACTCAGCGTCACTGCGTTCCTGTTGGGCTGTGGTGTGGTTGTGGGCTGCCTGTCTTTTCCGGAGGCAAGAAAGTTGGGGATCTCTCATGTGCTGCTCGTAAGGCAATCGGACTCAGGTAGCCGAGTGTGGCATGCCTGCGAACTCGATTGCAAAAACACGCGATGTACTCAAAGATGGTGCATTGGCTATAAGGTGCTCCCGCTGCCAGCCGCCTAGGAGGAGGTCCGGGAGCAGGTGAAAGTCCTCTCCTGGAAAAAGGCTGAGCTGGAACGGGAGCCAGGACAGGAAAAAGAGCGGCTGCTGCAGAAGCGGGGACGGCTGGTCAAGCTTTATTCCGAGGGCTACCTGAGTGAGCGCGACTTTCAGGTGGAGATGGCGGCCGTCGAACTGGGGCTCTATCAGCTCGAGCAGCCTTTCCAGGCTAGGGTCAGCAGCTGGGAAACGATCCAGCAGGCCGCAGCACAGCTGCCTCGCAAGATCTGTCGGAAAGGAACCTCCCTGCGCCAGGTCGCAAGGCGCTATGGCGTCCCCTACGAAAGTGTACGGCGCGTGCACCAGGCCCGGCGCGAGCTGCATCCAGAGGGGCCCACCTCGCAGGAAGAGTGACCAGCGAGGGCCCTTCCTCTGCTCATCTAGCAAGCTTCCTCGGCCCGGGCCCATGCCCAGGACCGGGATGAAGGCGCAATGAACACTGCCCTCAGTCTCTGCCAGGCAAGGGAAAGACCCAGGGCAGTGCTGCGTCTCCCCACCCCTCATGCTGCGGCCTGGCAGCAGCAATCGGCCTCCTTTCTCGTCTCGAGAGAGGAGAGGGACTGGCGGGAGCGTGTTGGCAACGGCTCCCGGTCGTCCGCAGCAGAGCGGACAGGCGTCCCTCCTGGGCGCATCGGACTCGTGTGAGATCTCACCTTCCTTGTCTATCTCCCTTATGCTTGAGCCATCAGTACTGCTTGTGGCCTCCCCAGCTCGTTCCTGCTCTGCAAGATACTCCCCTGTCGTGGGAACCGCGCTGCTTGTGCCGGGCTGCCTCCAGCTCGCTGACTGCTGGCGCAAGCAGATCTTCCCACTGACTGAGGCCGGATGGAACGTGCTGACGTGGGACCCTTCCGGCTGTCATGGCAGCCGGAAGGGCTGCCCCGCCTCCGCCGCTCACCTGCTCACAGGGACGGGGAGCTTGTGCGGAACATCTGACGCTGCTTTCTCTATGCGTCCATTATCGTGGGGAATCCGGTGCGTCGCTCCTGCGGTTGCAGCCCGGCTTCTGTACCAGGCTGCTAGCCAGGGTGGTGCTATCGCTCCTCCCGGTTCCCCGGCCTGTGACTGGACGTGACGGTGGACCTCACGAGGCTGGCTCCCCTGGGGCTGCTGCCGCTGCTCCTCTCGTCGGCTGGCGTCCCCAGACGGTGAGCAGGGTCCAGATCGCACAGAAGTCCTCCTGTTGCATCTCGGCAAGCGCTTGCTGGAACAAAAGCTCCAGCTCCTCTTTGCTGACCAGCTGCATCTTTACCAGAAAGGGCTGCAACAGTTCCATCGCGATCAGATGATCTTTGAAGACGGAATAGTGCATGTCCGTGCCCATGGACCAGTCAATAGCCGTGGCGCGCAGGTGCACCTCATGAAAGCCTGCCTGCCGGACCAGCCGTGGCAGCACCGGGGTGATGCCGATGTGCCGACCATCGGGTGAGAAGCTCTGGCCGGCTTGCTGGAGAGCTCGCCGGATCAGGTGCAAATAGCGCTCGGTGGCAACGCTGCTGGTGAGTGGTCCCTCGGTCTCCGTCAGGCGGAGCACGCCGCCGGGCCTGAGCAGACGGAAGCACTCCTGCAGCAGCCGGGGCCAGGCTGACGGTAACATAAAGCCACACAAGAGGCGGCCATTGATCAAGTCGAAGGAGCCGTCCGGGAAGGCGAGCGGCTCCATGACATTCATCACCTGGAAGTGGACGTTCTCCAGGCCGCGCGACCAGGCCTGGGCACGGGCATACTCGATCACTTGGGCACTGATGTCAACCCCGAGAATTTCCGCCTTGGGGAAGTGAAAGGCCAGCTCTAAGGCCCACCCGCCGGGGCCGCAGGCCAGATCGAGGACGCGGCCCGTCTCGGGCAGGCTGATCCCCTCCTCGGGCAACAGGCCGCCCATGGCCTCGGTGAGCAGGCGATCCTGCTGCATGAGGCGGGCCAGCTCGCCGACATGTTCAGGATCGATCGGGTAGGTGTTGTCGGATGTGGTCATCATGCTTGCATCTCTCTTGCTGCACTGGGGGACTCCCTTGAGCCACTCGGGGCAGCGTGCTGCGCTCCGGCCCCCTGAACCGCTTCTTCCTGTCAGACCTTCTGGTGCTGTGTTGATTGCCCTGCTGGTATTGTAACAGCCAGCGAGTGCCGCAGGAAAGGGGCCAGAGGGTTCTCCTTTCTCATCCCAGTGAGATCTGCCCCTGCTCCACCTCACTTCTCAGCTCATGGGCAGTCCAGGGATAGCGAAGAAAGACTTCCGCCCTGCAAAGCGGACGCGATGGCAGCCCTTCTGTCAGGAACTCATACGGCACCATGCTGGATACGGCGCTGCCAGGCGCGCTGAAGCTTGAGTCGGAGAAGCAAGCCCTATCGCGTGCGGAAGGACAACTCCCTTTCCTGCAGCGCAAAGGAAACCAGGCCCGTCCATCTCGGCTCTCTCAGGAAAAGGGACGCTCATCCTGGCAGCGCTGACCCAGCGGCGGAGGTATCCAAAGACACATGATTGATCGTCTCCGAGTGCAACTGCTTGGTGGTATGCACGAGCTAACGGGTCGAGGAAGTGGGTAGGGACCGAGAGCGTCACTCTGAAGCCCGGATCTAGCTTTGGGGCCACCGGTGATGGAACCGCGGATGATGTCAGCGGCCAGCATCAGAAGACGTTGGAGACCAAGACGGCCCTGTGAACCAGCCCGCCAAGACACCAGGATTCGGGGGAGGCCCTCGGACAGATGGGCGAGGGCCACAAGACGGGAACGCCTCTCCATGGTGAGGAGGGTCGTTCCCAGCGGGTTTGCCAGCTTGACACGAGGCGGTCGCTACCGGCTGCTCTCGCGCCCCTGGCAGCAGTCTCGCCGGACACTGACGGGCGCAGTAAGGCCAGCGGCAGGCGAAGCCGTGAGGGAGCGAGTCCTCTAGCAACGAGAGAGGAGAGGCAAGGCTGGAAGCCTCCCCCCTTCTCGACCCACAAAGGGACGAGAGACCGGTGCCTGAGAACTGAGTCCTGCAGCTCATCGCCCCAGGGACGATTTGGTCCAACGCACGCCACTCATTGGGCAATAACGGCGAGATGCCGACTTTCTCCGGTCTCTCCATGCCCCCCATCCTCTCTCTTGGGCAGACCCTTTCAAACATCTCAAGAACTGCTCCAGTGGCTGGATGGATGGACGAGAGAGCCAGTCTGATAGACTGAATAGTCATAAAGCTGACTTTCAGAGAATCAGGCAGTGATGACTGCAATCCTTCTCTCTATCACCTGATGGTCGAGTACTCCAGCGCTAGAGAGTGAGCTGGGTAGCTCATCTCCGCGTTGCTCCTCACTGGGGCAGTGCCAGACTACTACCTAGAGATACCCGGTCCTCAATGGAGATTGACGCGCACAACTATAGCTGCTCCTGTATCGCCAGCGGCGCAGCCGCTGAAGAGGCCATAGCCGCCTCCGAGCAGGACCAGTTCCTCGATCAGCTCAATGATCTGGCGCAGCCCAGTCGGTCCCTGCGGATGGCCAAAGATCAGCGGGGAGCCGTAATGATTGAAGCTCTCCAGAGCAAGGTCCAGCTCACGCGCAAAGTAGATATCGTTGACAGCAAAAGGATTATGGGTCTTGACAGCGCGCAGCTCTGGCAGGCTCACACCCGCTGCCGCCAGCGCCTGCCGGGCGGCCAGAACGGTCGCCTGCGGCATAAAGCCCTTTCTTGCCCGGGCCTGGCCAAAGGCCAGCAATTGGATTTCGACGGCCTGATCACGGCTCAGCTCCCTGGCCCGCTCTCGTGAGGTCAGCACCATGCCACAGTTGCCATCGGCAGGATGGGTCTGGGTGCCGGGCGTAACTGTCCCCTGCTCCAGCACCGGGCGCAATCTCGCCAGGCCCTCGGACGTCGTGGGATAAATGCCCTCATCGTCGACCACTGTCGCCAGGATCTTGCGCCCTGTGGCGTCCCTGACCTCCAGTGGTGTCACCATGAAGCGCTGATGAAAAGCCGCACCGTCTTTGAGTGCCTCCTGGTACTGCTGGTAGCGCAGCACAGTGAGGGTGTCCTGCTCCTCCCGACTGATATTTGCCTCTGCCGCGACATGCTCCGCCGTCTCAATCATGGCGTTGCCTGCGTAGGGATCGTAGTTGAAGTTATCCCAGACCCAATCTTCGCTCTCGCCCCTGCCGCCCGGGGCCGATGGATCGGGATAATAGAGATGCGGGCCGTTGCTGGTGCGATCGCAGGCGATGGCCAGAATGCAGCGCTCGCTGGCCGTGTCGGCCTCAATCTCGCTGGCAGCGCTGACCAGCAATCGCGCCGAGGTGGCGCAGGCCTGATTGATGGTCGGCCCACTCACCGCCGGCGCTCCAATCATGCCGGCCAACCAGGGCGCTCCGTAGAAGCTATGCCGGGCAATCACTGTCATCCCGAGAAACAACGAGTCCAGCTGTTCGACAGGAATAGCCCGCTCACGCAGCGCTCGCTGAGCGACCTCTGCTGCGAAACGGAGCGGGTGCAGGTGAGCAAACGCCCCTTGCCAGCGGACAAAGGGTGTCGACCAGTAGCCACCATAGGGGATATAGACAGTCTCGAAGCGCGCCATGACCATGACGGCGATTGCTCCTCTCTAGCGCCCCTGCTCGTAGAGTTTACGAATCAACTGGGCTTTCATCTCAAAGCGAGGCAGCGTACCTGGTGGCACGAGTTCAACCTCTGCCGTGAAGATGAGCTTCTCCCGCAGGGTCTCCTCGATCTCTCGTTTCAATGCCGCTAGATCCTCTACATCCGAGCCGTACTCGACCCTCAGATGGAGCGGCGGATCAACGCGGGGTCCTGGCTGTTTGAGCAGGATCTGGACCTCACCGGTAGTACGCGGACGCATACCCATCAGGACGTCTTTGATCGCCGATGGCCAGACGTTCACGCCGCGCAGGATAAGGAGATCGTCAGTGCGCCCAACGCAGCGTAGACGCGGGCCTGTGCGGCCACAAGGACAGGGATCCGTCCAGACAATGACGCGATCACGTGTCCGAAAGCGCACCAGTGGACAGCACTCGCGATCAATATGGGTGAAAACAAGCTCGCCCTCAACCTGTGACTGGTCCAGCGGCAGCGAGACCCCGCTCTCAGGATCGATGACTTCGAGAATGGCAAAATCGGGTGCCAGAAAATGCATACCGAGGCGCTCATCACAGTCAGCGGCGTAGACTGGCAGGACGTCAGCGTTCCCGATGCCTTCGGTGACGAAAGCCCCCCAGTCCTCTTCAATACGCTGGCGCACGGCAGGTACGCCGCCGCCTGGTTCAGCGCCGAGCTGAATACGGCGGATTCCAAGTGTGCGCGGCTCAACATGAAATTTGTTGCGCACGTATTCGGCCAGGTAGATGGCGTAGGAGGGTGTGCACGTTAACTGATTCGCTCCCAGATTCTGGATCGAAGTGATCAAACGATCAGAGGCGCCTGTACCGACAGGTACGAAGGTAGCGCCGATCTCTTCAATTGCATCCTTCAACGGCAGGCCACCAACGAAGAAGCTCATGCCGAAGCCCATCACCACCATCGAGTCGGGGCGTACTCCCTCGGACCAGTAAACGCGTGCCACCGTCTCCACCCAGGTATCACGATCGTGGTGCGTGATGCCAACATAACTGGGCCGCCCCGTTGTGCCAGAAGAAGAGTGAATGCGTACCACCCGCGACATCGGTACAGCGGCGTGATGACCCAGCGGCGGCTGTTCCAATTGGCTATCACGCAGTTCCTCTTTCGTCGTAAAAGGAAGCCTGGCAAGGTCCTCCAGTGTACGGATATCTTCGGGATGGGCGCCCACCTCCTCGAATTTCTGCCGATAAAAGGCCGAGTGTTGATAGTTATACGCAAGCTGCTTGCGCAGCTTGCGCAACTGCAGCTCCCTGAGCTGTTCCAGCGGCATTGTTTCGATATGGGCATTGTAGAAACGAGGATAAGTCATGCCTGTCCTCCGGTGGCGGGGTGAAGAACCAGACTTACGAAGCGAGCAGAGCACGCATACGGTTCACCTGCTGCTCCAGTCCCTGGATACCTGCTTCATAGGGCATTTCGCCATCAGTTGTCACAAGAACGCAGCCGAGTGCCTGGCACCAGCGCGAGGCCGCTGCAGGCATGGCGCCCGACGGAGGGAGCGCCAGAGCGAAGACGCTGGCAGGCGGCGGGGCTTGCTCGAGGAAGTCAGGCCGCAGGCTGAGCAATGGGGCCTCATCGGCCAGGCTTGTCAGCGGTAGCAGCTGGGGGACCGACAGCAGCGGCAGTGCTCCGTGAAAACGTACCGTTTTCCATAGTGCCTCTAACGCGGCCTCCCATGCTCCTAGGAAGTTAGCCGGTACGGCCACTTCGTCGAAATAGAGCAGGCGTGCCCCAGCCAGGCAGCAGGCGCGCGCGAGAGCCAGGGTGATGGCGACCAGTGCCTCAAAGCTCTCCAGCGCTTCATCTTCAGCTGCCGCCAGCGCAGCGGTGATCTCTGGGCCAAAGAGCTGCTGTGCACTACGGAGAGGAGCAGGCAGACCGATCAGCAGCACTGGCCCGGTCCCGACAGTGCCCTGGACACGGCGCACGACCTCCAGAGCAACAGGCACGCGCCCGTGCTGTGTAATCTCTTCGGGTGGCAGATGCAGCAGAGCATTCCCGACAGACCGTGTTGGTCGCTCATAGGTAGCCGTGTCGGCCTGCCATCGCAAGCGGCAGCCGAGTGCCTCCACCAGCAGTAGCGGGTCAAAGTAGCAGGTAATGCCATCTGTCTGGAGACGCCGATGGAGCGCGACCAGGCTATTGGCTATCTTGGTTGGATTGACCAGGAAGCTGGGCAAGGGCAGCTGCTCCAGATAGGCGGCTAGGCGAAAGATGAGCGGTACAAACAGCCGCCGGGCTGGAGGCCTTCCCTGAATGAGAGCTTTGATAATCGATTGTGGTGCAGCACTTGCTTGCATGATTCTAACTACTCACCTGCACTGAGCAACATGGGTGGTTATATGGGCCATACCCGGCGCGCTCCACCTGCCGCAGCGTTCCTCCGTTATGCCAGCTTGTCCTCCTGTGCCGGGCACTGGCCATTCGGCTAGTGCCCGGACACAGATATAGCGAGCGGATAATCCGGTATCCGCAACCGGCACTCACGGGCGCAGGACAGGGGCTAGTGGTCGACCCTCTGGCCAGGAGCCGAACCAGGCAAGCGCCTCCTCGGGAGGTTTCTGCCGCGACCAGCTGGCGTGGAACTCGTCCCAGGAGCGACCACGTGCCAGACGGGCCTGACGCTCGGAGGCGCGCAACGCCTCAGTTTCGGCGAGATTGACGCGCATCGTCTCGGGGTCATAGGCGACCTTGTAGATGTTGCGGGCGCTCCACTCCGAGATGATCTCAGCCTCCACATCCTGAACAACCTGGTACGGATCGGCATCTAGCGGATCTCCATAGCCCGCGCCACCAGTGGCGAAGCCGAAGGTGATGACATCTCCCTCATTGTATGGCCGTACCGAGCGGAGGAAGGGTTCGTTGCTCCATTCTCCGCCGACTGCCTGGCGATCGATCAGTGCCGAGAAGTTCAGCTTCAATGCGCGATCTCCATCACGCATCCGCTGGAGAAGGTCAGCTCTCCGGACGCTGATGCCTGGCACTGTTGGTGGAGCATAGCCGCCAAAGAGTGGCTGTGATGTCTGGACCTTGCTGTTATCAGCGATGGTGGTGAAGAAAACCGTCGGCGCCTGATAGGCTACCCAGATCTGGACCGTGCCGCAGCCGCCGCGGTGGGCACCATGCCCGCAGGAGTCCTGCCAGTGCTGCGAGATAGGCACTAGCATCGGGAACTCGTTCTCCATCAATTCGACGTCGGGAGAACGCCCGAAGGGGCACCAGGCGAAATGCGACGCATCCATGCCAGGGGCGGTGGCACGTCCGCCCTGGCCCTCAGTGTTGAGCGAGTAGGCCAGCATGTCGGCGAAAGGCAGCCCCCACTGACTGAGGCCCGCCAGCACCATTGCGTTGCCACCGTTTGCAGAGGAGGCCACCGCCTGGCGCCATTCCTGGGTGCCAAAGATCATCTTGGAGAATGCCACCGCGGCAGAGCTCATAATGCCTGTGCAGATCATCACGGAGCAAGAGGTTGCCGCGCGGGGGTCCGGGTTCAGCACGCAGCCGGGTGGAAAGTAGAAATCGATGGGGGCGAAGGTAGCGCTGCTGATTGGCAGATCATGGAAAATGTAGGAATAAAGGAAATTCGCTAGATGGCCGACCGCTGCCTGGACATGTGCGTTGTAGGACGAAGGATTCTCAGGGGAGGTACCACTGAAATCGAGCAACAGGTGATCGCCCTGTTTGTGAATTGTCAACGAAGCGGAGCGTATCAGGCCTGAACCCATGCCGCCGATAGTGTCAGCGAAGGCCACACAGCGGAACTGACCATCGGGCCAGGAGGCAATCCGCCGGCGTGCACCCTCTTCGGCGACCATCAGCATCTTGCGTAATAACCCGATGACGAAAGCTGGACCTTCTTTCTCCGCCAGCTCCAAGACGCGCATGCGCGCGCGGTCCGCCGCGGTGCTGCGCGCCTTGAGGTCGGTGACCACCATCTGGGGGGCCCGGATTCCGTAGGCGTAGAACAGCTCCAGCAAGTCCTCACGCAATTGGCCATGTTCGCCTACCTTCATCGGTGGCAGATTCATGCCCTCTGAAAAGCGCGCTGGTGCAGTGATGGGCATACCGCCCGGCTCAACAGCACCGGTCTCCGTCGTATGGTTGGCAGCCCCACACCAGGCAATGAGCTGCCCCTTGTAAAAGACGGGCACGAGGGCCACATAATCGGGATTATGGATTCCCCCGTAGAGAGCATCGTTGGCGATCCAGATATCGCCGTCATGGATACCCGGATTCTGGCTGTAGTAGGTGAGGATATACTTGATGATAATCGGCTGGATGATGGCATGCAGGTAGGTGCCGGCGGCGCCATTCACCAGATCCCCCTGGGCCGTGAAGATCGCAACCATCACGTCACCTGCGATACCCATCGAACTGCGACAGGAGCGCTGGAAAACCTCAAGCGCCTCGTCGAGGATATCGTTGGTGCGCTGAAAGCCGATTTCATAGTCACCTGGCGAGAGCCGGGCCACCGCTTCCAGTTCTTCCGTTGTCGGTGGTGTAACCTTAATCCACCTCAACTTCTCTTCTGCTGTGGGAATCGGCATAGACCGCTTCTCCTTTCTTCGCACGGCTCATGATACCAAGCCCATAGACGTTGACCCGATAGACCATCTCCGGTGGAATAACGACGGTGGTGTACTCGGATTCAAGAATTGCCGGGCCATGAACTTCGTTACCTGGCAGTAAGCGGCTCTGTTCGTAGACCGGTGTATCCACCCAGGCGCTGATCTGTGGCCAGTAAGCAGGGCGACTGCCCTTGCGCGCCTCTTCGGGACTGGGTCCGTGGAGCGCATGGGCGACCAGCTCGACTTTGTGGCTGGGTACGATGGCCTTGAGGATGAAAGTCTCAATGTAGACGCCGCCAGGGAGATTGACGATCAGCGGACTGAAAGCCTCGCTGAACTCCTGCTCGAAACGCCGATACAAGGCCCAGACGTCTTCTTCGCTGTTCAAAAAGAGGCCAGGCGTCGCGGTACGTTTGGGTTGGATCAGGCCGCCGTAGAGCATATCCAGCTCCAGCGTGTAGAGAGCCTCCTCGGGGTTCAGCCCCTCGGCGCGTAGCTCCTGCTCGGCCTGCTCTTTGAGCCTACGTACGACGTTGTTAAAAGTCTCACGGTCGATGACCGCCTTGCCGGTGAAAGGTTCGATCACCGTGAAACGGTGTGAGGCCTCATAGACGTGGATGATATCCATGATAGAGGAACCCAGGGCGCAGAAGACCGGCGAGTAGGGGAAAATGACGATTTGCGGAATATCGCCATGATAGCCAGCGGCATGCGTAGGACCGCCTCCACCAAAGGCGAAGAGCACAAACTCCTCGGGCCGGTAGCCGCGTAGCACAACCTCTTTACGGATGGCGGAGGCCATGTTCTCGTCAACAATGCGGCGGATGAGAGCGGCGACTTCGATCTCATCCATGTGCAGTGGCCTGGCCAATTTGCGCAGAGCGCGCTCAGCCGCGCTCTTGTTCAGCTTCATGCGCCCGCCAAAGTAATAGTCAGGGTTGAGATAGCCCAACATCAGATCGGCATCGGTGACAGTCGGCTCGCTACCACCCTGGTTGTAACAGGCTGGCCCTGGATAGGAACCGGCGCTCTGCGGACCTACCTCAATGCGGTTGCCCAACTCACGGTTGATGCGGGCAATCGAGCCGCCTCCAGCGCCGATCGAGAGCGACTGGATCATCGTCAGGCCGACCATCCAGCGATCGATGACGGGATTGAACTCGTAATTACGCACGTCGGCGGAGACCACCAGGCCGATATCAAAGCTGGTTCCCCCCACATCGCTCGCCACCACATTGGTATAGCCGAGCTGCCTGGCAATATCGCGTGCTCCAATCAGACCAGCTACCGGCCCCCCGTTGTAGGTACGGCTGGCCGAGGCCTTATAAATCTCGGTGACGCCTCCAGAGTTCTGGACCATCATAAATGAACCCCTATAGCCATGCTCACGCAGCCGATCCCACATCGCCGAGAGCTCGATCTGCAGAGAGCGGTGCAGATAGGCATCCAGCACGGCGGTCATGGTGCGCTGGTATTCGCCCAGCTTCCCCAGGACATCGCTGGAGAGTACCACAGGCAGGTAGCCGATGTGGTACTCCTTGTACTCCTCGCGAATGATCTCCTTGAGCCGTCGCTCGTGAACCGGGTTCAAGAAGGACCACAGGAGTGAGATGACGAAGCCTCGCGCGCCTCGATCGATGAGGCGGTGGATCTTCTCGCGTGCGTCTTCCTCATCCAGTGGGCGGATGACCTGGCCGCGTCCATCGATACGCTCTTTGATACCAGCGATCATGCGGCGCGGGATAAGCGGCTGAGGCTTCTGTTGAGCAGCCAGATTGCGTCGCTCGTGCAGGCGTTTGCCATCGATCCATTGTGCGCCACGCCCAATCAGAATAGCATCTTCATGGCCCTCGGTGGTCAGCAGGGCTAGACGCGGTCCCTTACGCTCGATCAGGCGATTCATAGCGATGGTCGTTGAGTAACGTACCATGCCGACGCGGCTCAGTAACTCCTCCAGGCTCCATCCCAGTTCCTGGGCTCCGACCTCAATGACGTTCAGAAAACAGAGCGAGAGGTCGTAAGGAGTGGTTGGTACTTTGGCTTGAACGATGCGTCCATCAACATTCAGGACCATATCGGTGAAGGTACCGCCGACGTCGATATCGATAGAGTTCATGGCGCTGGCGCTCATGGTTTCTCCTCCTTCTTGCCGTGGGCACCATCACTGGACCCGGTGTTGCCCGCCAGGACCAGGCGCGAGTCGACGATGGCGTATTCGCCACGGGCAAGCCGCTCTTTCAGGCTATCCAGGTCCAGCTCGATATCGTAGGTGATAGGATGGCCAGGCGGCAGGTATTCGGTTTCAATCTGGGTGCCGCAAGAGGGGCAGTAGAACTCAATAATACGAATCCAGGAGGGATCAGGAGAAAACGTATAGGTTCCCTCCAGCAGCGGGCGATGGATCTCGCGCGGATCACGATCGTAGAGAAGACAGCCCTTTTTGTAGTTCTCGCGCGCCGAGATGAGTGCCCGTCCACAGCGGTGACAATACCATTGCTCTTCCTCAAGATCGAGGTCAAGGTATTCGGTTATGCGAAGACGCTCCATTTTACCCTCCTTTTCTCTGGAGCTGACCATTACCGTACTCGTCCATGTGTAGTGACCAGCCTGGTAAGACCGGATAGGTAGTCCAGGCGCTCTCCAGGATCGCTCCCCCAGCGATCTCTTCGCCTGGCTGCAGCGCCTCCCAGGAGTAGACGGGAGTAATGGCGGAGACGCTGCCCCAGCTGACTGTACGCTGTCCCCGCATAGCTCCTTCGCCGCTAGCAACTTTGCCAGATCGACGTATAGCTTCATAATGGGGCATCGCCACTGTTGCCCGCAGACGCAAGAGCACAACCTTGCCCTCCCATGCCTGCAAGGCAGCCGGTTCCACGCTGGTGGTAGGAGCAAGCTCTAGCACCGCCGTGGAGAGTTTCTCTTTCTCTTGAGGGTCGCTGATCTCAGCCTCTAGCTGCAATCGTACGCGCTCTGGCGCAAACCCCTCACCTCTCATATCGTGCAGGGCCTCCCGACGCATCCGTTCAATCACCTCACAAACGAGATGCCGGTCCTCGTCAGCAGCCAGGGAGAGGTTGAGACCATGTTCGTAGACATGGACCACATCTGCTATGGACGAGCCGAAAGCGCTGAAGACGGCGCTCAGATCGAAGACTAGTGCGTGCGCTATGCCGGCGCGCTCGGCCACGCTGCAGGCAAAGATCGGCCCGTTGCCACCAAAGGCGAAGAGGGTAGAGTCCTTAGGCTGCCAGCCCATGCGCTCCAACACCTCACGGATAGTGGTGGCCACCAGCTGAAAAGCCCTATTGGCGATCTCAAGTGCAGCCTGCTCAATACTCTTGCCCAGTGGCTCGGCGACACGTGCGGTGATCACCTCATGTGCGCGCTGAGGGTTTAGTTTCCGTTTCCCACCGAGGAAATAGTCAGCTGGCAGCCAGCCGAGTGTAAGCAGGGAGTCAGTCAGCGTTGCCTCAGTACCGCCCAGATCATAGCAGGCGGGTCCGGGATAAGCCCCCATGCTCTCGGGCCCCAGACGTAGCTGACCGCTGGCGGCATCAACGCTGGCAACGCTGCCGCCACCGAGAGCGATGGATTGCAGCAGCACCGTTGGTGCCTTCACTGGCACGCCAAACAGATCGGCTTCGCTTGTCATCACGAGGCGCCCTTCCTGGATAACGCCTACCTTCGCCGTTGTCCCGCCGACGTCCAGGGTGATCACATGCGCCAGGCCATAGGTACGCGCGAAGTGAGCTGCAGCGAAGAGTCCCATGGTCGGGCCGGCTTCCAGCGTGTCAATGGCTTTGGTCTTGGAGACTCGCGCTACACCACCGTTGGCATGGCCGATCAGAAGTGGGCGCTCATAGCCAGCCTCGCGCAGATCGTCCTCCGCCTTGTAGAGTGCGCTGGCAAGTGGCCCGTGCAGGTAAGCATTGAGCAAACTTTGAGTGGTGCGGGTCTCGGCATCGGGGTAGTGGCTGAGTTCACTCCCGAGGAGCACTGGAACAGTCCCAAGGAAATGATCGGGGTACTGGGCTTCGATAGCGCGCTTGGCGGCCAATTCATGCGAAGGATCAAGATAGGCCCCTTCCAGGCTAATGCAAATGCGACGCACCCCGTTGGTCAACAGGGTTTTGACTGCGAGCAGAACCTCCTGAGGGTCAATGGGGCAGGTCAGACCGATAACGTTCTCAGGAGCAACCAGGCTACCCAGGGCGGGGTTGCTGCCCTGAGGTGCGTAAAGGTCGCGTTCATGGCCCCGGCTGACCAGTAAACCCAATCTAGGGCCGCTGCGCTGTGCCAGCACGTTGGAGGTGATCGTGGTAGACCAGCGGATCAGGTTCACCTGCTGCAGAAATTCTCCGAGATCGCTAAAGCCAAGTTCGTGAGCACCGGCCGTCAGACAGTCCTGGAAACAGACGGTCAGATCGTGCGGCGTGGTATCCACCTTGACAGGGATGGCTTTGCGTCCATCGCTGAAGAGGCCATCAGTCAGGGTTCCGCCAACATCGATGTCAACGGTATACATCTAGGTCTGCCTCCTGGCCATCGGCCATCCTGAAGAAGCAAATAGCAGTTGGTAACGGACACTAACTACAAGAACAGTGGGCAGAAGAACAGTCCGCTAGTGGGGCGGCCAGGACGGGGGCCCCGACCAGCAGGCTCGGCAGGCGCCAAGAGAGACTAAGGGCGCCTCTGTAGGGCGATTCTGCTGGCGTGAAGCCAGCCAGGGAAGGATGCAGGACTCGCTTGCCGGCAGCACGACCAGAACGGATGATAAGGCAACCGTATGTCCTAACAGCCAGGTCAACCTGAACAAGCAAACCGCTCCTTTTAGCTTGATGACCAGCGTGGAGGGCAATCTGCATTTCATCAGTCTTATACTCCATCTGCACAGCCGGGACAACGGCATAAGGAGATCTTGATGCCGATGCTTCCCTCGTGCTCCTCTGCTCTTCGGTCAGTACAGAGGATCCGGTTATCCGTTGCCAGCGTCAGTGCGCCATGCACAGAGACCTGTTGAGCTGTCATCAGAGGTTAGAGGGTAAAAGGAGATCTCTATGAAGAATCCAGCCTCTGTGTGCAGTCCCACCTCCTCTTGTTGTACAATAAGGTGTAGAGGGTAATGTCCTATCGTCAGACAATAGAAAGTATAGGGAGAAAGTATCGCCTTGTCAAGGGCCTAGGAAGGAACATATGGCTACCACAGAAGAGAAGGAACCGCTTTTTGAGCCAATCGCAGTGCCAAAGCGCAACTTTGAGATTGTAGAGGCCAGCATTCGGAAGGCCATTTATAATGGCACGTTAGCTCCGGGTCAGAAGCTGCCCAACGAGTTTGAACTGGCCCAGCAATTCAACGTTGGTCGCTCAGCGGTGCGCGAGGCCCTGAAAGTCCTGGAGCTGGCAGGGCTGCTGGTCGTACGACGTGGCTACAACGGTGGCACCTTTGTTGCTCCCCCCAGCTTTGAGGAGGCCAACGAAGCCACCACCTTGAGTTTCCAGCCGGGTAATATGCAACCCCAGCAGCTGCTTGATGCCTGCCTGACCATCGAGCCACGTGCTGCTGAACTGGCTGCTGTACACGCCAGTGAGCTGGAGCTGAGCGACCTCTCAGAGCTGCTCCAACAGTTGGAACAGGAGGCATATCTGCCGGCTCGCTATCTGACTGCTGTAGCCGATGTGCATCTGTCCATTGCTGAGATGGCACATAACGCGGTCTTCAAGCTCGCCGTCCAGGCCATGCGTACTCCGCTTATCCAGGAACTGAATCGCTTCATCGGCAACCAGAGTCTGCGCCAAACCGTGAATCGCGATTTGAAGATGATCGGACAGGCCATTCTCAATCGGGAGGAGTATGAGGCAGGTGAGTTGATGAGACACCACCTGCAGCATCTGGCCGACTGGCTCCTTGTAGAGAGCTAGTCTGTCAAGCGTCGGTCAGTAGAATAGTGCAGACAGGACCGGGCCGTGTCCCCGCGTGGCTGGCTCGGTCAATCACCTTGCCGATGCGGACGTGCCTCCCCACACAGGACTCGGGGGAACTTTGCTCGCTGCACCATCGCAAGCGGAGGTACAACCAGGCTCCCCCAGAGAAACCGAGCGCCGCCGGGCTCCTCGCGTTATCTCTGACCACCAGTGGCCAGAGATCACCGCCACCGCTCTATCCTTCGGTCTGGAACATCGAAGGCCACTGAAAGGCTCCTGAAGCCACGGAAGAGCACTGATGGGAAGCGCTTTCCCACCTGGAGAGCGTGGGTCTGCTCGAGCAGAATACCTTGGAAAGAGCCTTCTTGGTCTCCAGTCGAGCCAGTGGCGCGCTCAGGCAGGACTGGGGATCATATCCGAAAGCCACATGGTGATTGTCGGCATTGCTCAGAACGGAGTAGAGCGATCGTGATCGGCGAACCAGGTGGGATCGTGGTTCGCTGCCTTCGGCACCATCAGTACCTCCTGCTCCGACACTGTGGTTGCGGAGGCGCCAGTCCGCGTGAGGATCTTGTCAAGGAAGGGGGTCCATCCTTCTTTCTTCCTCTGGGACAAGGGAGCCAGTGTTGCATCTTTCTCAGTAGTCAGGAATCTGCCCTGTAGGAAACAGGAACCACGCGCTATTGGGACCTGTCCTCTCCTCTCCGTCTCCCTCCTTCACCCAACAAGCAAAACAAGCGCCCCTGAACGTCTGACGGCAGATGCTCCTGCGCCCGGGCCCTGAGCACAGTGAGGATCCCTGTCCCTGAGCGCCGTGGACACCCTGCTGACCAAGGGTTACACGGAGTAGGAAGGCCCCCTTGACAGGAAAGAACCCGCGCGCTATAATTCACATATCAGAATAAACGGATATATTGATATCATGGCTGAGGTCGAGGCAGGTGCTCAGGGGCCTGCCTGGTAGGGACGTCTTCAGAGGGAAAGGTAAGGAGCACATCGTGAGCCCTCCTGATTGCGAACAGGGCAGTGGCGTCTCCAGGCGCCCGGATGCCCGTACCTGGCCTGGTGGCTTGACAGGGAGAGCGCTGACGGTGCTGGTGGTCGGACTGGCGGGCCTGATCCATCTGGCGCTCACCCCCGAGCACTTCGCGGAGCAGCCGCTCTCTGGCCTGGTCTTCACGGCGTTGGCGCTCTTCCAGCTCACCCTGGCGCTGCTGCTCGTCTGGCGTCCCACGCCACTGGTGTGCCGCCTGGGGATCTGGGGCAGCACTGCCATCGTGTTGCTCTTCCTGGGCACGCGCCTGATCCCGCCGCCCGGCGCAGCGGTCCCAGAGGCGGTGGAGCCAGTGGGCGTCCTGGCGACCGGCCTGGAGCTGGCCGCCGTGCTCCTGCTGGCCCTGGCCTTGCCCGATCCGCCAGACCAGCGCCAGCGCCTGCGCGCTGGCTGGTGGGGTGTCAGCGGCGCACTCCTGGTCCTGGTGGGCTGGCCGATCCTGACCGGCATGCTGCAGTGGCTCCCGCGCGCCTTGCCACTGTCCCTGTCGTGGGTCAGTGGCAATGGCTGGTCCTTCCGTCTGCCGGCCCTGGTCGGCTCGCCCCTGCCGCATGTATGGCTGGTGGCCCCCTGGTGGAGTCTGCTCGCGCTCCCCCTGCTGGCTCTGCTGGTGGGCCTGCAGTTGTGGCTGGTCAGCCACTTGATCCAGGCTGGACGTCTGGCGCCACGCACCCGGCGCCAGGGGCTACTCTCCTTGGTGCCGGCAGGGCTGGCGGTTCCTTCCTGCTGTACCGCCAGCACGCCGCTGCTGGTCGCGCTGGGCGTGCCACTCAATCTGGGCGTCCTGCTCGCGCCAGGGGCGACTACCCTGTCGTTGTTGTTATTGCTGGCAACAGTGGGAGGACTCTGGTGGCAGTGGCGTCGGCTACGCCGCTACCAGCACTGGAGCCAGCTGCGCCAGGCGCTCTGTACTCCAGCCGAGGAACATCCGGCGGGCGTGGTGGCAGGCTCAAACCCTGGTAGCAGGCAACTGCTGCCGGCGGAGCGGGCGCTACGGCCCGCTCACCAGGCCCTGATCATATCAACCGAGCCATCACAGGTAGAAAGGAAAGCGCGATGATCCGTCGTGTGGCTGGTGTGCTCTTCACCATTACGGGGATCCTGGCCTGTCCCTGTCATCTGCTCATCACGCTGCCCCTGCTGGCTTCCGTGCTGGCGGGGACGGCCCTGGGCGCGGCCCTGCTGCAGCAGCGGCCCCTGATCCTGGCGCTGGCCACCCTCTACTTCGTCGGGGCGCTGGCGCTGGGAGGCTGGCTGCTCTTTGGAGAGGAGCGGCGCAGACACGCCGGCGTCGCCTCGCCGCCAGCAGCCTGCCCGACCTGCCTGCCCGAGGGCGCTGAGCCACAGCGGCAGGAGCCGCTGTTGGTGACCGAATCCCGCAAGCCTCTCTCCTCGTCTCATGGCAAAACAAGAAAGGAAACACCTGCTCGATGACCACGCGAACGGAGCCAGATCTCTTGATTGTGGGCGGCGGTTCGACCGCCTTCGCCGCCGCCCTGCATGCTGCTGACCTGGGCAAAACCGCTCTGCTGATTGAGGAGCGGACCGTTGGGGGGACCTGTGCCAATCGAGGCTGCCTGCCCTCCAAGAATCTGATCGAGGCGGCGCGCCTGCTGCACGAGGCGGCTCACCCACGCTATCCGGGCCTGACCCCTGTGCAGATGCCAGCCAGCTGGGCCGAGCTGCTGGAGCAGAAAGATGCCCTGGTGCAGACCTATCGCTGGGAGCGCTACGAGCGGTTGCTGCGCGAGATTGGTGGCCTGGGCCTGGTACAGGGGCGAGCGCAGCTGCGCTCGTCGCACGTGGTGGCGGTGAGCGGCCCTGACGGCACGCGGCAGCTGCGTGGCAGGCAGCTGCTGATCGCCACTGGCTCGCGTCCCGTGGTGCCCGCGCTGCCGGGGTTAGAGGACGTGCCGTTTCTGACCAGCGATCTGCTCAGCAGCGCCGATGATCCCTGGCAGACGTCGCTGCGGCAGCAGCCGCGCTCGCTCGTGATCCTGGGTGGTGGGGCCATTGCCCTGGAGCTGGGCCAGCTCTTCGCCCGGCTGGGGACGCAGGTGACCCTGCTGACGCGGGGAGCGCAGCCGCTGTCTGGAGTGGAGCCGGAGCTGGCGCAGGCGCTCGCCGAGCTGCTGCGCGCAGAGGGGGTGCAACTACTCACGCGGGTCCAGGTGCAGGGTGTGGCGCCGGGGGAGAGAGGCGTGGCCGTCACCTTCCAGCGGGGCGGACAACCAGAGACGCTGGAGGCCGAGCGGCTACTAGTGGCGACGGGACGGCGCCCCAATACCGACGGGCTAGGGCTGGAGCGCGCCGGCGTAGCGCTGGAGGCCGACGGAGCGGTGCGGGTCGACCGCACGCTGCGCACGAGCGTGCCGCATATCTGGGCAGCCGGCGATGTGATCGGCATGGCCTGGGGCAATCAGTTGGCCACCCCCGTGGGGGCCGCTGATGGCAAGCTGGCTGCGCACAATGCGCTCTCTGGGGAGCCGCCACGTGCCGTTGATCACCGGGTGGTCCCGCGCTGCATCTTTACCGATCCGCCGCTGGCGATGGTCGGCTTGACCGATGCGCAGGCACAGGCGGCGGGGCTGGCCTGTGCCTGTCGGGTGCTGCCGCTGAGCCTGGTGCCGCGGGCGGGAGCGATCCATCGGACGCAAGGGCTGGTCAAGATGGTCGTGGAGCGGGCCAGTCGGCGCGTGCTGGGGGTGTCGCTGCTGGGGGAGAGTGCGGGGGAAGTGATCCACGAGGCGGCGATGGCGCTGCGCTTCGGGGCCACGCTGGAGGATTTCACCGAGCTGATCCATGTCTATCCGACGATAGCGGAGGCACTGAAGCTGGTGGCGCTCTCCTTCACGCGGGACGTGCGCCTGCTCAGTTGTTGCGCCAGCTAAGCGGGCCGGTCTGGAGGCGCATCGTCTTCCCTGGGGCGTCCCTGCCCTGTCGGGAGAACCATGAAGCGGCAAGAAAGGAGAACTATGACGCAGCAAGAGAGATGTCAAGAGGAGCTGGTGGAGCAGCTGGCCCAGCGCTGGTTGCAGCAGCGCGCCTGGCAGCGGCTACGTGATCAGCTGCCGTTGCTCCGCCTCCTGGCGCGGGGAGTGCCAGTCTCGTGGGAGGAGCTGGCCGATGCCCTGGGAGAGCCAGTCGAGCGCGTGCGTGCTCGCCTGGGCACCTGGGAGGAGCTGGTCGTTGACGAGCATGGGCGCATCCTCGGGGCCGGTCTGTCGCTGGTGCCCACGCCCTACCGGTTCGTGCTCGGCGACCGGCTGCTGTGGACCTGGTGCGCCTTTGACACCTTGCTCTTTCCATGCTGGCTGGGGCAGCCGGCGCGTGTCGAGGCGCAGTGTCCCGAAAGCGGCACACCGATCCGGCTGGAGGTGACGCCAGCGGGCCTGGAGCGCCTGGAGCTGACGGCAGCGGTAATCTCGCTCCGTCTCCCTGCCGCCGTGGAGCCCTGCCCGAATGTGCGTGCTGCTTTCTGCGAGTACAGTCGCTTCTTTGCTTCGCCCGAGGCCAGCGTTCGCTGGCAGGCACAGACCTCCGAGGGGATCGTCTTGCCGCTCGCCGCCGGCTGGCAACTGGCGCGGCGGCTCGCCAGCCTGACCCTGGCGGCAGTGACCTCTGCCGCTCAAGAAGGGAGGTCCTGACGTGAAGCCGTCACAATCAGCCTCGCGCGTGACTAGCCCGGGCCGGCGCGGCGAGGCACCCCGTGCTGACGCGCGCCCTATCTCAGCGCGGCGCCGCAGCGGTTCACGGGGCAGACACGCTGACAGCAGGGGGCTGCTGGCCTGGGGACTGGGAGGGCTGCTCGTCCTGGAACTGGCTGGATTGCTGGCCCTCTGCTGCCTGGGGCTGGGAACCAGGCTGGCTGGCGAGCAGGGTGGCGCTCCAGGCAGCGCCCGAGGCCAGACGGGGCAGCCTGCTCCGGATTTCTCGCTTCGCTACCCTGACTGAATGGGAGGACATTTTCGCTGTCCCAGGCGCGTGGGCATCCCGTCGTGCTCTACTTTCTGGCCCCGACCTGTGCCACCTGTGCTCAGGGCAGCCAGCCACTGGCACGTGTGATCCAGGCGGCCAGGACGGCTGGGGCCATCGCCCTGGCGATCGATGTGAATAGCTGGGACCGTCCAGCGGATCTGGAGGCGTTTGTCCGCGCTGTGGGCCCGCCAGCGGCCTCGACGCTGCAGTGGGGAATCGATCCCAGTGGCAGCATGGTGAGCGCCTACGGCATCCAGACGCTGGAATCGATGGTCGTGATCAGCGCCAGTGGCCAGGTCCTCACGGTCAGTGCCACGCCCCTCTCGCCGGCGCAGCTGACAGCGCTCCTGCGGCAGGCCAGCGCGGGGACAAGTGCATGAGACGCTCAGCCGTGAGCTTCTTCTTTCACACGGGAGGAACAATGAACAGCCGCGAAGGGATGACCCCTGGACAGAAGACTCGTGAACCAGTGCATGGTGAACATGGGCAAGACAGAGGAAAAGAGGAGCAGACTGTGCTGGACTGCTGCGCCGGCTGTGGGGAGCGGCTTCCCCTGGCGCCCGCGCCTGCCCGCTTCCCGCTGGAGGACAGCGATCAGCCAGCACGCAGACGGCTGCTCGGACCGCTGCTCCTGGGGGGCCTGGTCCTGGGCATCCTGCTAAGTCTGGTGGTGGCCAGTCGGGGGCTGCTTCCCACTGCCACCAGCCCAGCCAGCCCGGCGCTCGCCCCTGCATCCGCCGCCACGACCAGCGCTGCTGCAGCCCGGCTACCCGCACCGTCTCGGAGAGGTTCCACCCCCGGTTCGGGGCCAGTCGCGCCGGACTTGGTGGTTCCCACGCTGGCAGGAACGACCTTTCACCTGGCGGCCCAGCGTGGACAGGTGGTCATTCTCTATTTCATGGCCTCAGGCTGTGCTGGCTGCGAGCCGGGCAGTACAGACCTGGGGCGGGCGCTGGCGACTGCCCATCTGCGTGGCGTGACGGCGCTGGCCATCGATCTGAATGGCCTGGATCGTCCCCAGGACTTGCAAGCCTTCGTCGCCTCGCTGGGTCTGCCGGCAGACACCTCCGTGCAATGGGGCATTGAGACGACTGGGGCCATTGGCCAGGCCTACGGGGTCCAGGAGCTGGAAACGACGATCGTTATCGATCGCGCCGGCCAGATCGCGTTTCGCAGTCATGGCCCGGTGCCGGCGGCTCAGCTGCTGCAGGTGGTGAGGCAACTCGTATGAAGACGGTCTTGCTCTGGCAAGCCCTGATACCCTTGCCAACGGGGGATTCTCTGGCCGTGGCGCTCTCGCTGGCTTTTGGGGCCGGGCTGCTCTCTCCGCTCAATCCCTGCGGGTTGGCGCTGCTGCCCGCCCTGGTGGCTGGGCTGGTCAGCCGCCAGGCGGTGCGGCCCAGCCAGCGCGGGGCCAGCGCGACGCTGCAGGGCGGCCTGCTCGCGCTGCCGCTGACAGGAGACTATCTGGTGAGCTTCCTGCTCGCCGGCATAGGGCTGGCCCTGGGAGGGCGGCTGCTGTTGCGGCTCTTTCCCTGGCTGGCCCTGCTGGTGGGAGCTAGCTTCATCCTGGGAGGAGCCTGGTCGCTGTGGAGTGGGCGAGCGCTGGAGCTGCCGGGCCTGGGCCAGCTGGCGGCCCAGCTGACACCGCGCAGCGCGAGCGATCGGAGCGATCGGCAGCGTCGAGCAGAAGGACTGCGGACGGCCTGGTTCTTCGGCCTGGGGTATGGCCTGGCCTCGCTGGGCTGTGCCTTTCCAATCTTCTTGCTGATGGTAGGGACCGCCCTGACGCGCGGGAGCCTGGCCGAGGCGGCCCTGGTGCTGGTGAGCTATGCCGCTGGGATGGCCCTGCTGCTCGGCGGCGTGACCCTGGCCGCGACCGTGCTGGGAGATCTCGTGCGTGCCCTCTTGCGACCGCTCTCGCGCTGGCTGCCGCTGATCAGCGCCCTGCTGCTGATGGGGGTGGGACTCTGGATCATCTGGTACTGGCTACGTGCCGGCCTGTGGTAGCCGGGCCAGGGCCGGTGGCGAGAGAGGCCCGAAGGCAGATCTCCGCCTTGCGACTGACAGGCGGAGATCTCCTCTCAGGTCGAACAGAGCAGAAGACGAGATGGAAAGGAGCAGGAAGAACAGTCGGAATCGGACGAGACAGCGACCATTCCCTACTCCTGACAGCCGATGACAGCGCAGGCGAAGTATGGCCTGAAGCTCTTGCCAGCAAGCCGGGCTGGAGATCAGGCAGCGGGCTGGGCCTGCTTCTGCTGAATCTCGGCAGGGCCGCCTATGGTTGTTCTCTCTCCGGGTGGTCGCCAGGAGAGGTCAGGGAGGTAATCGTATCCCAGCCATAGTCACTACAAATCAAGAGCATGTGTTGGGTCTCCCAGCTCGCAGCCGAAGAACAAGAGCGCCTCTTTGCTGTCCTTGGAGGAGCGCAGGCACCAGCAGCTGATCTTCCGTTGCCTGAGCTGGACCTTTTCACTGCTCCACCCTGGCTTCCCCAGAATCCGGGGGTACCACTTCTGCTGGACCAGCCAGCTGCTGGGGGTATTCATCTGACAGATCTCTCGACGTACCGCGCTCTTGAGGCAGCGCTGCCCTTGCTCAGGGCATCGCATCAGCGCTGCAGCGCGCACCTGCTCTTCCAGCAGCTGGTGGAGCGAGCGTTCCTTTGTCTCGACGAGACCCGCCGTCCTGCAGGCATTGCTCCGCTCGAGGCTTCCGACAGCCAGCAGCGACCAGCGCTGACCACTGGAGAACAGCTCGCCTCTTTCCTCTTCTTCTCAGCCTCGCCAGACAGCCCGCGGCAGTGTTTCGTCAGCACGGCCCTCCCTGCGCTCTCTACTTCCGTGCGATCTTCACAGGGACCGCTGATGAGCATCAGCGGTGGCCTCCAAGAGGCTTGCCAGCTACCTCTTGTACAGTGCAGCCGCCAGAGATGGTGGTAGAGGGTAATAGCGTAGAAGCGCTCTGGGGAGGTCTCAGTACGTGCACGTCCCGAAAAGCGGGCATATCTCAAATCATGCAGGTTTTTTTATCCCCATAGTTGCTTGCCCCTTTTTCCCTGCGAGTTGCTCTGAAGAAGGATATCACCGCGCATGGCAGCACGTGCGCCGTGCTGATGGGCAAGCACAGCCAGGCTGGCTGGTGATCGCTGTGTCTTCGTGCTCCTGACCTCTTGTGCTACACCTGCTTGCCGGCGTCCGCTCTCGACCCCACCTGGTTCATCACCAGGACCCCGTGCTGTGGCCTCTGCCTGATCCTTCCCGTCTGGCTCCCAGGGGATTCCCAGGGGCACTCCCGTTGTCCTGGGGGTCCAGTGCGCTAGACTGCTCCATGAGCGTGACTGGCCCTCCGATGCCCAGCCTCACCGATGAGATGGAGAAGGGGAAGGCTGCCACTGTGGGGAGGAAGCCACCTGCGGCAAGGAGTCTGCGCTGGTCCTTCTGACGGGCAGGCTGAAAAGCTGCTCCTCCACTGTCAAGTAAGCCAGCAAGAAAAGGAGAACTATCTGATGACAGGCGAGCCACCTGGCGCTTCTGCAGGGCCGTCCTCCGGCCCATTGCACCAGACCGATCAACATGGGGAGCGATCCCTGTCGCCGACCCCACTGCGAGCACACGCCCTGTCGACGCCATCGGATTTTAATCCCAGAGAGCGGGCGCCACAGGCATGCTGACCTCGTAGCCCGTGTCCTGCAGGTTGGGGAAGCCCGGTTTCAATCCCTCAACGGGCTTGAGCGGCCTTCTGATGGGGAAAGCAGAAGCCCTCTGGCTGGACATTTCCGATGTTTCAATCCCAAATCGGGCTGAAGCGGCCTTCTGACATCACCTCTCTCGATATCTATCAAGGGAGCAATGGCGTTTCAATCCCAAATCGGGCTGAAGCGGCCTTCTGACCTTCTTCGGCGGTCATGGTTTTTCCTCCTTTCTCGAATAACGTTTCAATCCCAAATCGGGCTGAAGCGGCCTTCTGACCGTTTGCCGCACTTCAGAGACTCACACGTATATCTCGTTTCAATCCCAAATCGGGCTGAAGCGGCCTTCTGACGAGGTATGGACCGTCCATCGCCGCCGAATTGGTTGGGTTTCAATCCCAAATCGGGCTGAAGCGGCCTTCTGACCTTTGAGCATAATGAGCTGGGGAGAATTTGCGGAGGTTTCAATCCCAAATCGGGCTGAAGCGGCCTTCTGACCTTGATCTGGCGGGCCAGATCTGGATACCTCCAGCGGCGTTTCAATCCCAAATCGGGCTGAAGCGGCCTTCTGACTTTGTGTCGCCCAGATCGGTGGTTTTTCCCATTCATGTTTCAATCCCAAATCGGGCTGAAGCGGCCTTCTGACGACCTCAGTCAGAAACACCAGCTCCTCATTTTCGCGGTTTCAATCCCAAATCGGGCTGAAGCGGCCTTCTGACGGTGGTTCTGCCGCAGGGCCTGGTTCGAACCACCTAGTTTCAATCCCAAATCGGGCTGAAGCGGCCTTCTGACTTTCCTTGGGGTGAACCTGACCTTGGAGGATGTCCTGGTTTCAATCCCAAATCGGGCTGAAGCGGCCTTCTGACAGCCCCCTCTCTAGGGTAGCATCAGGAGCGGCCTCCGTCAAGTCGTTTCGAGCATCCCAAAAAAGCGGTCACCGCTGACCGCTATTACGCGGCCATGATGCCAGCCCCTGTGGCCCTGCGGCGGCTTGTGAGACCCTTCGAGCATCGCTGCGTGGAACGCCGGGTGCCGAGATGCTCGAAGCGAACAGCAGGAGCGGCAACAGCGGCAGCAAGAGGGACCGCCTCGCCTCGGCAAGGGGTGACGGCGATGGCTCGGGATGAGAAGGCAGAGGTGACAGGGTTCGGGAAAACAGTCGTTGGTGGGGAGGTCACGATCACCACGAGTGATCAGCCAGAGAGAGAGCGGTCCACCAACGCAGAAAGGAGAACAGCATGGCTTCCTTTCCCTTCTGAACAGCGAGCGGGGAGGGACGAGTCCCCCGTTCTCTTGTCGCTCTGTTTCGACCGCGTGGAAGCCGTCTGTGGGGAGCGGAGGGATGCCTTCCCTTCCTGACATCCCTGAACAGCAAGCGGACGAACGAGCAGGACAGCGACCTGGCGGGAGCGCAGCGGGGTTCAACCAGCGCAGGCAGGTCGCTGCTGTCTGGGTCAGAATGGGACGGCGCTCCAGAGGGTTGTCCTCCTTGCGGGCCAGGTCAGGTCAGGCACAGCGCCATGGGCGTCGCCTGTTCCTGCCCTCGGTGGGAGTGTGCTCTTGGGATCAGGGGGAAGCACCGGCGGCAGCGCTTCGCCTTCCCGAGGCCGCAGCACGTTCACACTGCTCGCAAGCAGACCCGCTCGACCCGGGAGCCACCCGGGAACGAGAGGGGAACACCCTGGGAAGGGAACGGGAACGCAGGGGGAAGGGGTTCCATCCCCGAGCAGGGAAGCGCAGCGGTGGAGCGAATGGTCTGGCTGCCTTATCCATCCCATGCTCTTGCTCCCAGGAGCAGGGAAGCCTGAGTCAGCGATATGCCTGTCTGTCTGCATGCTCATCGTCCTCCCCTCTCAGATAGTCAGCGGAAGAAAGGAGGCCACTCGTTCCGATGTCACGTGTCATGTCTGGTGGTCAGGATCGGCATCGAGTCATACAGCAGGGGGAGGGGCCAACGCTCTCACCTGCGCGACGCAAGCGCCTGCTCAAGGCCTATGGGCCAGCCCCAGCAGGCTACACCATCGAGGACCTGGAGTGCTTTCTGGACCTCCTCTACGGTCTCTATAGCCATATCACCTCCCCGAAAGCCTTGCAGGAGATGATCGTCAGCGATCCCTTTGATCGCAGCGAGCAGC
>NZ_JBHOQV010000029.1:0-6510 GCF_042408735.1 Thermogemmatispora sp.
GGGAATGGCAGCAAATCGAGGCAATCGCGAAGCACGCAAGGCCGAATTGCTCAGGATCTCGCGCGAGGTCTTCGCCGAGAAAGGATTCGAAGCAACGACCATCTCCGAGATCGTGGCCCGCGCCGGCGTGGCCCAGGGAACTTTCTACTGGTACTTCCCGTCTAAGGCCTCGGTCTTGACGACGCTCGCCCGCGAGATGCAAGAGCGCATCGAGAACGCGCTCCGACGCGCTTACGATGAGGCGCACAACTTGCAAGAAATGATCGACCGCAGCGTGGCCGAAACGTTCCAGATCATGTCGGAGTACCGCGACATCCTGGCAATCGTGCATTTCAATACCTGCTGGACCGAGCACCCCGCCGAGCGCCAGCACATCTTCGCCCCCTACTACGGCCTGATCGCCGAGATCATCCGCCAGGAACAGCAACGCGGCGCTCTCAACCCAACGATTAACCCCGAGGTGACGGCGATCCTCATCGTCGGTACAGTCTACTATGCCGCCGAAGAGTGTTATATCTACAATTCGCCCGTCTCTCCCGAGGTCTTCATTGCCGAATGCTCTAGCTTCATTCGCCACGCTCTCGGCATCGCCTGACGCCGATTCACAGCGGTAGCCCACTCTCGCTTCCGATATCCTGTTCGGTTGCAGAAACTACCCTAATTTACCAGGCAATCGTTTTCCCCTTGACAATCACCTGATTGCCGGCTATAGTCATATACAACGATGGTTGACTGACTGTCAGTCAGTTTTGCCAACGGTTCAGGATCTGGCGAGGGCCAGCCTGCCCCGACGCGGCTTTGTCGGGGCGGCGCCCCCCTCACAGGCAAGCAGGCAGGTAGGCAGGTACCCAGGAACAGGGGGAAAACAACCCATGACCACCGAACCGGCCCAGCATGAAGGTTTCATCGACGTCGATTCCGAGCAGACGCCACCGGTTGAGAAAGATCGACTCTATCGCCTGTGGGAGGAAGGGAACTGGTCAGCAAAGGCGCTGGACTTCAGCCAGGATGCGCTGGATTGGAAAGAGAAACACAGTGAGCGAGAGCGGGCGGCCATCCTCTGGAATTGCTCGATGTTCCTCGACGGAGAGGAGTCGGTGACTTTGACGCTGGCCCCCTTTGTGGAGCCGGCACCCCGCCCAGAGGATAAGATCTTCCTCGCAACCCAGATTGCCGATGAGGCCCGCCACCACGTCTTCTTTGACCGTTTTCTCCGCGAGGTCTGCCACCTTGGCCAGGACATCAGCACGACGCTGAGCGCGGTCCGTCCCCATCTGAGCTGGGGCTTTGTCCAGGTCTTCACGGAGCTGGATCGCGCCGCCGAGCGACTGCGCCGCAATCCGCGTAGTCTGCCGCTCCTGGCTCAGGGCGTTGTCCTCTACCACATCGTCATCGAGGGGATGCTGGCCCACACCGGACAGCATTTCTTGCGCGAATATACGGCGCGCACCGGCCTGCTTCCCGCCCTGGGACGCGGCATCTTCTTCGTCTCCCGCGATGAGTCGCGACATATCGCCTTCGGTATCCAGCTCCTGCGCGAGCTTGTGAGCAGGGACCGTCGTTGCAAGGAGGCCGCGATCGCGATGCTCAATCGCATCCTGGCCTGGACGGCGGGCGTGCTTGCTCCTCCCGACCACGATTGGTCATACATCACCTGCCTCGGCTTCACTCCGCAGGAGATGTTCGCTTTCGGCTTGCGCTCGCTCCATACAAAGTTGCGCCGTGCGGGCATTGATCCGCACGAGGTGAGCGAGTTGGCGAAGTTGGGCCTTGATGATCCTTTCGAGGTTCAGGCCGAGCGTATCATCAAGTTCATCGAGGGCGGCGTTCTGGGCAGCGGTGACGCCCCTCATGTGAATGAGGAGACGATGGAGACTATCTTTACCTCTATGCGCCTGGTGGCCGCTTGGTCGCAGCGGCGCTCGAAGCCGATCCGCGCCTCTATCCAGTGGCTCTTTGACGATATGCAGCCTCGCTATCTGAGGCTGGAGCCGGGCCAGCCTCCTGTCACGGGCGTGGGCCGCCTGGAGAATCCGCGGCTGACTCTGCGCTGCTCGGCTAACGATTGGGCCAGTCTCTCTAATCGTCGCCTCAGCCAGCGCCAGGCTGTGCTCTCGCGCCGCCTGCGCATCAGCGGCGATTGGCGGCTGGCGCTGGAGCTGCCACGCCTGCTCGCAGTTTAGCGAGGAGGCCAAGCAGGCCAGATCATCTCAGGCAGGCAGATCGCGGGAGGCAACGCTGTATCTTCTCGCGCCTCTGCCCTCAGGATCTTGTCTTCATTCGGCTCGTTGAGCAAGGTTCGCTTTCCTGGTGAGCCGGGGCTGTTTACCGGCAGGTCGCTTCATCGTTGAGGCGTGGAAAAGGAGTGTCTACAATGGCGATGTCACAAGAACCACAGGCGGAAGGTACCGCGCAGAGCAGCAGTAGTCAAAGTCAACAGGTGATCGTTGTCGACCTCTCCAGTCGCTCGAGCCGCTCGCATGCCTTGACAGGCACGCTGGCGGGGCTGCGCCAGCGCTTGAGCGCCTGGCGCACTCACCGGCGCCTGCGAACAGCGGATAAGGAGGCCCAGCTGATTCATCAGTGGCAACGCTGGGGCCGCTTCCGTCGCTGGCGTCGCTCTCGCCCCTTCGCAGGTTCGATCCTCTTAATTCTCTCCGGCCTGCTGGTCCTCTGGGGTCCGGCCATGTTGATCCGGCTGGCCATGCTCCCCGGCAGCACTCTCTGGGCCGGCTTGCTCGTCGGCGCCTTGCTGGTCATCATGGGCGTGATCCAGATGTTGGTCCCGGCCTATTCCTTGATCACGGGAGCCATCGGCGTGGTGCTCGCCCTAGTCTCGCTGGTCGCTTCCTCCTTCGGCGGCTTCGGCATCGGCATGCTGCTGGGTGTCATCGGCGGGGCCCTTGGTGTGGCCTGGCGCCCGGTGGCCGCCGGTAAACGGGGTAGCGCGCAGCGTTCATCTCTTCGCGCGCGCGCGAGTATCCGCCCTTGAGTCCCTTAGAGCTATCTGTCGCCTGGGGTTCTTAAGCCGGCAAGAACAGCAGCAGATCAGTAAAGTAAGCTCGCCTATCTTCTCAGACGATGTTGATCGGCGCATCCCTTTCCTTTCGTCTGTAATCCCGTCTTTCGGGATTGCATATACATAAATATATATCTAGTCATGTAGTACTTGAAAAGGAGAGCGTCTCATGGAAAAAGAGCACGACACCGGAATGACCCGGGAGCCAGAGCGCGAAGAAACGAGCTTACCCATTCATCTGCCGCCTTTCGATGAGGAAAGCATTGATGTCAGCCGTGTGGAGACCATTGAGACCAGAGCGGTGGTCGACGAGGACGAGGAGCTGCCCCCGGTGGGGCGCACGAACCGCACCGTGTTCTGGTCGGTGATGCTGATTGCGGCCCTGGTGCTCTTCGGCATGCTTGGAGCGGTCGAGAACGGAGCGATCGCCCTGGCGGCGGCGGCGCCGGTGCCGGTCACGGTGCAGGCCAAGGTGCTGCAGGCCAAGAACTTCCATCTGTACCCGGGCATCTCGCCTGCCGATAACAGCACGCCGGTGGCTGTCAACCAGCTTGATGGGACTATCACCGATCTGGTGATCAGCAAGAGCATCAGCCTGGGCCCGTTGGGGACGGTGACTGTCAAGCTGGAGGCCGGCCAGAATACGCCGGTGTCGGTGACGGGGTTGACGAACGATGCTACGGGCCTGCAGGCCGACGAGGGCCAGTTCCAGAATCTCGTGCTCAATACCGGTCCCAATCCTTTTGATCAAACGGCCACCAGCGCGACGCTGACCAATCTGACCATCAGCTCCCCGTACCAGGCAGTCAATAGCATTACGCTGCCCGGTCTGACGCTGAGCATCACCCATAGCTAAACCCGGCGAGACAGGGGCCTTCAACTGTCCGGCCCATCCATCGCTACGGCGCGGCGCGGGTGCAGCTGGCGCTCCCGGGGCCGGTTGCACTCGCGCTCTCTCTGCCTGGCACTCCAGCAAGTGATCCTGCTGCTATCTGACTGTGACGGTATTTTTCTTCCTTTGCTCTTACGCAAGCTCGGCGGACGAATGAAGCTGTGCAATGAATAAAGGTCAGGCAAGTTATGAAGAAGATGCGTTCTCCAGCAGTGCTGGCATTTTGGGGGAAAGTCGGCGCGCTCTGTTCTTTTCTGCTGCTTTTGATTCCTGCTTTTGTGGCGGGGGGCCAGGTGGCCTTCGCTGCTGGCCCAGGGCTGGCCCCGCAGGCTGGGCCGGAGTTTTGTCTGCCGCCGTTGATTCCCTGTCATCATCGCACGCCGACCCCTACTCCGACCCTTGATCCACCCACCCCGACGCCAACGCCGTCCCCAACGCCGCGGCTAACTCCTACGCCGGGCGAGACGGCTACGGCGGCCCCGACTCCGAGCGCGGTTCCGTCGGCCACTGTGACGCCGGGTCCCACTGTGACGGTGACGGTGACGCCGACTCCCACTCCTACAGCAACGCCGAAGCCGACGATTCTGACAGCTCCGAATTCGATTGTCCTGCGGGCCAGTGAGATTATTGGCACGAATGCCCATCTGAGCCTTTTGCCCGACCCGCTGCATCCCGTGCTGACTTTCAGCTCGACGACGATGTCGGGACTGCAGATCTCGCGCGATCTGGGCAGCGTGACGATTACTATCACAGCTTCGGGAACGGCGGTGGCCACTGGGGTTTCAATTAAGACCTCTATCTTGCAAGATATCGTTACTGGCCTGAGCAGCTTCGCCAACAAGGCTGATCTGCTGATTCTGGCAACCGGGGGCACGGTGCCCCGCCTGGTGATGACCAATGTGGTGCTTTATATCGATCGCTCCCTCAGCAGCGCCTCCCTTCAGGCCAACGGGCTGCAGGTCTCTTTCTCTTGACTTGCTGGCTAAGGCCAGCCCTTCTCTCGGCTCGGCCAGGGCTGGCCTCTGTAGCATTCAGTCAGGTGAGAAGCAAGGGGGACGCGCCAGTGCGTTCCCCCTCTTGTTTCTGCTTTCCAGGGGGAGCCATCTCTAGCGCGTGCGCACGGCGCGGCACGGCGGAGACCAGCTTCCTTTTGCTCCTGCCCCTGTTGGAGGGCTGCCCAGAATCCGCCTGGCTCTATTTTCCACTCTTGCACTCCTTGCCCGATAAACGTTGAGCCAGGGATCCACAGTGGCTCAGGCCACTGGGAGAACAGCCCCTTGCCAGTGGCGTTCTCCCAGCCCACGACCATCTCGTAACTGCTTCTTAGAGAGGATGGCCCTTGCGCGTGGGCATAGACTGTGCGCCTACAGATCAGAGGATCACCATCAGTCTTGAGGGTAACGTCCATGCCGAAGACCTGCAGGTCTGGCGAGAGCTGCAAACGTTTCAGCCGGCCTAGCCCGTAGCGACTAGCCCCTCCTGGCATCAGAAAGGTGACCGCCTCGAGGATACTCTGTATTTCCGTTCCCTGGCGTAATAAGAGGAGATAGCCGACCATTGCCGCTTGAGAGGGGGCTTGTTGCCTTTGTCTTGCACGATGCTGATCCCTTCTTTGCAATCCATGCCCCAGGCGTATTGATGAGTTCCAAGAGGCGGACGCCAGCACCATACAAGAGCCAGAGGATGGCTTTATTCCACAGGGTGGCGCTGGTCTCGCCCTTGCGGCAGGATATTACTGATAAGATCCAGTGGCATGCTCCTGGTCACTGCCCGTCTCCCGCTCAGGGACGAACGAGTGCTGTGCTGTGTTCGTCTCCCCAGGATCGTGATCCGCCCTGAACGAGAACAGCGGCCAGAAGATAATATTCAATATTAAGTCATTTTTGATTCGGGAGAGACAGAAGGGACCAGTCGGCCCCTCACGGGCTGCAGTCCCCAGCGGGCGAATAGTTCCTGAGCAGACGAGAGGCTGCCTGGTAGAGGGGAAGTAGCAGAGCGGATCTGCAAGCGCCTGAACCTGGCCAGTCGGAGTCAGGGAGCGCTGCGAGTACCAGGTGGGAAGCAGGTGGGGCCATGCTGAGACAGGTAAGCGGTCGGAGCTGCCCAGCGGAAGAACCACCTGTGTCTGAGGTAGCCAGGCGAGCATACTGTCGCTTCCGAGGAAGGCCAGGGCTTGTTAGAGGGGGGGAACAACCCGTAGGAGGCCACGGTCTCCGCTTTTCCGCTTCCTGGCAGGAAGCCGGCGGACTTGCCAGGCGGGGCAGGGTGGTGGGCCGAGAAGGAGAGCGCACCTGGCAGGACTCGAACCCGCAACCACTTGATCCGAAGTCAGGTTTTCCCTCGAACGGCCACCTGGCTTCGGAAGCCGCTCTCCAGGCGGCCTGGCGGGAACCGCTTCTTTGTGCCGCACGCTTGGCAAAAGTTGTCACAGGCTCCTCACTCCCTGACTCTCTGCCTTCTCCAGAAAAGGACAACCTGTCCTTCGCCTGATTTTAGACAAAAGTGTTCTCCAGGCAGAAGGCTACACTACGATAACTATACGCTCCCCTTTCAACAAAGACAAGAGTGTCAAGTGTTCATCTATGTGTTCCTGACACCT
>NZ_JBHOQV010000195.1:0-1809 GCF_042408735.1 Thermogemmatispora sp.
GATAAAGGCGAATCGTTCGCCCATGCTCATTCAGCACCTTCACCCAACGTGTATAGCTGCCAGGCACCCGCCCGGGCACATTAACACTGAATTCTGTAAATCTACCGATCTGCCTAACAGAGTGCCCGTAACCAGTCTTAAGTCCAGCAAAGAATTTCTCCCCTTTAGCAAGAACTTTCAACTTCCCGGGGCCAGGAAGGATGAAACCCGCTGCATAACCAGCCCGGCTACCAGCTCTATAAGAAAGAGGCGGTTCAAGTTGCAGAAGAAGCGCCTGCTCTCCTGAGACCCAGTAGTTACTGCCGACTTGAAGCACTTTGGCAGTAAAGGGGCCAGTAACGTGCTCCGTCCCAAAGCCCCACGGATCAGACATCGTGATGCACACTTTCATGCCGACGAGTTCAGCTACTGCCATTCTGTTTTACCCCCTTAGTATCGCCAGACTCTATGCACTCTCGCTGGTATTCTCCCTGTCGCCGTGCGCTGCATACCACCACCTGCATCCCGAAAGCAGGGTCTATTCGGCTGGGAGAAGAAAATACTCCCCTCGGCACTTCAAGTTGCACCCGAATTTCGGGCGTTTGTGGCAAAGCCAGACGTTACCTCGCACGTAAAGCACTGTGGTTTACAGCATCGTTGACGTAGTGCGTTGTGGTTTACAGCATCGTTGACGTAGTGCGTTCCTTCTCGCCCACCTCTGACTAACCCCGTTTCGGTAGAAGAATGATATTCAATTGGTGGATCAACTCATTGTCAGCGTCACCCTGTTTCTCCTCCGTCAGTTCATTACCTGCCCAAGATGGCGTCATCAGATGGTCGTGGTCGCCTTTACTTTCTTGCGCTCTTAATCTGCGGAGGGAATCAATCAAAAGGCGGCGCCCTTCTTCATCCATGTAAATCTCAACGAAACCTTTAGCATTGTATTCAACGGTTAGTATCACGACGCTCTCCTTTACATTGGGAATTTACGTTTCGTGAGAGGTCCCCTGTAGCTTCGCAAACGATTTACATCTACCTGTGGGGGTTCGCCAAATCTGTTTGCCGGATCAATGTGGTACGAGCGTCACGTTCTTGGATTGACATAGCCTCCAAGCCCGCTAGCAGGGTCAGGACCTCGTGGATCGAATCCTTTGCTTCTGAACATCTCGTCGATCTCTTGTGTGGTTCTTCCTCGGAATGGGTTAAAGCTTCTTCCAGTAGCGCTGGCCCCCTCTTCCGCAGCTTCCCTTGCGAGCAGCCTCGCGCCGCCTCTTGCCAACAATCTACCGCCAGCAGTGACGGCAGCTTTGACCAAGAAGATATCCGAGACGGCCATCGCCGTGTAGAAGATGCCCCAGCCCCAACGCCCGCTGCGAAATGCATCACGAGCATCCCAGATTGGACCGATGATTGGAATGGCTCCAGCTAACCCAGCGCCACAATATGGATACTTGTTGCCATTCCGACAGATGTTTGTGTAAATTCTAACGACTTCTTCATCAGCATCGTCCTGCCATCTACTGCTGAATCCAACTCCTCCACCCTGCGGATTCCACGGCGGCGTCCCCGGCATGCCTAGCCCCGGCGGCAGCCCCACCCCTACATACCCCAGATACTTCGCCGCCACTGGCAACGCCTTGACCAACAACCATGCCCCAACCTTCCATAACACCGACCCAACCGGCGCTACCACGATCAACGTCGTCGCCACAGCCGCCGCCACCAACAACCCTACTGCTGCCCATTTCAATGCCTTGCCAATCCAGCCGAACAGCTTCTTGAAGAACAGCCCATCTGGATCAACCGCATTGATAGGATCATTCGCGCAGT
>NZ_JBHOQV010000202.1:0-24686 GCF_042408735.1 Thermogemmatispora sp.
CAACCGCGATCAGAAGGGCCGCCAGGGCCGGCCCAAACAGACCAGCAAGGTTGAAACTCAGCGAAATAAGGGCATTGGCCGACGGTAGATCCTCCCTGGCCACCAGGTCAGGAGGCAAGGCCATCAGAGCGGGATTAAAGAAGCCTTCAACAATCCCAAAGATCAGGCTCTCCAGGACTAAGTGCCAGAGCTGCAAATAGCCGGCGATCCCCAGGATCGTGATTGAGAGGAGTACCAGCCCACGGAGACCATCTGACCACAGGACAATCGCCCGCCGCGCCAGCCGATCCGCCATCACCCCACCGATCAGGACAAAGGCAAGATTGGGAATGAGCCTGGCCATCAGCACCAGCCCCATAGCCGTGGCCGAATGCGTCATGAGCAGCACCTGCCAGGAGAGGGCTAGCGAGAAGAGGCTGTTGCCCAGATTAGAGATAGTCTGGCCTGTCCACAAGAAGGCGAATTGACGACTGCGTAAGGCCCGAAGAAAGGTCAGTCGCTCACCAACGATCTTCACCCAGCATTTGAGCCGTTCCAGTCCAGCCTTAGCCATGCCCCGGCCTCCATGGACTGCAGCCGCTTTTCTTCCTCCCTCGTAACCAAAGCCAGGCAGCCTCTCCGTCCGTCCAGTATCGACAGCACATACACCCTCCAAGAAACTCCTTCCGCCTTTCCAGTGAGGAGGATGGAGAAAGTAGCGAAACTCTCATTCTGACTGGTCAATATGCTCTGTATTGTAGCTTATTTTAATTACATAGTCAATTATGACAATGAAATCATCATCTAATGCCATCATAACAGGCAAATTTTAGATGGGAAGAGCAATAATCCGGCAGCCGGAGGAGATCAGGGCGGCACGCCAGTCGGCCAAAAAGAGGCTCTCCCCGCAGCAAGCGAGCAGGAGAGCCTCAGCCGCTCAGATTCAGGGGCGAGCGGGGTGTCGCTCGCCCGGTGCTGCTCGTCAGAATCCGTCTGGCGGATGCCGCACGCCGCTAGCCGAGCAGGCTAAACGGATTCTGGAGCAGGCGCTTGACTTCTTGCAGGAAGCGAGCCACCGTTGCCCCGTAGAGGATGCGATGATCCGCCGAGACGGTGACATGCATCATATCGCGCAAGACCGGCTGATCGTTGATGGGGACGAAAGTGCGGCGCACCGAGGCCACTGCCATGATGGCCGCCTCCGGCGGATTAATCACGGCGATGAACTCGCTGACGTCAAGCATGCCCATATTCGAAATTGAGAAGGTACCGCCCGAGAGGTCCGTTGGGGTCAGCTTCCCGGCGTGGGCCTTCTCGATCAAAGCGCGAGCCTCGCGCGCGATGACGCGCACCCCCTTGAGATTCGCGTCTCGGATGACCGGCACCACCAGTCCGTTGGGAATATCGACAGCGATTCCGATGTTGATGGCCTGGTGACGCACGAACTGACCATCGCGATAGGAGCTGTTGACCTCGGGGAATTTCTCCAGGGCCAGGGCACAGGCCTTGATGATGAGATCATTGATCGAGACTTTGACCCCACCTTCGCCGGCACTCTCGTTGAGCTGCCGGCGCAGCGCCAGGGCGTCAGTCATATCGATCTCGGTGCTGACATAGAAATGGGGGATCGTCTGCTTCGACTCGCTCAGGCGCCGCGCGATGGTAGCCTGCATGCGCGACAAGGGCACCAACTCTTCGGCTGGGGCCATACCGACCTCGGCTCCCGCAGCGGCTGGGGCCGGAACCGTCGGCGTCGCCGGAGCGGCCTCAGCGGGGGTCGGGGCCGAAGCTGCCGCGGCCGCCGTCCGCTGGCTTTCAAGGAAAGCCTCGATATCATCGCGCACAATGCGCCCACCGGGACCAGAGCCACGAATCTGGCGCAGGTCAATATTGTGTTCTTCCGCCAGGCGCCGCGCCAGGGGCGATGCTTTAATGACTCGATCCCCGTTTTCATGGCCAACAGGCGCTGCCGCCGAGGGCGCCTCAACAGGAGCCACAGCCCGCTGCCGCGACTGCGCCGGCTCCTGGGATCCTCCTGCACCTGCTCCACCCCCTGCCATCGAGGCCGCAGGCGCTGTTTGCTGAGCTGGGCGAGCTGCACCAGCCCTGCCAGTAGCACTTCCCTGATCGGAGGCAGCCGCCCCGCTTCCGATCACAGCAATCACCTGCCCAATTGGAGCACTTTCTCCCTCCTGCACCACGATCTTCTCTAGCACACCGCTCTCGTAGGCTTGCAGCTCCATCGTCGCCTTATCGGTCTCGATCTCAGCAAGCACCTCCCCACGCTCAACCCGATCGCCCGGCTTCTTCAGCCAACGAACAATCGTCCCCTCCTGCATCGTATCGCTGAGCCGGGGCATAGTCACCTCAGGCATAGACGATCCTCCTCTTGCGAATGGCCAGGCGATCGACCGCCTCCACCAACTGCCGTGCGCTCGGCAAAGCCGCCTGCTCCAGCGGCTTCGAATAGGGGAGCGGCACCTCGGCACCGGCAACACGCTGAATGGGCGCATCCAGATAATCGAAGGCTTCCTCCTGGATAGTGGCCACCAGCTCGGCCCCAACCCCATACGAGCGCCAGTCCTCCTCAAAAACGATGGCGCGATTGGTCTTCTTGACCGAATTGACGATCGTCTCACGATCGAGAGGGCGCAGAGAACGCACGTCTACCACCTCGACGCTGAGCTGGCGCTCCTGCTCCAGCCGGCGGGCCACATCCAGCGCGACTACCGCCATCCGCGAGTAACTGATAATCGTCAGATCGTGGCCCTCCTTCATCACCTGGGCCTTCCCAAAGGGAACCATATAATCCCCTTCAGGCACCTCGCCGCGCGTATTGTAGAGGGCCAGATTCTCCAGGAAGAGCACCGGATTATCGTCTCGGACGGCGGTCCGCAGTAGGCCACGAGCATCAGCAGGAGTAGAAGGCGCCACCACCTTCAGGCCGGGCACATGGGCGAACCAGACTTCCAGGTTCTGAGAGTGGGTTGCCGAAAGCTGCTGGCCTCCTCCACCAGGGGTGCGAATAACCAGAGGGACGGGACACTGGCCACCGAACATGTAGTAGATCTTGGCCGCATGGTTGACGATCTCATCCATCGCCAGCGCGATGAAATTGATGGTCATAATCTCCACGATCGGACGCAGCCCCAGCATGGCGGCCCCGACCGCCAGCCCCACAAAGCCGTTCTCGCAGATGGGCGTATCGACGACGCGCTTCGGGCCGAATTCCTGCAGCAAGCCAGCGGTAATCTTGTAAGAGCCTTCGAAGCGTCCAATCTCCTCGCCGATGAGAAAGACATTCTCATCGCGCAGCAGCTCCTCGCGCAGCGTATCGTGCAGTGCCTGGCGATAGGTCATCTCGGCCATAGTCAGCGTCCTCCCTCACCGGCATAGACGAAGTCATACAGCTCTTCTACTGAAGGAAGCTCGCTCTCCTCGGCAAAGCGCACAGCCTCCTCAACCTCTTGCTGGGCCCGTCCCTCCAACTCCTGGCGTGTGGCATCATCCATTAAGCCAGCATCCTTGAGGCGGGCAGCATAGAGCTGAATCGGGTCGCGCTCGCGCCAGCGCTGGACCTCGTCCTCGGGGCGATAGCGATCGGGGTCAACCACCGAGTGGCCGCGGAAACGATAGCTGACAGCCTCGATCAGGCTCGGCTCGTGCTCCTCGCGGGCGATGCGAGCCGCGGTGCGCACGGCCTCCAGGACCGCCAGGACATCTGTGCCATCCACACGCTCGCTGCGCATGTCATAGGCGCAGGCTTTGCGATAAAGGTCGGGCACCGCAGACCCCTGATCGACGCGCGTGCCCATACCGTACTGGTTATTGACAATGAGGAAAACCACCGGGAGCCGATAGAGCTTGGCCAGATTGAGCGATTCATGGAAGGGGCCCCCATTGGTAGTGCCGTCGCCCATCTGACAGGCCACGATCTCGCGCGAGCCGCGGTAAGCCAGAGCAAAAGCAGCTCCTACCGCCAGGGGCAACTGGCCTCCAACAATGCCATAGCCGCCCATGAAGCGCCGCTTCAGATCGAAGAGGTGCATCGAGCCTCCCCGGCCAAGAGAGCAGCCTGTCTTTTTGCCGAACAGCTCGGCCATGACGACGGCAGGGGAGATCCCCCGGCAGATGGCGTAGCCGTGCTCACGGTAGTTGGTATAAACGTAGTCGTCAGGCTCTAAGCCGGCGCAAAAGCCGACCACGGTCGCCTCTTCGCCGAGATTGAGGTGGCAGTAGCCGCCGATACGAGCGCGGGTGTACATCTCGCCGGCTTTCTCCTCAAAATAGCGAATGAGGACCATCTGGTAGTAGTAGTTGAGCAGAGTTTCGCGGTCTGTGCCTGCGAGCAGCGAAGCAGGGGAGCGGGGGTCAGTCGGCCCGGCCCCCTGCGCGGCTGCCTTACGTTGCTGTCTGGTCTCCATAGGTACACTACTTCTTCTTTCTGGCTAATCGACACTGCATCAACAAGATGAGGTTGATCGTTCTCCGTCCGATTGTCCGTTCGTTCTGGCGAGCCGGAACAGGGAAGAAAGAGCAGAGGGCAAAGCCAGCCTTGTGCCACCGGCCTGGCGTCGTTTCTATCAGGCCGGCACGTAGCTAGAAACCAGGAGGGGCTGGCTCAGCCGGCGCCACCATTTGCGGGGCAGCACAGCGAGGGCAGCACTCTGGCGGTTCCTCACCAGGGGCGACCTCGCCGCACACGGGACAGGTCCAGCGAGTCGCCACCTCTCTGACCAGATCAGCGCGGCTCACGATCCCCACAAGCTGTCCTCCCCTCAGCACCGGCAACCGTCGAATACGCCGATTGACGAGCAGGTGAGCGACATCCTCCAGATCGGTCTCTTCGCTGACGCTGATCAGGCCACGGGTCATGATCTCCCGCACGAGGCGGCCCTGACGCGCCAAGACATCATGCTCAGTGACCAGGCCGGTGATCATCCCCTCTTCATTGACCACAGGCAGCCCACTGATCCGATAGAGCGCCATCAAGGCTGCGGCCTGCTGTCTTGTCTGGTCCTCGCGGACCGTCACCACCCGTGTGGTCATGACATCTTTGACTTTTCTCATCGCCTGTTATCTCCTCTGAGCTTCCAGTCTGCAGGAGCCAAGCTGCTCCGTACAGGAGCCAAGCGCTCCCTACCGGCAGACAAGGTCACTCACCCTCTCGCAGGCGATGCACTTCTTCTCTGATTCCCTCGCAGCAGTACTGCTCTGCTTTCTACGTCTGAAGTGGTCAGGACCTGTCGCTGTGATACCTGCTCTGCTCGTCGCCATCTGGCAGCCAGCCTGCCTCTGGCGCTCTCTTGTTCGCGGCCATGCCCCACCGCACGCGAACCGAACCCGGGGAGCCAGCGACAAGCCTGTCTCCTGGCAACCTCCCAGCACAAATGTAGCTGTTTGCTCACCGCCTCTCTGGCTGCCTGAAGCGCTCGTTAGCCAGCTAACGGCCCGCTCGCCCGCCTCTGGCGCACACTGCCCCTCAGCGACCAGGAAGGGGAAGAGGGAACGATCGTTCTGCTGGCGCTACGTCAGGCTTCTTGTTTTGTATATAGGACACGCTCGTCAGAATCAGCTGTCTCTCCAGCAGGTGCCTACCCGGCTAATCTCCTTGCCTACAGACAGAGGCGGCGTTCCTTTTTATCTTATCACGCTCTCTCCGCTTTGGCGAGGGCTGAACGATCAAGCGAGCGGAGGGAAGCGAAACCGCTCAAGGCCAGGGTGAGATCGAGGTCAGCCAGGATATTCTGAAGGACCTCGCGCACACCAGCCTCACCGCCCAGGGCCAGGCCCCAGATATAGGGGCGCCCCAACAAGACGGCCCGCGCCCCGAGCGCCAGGGCTTTGACAACATCGGCCCCTTGACGAATGCCGCTATCAAAGAGAACAGGAACCTGTCCAGCCACGGCCTCCACAACCCCTGGTAAAGCCTCCAGAGCAGCAATGGCTCCCGCAACCTGACGCCCACCGTGGTTCGAGACGATCAGTCCATCGACACCACACTCTAAGGCCCGGCGAGCATCATCAGGATGGAGAATCCCTTTTAGCAGCACGGGCAAACCTGTATGTTGGCGTAGAAATGCCAGATCTTCCCATTGGAGCGTTAGATGTCCAAAACTGGAGACATACTTTTGAATAGCGGGGAAGGGATTCTCTTCGGGAGGCTGCGGCAAATCTCGGCGAAAGACAGGATCACTGAAATAATTGGCTAACCCTTGGGCCTGCAAAAACGGCAGGTAGGCCCGCTGCAGATCGCGAGGACGCCAGCCGATCAGGCGGGTGTCGAGGGTGACTACGATGGCCCCGTAGCCGGCGCGCTCAGCTCGCTGGACAAGGCTGGCACAAAGGTCAGCGTCGGCAGGCCAATAGAGCTGAAACCAGCGCGGAGCAGTGCCTGCTGCCTGAGCTACCTCCTCCAGCGTATACGAGGAGACTGTGCTCAGGACAAAAGGGATACCCAGCGAAGCGGCAGCCCGCGCCACGGCTAACTCGGCGTCAGGATGAACGATCGACTGAACCCCGATCGGAGCCAGCAACAACGGGGCCGGAAGGCGCAGTCCCAGAAGCTCGACACTGAGATCGCGCCGGGCAATATTGCCCAGCATGCGCGGGACGATCGACCAGCGCTGAAAGGCCGCCAGGTTGGCCTGCATAGTATCTTCAGCGCCGGCCCCCCCAGCCACGTAGTCATAGGCTTCGGGGCTTAGGCGCTCTCTAGCACGCCGCTCCAGTTCCTGGGCGTCCAGCGGTAGAGCCGGAAGCTGCCCCTGTAGCCCCGCCATGTAGATTTGAAACTGGCGTTCGCTGCCATAGGGCGGCGATACATGTCCGCCCTCTTGGGGAGTCTCTGACATCGTGACTCTGTCCTTTCCTTCCCTGGGAATTGCTGCAAGGCCGTTTCTTCTTCATTGTACCATGTCAGGCTCTGCTGTTGAAAGCAGCAAAGAGGATGAACAAGGAGGCGCTGCGAGGAGAAGAGAAGGCATACTCACCTCGACCGAGGCGGACCGCGCCCCGGGCTGGCCTCTCCGGAGGCTGGTCCGGAAATCAGTGTTGGGCTAGCAGATCAATTTCAAAGTAGCACTGGGCCCGCTCAAGACAGTGGCAGCCGGCACGCACGGGCAAGGCCGTTAATTCGGCCAGTAACGCCTCAACCAGCAGGCAGAGACGAGGACGAGCAGGGATCAAGGCGGCCAGTGGGCAGCTAGCGGCGCGGATATGCACTTGCTGGGCAGAACAACCTTCCTGCTCGGCGGCAGTCTCCAGCTCGGCCAGGGCTCCCAACTCGTTGAGCAGCGCGATGGCTCCCCGCACGCGACTGAGCGGCTCAGCCAGCTCCCCATCCTCCTGAGTAAGCCAGCTCCGGGCCAGACGCTGGCCAAGATCGCGCAGCAGCTGCTCAAAGTCCGCCGCCGAGAGCCGCTCCGCCAGCAGGTCCAGAAGCGCGCCGAGAACGGGCAGGTAGGCCCGAGGGAAGAGGCGATCGGCAGCCGGCGCCAGCTCGTAAACATAGGCTGGCTTACCTTGAAGGCTACGCCGCTGCCCCTGTTGGCGCACAAGACCGTCGCGTTCTAGCGCCAGCAGATGAGCGCGTACTGCATTATCAGTCAGTCCCAACGCTTTGGCCAGTTCTTCAACCGTTGCCCCTCCTCGAGAAAGTAAAGCCACAATACGCCCGCGCGTGCTTTTGAAAAAGCGCCCGTGAGCCTGATCTGGAGCCATGAGCGTTTTACTCTCCATCCAAGAGAACCATCAGCGGTTGCTTTGTTCCAGTCTAGCAGAGAGGTTACAGAAAGTCAAGAAAGTCAAAGGATTTCTTGACTTTCTGCCTGGTGTATGGTATATCAGGAACAGGGAGAGTTCAAGAGGCTGTCCGATGCGCTATCCGACGAATCGGGCAGATTGTTTCACCAAAGCACAACGGTCTGCTTTCTGCCGATGCCTGTCTGCTCACTCACGCAGAGGAGTGAGGAGCCAGAGACAGAGGGGCGATGGCGAGCCAGGCCAGCCGGTCGAGGCCAGAGCAGCGCACCACGCTGACGTGGTCAGGGGTCTTTTCGCGGCCCCGGTCGGCCCGGTCAGCCATTGCCCCTGCTTTTCTGTGAGGAGAGCTGGGGAGAGCCACCAAGAGCGTTTTGGCGGGTTGCTACCGCACGAGGGTTCTTCACCTCCCGAGAGGCGAGGGCAGGAAAGCAGGCAAGTTAGCGGCCTCAGTGATGCGCGACAGACAAAGGAGAGCACCATGAGCGACACAACCCATGAGCCAGCCCCCCCACCAACGAGTGTCTGGCAGTCTTTTGCTGACCGCTACGGCGACAGCCTGCAGGCGCTGGCGCGAGCGCTGACCGGTGGCACCCAGAAGCCACCTCGCTTTTTGAAAAGCCTGCTCAGCGGCACCTTCGGGGGTCATCCACTGCATCCGGCCATCACCGATCTGCCGATCGGCGCCTGGACTCTAACCGCCATTCTAGATATCGTCTGGCTGGTCGCGCCGGTCAACAATAGCTGGGCCGCGCGCGGAGCCTTCGTCGGAGTCATCGTCGGTCTGATCGCCGCTCTCGGGGCGCTGATCACCGGCCTGGCTGACTGGAGCGATACCTACGGTGCCGAGCGAACGGTTGGCTTCTACCACGGCTTGCTCAACACAGCGGCCTTTCTCCTCTACCTGGTCTCATTTATCTTGCGCCTGTTCTCTCCCGCCAACGAAAGCATCGCCGCCGCCGTGCTTGGCTTCATCGGCTTCGTGGCAATTCTGATAGCGGGATATCTGGGCGGGGATATGGTTTTTGCCAGGGGCACTAACGTCAACCATACCGCCTGGGAGGCCGCCGGCGAGGATTTTGAGCCGGTGCTGCCTGCCAGCGACGTGGATGAGGGGCGCCTCTATCGCGTGACGGTGGCAGGCGTGCCAGTGGTGCTACTGCGCCGCGGCGAGCAGTACTACGCAATTTCGGCCACCTGCTCGCACGCAGGGGGACCGCTGGATGAGGGGAGCCTCGACGGCGATGTGGTCGAATGCCCCTGGCACGGTTCGCGTTTCTGCCTGCGCGATGGGCGGGTTCTAACGGGGCCGGCGACTGTGGCGGCTCCGCGCTACGCGGTACGTGTTCGCAATGGCCATGTTGAGCTACGCCGCCTGGGAGGCCATTGAGCATATTGTGTTGGCGTAGGAAAGGGATGAGGGGCAAAGGATAGGGACGAGTCTCCTCTGGTTGAGGACCTCCCCAGCCCGGCCGGAGGCGGCCAGCCAGGCGAAGGATAACCAACGCTTCTGCTCATCTAGCAAAGGACCCGAGGGAGCTATCCCTCGGGTCCCACTTGCTTCTGGCGGTCAGATAAGCAGACAACTACCACTGATCCGACCGGCCTCACGATGCGGCAGTTGCGGGCGTGTTGAGCAACTCGTCCAGCGTATTCTTCTTGACACGATAGACCTCACGCTTGCCCTTGTGCGGCAAGGTAATGGCCTGCAGTGCGCCGGTCTTGATCCAGCGACGCACCGTGGTGTCATCAACACGGAGGCGCTTCGCTACCTCGCTGACAGTGAGCAGCTCAGTCGTATACTCTTCTCGAGAATCGCGCTCGCGATCCACAACTGCACTTTCCCGACGAGCCATAGGTTTCCCTCTCCTCTCTACTGAATTCGAGTGGATTACAGTCCCAGGCAGTTCGCCTGGAGCGTTCTATCATTTCCAGCTAATATGAGTAAAACACTCCTCTATTAAGAGGAACTGTGAATTAGCTGAAATTTCGCTGAGAATTTGGAACTCCCGATCTGCCCGTCCCGCCAGGGAAGCGGCTCAGTTGACCCGAAATGGAAGAGACAGAACCTCAGCAGCTTCCCCGCTTTGGGCCGGGAAATTGAGACTTTTCACTTCTCCGATTTTATAATAGCACATTTCCAATCTATTATCCAATCCACTGGTAATAACAACCGGGAAGTCGAAGAATCTTCCCGGCCAGCGAACAGCCATATCAGGGAGAGAGAGGGGGGCAGTGGGCTAAGAGCGAGAGAGAGGAGCAGCCAGCGTGATCAGCCCAGTGAAGGGAGGAGAAGCGGCACAGGCTGGCAGTCCAGAAGGGTCAGCGAAACGATGGCCTGGCTGGGCGGTCAGATAGCTCGCACTCGACACTCGACGGACCACCCGGCACCTGTTGGCCAGCGCCTTTCTCGCTGAAGCCTGGCCGTCTTCGCGCTTCTGGCTGTCTGTCCCCGGCGCTCGCCCTGGCAAAGCCGCCCTCCGCCAGCAGCTCCCTGCTGGCATGCTTCGCCCCAGCATGCCAGAGTACTACCCGACTCTGGCCGGCAGATTGGGACCGGGTGCCCAGGCCACTGGCCCGCTTTGCCTACCATCCACTGACAGGATAGACGTTATGCAAGTATAGCGAACTGGTGTTCTATTGTCAAGGGTTTGTACGCTGTCTCGACCCAGTAAGCGCCATCCCTGCTGTCGCCTATGGGTAACGTCAGAGACGCCTGTTGCCGTTTTGCCCGCTTTAGCGGCCACGGGTCTCCCCGGCAGGCTCTCCCGCAAGCGCTCTCCTCGCCACTAGGCCGCCCCTCTAGATCAGAAGGGCGCCAGTCGCCAGACAGGTTCCGCCGCTCCACGCGGCCCATCTCGCAGCAAACAAAAAGAGCCAGCGGAGTCAGGGTAGGGCAGGACAGGACAGGGTAGGACAGGCCACAGGAGCGCCCCGCACAGGTCCCTTTACGGGGAGCCAGCCCTGGCCTGACCTCTGCTAGGGGGTTGGCTCATCCAGATTGACGACCACTGGCTCCTGGGCGTTGCGTACGATGACCCAGCGCGATTCCTCATCGCAAGGATTGATCTCCTGATGAGGAACAAATGGGGGAACATAGATGAAGTCCCCAGGCTCAACCTCCTGCTCGTACTCCAGCCGCTCCCCCCAGCGAATACGAGCGCGCCCCGACACCACGTAGATCACGGTCTCAAGCTCACCATGATGATGTTTCCCGCTGGCAACATGGGGAGCAACCACAGTAAGGCCAGCCCACAGCCCGCGTGACCCGGCAAGCTCACGTGAGACCGCCGCCAGACGGCTCATGCCTGGGGTTTGTGGCGTATTGGAATCGAATTGCTGCGGCTTAATAACGCGCACGCCGCCAGAGGGAGTAGCGGTCTGCCGCCTTTCCTGAAGCTCTTCTTCTTCACGCATGAGGTAGGCCCCCTTCTGTTCTTGCTCTTCTGATGAGGCGCCCGATTCTAGCACCTGAACAGCTCTAGCGTCAAGGGAGGCCAGCCTGGGCCAGGCCGTTCGTTCGCTTAGCTGAGAGGAGTGACCACAGCTGCGTAGCCTCCCCACCACTGGAGAAACTGCTCCCGACTGAGGACGCGGCGATTCCAGGCGGAGGAGTCGGCCAGATAGACCGAAGAGGCATCGCCGCCAAGCACCACAAGCAAGTGACCACCGGCATAGCGATCGGGGGGAAAGCTCACAATGACAGGTGCGCCACTATTGGCTACGGCCAGCAACTGCTCCAGCGTCCAATGCTCGCCCCACTGGGTGCGAAAGCCGAAGTGGGCCGCCGTAATGGCAATGCCCTCTGGAGAGAGCAGGCCCAGCTCGGGAGTGATTTGCCCGAGAGCCGCCTCGACGTGAAGCACGTCACTGATACGATAGTGCCGGCCATAGGCGTTGAAAACCTCCGTCATGGCCGCCGCCGAGCAGGCAGAGTAAGCCCACACCGCATACTCTTCCTGCGAGGAATATTGAGCGGGATCAAGCTGGGAGATACGTACAAGGTTGCGCGAGGCATTAAAGCCGTGCGGTAGGGTCTGCAGACCCAGGGTCTGATTTTGGCTGCTGCGAAAAAAGGTAAGGGCCGCATTCAGCGTCCACTGTCCGCCATCGGCCAGGGCGCTGGTCATGGAGAGCGCCAGCAAGAGCATCAGGAGCAAAATGAGCGAGAGGATCACGCGCCAGCGCCGATACCAGATTGGGGGAAGAGCCAGAGCCAGTCTAGACCTTTGCTCTCGACCTTCCCGGGTGTGGGGCACGGGAGAGCCTCCCCAAGGGGTCAATCTTCCTTGTTCGCCTGAAGGGAAGGCGAGCAGCGTGCTGGCCGGTCCATTACGCCGCGGCCAGCGCTGAAGCCAGCTTCCGCGACGCACAAGACCTGATCCCAGCACCAGCAGCAGCGCAAGCGCGAGCAGCGCAACAGGAACCACAGAGGAACCTCCCGGTACATCTTCTCCATAAGCACATCAACATTATTTACTAGCAGTATCCCGGGAGGTGAGGGCTTTCGTCAAATCGATCCCACAATGGTACCATATGAAGCGCACTGATACAGCATAGGGGAGGCAAGAAAAGCGACGCTGTCAGTATTCTGGGCGGGGCGGCTGGCGATCCGTCGCCCGGCAAGCCCCAGCCAGGACTATTGCACCAGCGGCGGCTCCTCGCGCGGATATTCCACCTGTGGCTCCTCGTACTGCGGCTGCGGGCGTCCGGCTGCCGGCTGAGTCTGCGAAGGAGACTGCCACGATGACTCAACTGGACGCGGCCCGCTCTGGGCCTGATAGCCCTGATGATAGCGCCTCTCGGCTTCTGTCGGCTGCCCATCGCTATAGGGGGCCTGGTAGCCGCCCATCGGACTCACTGGCGTCTGGGGTCTCTGCGGCGGCTGTTGCCAGATCCCTCCGCCCATCGGCCAGCCATGGCCCGCCCCCGGTCCCGGCTCAGCAAAGAGCACAGACAGGGCCCAGGCAAGCAGGGCAATGAAGAAGATGCTCAGCATAATGCCAAACATCGCGTTGCCCCATCCCCACCACCAGTGAGCCGGCCCCAGGAAAAACAAGGGGATAAACCACCAGAAAAACCAGCCCCGGTGGCGTCCGAAATGGTTTCGTCGGTACATCGTCGATCCTCTCTATCTATCAACAAGCGCATAAAAGGCTCAAATCGCATGCAATTGCGTCCTTTCCCTGCAGCTTCCGACCTTCACCGCACTCTTCACTCAGAAACAGAGTATAACAGATAGCTATCCCTGTCAAGGAAGAAGACTACGTTCTTCCTCTCACAGAGAAGAACGCAGGAAGGCCACACCGATCAAGAGGCCACCCCTCTATTTTTTTTCTTCAGCCAGACAGGCAGCTCAGCCGGGAACGGCCAGGCCGGTTCGAACCGGCCTGGCCAGCGCTCAGCTCAGTTCAGCCGGCTCAGCATTCGACAGATCAGAACAAATATTCTATAATCCCAGGTAAGAAGGAAGAAGTCCCGAGCGGCGCCAGCCAGGACAGGAGAGTCGGGGAAGCAGAGGAAAGAGGAAAGCGGAGGACGGCAGGCATGATCACCGTCTTCACCCGTCAAGGCAAACGGATCGAGATCCTCTCACAGAGCGAGCTGTGGCATCCGCGGCTAACTGGTGGCCGAGTGCGTGCCTTCTGCCCAATCCATGGCAGCGATCACCAGCGCTCGCTTTCGATCGATCCGGTCAGTGGTTGGGGCCGCTGCTTTAATGCCGCCTGCCAGGCCAACGTGCTGATCAGGGAATGGAATCCGCAGGCGGCCTATCATCTGCTCGGGACTGGCTCTAGCGGGGAGCTGGTCAGCCAGGAGGGGGCACCAGAGCGGAGCCCTGTTCCTCGCCTCTCAGCCCTGGCCCGTCAGAAAGAGGGAGCGAGTGCCCTCAACGTGCCCAGCCGCTGGCAGCAAGAAGAGCGGCGCCTGTTGGAAGCTCTGGAGCCAACCATGCAGGCGGCCCTGCAAGCCAGTGCCCAAGGGCGGGCCTACCTGGGAGAGCGAGCCATTCCCTTAGAGATCGCCCTCTCCTGCGGTGTTGGCCTCCTCACCCCGGCGATCATCGCTCACCTGCCGCGGGGCAAACAGCGGCGGCTCCTGCAGCGGTGGAGCGGGCGGCTGATCTTTCCTCTTCGGGCTGAGGGAACAAAGGGCTATATTGGGCGCACCCTCTGGGGCTGGCGTCCAGGAATGGATGAAAACGATCACAAGCAGCTCCTGGAGCGCCTGGGTCGTCCGCAGCGCTGGATCAAAACGAATCCTGCTGGCAGCTTCAGTCTGCCGTGGGACCAGCTTGCGTCTAAACTCATCCTGGTTGAGGGGACCTTCGACCGTTTGGCCCTGCTTTCCGCTGGTTTCCTCCCAGAGGAGGTTGTCGCCCTGGCCGGAACGGCTCTGCCTACTACCGGGCTGCCTCCCCATGTCCGCCATGTTCTCCTAGCCCTTGATGGTGACGAGGGAGGGCGTGAGGCCACAGCTCGCCTCAGTGCCCAACTGCGGGAGCAGGGACGGGCCGTAACCTGCTGCCTGATTCCGCGGGATGGGCGAGGCAAGGACTGGAACGAGCGCTGGCGTCTGGGCGCTCGTGCGGCTCTCGAGCCGCTGCTGGATAGCTACCGCCGTTTGTATTGACTTGCCCGCGCAAGCGGCATAGACTTACTTACAGCAAAACAAAGAATACTTACTCACCTGCGCGGGCCGACCTGTCTCCCTGCCTCGAAGGTCAAGGGCCCCGAAGCCCATCTGTTGGAAAGGAGCACGAGCCGATGACTACCTCGTTCAACGCCGAACAGCCTCTTTGGGAGCCTTCAGAGGAACAAAAACAGCAAGCCAACCTGACGCACTATATGCGCTGGCTTGCCGAGCAGCGAGGCAAGCGCTTCTCCTCTCGCCATGAACTGTGGGAGTGGTCGGTCACCGACCTTGAAGGCTTCTGGTCCTCGCTCTGGGACTACTTTCAGATTCAGGCCAGCCAGCCCTATACGCAAGTGCTGGCCAGTCGCAACATGCCCGGGGCCAGATGGTTTCCAGGGGCCGAGCTGAACTATGCCCAGCATGTTTTCCGCAATGCTACCACCGCTCACCCGGCCATCATCTTCCGCTCCGAGCGCGAAGGGTGGCGCACCCTCTCCTGGGCCGAGCTAGAGCAGGCGGTGGGAGCAGTGGCCCAGGGTCTGCGTCAGCTTGGCGTGAGGCGCGGCGATCGCGTCGTGGCCTATCTGCCCAATATTCCAGAGACCGTCATCGCTTTTCTGGCCTGTGCCAGCCTTGGCGCCATTTGGTCCAGCTGCTCCCCCGATTTTGGCACCAGCAGCGTCGTCGATCGCTTCAAACAGATTGAGCCGCGGGTCCTCTTTGCCGTCGACGGCTATCAATATAATGGGCGTCCCTTCGATCGAAGAGGGGTGCTGGCTGAGCTGCAGGCGGCCCTGCCCACGCTCGAACACACCGTCGTTATCCCTTACCTGCATTCCACCCCCGAGGAGGCCAGCGCCGGCCTCAGCAAGGTCATTCCCTGGAGCACCCTGCTCGCGCAACCAGCCCCACTTGCCTTCGAGCAGGTTCCCTTTGAGCACCCACTCTGGGTCCTCTACTCTTCCGGAACCACGGGGCTTCCCAAAGCGATTGTCCAGGGCCAGGGAGGAATCTTGCTGGAACACCTCAAGGTGCTCGCCCTCGAGAGCAACCTCAAACCTGGCGACCGCTTCTTCTGGTTCACCTCCACAGGCTGGATGATGTGGAATTTCCTGGTCAGTGGCCTGCTGGTGGGAGCCACTATCCTGCTCTACGATGGCGCCCCAGGCTATCCTGACCTGAACACCCTCTGGCGCTTCGCTCAGGACAGCGGCATGAACCTCTTCGGTACGAGCGCGGCCTACATCTCGAGCTGCATGAAGGCGGGTATTGAGCCAGGCCAGCAGTTCGACCTCAGCCAGCTTCGCTGCCTCGGCTCCACCGGCTCACCGCTTCCGCCAGAAGGCTTCCGTTGGGTCTACGAGCACGTGAAGCGCGACCTCTGGCTGGCCTCAGTCAGCGGGGGAACCGACGTTTGCTCGGCCTTTGTCGGCGGCTGCATCTTGCTCCCCGTCTATGCCGGAGAAATCCAGTGCCGGGCCCTGGGCGCCCGCGTCGAGGCTTTCGACGAGGAAGGGCGATCTTTGATCGACGAGGTTGGCGAACTAGTGGTCACGGCCCCTATGCCCTCGATGCCCCTCTTCTTCTGGAACGATCCCGATAACCGCCGCTACCGCGAAAGCTACTTTGAGATGTACCCCGGCGTCTGGCGCCATGGAGATTGGATCAGGATCACGCCGCGTGGCGGGGCGATCATCTATGGCCGCTCAGATTCAACGATCAATCGCCAGGGGATCCGCATGGGCAGCAGCGAGATTTATCGTGTGGTCGAGAGCTTCCCCGAGGTGCTCGATAGCCTGATCGTGGGCGTAGAGCGCCCCGGCGGCAGCTACTATTTGCCCCTCTTCGTTGTCTTGCGCGAGGGCGCCAGCCTCGATGAGGACCTGACGCGCCGCCTGAAAGAGGCCCTGCGCCGCGAGATCTCACCTCACCATGTGCCCGATGAGATCATCGCCATCCCCGAGGTGCCTCGCACGCTGAGTGGCAAGAAAATGGAGGTGCCGGTCAAGAAGCTGCTCCTGGGTATGCCTCTGGAGAAGGCCGCCAGCCCCGATGCGATGAGTAATCCCCAGGCCATCCAGTTTTTCATCGATTTCGCCCGTCAACTCCAGGCTCGCTCAGGCAGCTCGAACTAGGCAATCTATCCGCCAGTCAGCTCAACGGCTGCGCTTCATGGCCTCTATATAGATAGATTTACACTTATTATTTATTGGTGTCGGTTATAATAGAGGTGTAGCTGTGCCCAGCGCACAAGTGAAGCCAAGCCGAAGAGAGTGGGGCAGTCAGCGGCCAGCCTCAGCCTGGCGGCGGAGTCTAGCGCGGGCAAGGAGGCTGACTGGTAGAGAAGAGAGGAGGCGGGCAAGGAGCGGAGAGCAGTGGACGAGATGGCTAGAGAGCGCTCCGCGCTGTTGCCTTGACCTTGAGCGGCATGCTGCGCTGGAAGTCTGTGCAGCCTGGAAAGGGAAAGGAGCAACATGCAAGAGAAGCCCCGGTGGGTCAAGCCATCCTTCGAAGTGATTGCCGTGAGCCTTGAGTGCACCGCCTATGCTGGCACACTCCTTTTGTTTGAGCCCCGGTCGCAAGAGTGGCCCGGCAACGGCAAGGCCAGCGGAAAGAAAGCAGGCAGAGGGCGCTAACAGAGGGAGGGTGAGCCACAGAGGGAGGAGGCAGAGACTGGCAGGTCCTGCCTCCTCCCTCCTGGCTCCCTGGCCCGCTCTGGTCGGTGCTCTGACGGGTTTGGCCTGGATTGTGGGAAGTAAGGAGAGACCGGGCTTATGTTGGTGCGTCTGCTTGGTACGGCGGCGGGGGGAGGTTTCCCCCAGTGGAACTGCAACTGCCCTAACTGCCGGGGCCTACGCCGGGGACAGTTGAAAGCGAGGGCGCGCACACAATCGTGTGTGGCTGTGAGCGCCGATGGAGAACGTTGGTTCCTCCTCAATGCCTCTCCCGATCTTCGCATGCAGATCGCCGCCTTCCCTCCTCTCTGGCCACCTGCCTCTTGCAGGCGCGGGACCCCCATCGACGGGTTTCTGCTGACCGACGCCGATCTCGACCATACGCTCGGCCTCCTGCTCCTCCGGGAGCGCTCGCCTCTGACAGTCTATGCTCCTATGGCGGTCCAGCAAGCCTTGCGGCAGGGTCTGGCCCTTCCTCAATTGCTCGCTCGCTATTGTCCTGTCGAGTGGCACGAGCCAGCCAGAGAGCTTGCCCCGCTCCCGACCGCTACGGGCCAGGCCAGCGGCCTCCTTTACCAGGCCATTCCCCTGACGGGCAAGCCTCCACGCTATGCCAGGGAGATAGCTCACCCTTTGGCCAGTCCGCATTCCCGCGTCGCTTACTATCTTGTAGATGAGCGCACTGGTGGGCGTCTGCTTTTTCTACCGGGGCTGGCCCGGCGAGAAGAGCAATTGCTTCCTTACCTGAGAGCCAGTGAGGCCGTGCTTCTTGACGGCACCTTCTGGAGCGAGAATGAGCTACAGGAGCAGGGCCTGGCTCAGGAAACAGCCAGCGGTATGGGGCATCTTCCAATCGGCGGGCCGGAGGGCAGCCTGGCCTGGCTGGCAGATTTCCCTATTCCCTATCGCATCTATACCCATATCAACAATACCAATCCCATCCTGGCCGAGGACTCACCCCAGCATGCTGCCGTGCGCGCCGCCGGGATGACTGTTGGTTGGGATGGACTGGAACTCACGCTATGATTCGGATCGCCCACGCCTCGCGCGAAGCTGACGAGAGAGCAGGCGGGGTAGTACGAGCGAAGAGAGGAGCTATCATGAGCACAGCGTATGCTGAGCCTTGGGACCGCGAGACCTTCGTGGCCCGGCTACGAGCCGTGGGCATGACTCGCTATCATCATCTCCATCCTTTTCATCAGGCAATGAACCGGGGTGCCCTCACTCCCGAGCAGGTCCGCGCCTGGATCGTCAACCGCTTCTACTATCAACAGCATATCCCGATGAAGGATGCGGCCATCATCGCTAACTGTCCTCTTCCCGAAGTGCGCCGGCTCTGGCTCCACCGCATCAGCGATCACGACGGCGAGCGCGAGGGCGAGGGTGGCATTGCCGCCTGGCTCAGGTTGGCGGAAGCGAGCGGCCTCTCGCGCGAGGAGGTGCTCAGTGGGAGGCAGGTGCTCCCAGGTGTACGTTTTGCCGTCGAAGCCTACGTCACGTTCGCTCGCCAGCGGCCGTGGCCTCTGGCCATCGCCTCCTCCCTGACCGAGCTGTTCTCTCCCGACCTGATGAGTGAACGCCTGAGCGCCTTTGAACGCTACTATCCCTGGATCGCCCCAGAGGGGCTGGCCTATTTCCGCGCGCGCTTGCAGCAGGCACCGCGCGATGCGGCCCAGGCTCTAGAGCTAACTGTGCGCTATTGTACCACGCGCCAGCTCCAGGAAGAGGCTATCCAGGCCCTGGCCTTCAAATGCGATGTCCTCTGGAGCATGCTCGACGCGCTCCAGTTTGCCTATGGGCCTGTAGCCAACCAGTCCCCGCGGACTGCGGCCAGCGTCTCCCTCTCCTCTTCACAGGAAGGTCGACTATGAGCAAGCCCGGCGAAGGCAGCGCTCCCTTTCTCTACCAGCTACGTCCCCGTCTGCTCCCCAGGGCGCGGCTGGAGATCGATCGCCTCAGCCAGCAGCCTATTCTGCTTTATCCCGAGGGGGTCATGACCCTCAACGAAACGGCAGCAGCCATCCTGCAGCTCTGCAACGGTGAGTATACGCTGGCCGAAATTCTTCACGAGCTGGCCAGTCGCTACGAGGCCAGCCCTGAGCAGATGCAGCGCGATGTTTACGAATATCTCTGTTCGCTGCAGGACCAGCATCTCGTAGCTCTGCTCGAGTAGATCCAGGTCGGGGCCAGCCCTTCCCTATCCCGCCCTGGCCGCAGCTCAGGCACGGGCTGGCCCCTCAGACAGACACCATAGCCGGGGAGAACGATCACTCCTATGATGTTCGACGAGCAGCAACACACGCCTCGCACTGAGAGCGAAGCGGAGCAGACCGAGGCTGATCTTTCCCAGGCCTCCCTGGGGAGCAAGCTGCGTCCTTTCGGCTTGCTGGCGGAGCTGACCTATCGCTGTCCGCTGCATTGCCCCTACTGTTCGAATCCGACCGAGCTGCCTCACGATCAGGCCGAGGGCGAGCTGTCCACCGCCGAGTGGCAGCGGGCGATCAGTGAGGCGGCCTCCCTTGGAGTCTTGCATCTGCTCCTTTCGGGCGGCGAGCCGCTCTTGCGGCGCGACCTGCCCCTGCTGGTCGCCACAGCGCGGGCCTGCGGCCTCTATACCAATCTGCTCACCAGCGCCCTTGGCCTGACGCGGCGCCGTCTCCAAGAACTGCAGGAGGCCGGCCTGGATAGCATCCAGATTAGCTTTCAGGCCGATGAAGCTAGCCTGGCCGATGGCATCGCCGGCTGCCCCGGTGCTCACGAGCGCAAGCTAGAGGCCGCACGTCTGGTCAATGCCTCTGGCCTGCCTCTGACGGTCAACCTGGTCCTCCACCGCGGGAACATCGGGCGCCTGCCGCAGATGATCGCCCTGGCTGAACGGCTGGGCGCCCAGCGTCTGGAGCTGGCCAATACCCAATATCTGGGTTGGGCCTTCTGCAATAAGGCCGCTCTGCTTCCCACCAAAGCCCAGGTCCAGCAGGCCGAAAGGGACGTGCGCCAGGCCCAGGAGCGCCTGCGGGGACGCATGGAAGTTATCTACGTTCTGCCCGATTATTACGCCGACCGCCCTAAGCCCTGCATGTATGGCTGGGGCCGCCGCTACCTGACCATTACCCCCGATGGCACAGTGCTTCCCTGTCAGAACGCCCGCATCATTCCTCATCTGCCTTTCGACAATGTGCGCCAGCGCTCCCTGGCCTGGATCTGGAAGTACTCACCAGTCTTCGAACGCTTCCGGGGCCACCAGTGGATGCCTGAGCCTTGCCGCAGTTGCCCTCTGCGCGATCAGGACTTCGGCGGCTGTCGCTGCCAGGCCTTCCTGCTGACGGGCGATGCCGCCAACACAGACCCCGCCTGTAGCCTCTCTCCTCACCGCACTCGCCTGCTCAGCATCCTGGCCGACCTCGAGCAGGACCAGCCAGAGGCCGCTTCCAGGATCTCAGCTCCTTTTGCCCCCGACGGGCGACCTTTGATGCCCCTCCGCTTCCGTACCTCCCCACGCCGACAGAGCGGGGAATAAGCGGCGACCCTGGCGAGTTTTATTCTTATGCTGTAGCTGGCGAGCACCTGGCAAGGCGGTAAAGCTGCTAGACCGCCATCTGAGGAGTCGTTCAAGAGAGGAGGTAACCTCAAGTGATGGATGATGCGGAGATTCTCAATCGTATCAGCGAATTGGTAGATGAGGAACATCAACTGCTCAAGAAGGCAGAAGAAGAGGGCCTCACGGACGAGGAGCGCGGGCGCATGAAAGAGCTGGAGGTCCGCCTTGACCAATGCTGGGACCTGCTGCGCCAGCGGCGGGCCCGTCGTCACGCCCACCTCAATCCCGATGAGGCGCAGCCCCGCGATCCGCGGGTTGTCGAGCACTACCTGCAATAACATCGGCATCTGCTACCTTGACCTGCCTACTCCCAGAGAGGCAGCCCGACTGCCTCTCTGTCCTTTCTCTCTCCCCCATCCCCTCGCCCAATTGGTCCACTTCATATAATGCACTTAGAGGCTCTTTCTCTATTCCTTCTAGTAGCAAGGCAGAACAAGATCGATGCAAGTACATCAACGTCCTATTTTTCGCCAGCGCGCATTACACCATCATCTCTATGGGCGAGAAAAAGATATTCTTCCTCACTTTATGGCGCTGCCTGTGCCCTTGCTGCTCTGGCTGCTCTTTGGGCTGCTCTTCGGCGCAGCCGCACTAGCCTGGACGGCAGAGATTCCGACCTATACCGCCGGCCCGGGAGTCCTGCTAGACGCCAAAGCGGCCAACGCGCGCCTTCTGGAGGCGCATGGGACCCTGGCGCTGATCTTTCTCCCCTGGGAAGCGCGCCAGAGCTTGCGAGCAGGGCAGCCCGTCCAGATCAGCCTTCCGGCAGCCAATCTGAGGCTCAACAGCCACATCGCGCGGATCCTGCCGGGGGTCACCAGTCCTGCTACAGCCTGCAGCTACTACGCCGCTCATGCCTACCAGGGAACATCACCCGTTACGCGCCCCTCCGTAGCGGCTCTGGTCCCATTGGATCAGCCACTTTCAGCCGGCATCTACGCCGGGACAAGCCTGACGGCCCAGGTACAGATCGGGTCGACGCGCCTCATAAACTTGCTGCCGGGGATCGGGATGTTGTTGGGAGGGCAGGGAGCATGATGATGCACGACTATCGACAGCCAGGACAGGGTGGGAATAGCCAGGAAGTAACCCAGGATCGCGATTATGTAGACATCTTCGATCCACAAGAATATATCACTGCACGTCGACCGCTTAAGCGGCGACGTATCCGCCCGATCGTACTCCAGCAGGAAGCTGATTATGCCATCCGCCCCCATCTGCGCTTGCCAGCCAGGCTGAAGCCAGCAGCATCGGCAACAGGAGCGGCCCCTGCCATTCAGCAGCAGGCGAACGGCAATCGACAAGCGAGCGAAGCGGAGCCTGAGCCGTCCCGGCAACAGCAACAGGCTCGGCCAGCGGTCACGGAAGGCAAGAACGGGAAACGCCCAGGCAAGCGCTCCTGGTTTCTTCGAGGCTGGCGACGACGGCGCGTCCGCCCTCTCACGCAGATGAACGTCGTCGAATGCGGCTACGCCTGCCTGGCGATGATTCTCAACTACTATGGACGCCCAACCTCGGTCTCCGAGCTGCGCATGCGACATGGTCTGGGGCGCGACGGCCTCTCTGCCCTGAGCATCGTCAAAGCTGCCCGCAGCTACGGTCTGCGTACCCGAGCCATCTCGCTGCAGCGCACCGAGGACTTCCACGCCGTTCCCCTTCCGGCGGTGGTCCACTGGGAATTTAAACACTTTATCGTCGTCGAGCGCTGGACCCCGCGCTGGGTTGAAGTCATCGACCCAGCCTGGGGGCGCAAGCGACTCACCCCCGAAGAATTCGACGCCGGCTTCACCGGCATCGTCATCCTTTTCGAGCCAGGCGTACACTTCAGCACCGAAGGGAGCGCCCACCGCGTTACCCTCTGGATGCAGGTCAAGCAGTTCGCGCGCCAAACGAGTGGTACCTGGCTGCAGGTGCTGGGCGCCTCACTCTTTCTACAGCTTTTTGGCCTGCTCTTGCCGCTTCTCACCAAGATCGTCATTGACCAGATCCTGCCGGCCCACATGGTTGACATCATGGGCATCCTGGGCCTGGGACTGCTCCTGCTGCTGGCCGCCCAGGCCACAACAACCATTCTCCGCGAATGGTTGCTTGTCTACCTACGGGCCCGCGTCGATATTCAACTGGTGCTTGGCTTCTTTGAACATCTGCTGACCTTACCCTTCAGCTTCTTCCAGCAGCGTTCCAGCGGCGACCTCTTGCAGCGTCTGGGCAGCAACACCATCATCCGCGACACCCTCAGCAACCAGCTCATCTCAACCCTGCTTGACAGCGGCACGGTCATCGCCTACCTCTTCATCCTGCTCTGGCAATCGCCGATCTTCGCCCTCCTGACGCTTGGCCTGGGATTGTTGCAGGTGCTGGTTCTCCTGGGAACCCATCGCATCGTGCTGGACCTGGCCAGCCGCGATCTGGCCGCTCAGGGCAAAGCTCAGGGCTACCTGGCCGAAACGCTGGCCGGAATGGCTACCCTCAAGGCTGCCGGAGCCGAGCAGCGGGCCTTGGAACGCTGGTCAAATCTCTTCTATGAACGCCTGAATATCACCCTGCGTCTGAGCTACCTGCAGGCTGGTATCAACACTGCCATGACTATTCTGCGCGTCTTCTCGCCGATCGCCCTCCTGTGGATTGGGGCCTACCAGGTCCTCAATGGCCATCTCAGTGTTGGTACCATGCTGGCCCTCAATACGCTGGCCGGGGCCTTTCTGACCCCTGTGGCCTCCCTCGTCAGCAGCGGCCAGCAGTTCCAGATCCTTTACGCCCATCTGGAGCGCCTGACCGACGTCACCACGGCGGAGCCGGAGCAAGATATCGAGAAGGCACAGCTTCCCCCACGCCTCAGTGGACGGATCCATGTGCAGAACGTCAGCTTCCAATATGGGCCAGACTCACCTCGAGTGCTTAAAGGGATCAACATCAGCATCGAGCCGGGCCAGAAAATCGCTATCGTTGGCCGCACTGGCTCCGGCAAAAGCACGCTTGGAAAACTTTTGCTGGCTCTCTATACGCCGACCGAAGGTGAGATCTACTACGATGGCCTTCCTCTGAGCCAGCTCAACTATCAGGAGGTACGCCGCCAGTTCGGCGTCGTCCTGCAGGATAGCCAGATCTTCAGTGGCTCCATCCTACAGAATATCACCCTCAACGATCCTAACGTCCCCTACGAGCGGATCGTGAAAGCTGCCACCGCCGCGGCCATCCATGAGGACATCATGCGTATGCCTTTGGGCTACGATACGCCGGTGGCTGAGGGAGGCAGCGCGCTCTCAGGAGGCCAGCGCCAGCGCCTCTGCATCGCACGCGCTCTGGTCAACGATCCAGCAATCCTGCTGCTCGATGAGGCCACCAGCCATCTCGACGTGCTGACCGAGCAGCGCGTTTCCGAGAACCTGCGCGCTTACCCTTGCACACAGATTATCATCGCCCACCGCCTCAGCACGATCCGCGATGCCGACCTGATCCTGGTCATGCACGATGGCATGATTATCGAGCAGGGAACCCACGAGCAATTACTCCAGCAGAAGGGATATTACGCCCAACTCATGCGCCAGCAATTGGAGCAGGAGGAACGCCAGGCTCGCGCCAGCGCCCGCTAAGAGCGCGGCAGCGAACCTGGCCCTCGGCCAGCAGCCGACTCGCCATCTTCCCCCACCCCTCTGCGCTCATCCCTTCTTCATATCTACACTCTTCCTGTCTTCTTCCCATTCAAATGATATATTGAAACTTATGTATTTGGCACTATCCGTACAATGTACTTAGGCGTTCGGGTAACAAATACGCTTTGAACGTATTTTGCTCAGGCAGGGCAAGCCGGGCGTCGGAGGGCCACCTTGGGGGCGTCAGGTAGCGACCCGCCTGGGCAGCGTTATTCCAAAGCGTAGACGGGGTGCCCGAACGCACGACACCACAACACCAAAGGTACAAGAAAGGAAACGCACGCACATGAAGTTCGACATCGTTCGCGCATGGAAAGATGAAGCCTATCGCCAGAGCCTCAGCGAGGAGGAGCTCAGCCTGCTGCCTGAGAGCCCCATCGGTGA
>NZ_JBHOQV010000033.1:0-1836 GCF_042408735.1 Thermogemmatispora sp.
CTTTCAGTATCCTCAAACGGATCGAGGCCGCTGCAACGCAGCGTGCTTTTGCTACTGTCATGAAGAACCACTCCTTTCAGTATCCTCAAACGGATCGAGGCCGCTGCAACGTACCCGGCCGCTTCCGTTGCGCCTAGGCGAGGGGTTCTTTCAGTATCCTCAAACGGATCGAGGCCGCTGCAACCCTGGCTTCTTGGGGAAGCGGACGACGACATCCAGCTCTTTCAGTATCCTCAAACGGATCGAGGCCGCTGCAACGCGGGCCGGGCACGGGAGCGGCCCATGACCTGCCGGCCTTTCAGTATCCTCAAACGGATCGAGGCCGCTGCAACGTGCTCATCTTCGGCAGCATAGACGATCCCGCCAATCTTTCAGTATCCTCAAACGGATCGAGGCCGCTGCAACAAATCAAACCCCCTATGCGGCACACCATACCACATCTTTCAGTATCCTCAAACGGATCGAGGCCGCTGCAACGGAACGGGACGGATGACTCGATTGGACTGGACCTTTCAGTATCCTCAAACGGATCGAGGCCGCTGCAACAGTTGCGTACTCTGGCGGACAAAACTCTGGCGGTCAACTTTCAGTATCCTCAAACGGATCGAGGCCGCTGCAACTCTGAAATTTGACACGGCCCTCCGTCAAATTTTTGTCCCCTTTCAGTATCCTCAAACGGATCGAGGCCGCTGCAACCATCATCCGTCCTGGTGATCCCCCTCAGCCATGACCCTTTCAGTATCCTCAAACGGATCGAGGCCGCTGCAACGACTTCATTTTCGAGACATCAAAGCCGTCATCCGTCTCTTTCAGTATCCTCAAACGGATCGAGGCCGCTGCAACGCATTGCTATCCAGGGACCTGCTGTACAAGGAGGTTCCTTTCAGTATCCTCAAACGGATCGAGGCCGCTGCAACGCCTGGAACGCTAGACCGTCCGCGACAGATAAAAGACTTTCAGTATCCTCAAACGGATCGAGGCCGCTGCAACTTTCACTTCATTGTCTTCGGTCATACGTTGCCCCCTCTTTCAGTATCCTCAAACGGATCGAGGCCGCTGCAACGGCTTGCGTCCGAGCAGGTTGCCAAAGAAGTCCTGCCCTTTCAGTATCCTCAAACGGATCGAGGCCGCTGCAACGCAGGGATTGCCTCCCTTGCCGGGTCCAGATGGTGACTTTCAGTATCCTCAAACGGATCGAGGCCGCTGCAACCATCGATCGTTTACAAAGCGCATCAATGCCGTCTGCTCTTTCAGTATCCTCAAACGGATCGAGGCCGCTGCAACCTCGTCGACGAGCGGAGCGCTCCCGTACGCGCTCTGGACCCTTCAGTATCCTCAACCGGATCGAGGCCGCTGCAACGCGCATTTATCCCTGCCCGCGCGAGACGCAGGGCGCATCTTTCAGTATCCTCAAACGGATCGAGGCCGCTGCAACAAAATCTGGGGGAGGGTATTGACAAGCTGGCTTCAGTGCTTTCAGTATCCTCAAACGGATCGAGGCCGCTGCAACTGCCGCTGTCTCCTGTCTCCCTCGTCGGCATACAGCTCTTTCAGTATCCTCAAACGGATCGAGGCCGCTGCAACATAGAGACCACGACCGTCAGACGCTTCCCTCCCGCCCTTTCAGTATCCTCAAACGGATCGAGGCCGCTGCAACTCGATGAGCTGCTGAGCCGGCTCGAACGGCTCTGCTGTCTTTCAGTATCCTCAAACGGATCGAGGCCGCTGCAACCGACCCCCTGGAAACCCACCCCGGGATACATCTTTCATATCTTCTAACGATTCAGGCCCCGTTTTTGGCAGCTGAGCGGCTCACTCTTTCCCACGTCCCCCCTC
>NZ_JBHOQV010000034.1:0-40922 GCF_042408735.1 Thermogemmatispora sp.
AACTGCCTGAGCAATATGATGGGCGTCGATGCCAGCTTCCTCTAGCTGCTCCTGGGGCTTGGCCGAGCCAGGCATCTCCTGGACTGCCAGCTTCACCACCCGTGGCAGAGCCCCGGCGCGCTGGGTGAAGGCCTCCAGCACCGCCTCGCCCAGGCCACCCTCCGGCCAGTGATCCTCGACCGTCACGATGCGCTGCTTCGTCTCATCGGCAGCCTGGAAGAGCGTCTCCTCATCAATCGGCTTAATCGAGTAAGCATCGATCACGCGCACCAGGATGCCCTCGGATTTCAAGTACTCGTATGCCTTCAGGGCCTCATGGACCGTGATGCCAGCCGCTACGATGGTCGCCTGATCGTTCTCGGAGCGGCGCAGCACTCTGCTGCCGCCGATGGGGAACTCTTCGTCGGGACCATAGATCACCGGGGTCTTCTCGCGGGTCGTGCGCAGGTAGACGATCCCCCCATGCTCCGCCATCTGGGCCACCAGCTTGGCCGTCTGGTTAGCATCGCAGGGGTAGAGGACCGTGCTGCCGAAGAGGGCCCGCATCATGGCCAGGTCCTCCAGGCCCATCTGAGACGGCCCGTCCTCGCCGATCGAGACCCCCGCATGCGAGCCGCACAGGCGAATATTGGCGCGCGAAATGGCTCCCATGCGGATAAAGTCGTAGGCGCGAGTCAGAAAGGCCGCAAAGGTAGAGGCGAAGGGAATGCGGCGGCAGACACTCATAGCGATGGCCGTCGCGACCATCTGCTGCTCCGCAATATACTGCTCAAAGTAGCGCTCGGGGTAAGCCTTGGCGAACTCCTCGGCATAGGTCGAGTTGCTGACCTCGCCATCAAGGGCCACCACCTCGGGATAGGCCGCGCCCAAAGCCTTCAGGGCGTCGCCGTAGGCCCGGCGCGTTGGCACTTCCTGGCCGCTGGCATAGCGCGGCAGCTCCAGAGGTTTGCGCTCGCCGGCGGAAGCCGGCTGCAGGTTCTCGGGCTTCTGGACCGTGAAGACCTGGCTGCGCACATGAGGTAATTCGGCCAGCGCCTTCTCCTCCTGCTCCTTGCTGAGAGCCTTGCCGTGCCAGCCTTCGGCGTTCTCCAGGAAGGAGACCCCCTTGCCCTTGAGCGTCCGGGCGATGATCAGGGTTGGCGCCCCCTCGGCCTTCATAGCCTGGGCGTAGGCCCGATCGATCTCCTCATAGCTATGCCCATCGATCACCAGCGTCCGCCAGCCGAAGGCCTCGGCTCGCTCGGCGTAGGCCGCTGTGTTCCAGCCCAGCATAGTCTCGCCGCGCTGACCCAGACGATTGCAGTCGAGAATACCGATCAGATTGTCCAGCTTGTAGTGAGCGGCATGTTCAATGGCCTCCCAGATCGAGCCTTCGGCCATCTCGCTATCCCCTAACAGCACCCAGACGCGATATGGCAGCTTATCCAGATACTTGCCCGCCAGGGCGATCCCCACTCCGATCGGCAGGCCCTGGCCCAGCGAGCCAGTAGCGACCTCCACCCAGGGCAGGACCGGCGTCGGGTGGCCCTCCAGGCGGCTGCCGCGCTTGCGCAGGGTCAGCAGCTCCTCGTCAGTAATGGCGCCCGCGGCCTTGTACATGGCATAGAGCAGGGGAGCTGCATGGCCCTTGGAGAAAATCAGGTGATCGTTGTTAGGGTGACGCGGATTGTCAAAATCGTAGCGCAGATAGCTGACCAGCAGAACCGCCATAAGATCGGCGGCGGAGAGCGAGGATGTCGGATGCCCCGAACCCGCCGCGGTGGTACAGCGAATACTATCTACGCGCAACTGCTGAGCAAGGTTGGTCCATTGCTCGACCTGAGTCTGTGCCTGAGTTGTCGTCATCAGCCAATCCTCTTGCCTTCCTTATGTGTGTTTATCGTTCTCTTGCTACTCGACGGATACTGCTCTATTGTAGGACAACTGCCCCCCCAGGGCAAGCTGATGTGCGTTCGCTCGTTCGCTGAGGCTGGCGGACCGCGGGAGGTGCCCGGCTCAGTCAGGTTTTCTTGGGAGAGCGAGGCACCGGCGGTCCCGATCCGCTGGCCCCACGGACCAGCATTCTCTCCTGTGAAGAATTATAGTGCTTCCTTGCACCGGATGACGCCGATGAGATGAGCGGAGTGAGGTGAGGTTTGGCCCTCGTTGCCATCACTCGCCTGGCAGTCCGCCGCCGCGCCGTCCGTTTTTGGCCGCCCGGCCCTGGCCACTGGCGCTCTCCGCTTACATCAGGCGGCAGAGGGAGATGCGGCCATAATCACGACCTTGAGCGCCTCGCCCGGCTGGGCAACGAGCTGGAAGGCCCGCGCCGCCTCTTGCAGGGGGAAACGATGGGTGATAACGCTCTCGGCACGTATCCGGCCAGTGGCCAGTAAATCAAGGGCCTGGCGCGTCTCATAAGGGCCGGCGGAGTAGCTGGTGCGCAGGGTAATCTCGCGGAAGAACAGCTCATTGGGCGTCACCGTTAGCTGCTCCTCCGGCGGCGGCGGGGCAAAGAAGAGCACCGTCCCGCCCGGTCCCACCAGCTCCAGACCCTGACGCATGGCCTCTACTTTCGAGGGAGTCACAATGACGACATCGGGCTTGCGCCCCTCGTTGGCAGCCAGGACGCGCGGCAGGAGCGGTTCCCCCACGGGATCAAAGGCCAGATCAGCCCCGGCCTCCAGAACCCGCTGGCGCCGATAGGCGATCGGATCCACTACCATTACACGTACCGCTCCACGCAGCCGCGCCAACTGCGCCAGCATGATGCCATTGCTGCCCGCCCCCAGGATCAAGACGCGATCGCCAGCCCGCACCATCGCGCGCTCAATGCCGCGGATACAGCAAGCAAGCGGCTCAATCAGGGTGGCCGCTTCGAACGAGAGAGAGGCGGGCAGCGGCAAGACATCGCGCTCAACGTTGGGGGCTGGCACCCGAATATATTCGGCCAGGCCCCCGGGATCGAGGCGCGTGGCACGGAAGGTCGGACACTGCGAGAAGGCGCCGCGCTGGCAGTAGTGACAGACCATGCACGGCACATGATGGTGCACAAAGACGCGGTCGCCGACCTTGAATTGCTCGACCCCCTCCCCCAGGGCCTCGACGACTCCTACCGGCTCATGGCCGGGATAGAGCGGGGCTCGTGGGCGCATGTACCACTCCATGACATCGCTGGCGCAGATGCCACAGGCGACAAGGCGCACCAGTAGCTCGCCGGGACCAATAGCCGGCCGTGGGACCTCCACCACCCGCACGTCCTGATTGCTGTGATACTCAACGGCTCGCATCGCCTTCACTCGCTCCCGCCCGCTCATCTTTTGGCCGGGACGACGCACAGAAAGCCAAAGGCTTCGTCGCCCAGAGCAAAGAATTGATGGATCTCGTTGCCTGGAATATAGATGGCGTCGCCAGCTCGCACCTCGTGCTCTTCGTCGCCCAGGCGCAGGCGGGCCCGCCCATGCAGAACATAAACGCCGTGATCGTGGGCATGCTGGTCAAGCGAGGTATGCCCCCCCGGCTGGACAGCAAAATAGCGCAGATGGAAGTTCTGCGCTCCCTCATCGTTGCCGATCAGGATCTGGCGCGTGGCATCCTTCGCCCGGCTATTCTCCGGCCCGTAGGCGCGCACCGCTACGCCTTCCCAGCGTAGTTCTCCCTGCTCCTGAGACTGGAGCCGATGGATGACACCCATGCAGATCTTACTCCTCCTCCTGCACAGCTAACAGCTTATAGCACTGCTGCTCGTTGTTCCTCATGACTGGCTGGTTGGTTGACCGCTCCTCGCCGCACGCGGGCGGGGCAGACAGCTACGCCAGGCGGGCAGCAGCCGGCTTCCGGCTGGCCGAGAGTGCATGCCCGCCCCGCCTACGCTATAGATTCTAGCATATGCTGCAGTTCGGCAGCGGTCTCGGCCTGCAGCAAGCGCTGGGCCTGCTCCTGCCAGTAGGTTAGCGGCTGGCGCGCCAGGCGCTCCTTGACGGCCAGCAGGGCCGGCGGGTTCATACTCAGCTCGCGTACGCCCAATCCCACCAGCAGCGGCCCAATCAGAGGGTCACCCGCCAGCTCACCACAGACGGCCACCAGGCGCCCATGCTGCTGGCCGGCCCGCGCCACCTGGGCGATCGCCCGCCAGACCGCCGGTTCCAGGCGTCCGAAGAGCGAGGCCACGCGCCCATTAGTGCGATCAACGGCCATGACATATTGGTACAAATCATTGGTGCCAATGCTAAAGAAGTCAACCTCGCGCGCCAGAACATCAGCCATCAGGGCCGCGGCGGGCGTCTCGACCATGATGCCGATCGCCGGCTGCGGCTGGAGGCGCAGCCCCTGCCCTTCCAGCTCGGCCAGCACGGCCTGAGCGATGGAGCGCAGACGCCGCACCTCTTCCAGGGTGGCAATCATGGGGAACATGATCTGCAGCGTGATTCCCGTGGCATGAGCGGCCCGCAGCAAGGCCCGTAGCTGCTGGCGGAGCAGCTCCTCGTGACAGAGATGGATGCGCGCCCCGCGCAGACCAAGGGCTGGATTGGCCTCTTGCAATGCACCGATGAGGGCCTCAAGGGCGGGGAAGGGCTTGTCAGCCCCAGCATCGAGGGTGCGGGCAACGATGGTTTTTCCCGCCGGCTGGCCGGCGGCGAAGGCGCGGAAGAGGCGGCTATAGGCCAGCTCCTGTTCCTGCTCATCGGGGAATTGGATCCGGCCACCAAAGAGAAACTCGGTGCGCAGCAGGCCGATGCCCTCAGCTCCCAGGGTTGCGGCCTGCGCGGCTCCCTCCTCATCACCCACGTTGGCAAAGATGGCCACCGGCACGCCATCGGCGGTAGCGCCCGGGCGTCCGCGCCAACGCTCACGCTCCTGCTGCTGCCGGGTCCGCGTCCGCTGCTGCTCCTGGATCTGTTGGAGCAGCTCACGCTCCTGCTCGGGCGCCAGGTTGAGATAGAGCAGGCCGCGCCCGCCATCCAGAGCGATGCGCTGGCCCGGCCTCAGCTGAGCAAAGAGGTCGGGCGAGAGTCCGCTGAGGGCAGGAATCTCCAGGGAGCGAGCAATAATGGCGGCGTGAGTTGTCGGGCCACCGAGGACGGTGCAAATACCGGCTACAAGCTTCGGATCGAGGGTTGCGGTATCGGAGGGCGTCAGGTCATCGGCCACCAGAATGACTGGCTCTTGCACGCTGTCAGCACTGGGAAGCGGGGAGGCGTTGGCTCTCCCCGAGAGGAGGCGCAGCACACGTCCGGTGGCGTCGCGCACATCGCTGGCGCGCGCAGCCAGCAGTTCGTCATCGAGGGCCGCCAGGAGTTGGGCATTCTCCTCGGCGACCTCCTGCAGGGCCTGCTCTGCCGGCAGCCTCTGCTGCGCGATGCGCTCAATGGCGGCATCCAGGATCTCGGGGTCTTGGAGAATCAGTTGATGGGCCTCGAAAATAGCGGCTTCTTCCTTGCCCACCGTGCGCGCAACCTGGGCAGTCAAAGTCTGCAGCTCGGCCACAGCCTGCTCGACCGCCGCCCGCAGGCGTCGCTGCTCCTCCGCTACCTGGTCCGGCGTCAGCCTGCTCGCGCCAGTGGGCGCCGCCTGGGGCTGGGCCTGCTGCTGCAGCGCCGGTGAGCGATAGAGCCAGACGGGTCCGATGGCCAGGCCGGGCGAGAGCGGAACCAGGCGAAGCGGAGCTGGGGTCGCAGATGGGGAAGGAGTGGGCGCCTGAAATGCCTGTTCATGCTCAGACACAGTGACTCAACCTCCTGAGAATCGCAGCCGCGGATGGTGCCCACCCGGCGGCGGGTAGGCAATGGGCGCGCCTGGCGCTGCGCGTGGGCATCGGTGCCAATCTGAAATGATGTTCCTATTATCCGGCAAAAATGGCAAGGCTGCAAGAGCAACGGCTCGCTCACCCGGAGGGGAGGGGCAGACCCCAGGCGAGGGAAGGATCGCGGCCCCACGGGCCGTCCCCGGCAGGGCAGGGCGCTCATCAGCAGATCTACCCATGTTTACAGGACGCTCGGCGGCGGTATATACTCCTCAGCGAAGCCACCAGGAAGCGACTTCAGACACGAGTCGGGAGGAACCAATGCCGGGCAAACGTAAAGCCATCGTCATCCACAGCCCCCATTCTGGGAGAGCGCCGCAACTGGAAGAAGCCCTGAAGCTGCTGCAGGAGGCAGACATCGAAGTAGCGAGGATCGAGCCAATTACAGATCTGAATGAGTTACCGCCCCAGGGAGCCACCTGGCTCGCTCAGGGCTTTGACCTGGCCATTGCGGCGGGCGGCGATGGCCTGGTTGGAGGGATGATCCGACACGTCCTTAAAGAAGGGCCGCCGCTGGCCATTCTGCCGCTGGGCACGGCCAATGACACGGCCCGCACCTTGACCATTCCCCAGGACCTGGCCGGGGCCGTGGAGGTGATTGTGGCCGGTCACGAGGCAGCGGTCGATGTTGGCATGGCGCTCCCGGCAGGGACCTCCAGCGCCGAGGGCGACTACTTCTGTCATACCCTCACCATCGGCCTCAACGTGGAATTTGCTCGCCTCGCCACTAGCAGCGAGATGCGCGAGCGGTTCGGTGCGATGACCTACCCGGTGGCCGCGCTGGAAGCGCTGCGCTCTCACGAGCCGCTGGAGGTGGTTCTGCACTTCGAGGAACAGCCTCCCTCGGCTGCCCAACAGAGCCAGGAGCCACCCGCGCCAGCCGAGGAGCTGCGTTTTCAGGTGCTGCAGGTGGCCGCCATCAATGCCCCCGTCTTCGGCGGTCCACTGCAACTGAGCATTCCAGGGGCGAGCATCAGCGATCACTTGCTCGATATTGTAGTCGTACAGGGACCAGACTGGAAGGAGATCGCCTCGGCCATCGGTCAGCTCTTCAGCGGCGGGGGTGAGAACGCCGAGAGTACAGATGGCAGCAGTGGACAGGGAACGGCGCGCGTGGATGGCGAGCTGACGGCCCTGCCCGGCGTGCGTCACTGGCGGGCCGCTGGCGTCACTATCAGTACACCAGCCGGACCCTGCGAGGTGACGCTGGATGGCGAGGTCAAGGGGCAGACCCCGATCGCCGTGCGCATCGCCCCCGAGCGCTTGCGAGTCGTAGTGCCCGCGAGCTGGCAGGCCCAGAAAGATCAGGTCACGAGCTGAGTCGAGCAGACCGGGCAGGACCGGGCAGGACCAGGCAGGACCAGGCAGGACCAGGCAGGCTCCTTCTCCGCCAGGGCGAGCAGGCCGAAGGCCTCGCCTCCTTCGCTCTCTCCACGCTGCGCTGGGGAGAGCGTCGAAGAGCGCGAGCGCGACCCTGCTGCGGACAGCGAGCGCAAGCGGCCCATTGGTTGGTTGGCCAGGTGAGGCGGTCTCATCTGGTCCTGTTGGAGGTTCGGCGGCCCTGTCGTCCCAGAGGGCATCTCACTGCAGAGGAGGCTGCCGGCCCAAGAAGGGAGAGAGCAACGATGCGTATCGTTTCCTTGCTTGCCAGCGCCACCGAAATGGTGGCCGCCCTTGGCTGTACAGAGCAACTGGTGGGGCGCTCCCACGAGTGCGACTATCCGCCCGAGATCCAGCGCCTACCGGCCTTGAGCCGTCCGGTGATCGATATCAACGCCAGCAGCGCTGGCATCGACGCCCAGGTTCGGCAGCTCGCTGGAACGCGCCGCACCGGCGACGCGGCAGCCCTGCAGGCACTCAGCATTTACCAGATTGACATTGCTCGCCTGCAGGAGCTGCAGCCCGATGTCATCTTAACGCAGACCCAGTGCGAAGTGTGCGCCGTCAGCGAGCGAGATGTCAGCGAGGCGGTGCGACAGCTTACCGGCCTGCAGCCCCGTATCGTCTCTCTGGCTCCCTATCGTCTCAGCGATGTCTGGGAGGATCTACGGCGCGTCGGGGCCGCCCTTGGGCGGGAAGCTGAGGCCGAGGCCCTGATCGCCGGCTATCAGCAGCGCCTGGAAGAGCTGCGCCAGCGCTGTCTCCGTCTCAGCGCCGAGCGCGGGCAGCCACCGCGCGTGGCCGTACTGGAATGGCTCGATCCCCTGATGGGGGCCGGCAACTGGACACCCGAGCTGGTGGCCTATGCCGGCGGCGAGCCGGTGCTGAGCGCCAGCGGCCAACACGCCCCCTGGATTAGCTGGGACGAGCTGGGTCAGGCCGATCCGGAGGTGCTGATCCTCTCGCCCTGCGGCTTCAACGTGGAGCGCACACGGCAAGACGCCGCAAGGCTGCAACAGCATCTCGCCTGGCCGGCTTTGCGCGCCGTGCGCCAGAGACAGGTCTACCTCATCGATGGCAATCACTACCTGAACCGCTCGGGACCGCGTCTCGTCGAGTCGGCGGAACTGATCGCTCGAGCACTGTGGGGAGAACGGGCAGGGGTGCCACTGCCGGCTGAAGGCTGGCAACCTCTGTTCTAATCTGATCTCAGCCCGTGAGGGGATGGTAAGAGGGCAGATGCGCCAACCAAACAGCGAGAGAAAGAGAGGCCAGGGTCGCTCTTCACAGCTTGCAGGCATCCCCGATGCCACTATGGGCGGGAGAAAGCCTCCGATCCAGGCGCCAACGTGCCTGGTTGCAGAGAGCCGGGGAGCTGCAAGCAGAAGAGACGACCCTGTTGTCGTCTTGTTCTTCTCTCGCTGCCTGCCATGCCCCGAGGGGAGGCAGGAGGAAGAAGATTGAGCGCCAGCCAGGGCACTCGCTAGGACTGCTCGCCCCGCCTGGGTGAGGCGGCCCAGAAAATAGCCACGATGAAGAGGGCGAACAGCAGCACCAGGAACCCCATCAGCCCGTCGACGATGGGGGTCAAGCTGAATTGCAAGAGGCCGGCGGCGGCAAAGAGCAACACGATGAAAATTCCCACGACCGGGAAGAGGTAGAGCCAGTTGTAGCGCCGTGCTGGATCGGCGGCCCGCCGGCGCCGGCTCGGTAGCGGTGTATAATCAGACTCCAGTGGCTCCATGAAACGCCTTTCTACGGCAGCGAGCGCTGGCCGAGCCATTCTTGATCGACTCGCCTGGCGCCCACAGCGGATGATTTCAGCTCTCAGCTCAGTTCCTGGTGAACCAGCGGCGCCAATATGAGCAGCCTCGCGCCAAGGTTTTGTTCGGTTCACCGGCCCTTATTATAGTGCTTCCTGAGCGTGAAAGCAACTCTGCCGGCGGCAGTCCGGCTGCCAGGGGGATCACCCCACCCCATCCAGTGGCGGCATGACCAGGGACCAGCCGGGGCGAGGATGCTCCCCGCTATGAGGCACGATGACGACCGGTCTCGGGGCTGGAGCGAAGTGAACGCCTGACCGAAATAAAAGGCAACGGGCGCAAGCGATTCAGATAGCGACGCAGCTCCAGGGCGTTAACATGATAGGCGGAGCCTTTGACAGTGGCAGGGATTCGGCCCTCGGCAATGGCAGTACAGAGGTCGGCAATGGTCAGGACACGCTCGGACATGAGGTACCTCCATGAGGACTGTGCACTCGCAGCCGGCCAGTCCCGCCCGCCCGCCGTTCGCTCCAGGTCTTGCCTCCCGTCCCCCCACCCTGCGCGTCAGCGAGCCGGGCACGACCTGCTCTCATCTAGCCACACGCACCATCACCGGCGTGGGTTTCAGTGCATTCACTCCATCTATTAAGAAAAACACTACAAACACACACTTTATTTCCATAACGAGGAGAGGCATCACAGCGAGCAGACTACAAGAAATCCAGCCGCTGGCGCGGCTCTGCCCGGCCCTGAAGGAGAGCCAGACTCGGGTCATAGCTTGCGACCTCCGCAGGCTCTTCTCTGGCTAGCTGTTGCTCATCGGCTGGGGGAGGGGTCTGTTCGTGGGAAGGCCCGGTCGAGCGCCCCGGCAGCGATACTGATACAGAGCTTGCCTCGTCCAGAACGGCGGGCAAGTAAAGAACAAAACAGCTTCCCTCAGAGAGGACGCTGGTCACCGCCACCCTGCCTCCCATTGCCTCCACCCACTCCTTTACCAGGGCCAGGCCCAGGCCGCTGCCACTGCCATTGCGGCGCAACTTGCTGCTCGCCTGATAGAAGCGTTCCCAGATGCGTGGCAGCTCCTCGGGGGGAATGCCCTCGCCCGTATCGCGTACCTGGATCACCACCTCCTTCCCCTCCTGAGAGACCGCCACGGCCACGATCCCGCCGGGCGGCGTATGGCGAACACCGTTGTGGAGGAGATTCTGCAGGGCTTGAGCGAGACGCTCGGGATCGACCAGGGCCAGCGGTCCCGTCTGAGGCGTCTCTGCCACCACCTGCACGCGTCCGCTCTGCCAGGCCAGAGGAGCGCGCGCCGCCACCAGGCGACGGGCCAGCTCACCCACATCGGTTGGCGCGCAGCGCAGGGTCAGGCGTCCGATCTCGGCGCAGGCCAGCGCAAAGAGATCCTCGACCAGCCGCTGCAGGCGCAGCACCTCGGCCTCCATAATTTCCAGATCGCGCGGCAAGGATTCCGGCATCTCGCCGCGGTCCAGGCGACGCAGCGCTGCCTCCAGATAGCCACGCACAGTCGCCACCGGTGTCCGCAGCTCATGGGAGACGGCGGCCACCAGTTCGCGCTGGGTCTTGAGCAGCCCGGCCACCGTATCGCGCTCCTGCTTCAGCTCCTGCAGGGCGCGCGCCAGCTCGGCGGCCATCGCGTTAAAGTCAGCCTGCAACTGGGCCACCTCGTCCTCGCCCTCGACGCTCACGCGCACCTCGTAATTGCCCAGGCGCAAAGCATGGGCCGCCTCCGCCAGCACGCGCAGGCGGGCCGTGGTGCGACGGATCACCAGATAGGAGAAGAAGGTGGTCGGAGGAATGACCGCCAGCAGGGCGATGAGCGAGACGACAACCAGGACCATCGTGAAGGAGATGACCACCGCCAGATCGTTCAGCCCGGCCAGAGCCAGCAGGTCGAAGATGAAAATCACCAGTCCGGCAGCCAACAGGACCATCATAGCGTGGGCATGGGTCAAGGCCCAGAGCAGTTGTTTGCGCCGCAGATTGCTCCAGAGATCGAGCAGGCGCAGAAAGCCACGCCAGATGATGTAGCCAATCAAATCGATAAGGGCCGCCGCCAGCAAGATCGCGGGGAAAGAGGTCAGGCTGGGAGCAAGAAGATAGGCCCCAAGCAACATCTCCAGGCTCAGCAGGAGGAACGGCAGCCCATTGAGCAGCAGCAACAGCAGCAAGCCCCAGGCCAGATCTCTCCCCCAGCGACGCCACCACGGCGGCGGTCCAACTTCGGCGCGCAGGGCGAAGTAGCCCAGACCGAAGGGTGCCAACAGGACCAGACTGAATTCGCGGCCTGTTCCTGTGCCAGAGATCATACTAATCAAGCCGCTCAACAGCAACGCAACCAGCACGGCTTCGCCTAAAGCCCGCCTTCTTCTGGCTCCCAACCAAAAACTGGCTCGTTCCTTGTTCATAGCTCTCTCCCCCCGCGAGAAGGACCACGCGCGCGCCAGCGATAGCCGACGCCCCAGACCGTCTCGATCGCCTCGCCCAACGGCCCCAGCTTCTTGCGCAGGCGCAGCACCGTATTATCAACAGAGCGATCGCCACCAACATAGCTCTCGCCCCAGACCGTATCAAGAAGGTAAGCACGACTGAAGGCGCGCCCAGGACTGCGCAGGAAGAGATGGAGCAGTTCAAACTCGGTTGGACTGAGATCGAGCGGCTGGCCGTCCAGAGTCACCAGATGGGCCTGAGGATCCAGGCAGAGCCGGCCATCGGAGAGAGGCTGCTCGGCGCGTTCCAGGTCGCGCTGTAGCATCTGCTGAATCAGCTCGGCTCGACGCAGCAGGGCATGCACCCGCGCCAGCAGCTCGCGCATGCTAAAGGGCTTTGTCAGGTAATCGTCGGCCCCCAGCTCAAGACCGACCACCCGATCGGTCTCCTCGCCGCGGGCCGTCAGCATGAGCACGGGCGTGGGAGCCTGCTGACGCAGGCGACGCAGCACCTCCAGGCCATCCATGCGCGGCAGCATCCAGTCCAGAATGACCAGCGCCGGGCGCTGCTCTTCATGCAGGCGCAGGGCCTCTACTCCATCCGCCGCATAGAGCACATCGTAGCCATCGGCTTTCAGCTCGCGAATAATGAGCTGGGCCAGATCCTGTGCATCCTCAACCAGCAAGAGCTTCTTCATCACACTAAAGGCGCAGGAGACCCTTCGCTTCAGCTCCGGGGAGAAATGCGCCCCTCCTTTCTCATCTCACAACACTCTCCGTTGCCCGTAAAGCAAGCTGATCTCTTTCCACCACGAGCAGCCGTTTCAGCGCAGCAGAGATCCCGACCCTCTGTCGAGCCAGTACCTCGTTCGACATCTCCCCCTGGCGGCCCGATCACTCTCGACCACCCGACAGATCCCCGAGAGACCGCCAACAGTGGGCAGCAAGAGCAGAAGGGCCGCCTACCCAGTTGGAGCGCCGCGCCCCTGTTCTCGTTTAATCGAGCAGAAAGCGCGAGCATGGGGCATAGCCGCTATCAGGGTGGCTTCCGGCAGACCTCGCCAACCTGCTCGCGCGCGCAGTGGCGATCCCGATTGTGTCGATCGTCGTGCTCACCGTCTCGGCTTATGCCGCCAGTCTGGCTACCAGCTCGATGCCAAGCCCAACGTTGCCTGCGCTATCGGCAAGAAGTATCCACTGCTCGTGCTCAGAATGCCAGATCTATCACGGATGGTCCGGCCGAGCTGTCAGGCAGTCCAGCGCCTTGGCTCTTCGGAGCCAGAGGCAAACGCCCGCCCGCAGATGCGGGCGGGAGGCTATGGTTTCAACAGGTTCTCTCGCCGCTCCACTCCAGCCAGAGCCAGGGCCAGGTGGCCTACCACCGGCATCAGGTAGAAGCGCCGGCGGGCGGCCTGAATCATGCCGACGAGCCAGCCCGTCACGGCCACCACCTGTAGCGTCCCCAATAGCAGCAGCCAGAAGAGGAAGGCGACGAAGACCAGCCCTGACGGGATCAGCCAGAGGGGGAGGCTGCCTGTATAGAAGAGTATCATCAGCATGCCTATATCGATAAGAGTCACCAGTCCAAAAAAGAAGAACGATTGCAGGGCATGAAAACGCACCAGGGGGCTCCTGCCACCAAAGAGCAGGACCAGCAGGCCCGAAAGCCACCCCCCCAGGTACGAGAGTATCCCTAAGATGGCCTCCGTCGACGAAGCGCCTGACTCAGCTCCCTCAGTCTCTCCATACTCTAATCGGTCGCCTGCCGGAGGCAACCACTCGGCGGCCGGCGCGTACATGAGCAGTTCCTGCTGCTGAAACCTCCTCTTCTGACCTTTATGAAGGTCTGCCGAGGGAGGCCAGGCCTGCCACTCAACGGCCTCACTCCGCTCTTTATCAAGCACGAGAACAATGCTCCTTTCTTCTCTCTCCTCTCTCTCTGCGCCACAGCTACCGGCTCTGAGCCTGGCGCTCTCCAGAGGGAAGAGTATCAAGCAGTCGACTTTTCTTCCTGGAGCTGAGTTTAGGGCTGAGTTGTCATGGCCGTATCGGATCTCTGTCGCAATTCTGTCGCAGCCGCGGCGCGGGCCAGACCAGGCCGCTCCGCCGTCAAGCAGAGCAAGGCAAAAGAGGAGAAGGGATTCGGAGAAGAGCAGCCGGGCGGTCGCGTCGGTCAGCCAGGGAAGCAATCATCCGAAGTGAAGCAGGCGGAGAAGAGGGCGGCGTGGACCTCAGTGCCCACGCAGAGCGCAGCGACCTCAGCGGGGAGGACCCTGGCGAATGCGGCGGCGCATGGCCTCCAGCGGCCACTGCTGCCAGGTCCCCCAGCGCTCTGGTACTATATTCTCGACCCACCACGTCACCCCGACGCGGGCGTAGGCTGCCACCAGGGTCCGATCGGCCTCAGCATCCTCGCCGGAGCTGATCCCGAAATGCACCACCTCGAAAGGACCAGGCTGCGAACGTAGCTGCTGGAGGGCGGCGACGATTTCGGCCATCGCCTCGGGCGAGAGCATTTCGCTCAGGGCCAGATCGCGGCCGATCGGAATGAAACCATCCCAGCGGGCCGCCCGGCGCAGCGGGGCGCGATTGGGCCACATGCCAGCCACCCAGATGGGAATGCGCGGCTGCTGGAGAGGCGGAGGTAAAAAGTGCGCCTCCTCAATATGGTAGTAACGACCCTCGAAACGGAACGGCTGACCACTCCATAGGCCCTCGAGGATGGCCAGGCCCTCATCGAGCATGGCCCCCAGTACCTTCAGGTCCGACGGCTCTCCAAGAGCGGCAAAATCGAAATAGCCGCCTCCCAGGCCCACGCCCAAGACCAGGCGGCCCCCCGAGAGATGATCGAGCGTCACCGCCTGCCGGGCCAGCTCCCAGGGACGGCGACGCGGCAGCGGCGTCACCAGGGGACCAAAGCGCAGGCGTCGAGTATGCAGAGCGATGGCGGTCAGCGCCACCCAGACCTCAGCCAGCGGATCGTTAGTCGGCGCCAGCGTCGTCCGCGCGATCTGGTCCCAAAGAAAGAAGCCATCCCAGCCGGCGGCCTCTGCCTCCCGGGCCAGCTCGCACAGCAGGCGCACATCAGCAAGGGGGCCAAAATTGGGGAGATGCAGACCGTAAAGCATCGTTCGTCAGCGCGAAGGAAGCGTGGCCTTAGCAGGCCTGGCGGCTGCCACGCCGGCCAAGGCGACTCAAAAAAAAAGAAAGAGGGGTGACCGATGGGGCTCGAACCCACAACCGCTGGAGCCACAATCCAGAGCTCTACCGATTGAGCTACGGCCACCGTGTTCCTGTTTCAACAGGCGCATAGCCAGTATAGCGGAGAGTTTGTCAGCTGTCAATAGGGCAAGAGCCAAAATCAGGCTCTGGCCTGCCCGACAGTGAGAGTCGGGTCACACACAGGCCAGAGCCTGAACGGAGAGCCAGGAGAGCAACGTGGCTCGATCGATGAGGAAGACAGCAAGCCTGATAGGCAGGTAGCCCGTTGCTCAGGCCCTCCCTCAACCAGCCGGCTTTCCAGGGATCAGGGCGAGACCTCATCGAGGCGACGCAGGCGCGTGGCCGTGCCGAACTGAGCGATCACCGCCGCCACAATCAAGCAGCCAGCGATAATGAGAAAGGTGCTCAGAGGCCCCAGCGTCGGGATCAAGGGCGGAATAACCAGCAGGCCGACGCTCCCTCCCAGGTGACCGACGCCATCGACCAGGGCGAAGCCGGTGGCGCGCGCCCGCGTTGGATAGTGCTCGGTTGACCAGGTGTAGGTCATGGGGACCCAGAGGTTGAAGCCGAAAAAGAGGACGATCGAGCCGAGGACCGCCACAGCGAAATTGCCGGCTCCTCCCAGGGCGATCAGCAGGCAGCCGATCAGGGTCAGCAAGGCCGCCACCGGCAACCAATACTTACGCTCCAGCAGCTCGCCGAAGGCGTAATCAAAGATAGCCACCAGCACAAAGCCCACCGAGCCGATAGCCACGATCAGGCCGGCCTCCGGCGGCGGAAACTTCAGAGCTGCCAGCAGGGAGGTCAGGCCGGCCGCGATGGCGTAGACCGTGATATAGCCGATGAACCAGACCAGGAAAAGGAAGACCGTACGCAGCAGATAGAGACGGTTGCCAAAGATCTCAACGTAGGGGATGCGACCGGGCTGGCTCTCAACCGGGATCTCGGACGGCGTGGGCAGCTCGCCCACCCGGGCCAGCGCCTGGGCTTCCATTTGGGCCACTACCTGCTCCGCGGCCTCAACGCGCCCCTGCGAGATCAGCCAGCGGGGCGATTCATGCAACTGGAAGCGCATCAGAATGCCGATCAGGGCCAGCAGGGCACCGATGCCGTACATCAGGCGCCAACCGAAAGAGAAGCCCGGTCCCGCCAGCGCAAAGGGCAGCCCCAAAGGGAAAGCCTCTGGCTGTGTGGTCAGCAGCAGCCCCAGCCAGACGCCAAGGAAAGCCCCCAGCGAGGACATAATAAAGATGAGCGAGGTATAGCGCGCCCGTCCCCCGCTTGGAGCCACCTCGTTGATATAGGTGTTGACAAGAGCCAGATCTGCCCCCACTCCGATGCCAGTGATGGTGCGCGCCACGATGAAGTTCACATAATCACCAACCAGGGCATTGTAGAGTGAGCCAAGCCCGGTGATCACCATCGTGACCAGGAGCATATCGCGCCGCCCAAGGCGGTCCGCCAGGGGACTGAGGATTAGCGTGCCGATCACGTAGCCCACCAGATTGAGCAACACCGGCAGGCCCAAATAGTTGGCCGCCGACTCGGGTGTACAGCCGGCTACGATCTGGACACAGGTCTGGATGAAGGAGACGTTGATGTCGAAAATGTCGAAAAAGGTGAAGAGAAAGCCAGCTCCGATGATGCCGATGTAGAGATAGGGCAAAGCCCAAATGGGGATACGGTCCAGGCGCGCTACAACGGCGGCAGCCGTGCTGCTCGCGCCGGCCACGGGCCGTGAGGGATTGCCTGCTTCGGAAGCCATACCTGCCTCCCTCCTCGGCGCAGGCGAGGCTGTCACTATCAGCCAGCCAGCCAGTCAGCCAGTAGACTTGCGCAACGTTGCTACAATCCGTTCTCTCTGGCCCGATGAAACGCCTTTCGCTGGCCCGATGGAGTCACGAGCAAGCAGCCTGTTTTTAGAGAATTGTACCTGTCCCTCCCGTTCTTGTCAAGGGAAAGGGTGCACCGCAAGCAAGAGAGGGCACGGCTGGCGAGAAAGCGCGGGGTCTCCCTCGGGCAGAGCAGAAGCGAACGCCACTGGCAGCAGGGAAGACTTGACATTGCCCTGGTCCTGCCATACACTCCAAACAAAGGCGCTAGGAGAGCAAACAGGCCGGTTCTTTGTAGCAGAAAGGGCACGTGGCTATATGGTTCACCACACGTCAGAGGAGATCAAGAGCAACCAGGCCAGGGAGGGAGAAGCCGATCTTTCCCACTTGCCGGAGGTTCCTCCTGGCATGTTGATTCCGGCGCCCAGCAGCACGCCGCGCAAGCGCACGCGCTGGCCGGACGCCATCGACGTGATCTTTGAGAAAGATCCCGCCTGCAATAATATTTTCGAGGCCCTGCTCTACCAGGGGCTATGGGCTATCTTCTTCCACCGCATTGCTCATTTCCTCTACAACTTGCACATCCCCGTGATTCCGCGCCTGATCTCACAGTTCGCGCGCCTCGTGACGGGCGGCATCGAGATCCACCCGGGCGCCAAGATCGGCAAGCGCTTCTTCATCGACCACGGGGCCGGCGTGGTGATCGGCGAGACCGCCGAGATCGGCAACAATGTGATGCTCTACCACCAGGTGACGCTCGGCGCCACCGGCTGGTGGCGTCCGGGGCCAGGGCGCAAGCAGAAGCGTCATCCGACCATCGAAGATGATGTGACCATTGGCGTGGGGGCCGCTATTTTGGGACCGATCACCATCGGGCGCGGCAGCAAGATCGGGGCAATGGCTCTCGTGCTTGAATCGGTACCACCCAACTCGGTGGTGGCCGCCAAGCCTGCCGAGCTGCTGGTCAAGGGCGGCGAGCCTCTGGCCAGGCACGAGGAGCTGACTCAGGGCTGGGAGATGGACTATCAGATCTGAGCCTGAGCGCCAGCAGCGCCGCTGGCCTCCCACCTGACCGACAGCTGCGTCAGACCAGGCGAGATCCATCCTGGGAGCGCCGCCGAGACAGAAGGTGCCCTCTCGCTAGAGGCGTGAGCGGGCCTGGCCTGGTATCCATCACCCGCCCGCCTGTCCGCTTTTCTCTGTTCCTGCCCTCGTTCAAGGCACCAGGCCGCGCCGCCTGCCTCCGTCTGGTGGCCATCGAACCAGATCCCTCACCTCATCCCCCCTTGCCCCCCTCCTCGTAGCTGGCCAGGGTCTCGACAAGCAGGTCCCAAAAACGGGCCGCGTCGAGGCCGTAACCCACCCAGGCGTTGGCTCGCCGGCCCAAGACGCCGTAGACGTCGCAGACGGTCCGTCCGAGCGTATAGTCACCGCGCGTCTCGACGGCCACATACATGCAGTGCCTGTTGACCAGGGTCGGATCGATCAGGGCCGCTACCGCACAGGGATCATGTACCGGCGGCGCGGCGAAGCCAAAGATCCGCCGATAGGTGGCCCCGAAGAATTCCAGCAACTGGCAGACAAAGGACGGCACAGGACGAGCAAGGGCGCGCAGGCGTTCGACGACTGCCGGTGTGGCCAGGGCCTGATGCGTGACCTCCAGCGGGATCATCGTGATCGGGCAGCCGCTGTTAAAGACGATGGCCGCCGCCTCGGGATCGAAGTAGATGTTGAACTCGGCGGCTGGCGTCACGTTCCCCAGCCCGATGGCCCCTCCCATCAAATAGATGCCCTTGAGACGCGAGAGGATCGCCGGCTCACGCGTGATGGCGCTGGCGACGTTGGTCAGCGGTCCCGTGGCCACCAGAACCACGTCGTCCGTGCTGCGCACCAGATCGATGATGACGTCAACGGCATGCTCGGGAACCGGCTCCCGCTCTGGCTCGGGCAGAGCGGGCCCGTCAAGACCCGATTCACCGTGAATGTCTGCGGCATAACGTCCCTCGCGCGCCAGCGGCTGGGCCATCCCTTTGGCTACGGGGACCTGGCGAATCCTGGCCAGCGTACAGACGCTGAGCGCGTTGCGCGTGGTCTTCTCCAACGTCTGATTGCCCGCCACCGTGGTAATGGCCAGCAGCTCCAGTCGTGGGTGACGCGCAGCCAGCAGCAGGGCAATCGCATCATCGTGCCCGGGGTCGCAGTCAAGGATGATTTTCTGCTTCTTCTCCATCGCTCTCCCTCTATCCCTCCGAATGACAAGGGCGCTCGTTTTCTGACGATTGTGAGCAGACCGACAGCAGCGGAGCGATGCGGCTCACCTCTGCCAACAACATACCAGGCGATCGGGCAGGCAGCTCAGGACGCTGAAGGGGAGCCAGCTCGCTTCTCCTGCTGTGGCGGACAGAACGATTGTACCACTCCCTTCAACAAGGGAGCGGGGCGAGAGGCGCAGACCGGCAGCATTCCCCAGATACCCCAGCCGGCTCAGCTCATCTTGCAGGTTTGACCATGTGCGCCCAGAACAGACCCGATCGGAGAGGCCAGGAGGAGGAAGAAGCGGTATCTTTCGTCTTCTCCTCTTGCTATAATGGCCGCAGAACAACTCGTTTTTGGGGGGTTTGCTTGACGAAGATAGCCCGCGCTAACCTGCTCATCGGCCAGTCAGGAGGGGCCACCGCCGTGATCAACGCCAGCCTGGTCGGGGCCGTGGAGGCCGCCCTGGCGAGCGAGCGGGTGGCCAATGTCTACGGCATGCTCCACGGCATCGAGGGCTTTCTCCGAGAGGAGCTGATCGACCTTGGCCGGCAACCGGCAGAGCTGTGGCCACGCCTCAGCCAGACACCTTCCGCTGCTTTGGGGACCTGCCGCTATCGCCTGCGCGACGAGGACCTGGAGCGCGCCTTAGAGCTGCTGCGCCGCTATGAGATCCGTTATCTGCTCTACATCGGCGGCAACGACTCGGCGGATACGCTTCATCGCCTGGCCCTCGCCGCACAGCAGCGCGGCTACGAGCTACAGGCGATCAGCATTCCCAAGACCATCGACAACGACCTGCCACTGACCGATCATTGCCCCGGCTACGGGAGTGCCGCCCGCTTCATCGCGCTGGCCACCCAGGATTCGAGCCTCAATACGCGCTCCATTCCCTGGCACTATCCCGTCAAGATCATCGAAACGATGGGACGAGATGCTGGCTGGTTAACCGCCGCTTCGGCGCTCCTCAAAGAGGACGAGAGCGACCCGCCGCACCTGCTTCTGGTGCCCGAGCGTCCTTTTCGCCAGAGCGAGTTTTTGGCCCGAGTTGAGGCCATTCAGCGTCGCCTGGGCTACGCGGTGATCGTCGTGGCTGAGACGGTCCGCGATGAGAGCGGGCGCCCGCTGGGCAGCCTGAGTTCTCTGGGAGTGGACGCCTTCGGCCATCCCCTGCTCAGCGGAGCGGCCCAATATCTGGTAGAATCAGTCAGAAGCCAGCTCGGTCTGCGGGCACGCTTCGATAAGCCCGGCGATTTACAGCGCATGGCCAGCGCCTATGTCTCGCCGATCGACCGGCAGGAGGCCCTGCTGGTTGGACGCCAGGGCACCCTGGCCGCCCTGGCGGGACACAGCGACCAGATGGTGACGCTGGTTCGCGAAGAAGGCCCCGCCTACCGGTGTAGAACAGGGCTGGCCCCACTGGCAGCCATCGCCAACGAGAAGCGCTGTCTGCCAGACGAGTATCTGGATGAGAGTGGTACGATGATCACAGAGGCTTTTCGACGCTACGCACTGCCGTTGCTGGGTGAGCTTCCAGCGCGCTATGCACAGCTTGTGCCCATAAAGGTCAGGTGAAAGAAGACAATGGGGTCACTGAAACGTGCCATTCTGGTCGTCCTGGACGGCGTAGGGGCCGGAGCCAACCCGGATGCGGCAGCCTACGGCGACGAGGGCGCCAGCTCGTTAGAACACTGTGCCCAGGCCGTTGGCGGGCTGGAGCTGCCCAACCTGGGCCGCGCCGGCTTCGGCAACATCACCCCAATTCTGGGCACGCCACCGCGCGCCGATGCCGACGGCTCCTGGGGCCGCATGTGCGAGCAGGGAGCGGGGAAGGACAGCACGACCGGCCACTGGGAAATCACCGGGCTGATTCTGCGTCAGCCCTTTCCCACCTATCCACATGGCTTTCCGCCCGAGCTGATCGCCCGCTTCGAGGCCGCCATCGGGCGCAAGGTCCTGGGCAACAAGCCCGCCTCGGGAACCGAGATCATCAAGGAGCTGGGCGAGGAGCACCTGCGCACCGGCTACCCAATCGTCTATACCTCAGCCGACAGCGTCTTCCAGATCGCCGCTCACCAGGATGTCATTCCCCTGGAGGAGCTGTATCGCCTCTGCCAGATCGCGCGTGAGCTGCTGGTGGGGGAGCACGCTGTGGGGCGCGTCATCGCCCGGCCTTTCACGGGGAAGCCCGGCCACTTCGTACGGACTGAGCACCGGCGAGACTTCTCGCTGCCGCCAACTGGCCCCACCCTGCTTGACCACTTGCAGGCCCGCGGCTTCGCCGTCATTGGCCTCGGCAAGATCGAGGACCTCTTCGCGGGCCGCGGGCTAACCGCCAGCGAGCACACGGAGACCAATCGTGCTGGCATGGAGGCGACACTGCGCTGGCTGGAGAGCGATTTCACTGGCCTGCTCTTCGTCAACCTGGTCGAATTCGACCAGCTCTGGGGCCACCGGCGCGATAGCCAGGGCTATGCCCAGGCCCTACGCGAGGTCGACACCTGGTTCGGCCTGGTACGCCAGCGCCTCCAGCCGGGCGACGCTCTCTTCTTTACCGGCGATCACGGCGTTGACCCGACCTACCGCGGGACCGACCACACCCGCGAACAGGTGCCGCTGCTGGCCTACGGACCAGCTGTACGGCCCGGCCTCGATCTGGGCGTGCGCACAACCTTCGCCGATCTGGGACAGACCATCGCTCAAGCTTTTGGCGTCGAGCCGCTGGCCGCCGGCACCAGCTTTGCACAGGAACTGGGACTGTTATGACCGATCGACAACAGCCTAACGACTCCAATGTGCTGCTGCATGGGGAGCGTGTCTATCTGCGCCGCCCACGACAGAGCGATGCCCCCCTGGTCTTCGCCTGGGAGCGCGATGACGAGGTATGGCGTTACGATCCTCATCGGCCCTACTCGGAGACCCTGGAGGAGTTCTTGCCTCTCTTCGAGCGCAACTACGTGATAGGCAACGGACGCCAGTTCTGGTTTATCATAGAGGACGAGCACCACGTTCCCATCGGCACTATCACTTACTTTAATCTGGATTACCGCCTGCGCCAGGCTGAGATCGGGCTTGGCCTCGGCGAGAAGAGCCGCTGGGGCCAGGGATACGGCCCGGAGGCGATCCGGACGCTGGTCCATTACCTGTTCGCCAGGCTCGGCCTGGTGCGCGTCTACGCCGAAACCGCTCAGGCCAACCAGCCAGCCAGACGAGCCTTCGCGAAGGCCGGCTTCACGGAGGTCGGCCAGATCTTCGATCCGCGCAGCACCGGGGCCCCCTGGGTGCTGCTGGAAATTGTCAGAACAGAGGAAAGCGCTGCCCCATGAGCACCACACCGACTTCGCAGAAACCGATCGATCCGAGCATCTTTAAAGCCTACGATGTGCGCGGTATCTATGGCCGCGACCTGACCAACGAGGCCGCCTACCTCATCGGGCGGGCCGCCGCTCTCTATCTGGGCGTCCCCGAGATCGCCATCGGGCGCGATATGCGCCTCTCATCGCCGGTTCTGGCCGCCTCCCTGATTCGGGGTATCATCGACCAGGGCGTCAACGCGGTCGACCTGGGCCTGACCACCACCGACGAACTCTACTTCGCTGTGGGTAAGTTCAACTACCCGGCAGGCGTAATGATTACCGCCTCCCACAATCCGGGCGAGTACAACGGGATGAAGTTCTGTCGCGCCCAGGCGGCTCCGATCAGCCTGGATAGCGGCCTGGCCGAGATTCGCGATCTGGCCCTGCGTGGCCAGTTTCCGGAGCCGGAGCGCAGGGGCCTGGTGATTCCGCGGGACGTGACCGACGACTATGTGGCTCATGCCCTCTCCTTCATCGACGTTAGCAAGGTAAGGCCGCTCAAAGTGGTCGTCGACGCCGGCAACGGTATGGCCGGCCTGATCATGCCGCGTGTCTTCCGGCACCTGCCCTGCGAGCTGATCCCGCTCTACTTCGAACTGGATGGGCACTTTCCCAATCATCCGGCCAGTCCCATCGAGCCGGAAAACATGGTCGACGTGCAGCGCAAGGTACGCGAGGTGCGGGCCGACCTCGGGGCGGCCTTCGATGGCGATGCCGACCGCATGTTCCCTGTCGATGAACAGGGCAATGTGATCGATGGCTCAATGGTGACCGCCCTGGTGGCTCAGAGCCTCCTGCGCAAGCATCCGGGGGCGACCATCCTCTACAATCTGATCGTCTCGCGCAGCGTGCCCGAGCTGATCGAGCGCCTGGGCGGTAAGGCGGTGCGCACGCGGGTGGGGCATTCCTACATCAAGGCCCAGATGCGCGAGCTGAACGCCATCTTCGGTGGTGAGCACTCGGGCCACTTCTACTTCCGCGATAACTGGTTCGCTGACTCCGGCCTGATCGCCTTCTTGCTCCTGCTCGAGCTGGTCTCGATTGAGAATAAGCCGCTCTCGGAGCTGATCAAGCCGCTCAATACGCGCGTGCGCAGCGGCGAGATTAATAGCCGCGTCAGCGATGTTCAGGCCAAACTGGAGGCCCTGATCGAGCGCTACGGGCCGCAGGCGCGCTCGATCGACCGGCTCGACGGGATCACGCTCGACTTCGGCGACTGGTGGTTCAACGTGCGCCCCTCGAATACGGAGCCGCTGCTGCGCCTGAACGTCGAGGCCAATACGCGCGAGCTGATGGAGTCCAAGCGCGACGAGCTGCTGGCTTTCATCCGCTCCTAGCAGGCAGAGCGGCAGAGCGGAGCGGCGCCAGCCGACCTGCTGCCGTCGGAGAGAGCAGGCTCTGCATCTGCAGAGCCTGCTCTCTCCTGCCTGCTGTGAGCGTCGCTCGCTAGAGCTGGACACTATAATCGTTGCCCCCCTGACCATACTGGTAGAGGAAGCGCAGGGTGAGGCTGTGCAGGCCCGCTGGGGCGCTGAACATCACTCGTCCCCCGACCTGGTGGGCTCCCGGCTTGAAGCTCGTTGGCAGGGTGCTATCGAGAGGGGCCCGTACATTCCCCCCCAGCACGAGGCGGACATAGTCGAAGCCCGGCCCCGGATTGACGGCCACGCCATTGGGGTTGTCGACCCGAAAGTTGAAGACATAGAACTGTTGGCCGGCTTTGACCTGGCCCCAGCCGCTGTAGGCAAACTGGCGCTCCACACTGATCAGGTGATAGGTCAGATAAAGGCCCGGCTGGGCATTATAGGTATAGAAGATAGTGAGCGTCTGAGGATAGACCTTGCCAGTGTAGCTGGCCGGATCAAAGGGGCCACTGAAGGGAATGGTCACCAGAGACTCGTTGAGGGCGGTCGAGCCGAGCTGGAGCTTAAGCGTTTCCAGCCTGGTTCCCCGCGGCACCGGAAAGTCCAGCCAGCCGTCGGCGCTCTTGCCCGGAGCCAGGGCCACGGCCAGGTTGACGTTGCTCGGCGCGATCGGTTTCTGGCCCGGCACAAGCAGGCGGGCCGCATCGTAATAAATGACTGAGACCTGGGTGCTGCCCGCATTGACCACATGCAGGCGCAGACGCACCTGAGCCGGTCCCGGGCGGATCAGGTCGTCACTAAAGGCGCTGGCATATTGAGCCTCTACCACCTGGAAGGTCAGCCCGGCGTAGGGAGCGGCCCGCGCCACGTGCAGGCGCGTAATGGCTGAGGTCGGCGTGGCCACACCTGGAGAGAGTTCGAGGCTGTGCAGCCAGCCCCAGACAAAAAGACCTGCCCCCCCAAGCGCGAGCAGCGCGACAATGAGGATAAGGGCCAGCCAGAGACGCTGCCACGACGGCTTTTCTTCGCCGGGCCGGCGTCGGTTGCCGGTCCCGGTCTCGAAGCGCGGTGGGCGGCCCGGCGCCGGCCAGGAGCCAGAGCGCTCACCTGGAGAAGCCAGAGAATGTAGATCGGACATAAGAACTGCTTTTCCCCCTCTTTTGCTCCATTTAGAGAACGTTCTCACGGTCTTGTTTTCGCCCATAAGAGAGCCATGCGGGCATTTCTACTATAGAAAAGGAACCGAACACAGGCATTGTAGCAGGTTTCCTCAGCGTTGACAGCTTTTTCGGGCGGTGATAGCATTGGAGTTGCTCCTCTCCCCACAGCCAGGCCAGACAGCCTGCAGTGAGGAGAGCGAGCCAAGCGCACCGCGCAAGAGAGGCTGGCCTTCTGTCACGTCAGGACATGTTCCGGCGCGCTGCCCTGCCATCTGCTCTGATCTGCCGGCGGGCCTGGTCCGCGCCGTGTGGCTTTCCGCGCCCCTGTCTTTCCCCGGCTGGCAGACACAGGCGCTGGCTGGGGTCCTGGCCCGACCCGGCCCGAGTCGGCCTGGGGGCGACCAACCACTGCCCTGGGGACGGTCCCAGCTCAAGGGGGGCATGCCCAGGTACCTGAGTGGGCGGCCAGGCGGACGGGAGAAGAGACACAGAGGCACCAAGGGCACTACGCGCACGACGCAAAGGACAGACAGACAAAGGAGTACGTATTTGAAGATCCACGAGTATCAGGCCAAAGAGATCCTGGCGCGCTACGGCATCCCCATCCAGCCGGGGCGCGTAGCCTACACGCCAGAAGAAGCGGAAGCGATAGCCCGCGAGCTTGGCGGTCCAGTGGTCATCAAGGCTCAGGTCTATGTCGGCGGACGCGGCAAGGCAGGAGGCATTCAGTTCGGCAATACGCCCGAAGAGGCGCGCGCTGCCGCCGCCCGCGTCCTGGGCATGAATATCAAGGGGCTGACCGTCCAGAAAGTGCTGGTGGTCTCCAAGCTAGAGATTCGGGAGGAGTACTATCTTGGCATTGTTCTGGACCGCAAGACGCAGGCCCCGGTGGTGATGGTCTCGACCGCCGGCGGCGTCGACATCGAAGAGGTCGCCGCGACCACCCCTGAGAAGATCATCAAGCAGCCGATCGATTTGCGGTGGGGATTGCGCCCCTTTGAGGCACGCAATATTCTGGCGCGCGCCGGCTTCCCCTCGGCAGTCATCGCCCGCGGGGGCGCGATTCTGACCGCGCTGGCCCAGGCTTTCATCGAGAGCGACGCCAATCTGGCAGAGATCAACCCGCTGGTCTTGACCAGCGATGGCCAGGTCCAGGCTGCTGATGCCAAGATTGTCCTTGACGACAATGCCCTTTATCGCCACCGCGACTACGCGGCCTGGGAGGAGCCGGAGGAGGCCAACCCGTTGGAGTTTGAGGCTCATAAGGAGGGTCTGACCTACGTCAAGCTCAACGGCAACGTCGGCATCATCGGGAACGGGGCCGGTCTGGTCATGACTACCCTCGATATGGTTGCAGCCTGCGGCGGCAAGCCGGCCAACTTCCTCGACATCGGAGGCGGGGCCCGCGCTGAGGTCATGGCCAAGGCGCTGACCTTTGTGGCACGTGACCCCGATGTCCAGGGCATCCTGGTCAATATCTTCGGCGGCATCACCCGCGGCGAGGAAGTGGCCAGGGGGGTGATCATGGCACAGCAGCAGCTACCCGCTGGCTTGCCGATCGTGGTCCGTCTCTCGGGGACCGGCGCCGAGGAGGGGCGCGCCATGCTTAAGGACGCTGGCCTTGATTGGGGCAAGGACATGCGCGATGCGGCGCAGAAGATCGTCGCCGCCATCCAGGCAAAGGAGAAGGAACAGCAGGCATGAGCATTTTACTCGATGAGCAGACCCGTGTGATTGTTCAGGGTATTACCGGGCGCGAGGGGAGCTATCACACGACGCGCATGCTGGAGGCCGGCACAAAGGTGGTGGCCGGCGTCACGCCCGGCAAGGGCGGCCAGAGCGCCTGCGGCCTCCCGGTCTTCGATACGGTGGCCGAGGCCAAGGCGGCCACCGACGCGAACGCCAGCTGTATCTTTGTCCCTCCGGCTGGGGCCGCCGATGCTATCATGGAGGCCGCCAGCGCTGGCCTGAAGCTGATCGTCTGCATCACGGAGTTTATTCCGGTGCTGGATACGGCCCGCGCTCTGCTGGTAGTCCGCGAGCATGGAGCGACATTGATCGGCCCGAACTGTCCCGGCCTGTGTACGCCCGGCCAGGGGAAGATCGGGATTATGCCCTACCAGATCTTTACCCCCGGCCCCGTCGGCTTCATCTCACGCTCGGGCACGCTGACCTACGAGGTTGTTGCCCTGCTCAGCGAGGCCGGCATCGGCCAGTCAACCTGCATTGGCATCGGCGGCGACCCCATCATCGGCTCGACGTTCGTCGACCATTTGAAGCTCTTCGAGCAGGACCCGCAAACCCAGGCGGTGGTCCTCTGCGGGGAGATCGGGGGCAGCGATGAGGAGGATGCCGCCGAGTTCATTAAGACGATGAGCAAACCAGTGGTGGCCTTTATCTCCGGTCGCACCGCTCCTCCGGGCAAGCGCATGGGCCACGCCGGCGCTATTATCTCGGGCAATACGGGTACGGCCCAGGGGAAGGTGGCCGCCCTGCGGGCCGCTGGCGTTCCCGTGGCCGAGACCATCTTCGATATCCCTGAGCTGGTGAAGGCCGCTTTGGCCAGGCACACCTCGGCCTAGCCCACCCAGAGCGGCGCGTGACCTCTGCACGCGCCCTCTGAGTCCGGGCAAGCTGGGTCTCAGCGGATCCAGCCAGCCCGGCGACTCAGGGAGGCTGACGGGCAGCGCCTTTCTCTTCGAGGCTCGGGCTGGGCCTGGCGGCCCGCCCTTCCCGAAGTGTTGCAGCCCCCAACCAACCAGCTAACCAACCACCAGGCAAGCATAGATACCAGGGACCTGAAGCGAGGAGCGGCTCCGGCTCCCGAGGATCCTCCAGCCAGCAAGCAAGTCAGCCGGCGAGCGAGGAGGGAGTTGGGCCAGTCCTCGCCTGGCCTGGTCTGACAAAGAACAGAGATGACGACAGCACTGGTATACGACCCGGTCTTTTTGGAGCATATTACGCCGCGACGGCATCCCGAGCGTCCTGAACGCCTGCAGCGGGCGATGGCCGTGCTGGAGGCTCTGGGCTGGCTCCAGCGCGAGGGGCTGGTCTTGCTTACCCCACGCGAGGCCAGCGAGGACGAGCTGGCTCTCGCCCATGATCGCCTCTACATCCGCTCGGTGCGGGCCGCGGCTGAGCGCGCCGCCCGCGAGGCCGCTGCCGGTGGACGGATCTCCCACTTCTTCGCGCCAGAGACCTTTGTTTCTGGCCGCTCTTACGAGGCAGCCGCCAAGGCCGCCGGCGCCGGGCTGACCGCGATCGACGCCCTTCTCAAGGGGGAGATCGATAACGCCTACTGCCTGGTCCGTCCGCCCGGTCACCATGCCGAGTACGACGAGGCGCTTGGCTTCTGCCTCTTCAACAATGTCGCCATCGCCGCCCGCTACGCTATCGAGCGCCACGGTCTCGAGCGGGTGATGATCATCGATTTCGATGTGCATCACGGCAATGGGACCCAGAACATCTTCTATCGCGATCCGCGCGTGCTCTACTTCTCAACCCATCAGGCGCCGTTCTATCCGGGGACAGGACGCTCGGACGAGCGCGGCGAAGGGGAGGGTCTGGGCACGACGATCAATGTACCGCTACCGGCTACTACGGGCTTCGAGACCTACGAGCCGGTCTTCCGTCAGGTGATGGCGCCCGCCGCCGACCGCTTTCAGCCGCAGTTGATCCTGGTCTCAGCAGGCTTCGACGCCCACTGGAAAGATCCTCTGGCCAATATGCATCTGTCAACCGCCGGCTTCGCCCAGTTGATCATGATCATCATCGAGCTGGCGAAATACCTCTGCGATGGTCGGCTGATCATGATCCAGGAGGGCGGCTACGACCTGCAGGCGAACGCCGCCTGCGTCGCCACCAGCATCAATCTCTTGCTGGGCGATGACGCCGCCGTCGACAGTCTGGGGCCACCACCAGAGAAGTCTTTCCGCATCAATACGGACGTCCTCATCGCCGAACTGCGGCGCATCCACAAGCTGACGGGCTACCGCATGCGCAACGCGCCGCGGCCCGATATCGCCAGGCTGCGACGCGAGGTCAAGGGACCCGAGGCCGAGGCCCCCGCCAGCGATCCCACCAGCAGCAACGGCCAGCGACCGGAGGGCAGCCGCTGAGCCGGACACTTCGCCCGGCTGCCTCCGGGCCTCCGTTGTCCGCATCCCCTTTTGCAGGGAGCAATTACGATACGAGAGAGAGGCGCTCAAGTGACTTGTCCCCAGGCAAATGGACCGCCTAGAGCGAGAGCGAGAGCCAGCCAGTGGCAGCGGCCAGGGCCGCCCAACAGAGATGAGGCCCAACGATCAGAAGGAGCGAGCCAAGGCAATGATGCCACCACTACCAAGGAGGCCCCATGCAGACAGGTTCGCAGCACGTGCGTCCTCTGACCTCCTGCGATCTTGCCCACGTTCAAAAGCTCCTGCTGTACTCAGACTACGTCTACCAGCGCTTCACTTTCCAGGAGCTGCCGCGCCTCCTGGAACACTATCCTGCCTATGGTCTCTTTCGCGCCGGGCAATTGGAGAGCTTTCTGCTCTCTCAGAGCCTGAACCCGCCCGTGGCCTGGATCGGGGGCTTCGGCGTGAACTGGAGCGAGCATCGACAGGCCTTTGGCCATCTCGATCGGCTGCTCGCCTGTCTGCAACCCGACTTGCAGGCGCGCGGCGTGACCCAGCTTTACTATTCAGGCAACGATCTGGAACAAGACTGGCTGCGTACACCCTTACTCAGGCGCGGCTTCGCGCCGCATAGCCTGCTCTACTGCTATGACAAGTTCGATTACCGCGTTCCCACCCAGGGGAACCAGGAGATCCGCGTACGCAACGTCCGCGGCGACGATCTGGCCGCCCTCTGCGACATTGAGCGGCTCTGCTTCGCCCCGCTCTGGCGCTACGATGCCCTGGCCTTCGCCGATATTGCCGCCACCCATCCCTACTTCGTCGTAGCAGAGCTGGGGGAAGAGGTCGTCGGCTACCAGTTCAACGCCGTCGACGAAGGCTACGGCTACCTGATCCGCATCGCTGTCCATCCCGCTTTCAGCGGACGGGGCATTGGAACGCGCCTCATGGCCGAGGCTATTAACTTTTTTGCTCAGGCGCGCGTGCGCCGCATCATGCTCAATACGCAGGAGGACAATCAGCGCGCACACCGCCTCTATGAATGGTTCGGCTTCGTGCGTATGCCACAGCGCGGCTTCATTCTGCACAAGGAGCTGTCGCTAGCAAGCAGCTCATAGCCTGGCCCCTTGCGCCAGCAAGGCAACGAGGGCAGGGCAGGAGGGGAGAGAGCAGGAAAGGGGGACGGACAGAGCCACAGGCAGCGCTGGCCGGGGTGAGCAGCCAGCCAGCCAACCAGCCAACCAGCCAGGGCCTGTCTCTTTTTCGGCTAGCGCAGGCGGCAGCCATCATGCTCTGCGGCCCCGGCTAAGCCCGGCCTGAGCCAGACAGGCTATAGACCCCTGTCAGGCGCATAACCTCCAGCGGCTCGGAGCGATTCTTGACCTGAAGCGTTCCGACGTGGTCGATCTGCACGTGTTGGCGCACACGGTAGAAGGTCGAAGCGTTCAAATAAATATTGTTATCGTCGGCCTTGGACTGGAGACGGGCGGCAACGTTGACGGTGTCGCCAATGGCCGTATAGTTCTGGATGCGCTCGCGCGAGCCGATATTGCCCACGATGGCCAGGCCGGTATTGACGCCGATCCCGAACTTCACTGGGACCACCTCGGGATGGCGGCGAGCGTAGTCCAGAATGGCCTGACGCATCTTCCAGGCCGCACGCACCGCCCGCAGAGGATGGTCGGCCTGCTCCAGGGGCGCGTTGAAAATAGCCATCAGTTCATCGCCCCAGAAGGCCGTCAGGGTCCCCCCCTCGTCCCAGATGGCTTCTACCATCAGATCCAGATAGCTATTGAGCAGATTCATCATCTGCTCCGGCGGAAGGCGCTCGGCCAGACTGGTATAGCCGCGCAGGTCGGCGGAGATCACCGTGATCTCGCGGGTCTCGCCTCCAAGCTTGAGCGAATGGGGATCTTCGAGCAGCCGCTTGACCACACTGGGATGGACGTAGCGCCCGAAAAGCGATTTGATCTGACGCGCCTCGTCCTGGGCCCGCTTCAGGTCGGTGCGATCGTCGATGACGAGGGCGCTGCCAATGTGCTGACCATGCTCGTCGCGCAGGGCCGTGACGTAGAAATTCATATTGACCCGGCCCAGGCCCGCTACCTCGCCCTCAAAGGCTACCGGCACGCGAGTGCCGTGCTCATGATGGAGCAGAGCCTCCTGCAGCAGCTCGACCAAACCCAGCTCGGGCAGTGCTCCTAGCACTTCACGATAATGTTTGCCCAGCACGGCGCGCTGATCGAGCTTGAGAATTGCACCCGCCGCCCGATTGAAGGTGGTGATCACTCCCTCGGGATCGGTCGTGATCACGCCGTTGGCAATCGAGGCAAAGATGTTGTCCATGTACTGCTTATCTTCGTTGACCTGGCGCAGGGTGCGCTGCAGATCGGCGAAGAGGCGGGCATTGTCGATGGCGATCGCTGCCTGATGGCAGAAGGCGAAGAGCAGGTCACGCTGCTGCGGCCCAAAAAGATTGGCGTTCAGCCGGCTATCAACATAGACAGCTCCTATGCAGCGATCGCGTACTACGAGCGGGGCGCACATGATCGAGCGGATACGGTTCTCAATGATACTGCGCTGCTCCTTGAGGTCGCGATCCTCCTGAGCATCGCTCGTCAGGATCGGCTGGCGGGTCTGGACGACGCGATTAACCGTGCTCTGGCTGATTCCCAGGTTAAAGGCATCGCGTTCCAGGCTGCGGGCATCTTTGGTACGGGCAATCTTAAACTCTAGCTCGCCTTGCTCGTTGAGCAACGCCAGAAAGCCCCGTTCAGCTCCGACAAAGCTGATGACCTGATCCATGACCAGGCGCAGCACCTCTTCGAACTCGAGGGTCGAGTTCAGGGTACGCGCGATCTCGTAAAGGGTCTCCAGCTCGTGGCGCTCGCGTTTGAGGGCCGTGATGCTGCTGCGCAGCCTCTCTTGCTCGCGCTCCAGGGCTGCCATTTCATGGCCCTCCAGCCGCCGATGCAGGTTCAGCACGAGCTGACTCAGGCGCGACAGTTCCAGGTCGGCCCGCCGGCTGACCGCCAGCGTCTTACTGAGGAGCTGAACGCGCGGATCGCTCAGATAGCTGGCATAGGTGCCCTCGACGGCGCGCTCCAGCTCGCGCGTCTGCTCGTGTAATTGGCCGGAAATGCGCTTCAGAGACTCGCTCAGCGAGTGCAATTCCCCCAGGTCCGTCAACACAGTACGTCCCTCCCTCCGCAGCAGCCAGAAGATGACGAAAATGAAGATGCCTCTCTTCGTAACGCAGCCTTATTATAGCACAGGAGTAGAGAGGGAGGAGAGTAACGCTGGCCGGCCCGCACTCTTTAGCTTGTATCGCCCCTCACCCGGGCCGGCGAGAGGGAGGACGGCCCCGTCCAGGGCGGGATAAGACAGGACCCGGACAGGTCCGTGATCCCCCTGGGCCGCCCTCCAGAACCAGCGAGCGAGCGCCCTGCTCACGGAGGGGACGGAGGCCAGCGCGTCGCTCTCGCCGCCAGGCGCGTTGCCCGCTCGAGCACAGTGACGAGCCGCTCGCTGCGACTAGAGGCCATCTTTGCCTTTTTGAGCCAGGTAGCTGCGCAGCGAGAGGGGCTGGAAGCCAAATTGGCGCTCGACGGCATCGAGAGCCGTGATGTTGTCGAAGGTAAAGAGGGTCAGAGCGGCACGGGTAATCGGCGGCCTGGGCAGGACAAGCTCCATAGCCGTGGCGCCGATACGGGCCATGAAGAGAGGCAGCGGCAAGGTAAGACGCCGGACCTGCAGGGTCTGCATGAGCAGGTCGATGATTTGGGCAAAGGTGTAATACTCGGGTCCCCCGATCACAAAGGTCCGGTTGCGGCTGCCCGCTGGATCGTCAAGTATGTGCAGAATGACGCGGACGACATCTTCGACATAGATGGGCTGAAAGCGCAGCGAGCCACCCCCGATCAGGGGAACCACGGGCGCGCTGCGGATCAGGTCCGCCAGTCCTTTAAAGAAAGGAGCACCTGGCCCAAAGAGAACGGAGGGCTGGACGATGGTCCACTCGAGGGCGCTCTTCTTAAGGACCTCCTCGGCCAGGTAGCGCCCTTGCATATAACTGCCGGGCCGGTCCGGCCGGGTACCGAGGCCGCTGATCTCGATCATGCGCCGGACGCCGGCAGCCAGGGCAGCATTGACCAGGTTGGTGGTGCCGGCGACGTTGGTTCCCTCATAGGTATTGTCCGTCGACTGCTTGCGGTCGGCAGTCATGAAGGCCGCATGGATGACGGTGTCAACGCCCTGGAGGGCGGGCCCGAGCGTCGCCGGGCGCGTGGTGGCTCCCTCCACCAGCTCGACGCTTTTCGCCGGCAGGAGGCGGGCCGCGCGACTGCTATTGCGTACCAGGCAGCGCGGTCGCTCGCCACGCTCTACAAGCTGGTGGACCAGGTGCCTTCCGATAAAGCCAGTTGCCCCCGTAATCAGGATCATAGCTTCTCTCCTCACTTCTGCCGCCTGCGCGTTGGCTGGTCGGTCAATCCGACCAGCATCGCAAGGCAGGCGAGATGTTTTCTTCGCCAGCAACGGCGAGGTCCCTCAGAGAAGAAGACGTTACAGGAGCCTTCTTCAGAGACCACTTCCCTGGGTCCTGGCCGGATCAGCATCCCGAAGGTCTCAGAAGAACCATCGTTGCAAGCCTCTGCCTACCTACCCGCCTCGCCTATGACTACGGGGAAGAGGGGATCCCCTCTTCCCGAGCAGGGGCCAGCAAGAGAAAAGTCTCTTTCTGGCGCGAAGAATAGCCAGAAGAGCAGAAGAAGCCTGGCCTGCTGTCTGTAGTGGCACTGATGGCAAGTAGACAGACAGGCCAGACAAAATACTCTGGGGAGAGGTCGACAGAAGGCCAGTCTCTTCGTCCCTTCGGCAAGGGATCAGCAGCTTCTTTCCTAGCCCGGTCCCTTCCGGCGAGACCCAAGCCAGGTTTGCCTAACAGACGAGGGTGTCCCAAACAGTCGGTCAAGTATGCTCATATCGCCCCCAGGAAGCGTCTCACTCTACTTGGTGATATTAAGACCTTCGACATGTTCGATCTCTATGCGCCGCCCTAAATGACGCTCTAAGACTTTGAGGATCTTGTTGACGGTGACGCGCGTCGTCGGGCCACCGTGGCTGATGCGGGTAATCGTTGCCGGCGCAATGCCTGTCTCACGAGCCAACTCCGTCTTTCTGAGGGCCGCTTCAGCAATCAGGTCGTCCAGTGTCGGCATCTCACTCTCTCCTTCGCTCTCTTTATAGAGCAATATTGTAATTATAGTATATAACACGGATAACATATTTTCTGGAGAAAGTCAATAAAGAGAAGTAGAGAGAGGTTTTATTATTGATATCTTTTGGCAGCAAAAGGAAAGCCTGTCTTCACATTATATAGAACCGCCCGGCCTGGAGATTTAGGGGAAGACAGAAGAGAAAGACCCCGCACAGAGGGACAGGGTTGCTGAACATAAGCAGAGCCATAACTGGGAGGACAGCAGCGGGCAGGCGGGCAGGACAGGCTATTAGCGCTGGCGGGCGGAGGAGGCTGGGGGAGCGGGAAGCCATCAGATCAGGGCCTGAGCGGGCAGAAAGATACGCACCGTCACCCCCTCGTCTGGGGCGCTCTTCAGGGTCAAGCTGCCGCCGGCAATGGCCAGGAGGGCGCTATGAGTCAGCAGGCCGCCGCCGGTGCCGCTGGTAGCTGCATCAGCCGCCGCGATTCCCACTCCGTCATCGGCCACCACCACCTCCAGATCGGGGTCACAGCGGGCCTGCAGCCGTACGCGCAGGTGGCGATGGACATCGCTCCCGCGCGCATGGCGAGCGGCGTTGCGCAGGGCCTCCTGCACAGCGGCGAAGATCAGCTCCGCGATCGCCGGTGGGGTCAGCTCATCGATACGGGCCGCTGTCTCCTCATCCACCTGCCAGCAGACCTCATCGAAGGCATCGTGAAAATCCTGTTCCAGCATCGTGCGAATGGCTTGTACCAGTCCCTCGCGCTCCAGACGATAGGGCGCTCCTGGCGTCGTCGTGCGCATCAGAGCAGCCAGTTGGCGGTGGGCCGCACTTACCAGGCCGATCGCCTCCTCAAGCGCGGGGTGGGGAGCTTCCTGACCTTCCCGCTTCGTGGCCGCCCGCAGGGTCTCCAGATGGAGCAGTGCCAGATGCATCTGAGGGAGAATCTCGTCGTGCAAGACACGGCGTTGCTGAGCCCCCAGCAGCTTCACATCGACAATGCGGCGACGCAGGAGAGCAGAGACAGCCTGCATCGCCTCGTGATCGCCGATAGCATCGAGTATGCGCTGCCCGCAAGCCTGAGCCAGATTCATATCCTCCTTTGTGAACGTTCCGCCATCCTCACGCGGTCCCAAGAAGAGGGTTGCCACCAGTCCGCGCTCGTCGTAGAGGGGCATCACCCAGCAAACCAGCGGCTCGCCACTTGCCAGGCGCAGACGCAGGCGATAGGCCAGAGGAGTTCCGGCACCGCGTCCTCCTGGAGGGCGGCGCGGGACCAGCGAGACCAGGGCATCCGTTTCGCCGCCGCTCGCTCCTTGACTTTGGCCTAGACGGGGCAGCTCTCGCCCGTTGGGACGGGCATCAGCCGGCCAGCGATAGCTAAAGGTACGACGCATAGGACCGGCCAGGATCACCAGGCGGGCGCAGCGCACCGCCAGGACACTCTGACAGAGGGAGAAAAAGAGGTCCTGCAGCTCGCGCTCGCTCTTCTCGGCGCTCGTATTCAACCAGCGGCGCAGGCTGGTGCTGCTTAAAAAGCGCCCCAGCAAGGCGATATAGCGATCATGGGCCTGGTAACTACTCCAGGTGAAGAGAGCGTAGGCCACGGTGGCCAGGCAAGTAATACAAAGCAGTCCCCCCAAACTGCTGTGGGTCAGCGAGACCAGGAGGGCGATGAAGAGCGCCACCGCCGTGGCCACGATGACGATGCCGCGCCACTGCTCGAAGAAGCCCCGCCGTGCCAGCGGGCGCTCAATCAGGATGCCGTGACGGACGATCGAGTAGCCGATCACCAGAATGATCAGGGCCACTACCAGGTTCGCGATCAGGTCGAGGGCCAGCAGAGTCGGGGGAATGGCCCGCAGGGGGGGCGCGGCCCGCAGCGGCGTCTCTCCCCCCAACCAGCGCAACATCGACCATAGCCCGGCCAGGCCCAGACCAATGGTCAGAGCGACCATCAAGAGAGCTGCCAGTAGCAAGGCCGGACGCGCCAGGTGCCAGGAGAGCTGCGGCTCCTCCAGCAACTCTATCTCGGTGGGATCGTCCCAGAAGGCTTCCAGCAGGGCCCGCCGCAGCGAAGGGCGAGCCACCCCTTGCTCCCGGGTGCGCAGCCTTGCCCCCAGTGCCCGCCAGCCGGCTACTACCACCTGCTGAATGCGACTGGAAGTAAACCAGGGGCCGATGGCGCAAAAGGCTACATAGACCAGGAAGAGCAGTGGCATCAGGAAAAGTGGCGAAATCCAGGCGCGGCCCGCGCTGGGCGGGGGCGTACTGTAGGCCAGAAGCTGTAGGGTCTCAACAAAGGTAAAGGTCTGACGGTTGAGTAACAAGAGCAGAAGCAAGGCCAGGCCGAGCAAGGCCCCCAAGGCCAGCAGCCAGGGAATGCGCCGTCGCCAGCCCGCGTTGATCAGCGAGGCATAGTGCAGACCAATCGCGAACCAGATATAGGGGACCCAGAGCGCGGGAAACCAGGCTACCTGCCAGAGAACGTTGAGCAGCGGGCGCAGGCCCGGCCCATCGAGCGGTAGAGTAATGAGCAAGGCATGGACAAAGAAAAAGAGCGCGCTGAGCGCCAGTCCGACAACTCCCCAGAGCGTGATCCGCGCCCGGTGATCGCCGTTGAGCCAAACCGTACTTGCCAGCCAGAGAAAGGTCACCAGATTAAAGATCGAGACCGCCAGCGTCAGGGTGCTCAGCAAAGTCACCGGAGCAAGCAGCGTCTCAAGAGCCATCGCTTCCCTCGCTACTACAGGCGGATAGGCCAGCGGGCCGTCTAAGAAGAGACCTTCTCCCCTTCGTCGCTATAGAACGGGACCCACTCGCCTTTGCGATTCTGAACGTAGGCCACCCCCTGCTCGTCCCAGATAATCATACGATTGAGGGTGTAGATCAGCGTGGCACGCGCCCGTGCTACCTTCTCATCGACCGCCGACTCGCTCAGTCCCCAGGCGGCGTAAATGCGGCCATTGGTGCGGCTCACGGCGCGCTTATCGTGCAGATTGAGTCGGGCGGCAATCTGTTCGTTGGTCATGCCTTGGGCCAGCAGCTCGGCCACGCGCAGCTCGTTCGGCTCCAGTAAGGCGCGCGGCGATTGCTCGTCCAGGCTGCGGACTTCCTGAACTCGATCCTCGATTTCGGGATCGACAAAGCTGCGCCCGCTGATCGCATCCCGTAACAGAGGAAGCAGCATTCCTGGCAGCAGATAGTTACTTTTACGCACGTAGGCGTAATGCGTTAGAATTCCAGAGGCCCGAAACTCGCGATAATACTCATCGTCATCCTGGATCGAATAGAAGACGACGGGCATACGAGGACGCTCACGGCGAATCGCGACCGCCGCCGCCACGCCACTCATGGCCTTGCGCCCCAGAGCAGGATCGCGCAGCTGCACGTCCATGAGAATCACATCCATATCCAACTCGAAGGCGCGCGCTACAGCCTCTCGCCCTGTGGCCGCCTCACCCACCACCTGGATAGCGCCCGTCGCCTCCAGGCCCTCGCGTAGGGCCTTGCGCAAAGGGCCATGATCATCGACTAACAGCAGCTTGATGGGAGCATCCATAACTCTCAGTACCTTCTGTCCAGTATCCTCATTTCTGTATTCTCATACGGATCGAGGCCGCTGCAACCATGCCGCCGCTGGTTCAAAGCCGAATCCTTTTTCTTCCATTCAGTATCCTCACACTTTCAGTATTCTCACACGGATCGCGCTCGCTGCAACCCATACGCTGGCCTTTGACCATGAGACCATCGTGGCAGCCTTTCACTATCCTCACACTTTCAGTATCCTCAAACGGATCGAGGCCGCTGCAACGCAATGTCAGGCGCAAGCTGTGCCCCACGCCGGCGGACTTTCAGTATCCTCAAACGGATCGAGGCCGCTGCAACGCCGGCCCGCAGGCGATTGATCACGAACATCGGGTCACTTTCAGTATCCTCAAACGGATCGAGGCCGCTGCAACCGACCACACACCCCGACACACCAGCGGCCCAGATGATCTTTCAGTATCCTCAAACGGATCGAGACCGCTGCAACGCAATGCGCCACATTTCCAGTGGTATGTTCGTCGAGACTTTCAGTATCCTCAAACGGATCGAGGCCGCTGCAACATAACGCATCGACGTTTCGCTACTACACCGCCGTGCCTTTCAGTATCCTCAAACGGATCGAGGCCGCTGCAACTCCGCACAGTCCACGAACGCGATCGCAGGCCCCACGTCCTTTCAGTATCCTCAAACGGATCGAGGCCGCTGCAACTTTCTTAGCCCTCCAACAGGAGGATTCTGATCAAGAACTTTCAGTATCCTCAAACGGATCGAGGCCGCTGCAACGAAGCTCAAGCATGTCAATCTGCAGATCAACACCCCTTTCAGTATCCTCAAACGGATCGAGGCCGCTGCAACTGTGCCGACCTGCGCATGTGGGACGGATCAGCCAGACTTTCAGTATCCTCAAACGGATCGAGGCCGCTGCAACCAGAGGAGCTGATCAGAGAAGATTGGGCCGCGCTCTACCTTTCAGTATCCTCAAACGGATCGAGGCCGCTGCAACAGGTATATTTGTAGCCAATGATGCCACGAGCAGCAGACTTTCAGTATCCTCAAACGGATCGAGGCCGCTGCAACGAGTCTTTCTGCTCGTTATGGGTATTTGGCTCATGATTCTTTACAGTATCCTCAAACGGATCGAGGCCGCTGCAACTTGCCAGCAAGCACCTGGCCGCGTATCTCGATCAGGACCCTTTCAGTATCCTCAAACGGATCGAGGCCGCTGCAACTTCATTCACCACTTTCGCATTGTTCCTCCTGTCACTTTCAGTATCCTCAAACGGATCGAGGCCGCTGCAACTCCCTGACCTCATCCGCCTTTCCCGGCGCATCCAGGTCACTTTCAGTATCCTCAAACGGATCGAGGTCGCTGCAACTTATTGAACTGCGCCTGCGCCCGGGCGCCCTGGACACTTTCAGTATCCTCAAACGGATCGAGGCCGCTGCAACGCATTTTGACGCGCTCGAGCCAGACGACCTCGAGAACTTTCAGTATCCTCAAACGGATCGAGGCCGCTGCAACCGCGCCATTCCAGGGATGCGAGCACCGCGCCTGTTACTTTCAGTATCCTCAAACGGATCGAGGCCGCTGCAACTCAAGTACGCGCGCAGTACAATCGCTGCGACGCGCCCAACTTTCAGTATCCTCAAACGGATCGAGGCCGCTGCAACTCAAGTACGCGCGCAGTACAATCGCTGCGACGCGCCCAACTTTCAGTATCCTCAAACGGATCGAGGCCGCTGCAACAAATAGTCAGAATGCCCCTCAGCCCGCTCCAGAAGCCTTTCAGTATCCTCAAACGGATCGAGGCCGCTGCAACGCTCGTCTTTGACAGAAAAAAGCCCTCCTTCCGCGCTCTTTCAGTATCCTCAAACGGATCGAGGCCGCTGCAACGTGCTAACCAGGCAAGATCTATCCCGCGCCAGGTCAGATCTTTCAGTATCCTCAAACGGATCGAGGCCGCTGCAACAAAACATCTTCAACCCATACCGACACAAAGTCGAACTTTCAGTATCCTCAAACGGATCGAGGCCGCTGCAACGCATTAACCCAAATCAGCAGTACAACATCATTCTTGACTTTCAGTATCCTCAAACGGATCGAGGCCGCTGCAACGATGGCCGGACGGTTTGTCTTCCGGAGGGCTTATCGTCCTTTCAGTATCCTCAAACGGATCGAGGCCGCTGCAACTGATCCAATCCGCGCGTAAACAGTATCCGCGCGAGTCACTTTCAGTATCCTCAAACGGATCGAGGCCGCTGCAACGCCCCTGTCCGCCTCCAGGGAGCAAGAAACAGCGACTTTCAGTATCCTCAAACGGATCGAGGCCGCTGCAACATGCAGGGTCGTATGCGCACGCGTCGGAGACTTCTTTGCTTTCAGTATCCTCAAACGGATCGAGGCCGCTGCAACTCGTGTGGACCTGCATGCGGATGTGAAGCATGGCGTCTTTCAGTATCCTCAAACGGATCGAGGCCGCTGCAACGTTGAGGAGCCGCTTCCTGAACCGAGGGAGCGGCATCTTTCAGTATCCTCAAACGGATCGAGGCCGCTGCAACTGGCTTGATGATGGCTGGACCAAGCGGCAGATACGGCCTTTCAGTATCCTCAAACGGATCGAGGCCGCTGCAACGGTCGCGGTCGACGGAGGAACACGTGATCGACGAGACTTTCAGTATCCTCAAACGGATCGAGGCCGCTGCAACGGCGCCGGCAAAACCTCGCTGATCACTTTCGCCCGCCTTTCAGTATCCTCAAACGGATCGAGGCCGCTGCAACGTGAACGGCCAGCGGTCTGGACACGCCAGGCCGCCTCTTTCAGTATCCTCAAACGGATCGAGGCCGCTGCAACGAGAAGTCACTGTTGTCGGAAAGCGAGCTGAAGCGGAGCTTTCAGTATCCTCAAACGGATCGAGGCCGCTGCAACGTGTGCGATGAGACACGTGCGGCGACACAAGAAGCTTTCAGTATCCTCAAACGGATCGAGGCCGCTGCAACAAGCTGGGCCGCGAGAGGACGCCGGCGCGTCTGAGCTTTCAGTATCCTCAAACGGATCGAGGCCGCTGCAACCTTCCGCTTGCCAGTATCACAGCTAATTCGCTCTACTTTCAGTATCCTCAAACGGATCGAGGCCGCTGCAACGGACCAGATCAGGGGAGACTGTGGCTTACCAACCAGACTTTCAGTATCCTCAAACGGATCGAGGCCGCTGCAACGCTGTACTTGATCAATCTGATGCGCCGGCGCGAGACGACTTTCAGTATCCTCAAACGGATCGAGGCCGCTGCAACTTCGAGCCGGGCGCGCGGGCCTATCCGTTCTTCTGGCACTTTCAGTATCCTCAAACGGATCGAGGCCGCTGCAACCGACCCCCTGGAAACCCACCCCGGGATACATCTTTCATATCTTCTAACGATTCAGGCCCCGTTTTTGGCAGCTGAGCGGCTCACTCTTTCCCACGTCCCCCCTC
>NZ_JBHOQV010000209.1:0-1352 GCF_042408735.1 Thermogemmatispora sp.
TGGCTGAAAAGGACAAGAACCGGATGGGGCCGCAAAGCCAGCCGCTCTGCCTGCTCCAGGAGATCCGGCTCATCAAGACATATCAGGGCCATCAGAAGTGCAGCTCTGAGTTGCTCATTCTGCTCCTGCTGCCAGAGAGCACGCAACAGAGGACCAAGGCCACGCTCACCGCTTCCACCTAGCAAAAAAGCCAGAGCGGCACGCACTTCGCTATTTAGAGTGCTATCCATCAGGGCAGCCAGTGCTTCGGTACGCGCCAGCTCTATTCCTCGCATCATAGGAAGTTGCAACCCATCCACGCAGATCTGGCGCACCGCTGGGGGCAGCCTTTCATCCCTGACCAGCGACAGCAGTATCTCTACAGCCTGCTGACCCTCCCAGGATTCTAATTTTACACCAAACATTTCATTTTGAATAGATATCGTATCCATATCTAAATTATTACCTGCTGTATCAAGCATTATATCATATATTGTTGCTCCGAAAAGTCCATATAAAACGCCAATCAATGCTTTTGTATATTCACATCTAAGAGCAATACTTATTTGATTATCACTAATAAGAGACGATAGAATCTTTATTGTTTCTCCTTTGCTAGTGCGCCGGGTCATCATCTGAGTCAGTAGCATCTGTGCCTGCCGATCCCGCTCCGCCGCGATTGGCCAGTGCCATTGCAGAGCCTGTAGATGAGGCGGCAAAGTATCATCCACCGATTCGAGAACCTTACGCTGACTTCTTCTTTCCAGCTTTCGACGATCATCTCCGGAAAGAGCAAGCTGATATTCTCCTAAATTAAAAAGGTAATCAATAAATAATTTCATATTTCCTTTCTCTTTATTATTTAAAATATCAAAAATACGATCTTCGATACTACTATCTTTTGGACCAAAGAGGGGTTTGCTATAGAGCGATCCTAGTTCCACCAATAGGTGAGACAATAAATTTTGCATCAGACGATAGGGTGTGCGCCGCAGCTCGTCAAAGAGGCGATTCGGTAACTCCCGCCTTAACTCTGGCCAGGCCTGCAGAAGAGGCTGAGCCAGCAAACAGCGCCCCGCCAGCAGAAGCTTGCTCTGAAAGAGATCCTCTGGGGGCGCCTTCCTATTGCCTTTCAGCAACGCCCGAAAGAGCGGCGTAGCATCGCTTACAGCGCCGGCATAGAGCAGCGTCACCTCCTCCCACCAGGGGTCACCCAGGTAGGGCAGCAGTGGCTCGACCTTGCCGCTCTCGCTGACATAGCAGGCCGCGCAGTACTCCTGCAGCGTCAGGTGGAGAAAGCCATAGAGATCCTGACCTTGCTCGCGCAACAGCCCACAGTCGTCACTGAGAGACTTCAGCACCTGGCTGGCCAG
>NZ_JBHOQV010000001.1:0-60892 GCF_042408735.1 Thermogemmatispora sp.
CTTCTATGACTCCAGCGGCAAGGTCCTCGGCTTCTCCATCATCGTCCCCAGCAGTTGGTCTGACTGGGCGCAGGACGTCCAGTTCATCGTCAACGACCTCAACAAGGCCGGCATCAAGGCCACGATGAACGGGGTGGCCGACGCCAACACCTACTTCAGCGCCATCTATGGAGGCAACTACGAGGCGGCCATCAGCTGGACGGATAAGGGTCCCACGCCCTACTATCCCTACCGCGACATGCTCAGCAGCAGCAACTCTGGCCCGATCGGCAAGTCGGTCTCCGGCTCGAACTTCGAGCGCTGGGATACGCACTCGGCAGGCACGCTGGCGACCCAGGTTGATCAGCTGCTGAAGCAGTACGTGACCTCGACCGACACGAATGTCCAGAAGCAGGCCATTCAGGGGATCGAGAAGATCATGGTCGAGCAGCTGCCGGCCATTCCGCTGACGGTCAATGTGGACTGGGATGAGTACACGACCAGGCACTGGGTCGGCTGGCCTGACGATAGCAATCCGTACGACGTTGGTCCGCCGTACCAGTTGCCCGATGCAGCAAACGTCATCCTGCATCTGAAGCCAGCCTCCTGATCGTAGCGTTGCTTCTGGCCTGTCCTTTCGTAGTGCGTTCTTCCAGGACGTCCTTCCACTCCCTCTCTGGGGGTGGAAGGACGGTGCTCTCTACGCTCTCTGACCGCTGTCCGGGTGCTCCCCCCTCCTGCTCAGTTGGTCAGCCGCCCTCTGTCTCCTGGCACTGGAGGGATGCACGTTTCCTGTCGGTCCTGACTTTCGGTCAAAGGAGTGATGTATGCGCTACCTGTTGAGGCGCGCAGGCTTCTATCTGATCGCTCTCTGGGCTGCTGTTACCTTCAACTTTATCATTCCGCGTCTGATGCCTGGTGATCCGCTGCAGAACTATATCGCCAAGCTGCGAAACCAGGGAATGAGCCAAGCTACGATCCTGGCCCTGCGCAAGGAGTTTGGTGCCGATCCCTCGGTGCCGATCTGGCAGCAGTATCTGGATTACTTGAATGGGCTGCTGCATGGCCAGCTCGGGACCTCGACGTCGGAGTTTCCCACGCCCGTCGCGCAGATTCTGGCCCAGAGTCTGCCCTGGACGATTGGCCTGGTGGGAATGGCGGTGGTCCTGAGCTTTCTGATTGGCACCCTGCTCGGGGTTCTGTTTGCCTGGCGCCGGGGCTCCTGGTACGACACGACGCTGCCGCCGGCCCTGACTTTTCTGTCCGCAATCCCCTACTTCTGGATGGCTTTAGCCCTGCTCTACACCTTTGGCATGATGCTGGGCTGGTTCCCCACCAGCGACGCTTACGATCTGAGCAGCTTTCCTAATGGGCCAGAGTGGAGCCTTGATTTTATTGGGAGCCTGGTGCAGCACGCGGCTTTGCCAGTGATCACCCTCATTATCGGCTCGCTTGCCCAGTGGGTCTTGACCATGCGCAATGCTATGGTCACGACGCTCTCAGAGGATTATCTGCTGATGGCCCAGGCAAAGGGTCTGGCCCCGCTGCGAGTGGTCTTCGCCTACGCGGCGCGCAATGCGGTCTTGCCCAGCATTACCAGCTTCTCAATCTCGCTGGGCCTGGTGGTCAGCGGCTCCTTGCTGACGGAGATCGTCTTTAACTATCCCGGCATCGGCTACCATCTGTTCCGCGGGGCCGCGGAAAGCGACTACGCCCTGATCGAGGGCGGTTTCCTGATTCTGGCTCTGACGGTGCTGGCGGCTAACTTCCTGGCCGAGCTGATCTATAGCGTGCTGGATCCACGCATTCGACATGGGAGGGCATAGGCATGCAGGTGACCAATCTTGGAGAGTCCCCAGTAGAGACGACGACACTGATTGAGCAAGCCGACCACCGTCAGCGTGGGCCGCTGCTGAACGCTTTGCGCTTGCTCTGGCGCAACCCCAAGATTACAGCCGGCATCGCGATCCTGCTGTTCTTTGTGGTGATAGCTCTGGCCGCTCCGCTCCTGACGCCCTACCCACCGGACGGGCCACGGAGCGAGGTCGCCCACGGGGCGCAGCCGCCCAGCCGGCAGTTCATTCTGGGGACCAGCAGTCTGGGGCAGGACATCTTTTCGCAGATTGTCTATGGGGCGCGCGTCTCGCTGCTGGTGGGCTTCGTGGCCGCCACTGGTTCCACAGCGCTGCAGGTGATCTTTGGGCTTAGTTCGGCCTACTTCGGCGGCCTGATCGATGAGGTGCTCTCGCTGCTGATCAATATCTTTCTAGTGCTGCCCGGTCTGCCTCTGGCCATTGTTCTGGCGTCGCTGGCCAGTGCCAGTGGAGCCGGCAAGAATGAGTTTGTGATCGCGATGGTGCTGCTCTTTACGTCCTGGGCCTACGGGGCGCGCGTGCTGCGCTCACAGACGCTCTCGCTGAAGGAGCGCGAGTTTGTGACGGCAGCCCGCTCGATGGGCGAGGCGACCTGGCGCATGATTTTTCTGGAGATTCTGCCCAATGAGATTGCCCTGGTGGCTTCGACGTACGTCGGCACCTTCGTCTATGCTCTCGGCGCCGAGGTGGCCCTGGAGTTCCTGGGCCTGGGCGATGTTTCGCGCGCAAGCTGGGGATCCATCTTGTTCTGGGCTCAGTTGAACGGGGCACTGATCACCGGCCAGTGGTGGCTGTTCGTACCCGCCGGTGTCTGCGTGGCCCTGGTCTGCGGCGCGTTGACGCTGGTGAATTTCGGCATCGATGAGCTGGCTAACCCGAGCCTGCGCCAGGCTATGCCTCGGAAGCTGCGCAAGCTGCTGAAAACCAGGGCCGTGATCGCTTGAGCGATCTCTGCCTGTCTGTCTGGCCGCTATACCGTTCTGAATCAATAGAGATGATGGCATCTATTGCTCGTTTCTTCTTTCGCTGTCTAGACAGCATGAAAGGATGCACTTACACATCCAGGGAAGGAAACTGCGAAACTCAGGTGGCAGAGAGGGAGGAGGGTAGTCTGGCTACCTCCGGCTGCCGCCTCTATTAAGGAGGATCAATGGGCATTTCTGGTCGTCCACAGGACCATCGTAGTTTCCCGGCCTCGCTGGCTGGGGGCAGCAACCTGGTTGGCGGCTTCCCGCCTGGTTTTCTCTGGGGAGCCGCCACGTCGGCTTATCAGGTCGAGGGTGCGGTGCGCGAGGATGGGCGCGCCCCTTCTATCTGGGATCGCTTTGTGGCTCGCCCCGGAGCGATCTTCCAGGGTCAGACTGGTGAGGTGGCCGCCGACCATTATCACCGTATGGAAGAAGATGTGGCGCTGATGGCTCATCTCAATTTGCGCGCTTACCGCTTCTCAATCGCCTGGCCGCGGGTCCTGCCCCAGGGAACTGGCCCCGTTAATGAGCGGGGTCTGGCCTTCTACGAGCGTCTGGTGGATGCCTTGCTCGCTCGGGGTATTGAGCCGCTGGTTACGCTCTATCACTGGGATTTGCCCGTCGCCCTTGAGGAGCGCGGCGGCTGGCTCGTTCGCGATACAGCTCAGGCTTTTGCTGAGTACGCAGAGATGGTAGCTCGCCGTCTGGGCGATCGCGTTCGCTGGTGGCTGACACACAATGAGCCGTGGTGCAGCTCCTATCTGGGATATGCTCTTGGTATCCATGCCCCAGGGATGCACGATAAGCAGCTTGCCATTAATGCCAGTCATCATATTCTGCTCTCTCACGGTCTGGCTGTGCAGCGCCTGCGCGCAGTGCTGCCGCGCGAGGCTCAGATCGGGATTGCGCTCGATTTCTATCCGGTCTACGCTGCCGATGAGCGGCCTGAGACGCAGGTTGCTGTGCAGCAGGCAGATGTTTTCCGCAATCGCTGGTTCCTCGATCCCATATTTCGCGCCTCCTATCCGGAGTCTCTCTTTACTGTCCTGGGCGTGACCTCGCCCCCGATCCAGACGGACGACCTGGCGTTGATTGCTTCTCCTCTGGATTTTCTAGGCGTCAATTATTACAGCCGCATGCTTGTGCGTGCTCCCAGGTCGGCAGCCGCGGCCAGCGCTGCGGAGCATGCCAGCTATGAGGTCATCGAGCGCATTCCTGGAGCCGCTTACACCGATATGGGCTGGGAGATCTTCCCGGAGGGGCTGGAGGTGATCCTGACCCGCCTCCATCGCGAGTATGGGGTCAAGGCCCTGGTGGTGACGGAGAACGGGGCGGCTTTCGAGGATCACTGGCATGGCGGGGAGAGCGTCCATGACTGGCAGCGTATCCACTATCTGCAGCAGCACATTGAGGCGCTGAGCCGGGTGCTCGCTCAGCAGGTGCCGCTCAAGGGCTATATGGTCTGGTCCTTACTCGATAATTTCGAGTGGGCCTTTGGCTACAGCAAGCGCTTCGGCCTGGTCTATGTCGACTACTCTACCCAGCGACGCATCATCAAGGACAGCGGTCGCTGGTACGCCTCGTTCATCGCTTCACAACGTCGCTAGCGCCTCGTCTGCGCCGGTTCTGGCCCCTGCCCGGCGCGAGACCAGGCGCGCCTTCTGCCGTCTGGCATTGACACGGAAGTCCGAGGCGACCGACTTCCCCCTGGCTGAGGCCCCGGCCGAGGCGCTGGACCACACAGGCCCTTGCCCGACTCCACCCACATTGGGTCAGCGGAGGCATTGGCCCTGCTCGTCTCTCCTCCTCGCCTGCTCTGAGAAGAGTCTCGGTTATGGGCTTTTCCCTCTCAGGCTCCAGCACACTCGTCTCCTCGCCTCGCTTCATGGCTGCCCGCCTGAAGGTTGCCTTCTGCGGCGAAATGGATTATCCTTTCAAGCGGGCAGCTTCATCGTTACTGGAGGCTGTCCCTGTGCTGGCGTAGACAGGCGCAGGTAGCTGGGAGGGTCGAGCGTTCCCTTCGCCTGTTACGCCGGGTGCCTTTCTGTTCCTGATGTCAGGAGGTTGCACTTGGAGCCAGAGAAAAGCGGTCTTCGCCGTGAATTGTCGTTTTTGGAGAGCATTGCGCTCTCTATTGGTATTATGGCGCCCACTGCGGCGATGGCGCTCAATGGCTCGTTGGCGGCCGGCATTACCGGCAGTGCCGTGCCGCTGGCTTTCTTGATCGCCACGGTGGCCGTCGGCCTGGCCAGCTTCTCGTTTATCCAGTTCAGCCGTTATTTGTCCCACAGCGGGTCGGTCTATGCCTTTAATGGCCTGGCCTTGGGTCCGCGCGTCGGCTTCTTTTCGGGCTGGGCCCTGCTGGGCACCTACCTCGCTTTTACCTGCGCCTCGACGGCGGAGGTGGGGAATTTTGCCCAGGCCTTCCTGGCCAGCTTGGGCCTGAGTGTGGGTTGGTTGCCGCTGGCCCTGCTGGCGGGCCTGCTGATCTGGTTTTTCGCCTACAGCCGGATTACTATCTCGACGCGCCTGACCCTGGCCATGGAAGGGATTTCGGTGCTCCTGATCGTGGCGCTGGTGGCGGTGATCCTGGTCCGGCTGGGCAGCGTTGGGCAGCTTTCCCTCGCCCCTTTTACGCCTTCCGCCGAGCCGCTCAACAGTGTGGCCCTGGCGGCGGTTTTCGGCTTCCTCTCCTTTGCCGGCTTCGAGGGGGCGGCTACGCTGGGAGAGGAGACGCGCAATCCGCGTCGCAATATTCCCCTGGCGATTCTGGCCGCGGTCTTTGGGACGGGTCTTTTTTACGTTGTGGTGACCTACGCCCAGACCTTGGGCTTCGGTCTGAGCCGGGAGGGCGTGACCAGTTTTGCGCAATCGGCGGCCCCACTCGATGACCTGGCACGCCGGTATGTCGGGCAAGTGATGGCCATTCTGCTCGACTTCGGGGCCACGATCAGCGCCTTCGCCAGTGCCCTGGGCACGGCGAACGCTGGGGCGCGTATGCTCTACGCGATGGGACGCGATGGCTTTATTACGGAGCGCCTGGGTACGACCAGCCGTGGCAGCGGCTCGCCCGCGCTGGCGGTGGCGGTGATCATGCTCTGCGACTTTGTGGTGGTCGGCGCCTGGGGCCTGGCTCCGGGTATGACGGGGGCGACGCTCTTCGGCTATCTGGGGACCATCGGCGTCTTTCTCATCCTGGTAGCCTATGTGCTGACAAATGTAGGGGCCATCTGGTTCTTCCTGCGCCGACGTCTGTGGAGCTGGCAGTGGCTGATCCCACTGCTAGCCATCATCTTCTTGGGCTATACGCTCTACAGCAATATTTACCCGGTCCCGGCGCCTCCTTACAATATCTTTCCGTACGTGGCGCTGGCCTGGCTCTTGCTGGGCCTGATCTGCATTATGGCCAGTCCCGGTCTGGCTCAGCGTATCGGTCTGCATCTGGAGGCGAGCGAGGGCCTGCACATGGAGGCGATTGGGGAGGAGGACGCGACAGCGCTCAAGCTGCCCGAGTGAAGCCAGCCCGGTTTGAGCCGCTACCAGCTTCTGCGTCTCTTCTGCATCCTCTTCTCCAGGTGTAGGAAACGGTTCAGGCTCAGCAAGTGGGTGAAGCCTGGCCGAACCAAGACAGCCAAAGAAAGGAGCTTTCTACCGGCCATGACGACAGATATTCCAAAGGCAGGGCGTACGATCCATATTCGACGCGATCAGTGGCATCTGGCCTGGGATCATAGCATTCCGCCTATCGCCCGCATTAGCTCGGGCGAGGTGGTGGAGTTTGATATGCTGGAGGCCTCTTGCGGCCAGATCCAGGCTAATAGCACGGTTGAGGCCATCGGCTCGCTCGATTTCTCGCGCGTGGACCAGGTGCACGGTCCGATCTATGTGGAGGGAGCCGAGCCAGGGGACACGCTGGAGGTGGAGTTTCTGGATTTGCAGCCAGCCGAGTGGGGCTGGACGGGAGTCATTCCCGGTTTCGGCCTGCTGGCCGACGAGTTTCCTGAGCCGGCACTCAAGATCTGGCACCTGGAGGGCGGCGCCGATGGCTGGGCCGAGTTTGCGCCCGGTATCCGTATTCCGCTGGCTCCCTTCTGCGGCGAGATCGGCCTGGCGCCGGGCCAGCCAGGGGCCCTTTCGACAATCCCCCCCTATCGCCACGGCGGCAACATGGATACCCGCCATCTGACGAAGGGCACTCGCCTCTATCTACCGGTGGAGGTACCCGGGGCCCTCTTCTCCATGGGCGACGGCCATGCCGCCCAGGGCGATGGGGAGGTCTGCGGTACCGCTATCGAGACGCCAATGCATGCGGTGGTCCGCCTGACGGTGCATAAGGATCGCCCAGTGCCAGAGCCGCAGTATTTGACGGGTGGACCATTGATTCAGCGCACAAATACAGCTCCATATTATGTGACCGATGGCATCGGCCCCGATCTGATGGAGGCCACGCGCAATGCGATCCGCCATATGATCGATTACTTGCAGCGCAACTACGGCCTTTCGCGCAGCGATGCCTATATGCTCTGCAGCGTGGCGGTCGACTTGAAGATCTGCGAGGTGGTGGACGCACCTCACTGGGTGGTCGGGGCTTTCCTGCCAACGAGCATTTTCACGAAGTAAGGCCAGGCTTTGGGCCCAGATTAGCCCGGACAGGACAGGACAGGCTGGAGAGAGACAAGACCCGCTCTCTCCAGCCACAATCAGCAAGAGTTGCCGGTGTTCCCCTTCCTCGGCTTTCGCCAGAAAGGGAGCACCGGCCTTGTTTTTCTCTTCCGGCGACCACGCTCGGCTTGCTGTCAGTCTAGCCGTCGGCCTGCCCTGGGCCTGAGCCGCAAGCGGCTTAGCGTCGCCGCCAGGTGGCACCAGCCGGTGGCTCTGGGACAACCAGGGCCTGTGGACGGGCGGCGGCTGTCAGCAGAGAGGCCGTCAGATCGCCCTTGACAGCGGCGGTGGGAGAGGCTTTGGAAGTCGCCTTCGCAGCGGCCTGCGCTCCCTTGAGAGTGATCACCTGGTCCTTATGAATGTCGCTGTGATAGTGGAGGGTGGTAACGCCCTTGAGATGCAGGGCCGTGGCATCGATGGTAATATCGACGGTGGGCACCATCCCGCCCTGCTTGCCTACCAGAAGGCTATAGATGTTGGCCGGGTTTTTCGGATTGATATGGGCATGGGGCACATACCATGAGAGACGGATGTAGGAGGTGCAGTTTTTCGGGGTGACCGTCAGGCCGCCCCACATGGCTCGCCCGGGCAGGTCGCTCTGCAGGGCCGTCGGCGGACCAACGCTGTCAACAGGCGGATTCTGGTAGCGCGGCCCAAGGGCGTAGTTGCCGCTCGGGCAATAGCGCGAGCCGTCCGGCGGAATGTAGCTGAAGCTGTCGCATCGGCTCCCAGCTACGGGCAGCTTCGAGGAAGTAGATGAGGAAGTGGAAGATGTCTTTGTGCCACTACTGCCGGCAGTGCAGACGGGCTGACCGGAGTCGAAGCCACCGCCGTCGATGAGCTGGGCACCCGCTGGGGCATAGACGCGAATGTAGTCGGTGTAGGCGTCGAAGCCATAGACAGGGCCGCGCTGATCATACTCCAGAATGATGGTCAGGTTGTGGGTGGCGCCTCCCTGGGCGTCCAGCACCACATTGTCCTGGAAAGTGCTGTGGACATACTGGCTGGCCTTGTTAACGCTGATGTTGGCCTGGACGACGTGAAAGCCGTCGACGCTCTTGAAACTGTTGATAGCCCCAGAGTAGCCTTGCTGCACAAGCCAGGCTTCGACAGCGGGATTGGTAAAGTAAAGCTCCAGGTCGCGCGCCTGAATATCTTTGACCGCTCCCTTGACGATGTCGAGCAGCTTGCTGACAGGCAGATGGCGAACCTTGTCGAGCAGCAGCCTGGCTACCAGCGAGGTGAAGGCTTTGCGGGCATCGTGCAAGCCCTGACCCGTTACCTGCTCCTGGCGAGCGATGCCGGCAGGGTCCTGCTGATAATAGTGCAGACGCTCAGCCAGGTTCTGCGAGGTGATGGTCTCGCCGTATTCTTTAACGACGATCGGGCCAGTGACATCGAGAATGTGAGCGATGAAGGTGGGCGTGAAGGCAATGTCGCCGTCAACGGGGCCGCCTCCTTCGTCCTGAAAGACCTGGATATTGATGCGCGCTGTGGTGGGGTAGTCTCCAGAGACGTTGGAGTCGCGCAGCCCAAAGTTGCCCATGTGCATCCAGCTATAGCCCGGTGGGGCTTGCCGTCCCATCTGGAAGCCGTTGCCGGCGTAGTCCAGCTTGGCCACGTCGCGCAGGGCCAGCGGCCCAACAACGCCGTTCTCTACGTCTACAATGCCATACTGGCCGGTAAAGCCACCGCCAGGACGCAGCTCGGCGTTATCCATAGTTTGCAGCAGATAGCGACGGTGACCGTCGACGCCGAGTAGCCAGGAGGCCAGGGGGATAAGCTGCTGCACCTGGTTGATCTGCCTCTGCGCCTCAGGCAGGACCTTGACAATGCTGGCTATTTGATCGCGCTGGTGAGCGCTGAGCATGGGAAGCTGCTTGAGGTCAACAGCGCTCATCTGTTGCTGGATGTCGTTGATGTAGTAGAGGGCGTGCACCAGCGATCCCTGAACGGCGGCCACGTCCTGGGCAGTGAGAAGAGGTTTAGCTTTGCTGCTGGTGGTGAGCGGCGAGCCGTGGATGATGCTGGCCGCGAGCAAGCCCACACCGCTCATCTCGTCGCCCATACGCGAGACGTCGAGGGCTACCTGCACGAGGTGACGCGCCTGGTCGAGGCTGACCGCGTACTCGGGCGCGAAACGTTGAATGGCTTCTTGGATATCGCTGCGCTCGACAAGCTGTTGAAGTTGCAGGAAGTCGCTCCCAGCCTGGCGAAATTCCTGGCGGGCGCGCTGGAGCTTGTCAGCCTCCAGGGCCGCCAGCGGATTGTTCTTATCGAGCGTGAGCAGGTCTTTGACGTTCATGAGGTGCTTGACGCCATCTTCGGCCAGGCCCTTGACGTTGTTGTAGGCGCCGTAGGCGGCCAGAGCCGCGCCTATGGGCGGGAGCAGGCCGACGATGAGCGCTATCAGGACGGCCAGGCTGAGATAAGCGCGGAAACGATGACGCTTGCGCTGCTGCTGACTGCGCCCCCGGCGACGTCCGCGGAGGCGCCGTAGCTGATGGGCAAGACGCCGCTCCAGCAGCCCTGGATGCCGCCGCCGTCTGTCTTGGGCCTGGCTTCCAGCCAACGGCAGGATAGTGGTCGGTTCGTTGGCCAGATCGAGCAGCTCGCGCTCGTGCCCCGGACAGAGGGCAATCTCGGCCTCCTCATGCAGGGGAGCCGGCAGCATACGCTCGTCGAGAAGGGTGGTCGGTAGCTCGTCCACCTCGGGCGAGAGCTTCTCTTCTTCACCGATTGTTTTTTTGGTAGCGGGCCGCTGCTCGACTGGCTCCGAAGATGGCCTCTCTCCCTGGGCTGGCTCCGGCCCCAGATGGCTCGTTGGGAGGCCGGCCAGGTCTTGTTGGTCGCCCTGGCCCTGAGCCTGAGCAGGTTCCGTCTCCCCTGTGCTCTGGCCCTCTTGCCGCTCTCGCTCCAGAGGAACGGTCGGACTCTCTTCCTCCTGCTGTTCTTCTTGTTGTTCTTCTTCTTCTATTTTGGCTTCTTCTATGGCAGTTTCATTCTCCAGAGGACTGGTCGGGGACTGCTCTTCTCTATCTGATGCGGCTTTCTCCTCCCGAGCAATCTCGGCATCTTCTCTCGTTTCTGCGCTGACCTGCTCGCCCTCCGCCAGCTCAGCGGGACCGCACTGCTTGCTGTCCTCTGGGGGAGAGGCAGGTGAAGGCTGCTCCTCGCTCAGGGAGGGAGCGGGCCGCTGGTGGCCGTTCGCTTCGACGGTTGCCGTCCCATTCGCGCCTGCCGTCGCGAGAGTGGGTTGAGGGTCTGGCTCAGAGGGGCCTGGCCCTCGCACTCTGACCAGCCTGACTGTCGGCTCTTCCTCTTCGGCAACCTCCGTCTCCTCTCGGTTCCAGCCAGGAGTGCGCTGCCCGGCCTGGCGCTGCTCCTCCGCTCCACCTGCCTCGGGATCAGCCACCGGCCCGGGCAGGGTGCTCGTGGGAACTTCTGTGTCTCCATCAACCAGGCTTCCTGGAACGAGGGCGCGGAAGCCCCAGAGACGTCCATCTGGATGGCGCTTCAGGCATTTTTCAAGCAGTCGCTCTAAGGTTTGCCAGGAAAGACGATATTGCAGTGTGATCTCTTCAATAGGCTTATCAGTAGTATAATAGTCAATTACAGCGTTTCTGCGTTGAGCATAACGTTGCTTTTCTCGCTCTCCCAAGGCGGAGAGATCGGCCTCAGCCCACGTCGCGAGATCGTCGCGACGGGCCCTTGGCGGAGAAGATGCGGCGCGTACCCCAGGCAAGGCTTTACCTCCATGTTTTCCAGATCCACGAACTGAGAGCAGGATCGACAGCCATATTGAGCGAACACGTTCATATAGATGAGATAAGGGATCAGCAATTGCGTAGTCCTGGTAGCCGTCCTTTCTTCTACTTTTACTTTATGATTATGGTAATGAAAAGATAAGAGGCACCATATACGGTGAGCACCACCATATATGAGTCGCAGAGATAATGGTACAGGTTCGCCAGTGACTGTTGAGCAGGCATAGACTCCGAAAGCAGTCAGCCGTTCTCCCCCCCCTTTACTATACAGGACGCTTGAACCCTCACAGACGTTGCACGTGCCGCTTATTATATCGAAGTCTGCGCATATAACGAGGCAACCTTAGCATTTTTGGATAGGGAAGGAGGAAAAAGAGAGCCGCCCGGGCAGAAGGAAGAAGGCTCCTGTTGGGCTGGCGGGCGGCTCACTGGCATTGGCAGTCAGTTGCGTTAGCTTGACTGCTCGCGAGCGAGGCGCGTTTCCAGGGCAGCAAGCTGTTCCTTCAGGCGGCGGTTCTCCTCGCGCAGCGTCTCCAGGTCCTGGCGCAGGAGGCCGAGCTGTTCCCCTGTCTCTCCTCCACTGCGCAGCATATGGAGAGCCACGCGCATGGTGCGCAGGGTACTCGTATTCAGCTCGCGGGCGGCGGCCCGTTCCAAGGCGGGAATCGCCCGTCGGTCGCCGAAGAGCTGGAGCGCGACCGCCGCTCTCTGGCGCACGGCTTCCCAGGGATCGTGCTCGACAGCCTCGCAGAGGCGGGTCACTGCCTGTTGCCAGGCTGGCTCGGGATAGAGGTGGCGCTCCTGGGCCAGCGTCTGCAGCCCGTGTGCGGCGGCCAGGCGCCAGAGAGGCGGTTGGCGATTGGGATCGAGATAGTCCAAGATGAGCGGGATGGCGCGCTCATCGCCGGAGCAGGCCAGTCCTCGAAAGATGCCTTGCTGTACATAAGCTTGCCAGGATGGGCGTCCGATGGCCTGTTGCAGGACATCGAGGACGCCGGCCACGCGCGTTTTGCCCAGCGCTTCCGCGGCTGCCTGCTCGACGGCATAGCTGACGTCGCCCTCGCTGACCAGCGGTCGCAGGGCCTCCGCCGCCCGCTGAGCCAGGGTACTCTGTTGTGGTACCTGATAGCGGCCCAAGGCTCGCGCTATGGCGGCGCGCACCCGCGACCACTGGCGGGCCTCCAGCTCGCCCAGGGCCCGCAGCAGGCTAGTTTGGGCGGCCTCTGTTCCCAGTTCGCCCAGGGCCTTCGCCGCGGCCCAGCGCACGCCCCAGAAGGGATCGTTGAAGAGGGCCTCCTCCAACGCGCGACGACTCGCCTCATCGCCCTGCTTCGCCAGGGCTTCCGCCGCCTCGATGCGGCCCAGGATGTCGGGATCATGGGCCAACTGATAGCGCAGCATAGCGGCGGGACGCTCAAATTCGAGGGTCTTCAGCAGCCAGCCCTCGGGGTCAAAGCGCACCATCAGCGGCTCACGTTCCAGTGGCACAAAGAAGGTCTGAGTGGTTTCGCCATCTTCACCAACGGTCACCTGCAGCCTGACCGTTCGCGTCTCATCGCTGCCATCAGCCACGGGCACGGTGAAGGCCAGATCCACGGGCGTCACAAAGCAGGGCGTGAGGTCATCGATGGTCTGGGTCTGCCTGATGGTGAGCCTGGCCAGTTGCCGCTCGCTATCCCAGGCGTAGCTGACCGAGAAGGCTGGATAGCCCGCCTGATAGAGCCATTGCTGGAAGAAGGCGGCCAGGCTGCGCCCCGTGACCTCTTCAAGCGTGCGCTCCAGGTCGGCACTGATGACCTCGCGCCCACGGTGACGCTCCAGATAGGCATGCAGGCCGCGCCGGAAGGCCGCTTCGCCAAGCTGGTGGCGTAGCATGTGCAGCACCCAGGCCCCCTTGTAGTAGAGGTGGCCGTCAAATAGCTCGAAGCCGTCCCGGTAGTAGCCGCGATAGACGACGGGCCGCCGGTAGTGCTTGTCTTCCGCAAAATAGAGCTGGGCCATCTCCCGCATCATCAGTTTGAAGACATCCTTGCCACGATCGTGCTCGATCCAGAGGTGCTCTAAGTAGGTGGCGAAGCCCTCGTTGAGCCATCCCTCGGACCAGTCGCGGCAGGTCAACAGGTCGCCGAACCATTGATGGGCTAACTCATGAGCGACCGTCGTCACGGGACCATCCTCGCCCAGGTCGAGGGCCGCCTTCTGATCGAAGAGCAGCATGAAGCTGTGGGTGGTAGCCGTCGTATGCTCCATCGCTCCCCGATAGACCTCGACAACGCTCTGAGCATATTTGCGATAGGGATAGGGATAGTCGAGGTAGCGGCTGAAGAAATCGATCATGGCCGGCGTCTTGCCCATCAGCAGACGAGCGTCGTCGCGACGGTCGGGCCGCACGTAGTAGGTCACTGGCAGATCGCCGTAGCGATCCTCAATCACGGCAAAGTCGCCTACGACGAGCGAGATCAGATAGGCGGGATGGGGAACATCATGGCGCCAGTGATGGGTTCTGGTGCCATCACCATTGTCGCGCACGCTCAGCAGCTCGCCGTTGGAGAGGGTGACAAAGTGCGCCGGCACCGTGACGATGATTTCAGTGGTGGCGCGATCGTTGGGCATCCAGTGGCAGGGGAACCAATGGCGATGGTACCAGGTCTGACTGAAGGTCCAGACCTGCACAGGCCGCGTCGGGTCATCTGGCGTGGGTTTGTTGAAGTTCAGGCCAATGCGCGGCTGGGCCCAGTAGCGCACTCCAACAGTGAAGGATTCGCCATAGCGATAGGGACGGTCGAGGCTGACAATGAGACGCTCCGGCTCAAGGCTGTAGCGCAGCTCCTGACCGCTCTCAAGCATGACTCGTTCGATGTGCAATTCAACGGCGTCGAAGGCGATCGTGCGCACTTCGTCGTAGAGGGCCGTAAAGGAGGTCCATGCGGTGCCACTGACGGTCTCACGCTCAAAGTCAAGGCTTATCTCCAGCCTGACATGGGTGATATCGGCAGGACGGTCGGGAGCATAGTGTAAGCGGTCTCCGGGTAGCTCAAAGGCCCGCGCCTTGGGCGGCGGCGCCGCCAGGCCCTGCCAGACCTGGCAGGCCTCCTCCTCTTCCAGCCCTCTCCACGTGTGATAGTCATCTGCAGCAAAAGCTGATCTGTAGCAGCCTCTCAAGGTAAAACTCCCCTTTTTGTGGTAGAACGATAAAGCTTTTTCCGCTGTGTCGTGACCTGCTCGAAAGTACAGCCGATATGAGACGAGCCGGATAGCTCTCCAGGCAAAATGACAAAAGAGCAGTGAGATCCGATACGTTGGCCAGTCGATCGAGCGGTGAGGTCCACAAGAGCGGTAGGGCGCTGGCACCGGCGACCCTGACTCGCCCTTGCCCGGAGCCAGAGCAGGCAGTCGAGCATCGGGCGGAGCGCTGCGGCTTGACCCGACCCGACGCGACTCAACCTTTTTCTCGAACTGCTTCCCTGGGCACAGCGTAGATATCTGTGTTATTGTACCTGGAGAGAGGTCTTCACTGATAGTATGCGTTACAAACCTACACGGATCAATAGACTGGCCCAGGTAGCGCGTTTCTTGCGAGTCGCCCGTCTGTTGCTGTGGACTGTCTGGGTGATTTACCGCGAGCGGCGGCGCGTGATTCGCGCCCATCAGCGCGGTCACTACGAGGTCCAGCCCAATATCGAGGTGCTGATCAAGGTCCTGACAGCTTTTCGCGAGACGGCCATCAAGCTTGGCGTCCTGATGATCAAGCTGGGGCAGTTTTTGAGCGCGCGCGCCGATCTCTTGCCAGAGCAGGCCCTACAGGTCTTGGGCAGCCTGCAGGATGAGGTGCCGCCAGCTCCTTTCAGCCATGTCGTCTCGGTGATCGAGGCCGATCTTGGCAAGCCGGTTGAGCAGATCTTCAGCATGCTGGAGCGCAAGGCAACGGCGGCAGCCTCTCTTGGCCAGGTCCATCGCGCCGTCCTGGCCAGCAGCGGCGAAATGGTCGCCGTCAAGGTCCAGCGCCCTCACATCGAGCAGTTGATCAATACCGATCTGAGCACGATCCGGTTCGTCATCTGGGTCATCACGCGCTTCGTCGATACCAGTGAGTTTATCGACCTTATGGCCGTCTACCGCGAATTTCGCCGCACGGTCTATGAGGAGATCGACTATCTGACCGAGGCCGCCAACGCCCGCCGCTTCCGCGAGATCTTCCGCGATCAGCCTCAGATCTACATTCCGCGCGTCTATGAAGAGTACAGTTCTAAGCGGGTTCTGGTGCTGGAGTGGATCGATGGGATCAAGGTCAACGACTATGCCGCTTTGGAGGCCGCCGGCTATGCCCGGCTGGAGATCGCGCGGCGCACGGTTGAGGCTTATTTCTTCCAGTTTTTCGAAGCCGGCTTCTTTCATGCTGACCCCCACCCGGGCAACATCTTTGTCAAGAGCGGCTCTCCCCCAGAGGACCCCGTTATCGCCTTCGTCGATTTCGGCATGGTCGGTACCCTGACCAAGAGCATGAAGAAGGCTATGCGCGATCTCTTTCTGGCTTTTGTGGCTCGCGACTCGCAGGCCCTGGTCAATGCGCTGGCCCGCCTCGGCTTTCTGGGGGAAAACGCCAATCTGCAGGCCATTGAGCGCGGCGTGGAGCTGATGCTCAATCAATACTACGGTATGACCCTGGGGGAGGCCCGCGAGTTGGACCTGTCGGATGTCACTCAGGATATTGAGCAGTTGCTCTACGGGCAACCTTTTCAGATTCCGGCCCAGTTTGCCTTCACGGGGCGCGCGATCAGTGTGCTGGCGGGCGTGGCTACTGGCCTGGCCCCTGAGTTCAATCTGATCGATGTTGCCACTCCGTATGCGCGTAAGTTTCTCGGCCTCAGCGGCGATAGGCTGGGGGAGAATCTGCAGGAGCTGCTGCGCTATCTGCAGGAGAACGGGCGAGCGATGCTCACCCTACCCCAGGCGCTGGAACGCTTCATCACCCGCTTCGAGAGCGGACAGATCGAGATCCGCCTGGCCGACCCTCTGCCCAACGGCCGGGGGCGGCGCCCACGTCCAGGGCGCAGCGCCAATAGCAGCGAGGGCCGCGGTGGCTCTCTCTCCCTCGCCGTCGTGAGCCTGGCGGCGCTGGCCGCCGGCGTCTATCTGCTCACCAGCGTCCACTTGCTCACGGCCGGCTGGTTCTGCCTGGGCCTGGCTGGCGTGACTGTTCTGGGCCTGCTCCTGCGCCGCTAGCCAGCCTGCTGAGGGGGAGGGATCCCAGGCCGAGAGAAGAGGCAGGGCAGGAGCGAGCGGCCCGCCCTGTTCTTCACTCAGGAGCGTCCTGGTTCCACACGGCCCTCCAGGCGCTCTAGCCGCCAGCGTTCGTCCTCGCTTCCACCGTGACGGCGCACACGGCCTTCCTGCTCTAGTTTGAGCAAGTGAGCCGTCAGAGACTGAGCGGCAAGGGCGTGCAGCGTCGGCGAGACGTCGGCATAGACCTGCGGCACCAGCTCACCGACGGTTGCTCCCTGCGGGAATTGGCCGAGGGCGGTGATGACTTGCTGCTCACGCAACAGGCGATGGTCGATGTACTCGGCAAGCTTGCTGCCTGGATCGAGAATGACGGGGCCATGGGCAGGCACAATGCTGCGCAGCGCCAGCTGCTGCAGGCGGCGCAGCGAGGTCAGATAGGCCCCCATATCGCCTTCCGGGGGAGCAATGACTACCGTGCCTACGCCGGCGAGCAGGTCACCCGCAAAAAGGATGCCGGTCCCCTCCAGGAGAAAGCAAAGATGGTCGAAACGATGTCCTGGGGTGTGAATGGCTCGCAGGGTGTCCCTGCCGACGGCCAGGCGCGCGCCATCTTCCAGCTCTTCATCGGCCAGGGCAACTCCCGCGCGACTGAAGGCCAGTACCGGCACCCCAAGCCGGGCCCGCAGGGCCGCTGCCCCCCCATAGTGGTCGGGATGGCCGTGAGTGATCAAAATGCGCCGAATGCCACCGCGGGCCTCCCCGGCCGCGATCACCTGGGCCAGATAGTCGGCCTCCTCGACCGCCGGATCAATGACAAGCGCCCCCGTGGTCTCATCGCCCAATACGATCGTATTGGTGCCGGGTCCCGTCATCACCGAAGGATTGGGGGCCAGCACCAGCGTATAGGGCTGCTCCTCCTGTTGTAGCTTCTGCTCCTGTTCCATATCAGCGCTCTCAATTCTCCAAATAAAGCAAAAGTGCTTCTGCTCTCCTTCTCCCTTCAGCCCTGGGTCATATGAGGCGGGACCTCCCAGCCCCGTTCATCGCCGGGCAGATAGATGCGGTAGCGGCCATCTTCCTGCACCAGGCGTGGCTGCTTGAGGGGCACATAGTGGCTGGCGGCGAAGGCCAGGGCCTCCTCGGCGCGGGCAAAGGTAGCCAGCTCTTCGAGCTGACGCAAAGTGGCAAAGACCAGGGGAAAGCTGCCATCCTGAGAGCGGGCCAGGGCTTCGGCGGGTCTGATCCAGAGGCCATCGCTGGTCTCTAGCTGATCGTAGGCAGCCTGCTGCTCCGAGGGAGCCAGGGCGAGAAAGAAGTGGGTGTCGAAGCGGCGCGGCATGCCCTCCGGGGTCAGCCAGTGGGCAAAGTAGTGGAGCTGATCGGTGGCCAACTGCAGCCCTTCGCGCTCAACCAGCTCGACGAGCGAGCCTCGCCTCTCATGAAAGGCCCGGCGATACTCCGCGAAGCGCGCCTGCCCGGCCTCATCTGCCGCCAGAGCTAGCAGAGCACCATTGCGATAAGCCAGCAAGACCCCGGCTTCTTCAAACAGCTCACGGATAGCTGCCGCCCGCGCTCCCGTCCCCAGGGCAGTTCTTCCCTCGGGATCAGCGACCGTCTCTCGGGCGGGCACAGGGGCGCAGAGCTGGGGCTTCTCCTCGGCAGCCCGGTCATCGGCCTTGATGGAGCCGCCGGGGAAAACGTAGACATCGGGCATAAACTCGCTTTGGACGACACGCCGGACCATGAAGACTTCCATTTCGCCGCCGGCGCGTCCATTCCTCAGCAGCATCACTGCTGAGGCCGGGCGGGGCACAACTGCCATAGGTTCTCTCTCCATCTCCCTTGAGGAAAGTTTCTCTTGACCTGGACGTGATACTGTTATAGTACCATATGCGCGGCCCTCGCGCGGACACGGCTGGCCCCCTTTACGGAGGGCGCGGCCTGTGGTACGCTGAACATGTTCATGCTTTTTGCGCTAACGATAAACAACATGCACCAGACAGAGTAGGATCTGTCAGCTCTCGATCGAAGCGAAGGCCAAGCAGGGCTGAGAAAGTAGCTATGGATGCTGAAGCACCAGTGATTAAGCCGTTGCCGGGGCGACACGCTCGCTTCCGCCTGGGCCTCATCGGTGATCCTGTGGCGCATTCGCTCTCGCCACGCATGCAACAGGCGGCTCTCGACGCCCTGGGGATCGATGCAGTCTACGAGCTGTGGCAAACGCCCGCCGATGAGCTGGCCTCGCGCGTGGCTCGTCTGCTTGATCCGCTCTATCTCGGGGCGAACGTGACCATTCCCCACAAGCAGGCCGTGCTCCCTCTGCTCGACATCGTCGACCCGCTGGCGGCGCGCATTGGGGCGGTCAACACGATTGTGCCACGCGATGGCTATCTGCATGGCTACAACACCGATGCCCCCGGCCTGCTACATGCCCTTCAGGAGTTGGGGGTCGGCCAGCCGAGCGAGAGCAGCACGATCTCGCTGACGGGCTATACGGCTATCATTCTGGGGGCCGGTGGGGCAGCGCGCGCCGCGGCCTTCGCCCTGGCCAGCACCGGCGTCGAACGCCTGATCATCGTCAATCGCCACCTGGAGCGCGCCCAACACCTGGCTGCAGAGGTCGGCGACTTTCTTACGGCCCAGCGCCAGGAACTGAGCGTTCCCCAGGTTTTCAGCCTCAGCGATCCCGAGTTTCTGATCCCTCACCCGCTCTCACTAATCATCAACGCTACCCCGGTCGGCATGCATGAAGACCTCAGCCCGCTGCCCGGCGAGGTGCTGGCACGTTTCGGCAATGAAACCTTTGTCTTCGACATGATCTACAATCCGGCGGAGACAAAGCTGCTCTGCCAGGCACGGACGTTGGGAATGCGGGCCTCCAATGGGCTGCCGATGCTGCTCCATCAAGGGGCCCTGGCTTTCACCCTCTGGACAGGCCAGCCTGCTCCTCTGCAGGCCATGCGCGCCGCCCTTGCCTCCGAGTAGAAAAGTCTGGTTTCGCGCTCGCCAGGCCGCGCAGGCGCACTGGTCTGACCTGCCTTGCCCCGGCCTGTCTCCGCCTCGCCTGCCCTTTCCTTGTTCCCTCAGGAGGGCGATGGCCGGAAGCCAGGGTCGTCCACCTCGCCGGTAGGGAGAACAGAGCTGGGCAGCAGCTTGCCTTTTGGAGTCGGGGGACATACTATTACCCAAGAGAAGGAGCCACAGCCAGAACAAGGGAGGAACCATCATTGAAACTGGCAAGCTTTTCAACGCCTGACAACCCGCGCGTGCGCGTGGGCCTGGTGCTCAACGACGAGATTGTCGATGCCGCGCAAGGAGCGCGCGCCCTTGGTTTCAGCGTCCCTGATCAGATGCAAGCGCTCATCGAGCAGTATGGTCAGGCGGAGCGTGGTCTTCGCGCTCTGCTCGAGCAGGCCCAGCGGGCCAGCGGGCGCTTGAGTGCGATCCCCGCTCTGCAGGGGAGTGGTCTTGTACAGCCGCTCTCTGCCGTCCAGATCACGGCTCCGATCCCTCGCCCGCGCAAAAACATCATGTGCCTGGGACTGAACTACGCCGAGCACGCTCGCGAGTCCGCGGCGGCTCGCGGACGAGAGGCCCAGCTTCCACAGCACCCAGTTATTTTCACCAAGGCCCCGACGACGGTCAATGGGCCTTACGGCGATGTGGTCATCGACCCCGCCGTCTCGACGCAGATCGACTGGGAAGTTGAGCTGGCCGTCATCCTCGGCAGGGGAGGCAAGCACATCCGCGAAGAGGAGGCCCTCAGCTACGTTTTCGGCTATACCGTGCTCAACGATGTCTCAGCCCGCGACCTGCAGGCCCAGCACCAGCAATACTTCCGCGGCAAAAGCATCGACGGCTATTGTCCCATGGGACCCTGGATCGTGACCGCCGATGAGATCCCTGATCCCCAGCGGCTTACCTTGCGCCTGCGTGTCAACGGCGTCACCAAACAAGAGGCCAGCACCGAGCAGATGATCTTCTCTATCCCCCGCATTCTTGCCGTGCTCTCCAACGGCATGACGCTGGAGCCGGGCGATATCATCGCGACCGGCACGCCGAGCGGGGTGGGCTTCGCCCGCACACCGCCCGAGTTCCTGCGCCCCGGCGACATCATGGAAACCGAGATTGTCGAGATCGGCGTGATGAGGAATCGCATCGTTGGGGCATAAGTCCCCTTAAACACGACGAGGCGACGGATCAGACCAATCCGTCACCTCGTCCGGCCAGGGAGAGGGCTATCTATTCTGCTGGCGATCTGCCCTGCTCGACCCGAGCCATTCAAAACGGTCCAGCGAAGCGTTTCAGATCGATGCCTTGCTTGCTTCTCCGCCGCCTGAGCTTACAACGATCGGCAGCCGGGCGCGGGAGCCGACGGCGGCAGGAAAGAGTCAGACCGTGACCTCCTCCTTGATCCAGGACGGCAAGGTCCCCCAGAGGTTCAGGGCGCGAGGGCGGGCATGCCAGAGGCGCGGGGGCGTCGTTACATCCTGATCGTAGTACTGCTCCAGCTCCGCGGACAGCTCGACATGGCAGCCTTCTGGATCGGCAAAGCGTAGGAAGAGATCGTGGCCGGCCCCGTGACGTCCAGGGCCCCAGAGGATAGGCGTCTCGTGCCGGCTGAGATAATCGGCCCAGGCCAGCAGATCGAGGCCGCTATCGATGCGGAAGCCGATGTGATCGACGTCTGGGCGCCCCTGAATCAGCACCAGGGTATGATGATCGGTATTGCAGCGCAGCCAGGCCCACTCACGTAGCAGCCAGTCGGAGATATCGAAGCCGAGCGCCTCGGTATAAAACTCAACCATTGTCTCCAGGTGCGGTGTCTGGAGAGCCAGATGCTGAAGAGCCAGGGGGCGCAGGCGAGCCTGGCGCCGCCCGCTGGCGGCGGCGTACTGAGTAAAAGCCTCATCGGAAGCCACGGCGATCTCGATGCGGTTCCCATCGGGATCACGGAACCAGAGGGTATCGCCGCGCTCGGTATCGCCGTCGCGAGGTTCGAAAGCCAGTTCCACGCCAAGCATATTCAGGCGCGCGGCCAGGGCAGCCAGCTCGGCCTCCGTATCAACCTCGAAGGTCATGTGGTGCAGCCGACTCTGAGGCAGGATAAAGTGACCATCAGCTTTGACGGGACGAAGATCGCGCGTATCGGCAAAGAGAGCCAGGCAATGATGTTCATCGCCCAGAGCGAGAAAGGCGCTGGCCACCTCCACCTCCATCTCCTGCCCATCCGTGCGCACCTCGCTTGAGCGCAGATCGAGGCCCACCACCTGGCGATAGAAGCGGGCCTGGGTCGCCACATCGCCGGACCAGAGGCCCACATGCGCTAAGCGCCTGACTTTCACCTTCTGAATCTGCTGCTCGCTCACAACTGCCTCCAGGGAAGGGAACTGCTGTCGACTGCAACCAACGCTACCGCGGGAACCGCTCGCTGGCTGATCTGGAGCTTGGGGATCAGCCAGCCGGCCAATGGTCTCTTTTTCTGGGGAATCATACCCAGTGTGAGCGAGCCAGGTCAACAGGTCTCCCCCAAAGGTCATAGCTTTTCGCCCTCGTCCTTCTGATCGCTGTCTTGTGCAGCAGCGGGATAGGTGGGCGGCGGGGTCTCAGCCAGATCCTTAGCCTGGAGGCCGTCGCAGGGTCGCGTCTCAGGCATCTCAATCTCGCGCGGAGAAACCTCGAGGGACCTGGAAGACTGAGCCTGCTCACTGCCTTCCAGAGGCTCGTCCTCAGCCTTGGAGCGAACCGCCACGCGGGGAAAATCGGTCGTAGAGGGAGAAGATCCAATCAGGGAAGCAGAGCCAGGCCTGTCTGGCTGGCCAGCGGAAGAGCAGGGTAGTTCGTCCGGCAAGGGAGAGCCAGCGGCCCCAGCGGGAAAACCGCGCTGCCCCCACTCGGAGCCAGTTCCGACACCTGTTGCAGGAGGCCAGGGGACCTCAGTGAGGGCCGGCTCCAGCTCCCCGCGCGAGAGATCGAAGGTCTCTAAGACCCGCACGAGCGAGGGCGGATCGGGCATTGGGGTCTCGGGCGCTCCCGGCTGACCAGGCAGACTCTTCCAGGGCAGCCCGAAGGAAGAGGAGGCAGGCAGGGCGGCATCCATAGACATCTGCGGCGGGAGGGGCGCAGAAGGCAGATCGGCAGGCCAGCGCGCTCTGAGCGCGAGCAGCGAGACGGAGAGAGCCAGGGCGGCACCCAGCGGCAGGAACCAGAGATGCCAGAGTACAGCTAGCACCAGCGTTCCCCCGCTCAGCATCGAGGAAGCCACCAGGGCCGTCAGAAAGAGGCGCGGCAGCCACCGCGGTGGCGCCGTACGTGGGGCCAGTGGCTGCCGAGGGCAAACACGGCGCCGCATCAAGCGGGCACGGCGCCGCTGAGCAGCCCGACTGGTCTCAACCAGCCGCCGCGCCGTGGCCGGCCAGAGCGCGCGACTCACCCCCCGAGAGAGGGTGCTCGCGCGCTCAACCAGAATATAGATCTTCTTGTCGCTCTTGCTGTCTTCACTCATCACACATCCACCCCTGTGCAAAGAACAGGGCCACCACCCAGTCCCCCAGAGAGATGACAGCCAGGTTATTCGATCCTGTCGCGATACTGAAGTGCCGGCAGGAAGCCGGTGACACCTCAGTGCCGTCGCGAGGGACACGTATGGAGACAGAGGTACGCACCCCACTACACATCATCCCTCGCTATATACGATGATACGCCGGGCACCAAAGGGAGATACTGGCCGGACGGTATTTCACAGCAGTCCATCGCACATGTACTGTACGAGAACGCTGCACCACAACCAACAACAACCCCACCGCAGCGGGAGACCCCCTCACGGGCGGTCCTCAGCCTGGCCCTCCCCGAGGCGGGCGGCATCGTCACCCCACCACCACATAGCTACCCCCTGCCGGCCTGCCTGCCTTCGCACGCACCCGACAGGCGGAGGCAACCCGCCCCGAGTCGGACCACGCTTCCCGCACCGTCCGCGCCATAGCTGCAGCCCGACGGCACCGTATACAGCAGCGCCGCGGCGGCACGCTTCGGTCCGCGCGTTGGCCGATTCGCTCGCTCCCTCGCTCGTCCCTCTACGCACCGCCGGCGACGCGCCACCACCGAGAGGCCAGAAGAGGCTACGCTTCCGGGCACCAGCCGCAGCGAAAGCCAGCCCCTACACGCGCACGCTCCACCTCTAGACCTCTCCGCGTCTGCTCGTGCCCGCGCATTGGCACTTCACTACCGCGACAGGAACACTCTCTTGTGCACCTGCCTTGCAGCGAGTAAGTAAGAAGGAGCACGCTCCTTCTCTCATACCACCCCCGCTTCTTCAGCTTCAAACGAGCTTCGATCTGAGATCACGCTTTTATTGTACCTCCTCCCGCTTCCCTGGCGGTTACGATCAGATGGAATTTGAGTTGAGAAACAAAAGTGTGTATTGCATATTTCTTAACTTTCTGATAGATTAACATACATAATGTAAATTTTGTATGTTAAGATGTTTAAGCGCACAGTCATGGAAGACCCGTTAAAGAGATCGGCCAGACCAGTCTGCTCATCCCAGGCCACGGGGCCAGCCGGCCAGACAGACAGGTGGCGCTGGGTCAGAGTCTCAGAATCAAGGAAGCGGCTCGTGGGCGGCTGTCAGGAGAGGAGGCAGAGGCACAGCAGGACCTCTCGATCCAGATGGCCAAAGTCGAGGCTCAGGACCAGGAGAGTGGTGCGATGCCCCAATAGAGGCCAGCGGGCGGGCAGAGAGCGCTGGCGAGAAGAAGAACTACGGGAGAAGGGTAGGAGCAGCGCGAGGAGGGCCAGATCAGGCACCAGGGTTGTGATCCTGTCGCCACTCGAGGCCGCCCCGCCTTCTTCGGGGGGAGCAGGGGCGGGCACGAGGGCCGGCATCCAGAAGGCCTGAGCAAAGATAGCTCCAACCCTGGCCCCTCTTCGGAGGGTGAAGAGGCTGGCGGTGTCGCCTTCCAGGGAGGCCGGATGGCGCCCGCCTCGGACTACGGCAATCCAGCCGGCCAGACCAGGCCAGGCAGGTAAGCAGGCAGGTAGGTCACTGACCCACCCGCTCACCCACTATGACGATGGCTGCTCGCGCTCAACTTCCACCTGGAGCGGTCCCTGCAGACCCTCGGCGGAAGGCCCATAGTAGGGCGGGTCCCACTCAAACGTAATTTTCTGGCGCTTGATCGGGACGGCAGCCTGCAGCTTATCCCAGCGGTCCTCGCGGGTCATCGTGATCTCAACATGCTGCTCATCGACCTCCAGGCGCTCGGAGATCACCCGCAGCAGATCGGCCTTGATCTGCTCCAGCAGCTCGGGGTTCACCTTCACCCGGTCCTGGATCAGGACCACCTTCAGGCGTTCCTTCGCCAGCTCGCCCGGCCTGGGCCGCTTGCGACTGGCCATAAAATCAAGCATACTCATGCACCATCGCCTCCTTCATCAGGACGGCCAGGACCGTGTGCGCTTCCCGATCGCAGCGGGGCCAAAGCCCACCAGGCGGCGCAAACGCTCCATCAGCGTTGGCGCCTCCACCAGTTCCTCAAGGGGGATCTCCTCACCCAGAATGCGCAGCGCAGCATTCATGAATGCCTGACCGGCACGCGAGCGCTTATCGTAGACGACTGGCTCACCCTTATTGGTGGCCACAATAATCAACTCATCTTCGGGAACGATTCCCAGTAAATCGATGCCAAGCACTTCCAACACATCCGCCACATCCATCATATCGCCGCGCCTCACCATATCGGGGCGCAGACGGTTGAGAATCAAGCGCGGCTCGGGCTTGCCCGCCGCCTCGACCAGCCCGATGATGCGATCGGCATCGCGCACCGAGGCCATCTCGGGATTGGTCACAATAATGATCTCGTCGGCGCCCACAATGGCGTTGCGAAAGCCCTGCTCGATCCCGGCAGGCGAATCGATAAGGACAAACTCGAATTCCTGGCGCAGCTGCTGGCAGAGCTGCACCATCTGCACACTATTGATAGCGTTCTTATCGCGCGTCTGAGCAGCGGGCAACAGATAAAGCTCGGGCAAACGCTTATCCTTAATCAGCGCCTGGCGCAGGCGACACTGTCCCTCGACCACATCGACCAGATCGTAGACGATGCGGTTCTCCAGACCCAGCACTGCATCGAGATTGCGCAGCCCAATATCGGCATCTACAACCACCACCTTCTTTCCCTGCATGGCCAGGGCTGTGCCCAGGTTCGCCGTTGTCGTTGTTTTGCCAACGCCGCCCTTTCCCGAAGTAATCGTGATCACCCGGCTATCCATGCGCATGCTCCCTGTCGATTCGGAAAACACCGTTCTTTGTGCACACCTAGCAAACGATCATTTTTGCCTGCTTTCCTTCCTTCACTATCCTTGCACGCGGCAAGGCGCCTGAAGGTGTACCCTTCGCTCGCCGGGTACACCGCCGCGCACTCCAGGAAGGATCGGTTGCCGCCGGCCCAGCCAGCTCCAGGCTGGCTCAGGCGGCTTTGTAGCTGGCCAGGTGGTCGGCCTTCTCTCCTGCCCTGCGCCGACGCTCGCTACTTACGGGGAGGGCGACCATTGAGCCAGGTTTCAACGACGATCTGGCCCTGGCGAATCGAGGCCACCTCGGGGCGCGGCTGCACCTCCAGCCCTTCTGGCGGGCGAGAGAGCAAGTGAGCGATCCGTAGCTGGACGGGCGCCAGCAGGAGCGCACAGACGAGGGCCTGCTCGTTATCGGGATAGCCGGCATGGACCATACCGCGCAAGACGCCCCAGACGATCACATCGCCACCCGCCACGACTTCCGCCCCAGGATTGACGTCACCCAATACCACAATATTGCTGTGGTGGTGAATGGCCTGACCGGAACGCACCGTCCGCCGCAAAAAGAGCGTATCATCCGACTCACGCGGATCACGCTGACTGGTGGTCAGCCCCAGGTCCACAGTCACAGCCCCTGCTCCTGTCCTCTCATAGGGTGAGTATGCCACATACGGCGTGGTCGCGCTATACGCAGCCCCTCCGTTGCTCCCCAGTCCCCCCATGCGCATGCCGGCCACCTGCTCCAGTGAAGCGATCGACATCCGATAATGTGCCAGCAAGTTTTCCAGCTGGACGCGCTCACTGGCGTGAAGCACCCGCTGGCGGGTATCAACCGTCAGGGTGGCCCCCCGAAAAAAGTCGGGAGCTTCCGCCAGCCTCTCGGCCAGAGCCTGCAACAGCTCCGCAAAGGGCGTATCCGGCTCCAGCGTCAGGAGCAGACCGTGGCGTGTCCCCTTGATGGCAATCTGCCCCGACGCAGACGGCTTCTCCTCTCGTCGCTCCGCTTCGCCCCCCACCAGCCAGGACGGGCCTTCGCCCGTCTTCTTCAACCTTTCGCGCCCACCCGTCGGGGGCTGCTCGGCAGGACCCTGGGCACTCATTTCGTTAGCTGCTTTCTTTATCTCGGCTTCTTCTCTTCTCATTCATGCAGGAGCCTTGATACTCTTCCCTGCTTCACCCTTTACTTTTTCTTCTTCTAAACCTGCTTCCTTTTCACGATGGCCGCCCGCTGCCGAACCGGCCATCTGCCACAAAGAACCACCTTCTGACGCTATCAGGTTACAGTATAAACGCCAGAGCAACAAAACGCAATAGGAGCAGCTTCTTTGCCTCTCTTTGGCAGCCGGCGTTTCTCTCTGGTTCAGACGATGGCGCCCACTTCACTCCTCTCGCCCTCCAGGGGAGAGCCATCCGGATGGGGCAGCGCTATTACTTCATTCCTATCTGCAGATAAAGGGCTAGACCTTGATCCTCAGCTCATCTATTATAGTGAGTGTACCTTCTCCGCTTTTCCATCCGTGGGTCCAGGATAGGGGAAGTGCAGCCAGCAACTTGAGACTTCTTTTGATCGAAGGCCGGGAGTCCCTTCTTTGCCGAGAGCAGCTGTGCTTGGTCCAGCTCTCTATTTGTATGCTTCCATCTCCTTGCCTCTCGGCAAGGTCAGGACAACCAGGCAGCTACTGCCAGCCAGCGGCCAGTCACGGCAACAGTCACAGCAAGTTGACTGACCGGGCGATCTCTCCTCCCGCCGGGACCAGGATGGGCTGCTCTGCTAGCGGCTCTGTTTCAGTCCTGGAGTCCTTGCTTTCTTCCTGGCTGGGGACGATCTGAGTGTTCAGGAGTTCATCACGATGGCTTTCGAAGCTTTGCAGCGTCTGGATCAGCAAAAGGGCGATCTCCCCTCTCAAAGTTATGTCCCACGAACGATGCCCCAGGCCCTCGGCTTGTTCGATATGACGATGATCTTTATGATGATCATGCTCTTCATCAACAACCCAGTCAGTACGATAGGGGCTGGACCCGCCGCCTTCACGTACTGGTTGTTGGGAGCAGCGGTCTTCTTTATCCCCTGTGTGATTGGGGTGGCTCAACTCGGTGTCCTTTATCCCCACGAAGGTTCAACCTATGTCTGGACTCACCGCGCTCTGGGGAATTTCTGGGGCTTCTTCGCCAGCCTGATTTTCTGGATGCCCGGCCTGCTGGCAATGGTGGCAAGCCTGAGTATTGGCATCACCTTTATCCAGGGCCTGAACGCTTCCTGGTTGACTCAGCCCTGGCAGCAGGGCCTGCTCTGTATCGCCTTGTTGATCGTCTCGGCCGTGCTCGCCTTGCAGCCGATGAGTACGCTGCGCCTGGTGGTGAATGTGATCACTCTTCTGACTTACGCGGTGGTGGTCTTGCTCGGTGGTGCGGCCCTGATCTGGCTGGCAACTGGTCATGCTACGGCCACCCCCTTCAACGATCTCCATTCCTGGGGGATCAATCCCTCCAATTTTGTGCTCTACGGTAGCGTGGTTCTGGCCTACCTCGGCGCCGATGTCTCGATGATTCTGGGCGGCGAGATGGCCAGCGAGCGGATCGCCGCCCGCCATGTCTCCTGGGGCGCCTTCTTCGTGATCCTGAGCTACCTGGTAATTACCTTTGCTCTCCTGGCCGTTCTCGGCCCCGACGCCGCCAGCCAGGGACCTTTCGCCGTGATTAGTGTGATCGACCACGTCTTCGGCAAGTTCCTGGGGAATGTGGCCGCAGTCTGTGTTATCGCCTATTTCCCGGTCTTCACCACCGTGTTGAATGTGGCCTTCGCTCGCCTGCTGATGGTGGCCAGTATCGACCGCTTCCTGCCGCTGGGACTGAGCCGCTTGAACCGCAACCGCCAGCCTTCCAACGCTATTGTCTTTCAGACGGTGGTGGCCTGCCTGTGCGCCGCGCTGATCTTCCTGCTGCCTTATTTGTTGCCCCTGGGACAGCCGAGCGACCTGGCCGCGGTGGTCTTTACGGTGACGCTCTCGGTGCTCACCCTGGTCTGGGCTTTTTCTTCAATCTTTATCTTTGTCGATCTGGCGGTCTTCTATTTCCGCCAGCGCGAGCGCTTTCTGCGCTTGCTGGTGGTGCCACTCCCGGTGTTGTGGCTCTGCATTATCATCGCGCCCCTTGCCTGTTTGATGGCCATGATTGTAACATTATTGTACTCGCCGATTCCTCAACAGATCGGCAACGGCCAGTGGTGGTACATTGTGGGCGGCTTGACGGTGATCTGCCTGGTAGCCTGCGGCATCGCCAGTATGTTTGCCATTAGCCAGGCCGCCTGGCAGGACCAGAGCTTTGAGGCATGAATGGTGTGGGCCTTCTGCCGCTCCAGGGTGCCGGAGCGGCTGCCTTCCTCTCTCGCGCCTGTGGCTTACTGGCTGGCCGGCGGAGCGCAACTGTCTGGTCCGGCTCGTTCTGCGCGGGACCGCGATCCGCCCGTTGCGCTCCGCGATAAGTGCCGCGCTGCTGCCCTGTCCCGGTGGGGCAAGAGCCGCTCTTGTATTTGAGCAGCCGCTCGCTGCGCTGCTCACCGATGGCTATTTTGTTATTTGTAAAGGAGTGGATCGCCATGACGCTTAAGTCTAGCGCACCTACCGAGGAGCAGAGCAATCTGCGATCCGGGACGATCGGCTTACCCGGTGTGCTCTTCCAATCGATCACGACGATGGCGCCGGCTTCCGCGGTCTCTTTTAGTCTGAGTGCCGCCGTGCCCTTTGCGGGGGCCGCTCTCCCCCTGGCGGTGACGATCACGCTGGTGGTCAGTGTGTTGATCGCTCTGAATATCGGGGAGTTGGCGCGCCATTTGCCCTCGGCTGGCGGCTTCTTTACTTATATCAGCCGCTCGCTCGGTTCCGTGCCCGGCTGGGTGACCGGCTGGATCTTCGACCTGGCCTATCTGTTGATTGTGCCTCTGCAATTGCTGGTCCTGGGACCGGTCGCGGACTCGATCGTGTCGCTAGGCCCCTACGGCTGGGCTATCTGGAGTGTGATCTTCGCGCTGGTGATTTTCGCCCTGACCTATTTCGGCATTAAGGTCTCTGCCGATGTGGGTGTGGTCTTGGGCTGCCTCGAGATCGGGGTCTTTTTGCTGCTGGCGATCTGGCTGGTTGTGACCGCCGGCGGCAATAATACGCCGGCAACCTTTAATCCGGCCTCCAGCGCACAGTCGGGCTTCGGCGGCTGGCAGGGCGTGCTGCTGGGCATGATCTTTACGGTTCTGGCCTTTGCCGGCTACGAGTCGTCGGCCCCTCTGGCCGAGGAAACTCGCAATCCGCGCCGCACGGTGCCTTTGGCTATTGTGCTGGCGGCCCTCCTTATCGGTCTTTTCTATGTCTTCTGCGCCTATGCGGCGGTGGTCGGTTGGGGACCAGCGAAGATCGCTTCTTATGTGAGCGATCCAAATCCCTGGGGCACGATGGCCCAGCGCGTCTGGGGCGGCTTCAGCATCATTGTGAATCTGGCAATCCTCAATAGCGCGCTGGCCAATTCGAATGCTGGAGTGAACGCGGTTTCGCGCGTGCTCTACGCGATGGGCCGTGTGCGCGCTCTGCCGGGAGGGCTGGCCCACCTGAACAGGTTCGCTTCTCCCGACGTGGCCATTATCTTTACGATGGTGGTGGGCATCGTGCTCACGCTGGCGCTCGGCCTGGCTTTTGGGACGACGACGGCTTTCGCTCTGATCGGCACGATTATCGTGCTGCCGATTATCCTGGTCTATCTGGCGACCTGCGTGGCGGTGCCAGTCTTCTACCTGCGCGAGCACTCCGAAGAGTTCAATGTCTTCCGCCATATCCTGCTTCCGCTCGTCCCGGCAGTGATCCTGCTGATCGTGCTCTGGTCACAGGCAACGCAGCAGTATGAAGCTCCGCTAACGTGGGCTTTCCCGCTGGCGTTGCTCTGGCTGGTGATCGGGATCATCATCGCTTTGATTCTGCGCTTCCGCGCACCGGAAGTGCTGAGCCGGAGCAGCCAGGTGTATGTGGAGGGCGAGTAAGTCCTCAGACAGTAGACGAGAGGCGGGCCGTTCCGGTCCCGCCTCTCTTTTTATTTCGCTTATTGCATTATCGGCGCTCCTCGGTGGCTGGGCTGGGACGAGCCACGCTTGAGCTTGCTTTCAACGCCGCTGCTCTTTACAATAGCGGCCAGAGATTCTTTTTCCGGGAGATGTCCGGCCGATGAGTTCTTCTTTGCTCCCCGCCGATTTTTTGCGCTTTCCGACAGAGCGTGAGCTTGTGCTGCGCGCTCAGGAAACGCTGGTGGGGGTGATTCCCGAGATTTGCCTGGTTTCGCACTTTCAGGTTGGGTCCTGGGAGGTGCTCTATCGCCCTCTTGCGACTGGCAATGTCCGCCGCTGGGGTCTGCCGCTGATGATCCCGAATTTTTCGCGCCTCCGCAATGGGCTGTTCCTGGAGAAGGGGACGTCCTTGCCGATCCACGGTTTCGGACGCCTGCTTCCCTGGAGCCTGTTGGCCGCGGACGAGCATCAGGTCGAGTTGCAGCTGGAGAGCAGCGAGACCACTCGGGCCTGCTACCCTTACGAGTTTACTTTCAGGGTGACGGTGACGGTGGCGCCCGGCGCCCTGACCTATAAGCTGGCGATGGAGAATCGCGGCGTGGAGACGATGCCGATTGCGCCCGGCTTCCATCCATATTTCGCGGTGGCTCAGGCTGCCAAGCCCCGCCTGCAGGTGGTCGGTTTGCCCGGCTTTGAAGCCAACAGGATTGATTGGGAGCACCAGCCTCCGGATACTCCCTATCCCTTTACTGGCGAGGTGACGATCTCTTTTCCCGAGCGGGGGATGCTGACTATCGCGGAAGTGCCCCAGGCTGGCCGCTATGCGCTGCATAATATGCAGGTATGGACAGAGCTGCCTGCCCGCCCCGACCACGCTTTTGTCTGCTTCGAGCCAACGGTTGGCAGCGAGGATGCCCTTAACCGGCCCGGCGATCGCCTGGAGATTGCTCCGGGGACGACGACCTCGATTGTGCTGCAGCTGCGCGCGCAGGTACAGCCTTAATGAGCTGCCAGGTAGTTGGCGGTTGGGCCGCCGACGCGACGCATCGAGGTTGTCGCCTGCCCCCACTATCCTCGCTGCCGCTAGCTGGTTCTTGCCGCTGGAATCAGGCTGCCGGTTTGCGTGCACGAATGAGGGCGCTCAGCCAGCGGCCTTGCAGACGCTGGCGTTCTTCTTCGTCAAGGAAGGCCGGCCAGTCCCAGTCTCCGGCAGCTAGCTCAATGGTAATATCGCTGAAGCCAGTCGCCGCCAGGAGCTTGCGGTAGATCGCTGTGCTGAGAGAACCGGTCAGGCAGGCGGCCCAGGCCTGTGGCTCACGACGGAGCAGATCCGACGGCTCCCCTTCGAGGACTGTATCGGCTATGGCCAGTCTGCCGCCAGGTTTGAGCACCCGGTAGGCCTCTCGCAGGGCGCGCTCTTTGTCTGGCACGAGGTTGATGGCGCAGTTGGAGATGATGACATCGATAGTGGCCTCGGCTAAGGGCAGCTCTTCAATGAGTCCTCGGAGAAGACGCACGTTGTCCAGGTTGAGCTGCCTGCGGTAGGCCTCAGCCCGCTCGAGGGCGGCTTCGTTCATGTCAAGACCGTAGACGATCCCCCCAGGCTGGACCTGCTGAGCTGCCAGCAGCAGGTCGAGGCCAACACCACAGCCCAGATCAAGTACGCTTTCTCCCGCCTTTAACTCCGCCTGTTCAAGCGGATTGCCACAGCAACAGGCGCCTGCAAGTAGCTCCTCCGGCAGGACCCTGAGCTGCTCTGGTCTGTAGCACGTGCACTGGCTACGGCCCAGTCCCTGATGCCTCCTCTCACAATAACGAGCCTGAGCAGAGAGCGAGAGGTTTTCCTGATAGTAGCGGCAGATAAAGGATCGTAGCGCTTCTTCTGTCGAGAAGGGGAATTCAGCCATGTTGGGAGCCTCCTATCTGACTAATCTCTGGCAGGCAGGCAGACAGACAGACCGCCAACGGTCGCGAAGCGAAGCGGCCTGCTCACAACCGATCTCTGCCTGCCGGGTGTGTTGCTCATCGCCAGTCTCGGGAAGAGAGACGGGCCTCCTACGAAAAGGACGCAGTCCCCGCGCCCGGCCCGCGCCAGGCTATCGAGCTGGGGGCGAAGAAGGAGAGGAGGTCAGCGCCCAGACAACGGCGACGAGGGGAGCATCGCGGGGCAGGAAGGAGGAACAGAGCATTGTTGGCTGGCTTCCGGAGCGACACAGCATGGGGCCAGGGGCCGATAGCCGATCACCCGTCCCAGGCGGTCAAATTCGAATCGGCAGCAGGCTTGCAAGAGCTGACGAAGCCGCTCGCGCGCACGCTGGACGCGCGATTTAGCTCCGGAGAAGGAGAGTCCCAGGCGCTGGGCCAGCTCGCGCTGTGAGAGGCCCTCATATTCCGTGAGCACGAGGGCTTCCTGGTAGGCCACGGGCAGCCTGCTGATGAGAATGGGCAACGAGCGCTTGATGGCCGCTCGGGCGGCCTCGCACTCCTGCTCTGCTTCAGCAGAGGGCGCCAGGGAGCCTGCTTCCGTCCCTTGTTCCAGAGGCACAAAGGCCCGGCGCCGACGATAGTAATCACAGACCAGGTGATGGGCAATGCGGTAGGCCCACCGCTCTAGCTTCTGGCAGGTACGCAGCCGCTCGCGATGTTGATGAATCCGCAGAAAGACTTCCTGTAGAAGGTCGTCAACGCTCTCGTCGTCGGGTAGGCGGCGGCGGAGAAAGGCGCGCAGCGGCTCATGAAGGGCCACCCAGACATCTTCAGTGGCAATGGACATGACGGCCGACCTCTCTTCTTTCAGATCTTTCTCTACTAAGACGCCGCTTCCTTCTAAAGGACGCAGCCGCCGGGAAGGGACCGGCTCCGATATCTCAGCGGGAGCAGGATCGGCTGCCGGGCCAGGGCAAGCTGGGCCACGAGATAAAGAAAAAGAAAATGAAGAAGGGCGGATCTTCCTGCCCTCCAGTCTGGCTAGGACAGCCGGTAGAGCATGGCACAGGCTGTCTGGGGACAGGCATCCCGCCACTCTTCGGAAGCGTGCAGGGCTATCGGCACTTCGTCACGGGCAATCGGCTGAAATCCCAAACGAGCAAAGAAGGCTTCGGCTCCTGTGGTCAGAAGATAGACCTCCTTCAAGCCCAGGGCCTGGGCCTCCAGTAGCACTGTTCGAACAAGCTGGCTGCCCACACCTCGCTGGCGCCAGGCAGATGCCACTGCGACCGAGCGCAGCAAGGCTCGCCGGCCATAGCGCTCCAGGCCAGCACAGGCAAGCGGTGTTTCTCCCTTCCAGGCCAGCCAGGCCCGCCAGAGGTCGCGCTCCAGTCCTGCAAGCGGAAGCTGGCTTTCTTGCACAAGGCGCTGGATAATCGCTCGCTGCTCAGCGGTGGCCGGGATAATCCGTATATCTGTTGCTTCGATAGTCATTTGTGCACTCCTCCAGATCGCTCTTATCCTGTTCACCGGGCCGGGGTCTGTTCATCCAGCATCAGGGCTGGACCGAGAAGGTTTTGTTGCGAACGCCGGCAGCCAGCCTTCTGGCGGTGGACACGGCGCGAATAGCAGTTAGAGCCTGAAGGCAAGCGGGAAAAGGTTCACCCGGTCACTTGATTTGCACCTCCACCAACGTTCGTTCGTAATATCTGCAGAACCAGGGCAGGGCAAGAGGGAGAGCCTGGCGGCAAGCAGGCCAAGCCGGTACTTGCCTGGTCCTCCTGCCCGCCTGGCTTCACTTGCCAGTGTGCAATTTCATCCCATCTGGGATATAATAGGGTAGCTATAGGGAGCATCAGAAAGCGTCACGCCAGTGCCAGGGAGCGGTTGGAGATCGCTCTCAGCCAGAGACGGCGCAACCAGAAAGCAGGAACGTCTTGCAATGGAAAAAGAACCATTATCTGGTCTGTACCACGCCCAACAGCAAAGTAACCATCAACATAACAATAATACGCCGCCACCCCCGCTGCTACCAGTGCCGCCACGCCAGTCGCAGCGTCAGCAGTCGACGCCCAACCAGTCGCGCGGGCCTTCGGGTCCTCCGCCGCGTTCCTCAAACCTGAATTTCTGGCTGCTGCTGGTAGTCCTGCTGGTGCTGGGGTTGTACTTATATAGCTATATTAGCAACGCCAATAGTAGTTCCTCTCCTCAACGGAAGGAGTTGACATATACACAGTTCTATCAGGAGATCAACGCGGGTAACATCAAGACGGCCACCTTTATCGGGCAGACGGACATCGTCGGCGACTTCCGCCAGGAGGTAGACGGCTATCAACAGTATCACGTCTATCAACTGCCAGAGCCCCAGACCGACCCGCAGCTGATCCCGCTGCTGTTGTCCAAGGGGGTGACGGTGGTGAATCAGGCGCCTCCCGACAACAGCTTTTGGATCAATCTGCTGATCGGCGTGCTCCCCTGGGCATTCCTGCTGGGACTCTTCTTCTTCGTTACTCGCCGAGCCACGCAGGGGCAACAGGGCATTTTTAACTTTGGTCGCAGCCGGGCGCGCCTGATTTTGGAAGACCGGCCCAGCACGACCTTCGCCGATGTGGCCGGCGTCGACGAGGCCAAATACGAGCTGCAGGAGGTTGTCGAGTTTCTGAAGACGCCCCAGAAGTTCCAGCGCCTGGGCGGCAAGATCCCGCGTGGTATCCTGTTGGTCGGTCCTCCGGGAACGGGCAAGACCCTGCTGGCGCGCGCCGTGGCCGGCGAGGCCGGCGTCCCCTTCTTCTCCATGTCCGGCTCCGAGTTCGTCGAGGTCCTGGTCGGCGTCGGCGCCAGCCGCGTGCGCGACCTCTTCGATCAGGCCAAGAAGGCCGCTCCCAGCATCATCTTTATCGATGAGATCGATGCTGTCGGGCGCCAGCGTGGAGCCAGTATCAACACTAACGAGGAGCGCGAGCAGACCCTCAACCAGTTGCTGGTTGAGATGGACGGTTTCGAGTCTCATCAGGCGGTGGTGGTGCTGGCAGCGACCAACCGCCCCGATGGTCTGGATCAGGCTCTGCTGCGTCCGGGCCGCTTCGATCGCCGCGTGACGGTGGACCGTCCCGACTGGAGCGGACGCCTGGCAATCTTGCGCATCCACACGCGCAATCTCCCGCTGGCTCCCGATGTGAATCTGGAGGCCATCGCGCGGGCCACGCCCGGCATGGTCGGCGCCGACCTGGCCAACCTGGCCAACGAGGCCGCTCTGCTGGCAGCCCGTCGCAACCTCGACTATATCGATCGCCGCTGCTTCGAAGATGCTCTTGACAAGATCCTGCTGGGCGCCGAGCGTCCTCTAGTGCTCAATGAGGAGGACCTGCGCGTGACCGCTTACCACGAGGGAGGCCATGCCCTGGTGGGCTTGCTCACGCCACACTCCGACCCGGTTACCAAGGTGACCATCGTGCCGCGCGGTCAGGCGCTGGGCGTGACGATGTCGACGCCTCTGGATGACCGCTATAACTATCCCAAGGAGTATCTGCTGGCGCAGATTACTTACGCCCTTGGTGGCCAGGCCGCTGAGCGGGTCGTCTTCGGTACCATCACGACCGGCGCCCAAAGCGATTTGATGAAGGCCACCGCCCTCGCTCGCCAGATGGTGACGCGCTGGGGCATGAGCGAGCGTCTCGGCACGATCTCCTACAGCGAGCGACCTAGCCCCTTCTCGGGTGTCTCAGAAATGGAGGTCGGTCAGCCGTACGACTATAGCGAGGAGACCGCCGAGCTGATCGATGAAGAGGTCGAACGCATTGTGCGCTCTTGCTATCAGCAGGCGATCGACCTGCTGACAAAGCACCGCCGCACGCTTGATCGCATCGCGGAGGAGCTGCGCCGCCAGGAGACGCTCGACGGTGATCAACTGCGCGCCATTCTGGAGGAGACCGGGGCCACGCCGGCCCCCGACGAGCCGGCTCCGCTGGGCACTCCCCAGGTGATCGCCCCTCCTGAGCCAACCCCAGCGCCGGCCCCTCCCGAGGTCGGCACGAGCCTTCAGGAGCCGGAGCCGCCCGCTCCCACCGCCCCAGGCAATGGTAGCCACCCTTCCTGAGCGAGCGCGCAAGCGGCATCGGCCCATCCGTCAGAACCTGGTAGACCGAAGCCAATAGCCTGAAGCGAAGCGCCGCAAGTCTCTTGCAGGCAGGCTGGCGGGAGGAGAGAGCAGCCCGACTAGCCTGCCTGCCTGTTTACTGTCCGCAGCTCAGGCTTGAGCCTGCCGGCAGCTCTCAAGATGCCACCTCCTCGCTCAGAGCGCCGCGATCTCCTATCCCTACCAAGCTGGCAGCGCCGCGAGGAGCCACCACCGCTATCCCGGCTTCGACCCCGTTCATTCCTCTAATTGCCCAGTGAAGAACTGTCGAAGTCCGGGATAATCTTGCATGAGGGTATCTACAAAGCTTTCTGGCAATGGTAAAAAGATTCCTTGCGCCTCCGCCAGTGGTGTGCTTTCGTCGCTGGCCAGCGTCAGTATCCCTTGTGCCTGGAGCATGCTGCGTCGCTCTTTAAGGAGCCAGGCGCGCACTCGCAGCAAAGGCCCATAGGGGACATAGCGCCGGTAGCGCACTTCCAACTTGCCCGTCATGGTCCACTGAGGCTGCTCAGCCAGCAGCGAGGCCCGTCCCAAAGTCTCATCCAAGACGGCAGCCACGATGCCGCCGTGAATGACGCCAGGAAAACCCTGGTGCTCCTCGCGTGGTTGAAAATCGGCCACAATGCTGCGGTCTTCGCGACGAAAGACAAGCTGCAGCCCATACGGGTTGCGTTTACCACAGACAAAACAGCGCTGGTAGTCGGTATCGTCGTTGAGCTTCATAGAACAAGCCGAGGGCGTCCTTCCGTGGAGAATTTCGCCGGCAGAGCGAGTTTGAACGGGAGGTCCCCAACCCGGGCCGGGCGCGCCCAGAGAGGCGGCGGGCTGGCAGAGGGACTGCTCGCCTTCCGACCCCACCGGTTTGGGCTGAGTGTATCACAGCCCCAGGATCAGAGGCAAGCGCGCCAGGGCGGCCTCCTTTGGCAGGAGAGGAGTGCGGAAGGCAGCGCCAGCCTCGCTCTTTCTCTCCACCAGCTCCCTGCCGTTAGGATAGGTCTCGCTCGCGCCAGGAGGCGGGCGAAGCCGGCCCTCGGACCTCCTTTTTCTCCGTCCCAGCTCTTCCCCGTGGCAAGGCCCGGCTCAACAGACCCTGCGCCCGCAGGCGAAGATAGAGGAGCAGCCAGAGGCTCAGCCAGAGTCCACTGAGGAGGTAGCCCCCCAGGACATCGCTGGCCCAATGGTCCCCCAGATAGATCCGCGATGGCCCCACCATCACAATGAAGAAAGCGGAGAGGAGCAGGAGCAGGATGCGCCACCAGCGCCAGCCCTCGAAGAGAATAAGGGCATAGGAAAAAACTAAGCCCCAGTAGGCCACGTAGGCCATAACGTGCCCACTTGGAAAGCTGGCCCCGCTGGCAGCCTGCAGGACCTCAACCAGCGTGGGCGAGGGGCGCGGGCGCGCCACCAGCAGCTTGACTGTCCGGTTGAGCAACTCGCTGCTCAGACAATTGCCAAGCAAAATGAGGGCCTCCAGGCGGAAGCGTGCCAGCCAAAGCAGGAGGGCCGTGGCCACAACCAGAAACGCTGCCAGCAACGGCACACTGCCAATCAAGCTGATGGCCAGCATCAGCGTGCGTAACCAGGGGCTTTGCTCTTCCTGGAACTCGCGCGTGATGGCAACGTCGATACTCAGCACCGGGTGCTCATGTACCCACCAGGCCAGCAAGGCGAAGACGCTCAGCAGGAGAGCATAGAGGACCAGCAAGAGCCTGCCACGACGTATGCGTATGGTCCGATACCAGGGAAGCCGCGCTTCCTGGATCTCTTGCTGCATCTCTGTCAGGAGACTTTCTTCTTCGCCTCCAGCGATCGCCTCTCTCTCTCTCTTTGGCTGCTCACTCTGAGGGGAACGCTCTGCCATTCTAACGGACCTGTCGCCTCCTTGTGGACGGGGTCGCTCGCGACCTGGGCGAGTCGCCTTCTTGTTGTATTATATCTGGTGGGAAGGGACGGCGGCGAAGAGTTCATAGCAGGCTTTGCTCCGCCTTGAAGAGGGGAAAGAAGGAGAGCTAGTACAATGGCAACTTTTGAGGTGCGTCCCGCACTTCCAGAGGACCGCGAGACGATCCTTGCTTTTTGTAGTCATACCTGGGAATGGGGAGACTACATCGCTGAAGCCTGGGATGGCTGGCTAGAGGACCCGCAAGGGCTACTGCTGGTGGCTACCAGCGACGGGCGCGCCGTCGGTTTGCTTCATCTGCGCATGCTCAACGAGCGCGAGGCCTGGCTGGAGGGCTTGCGCGTCGATCCGGCTTATCGCCGCCAGGGAGTCGCCTCGGCCCTGCATCGGGCTGCTATGGCTGAGGCTATACGCCGTGGAGCAACTACCGTGCGCTTGCTCACCGAGGCCACGAACAGCGCAGCCATTGCGTTGGTCAAGAAGAGTCGGATGCAGGAGGTCGGCAGCTTTGTTCCATACCAGGCTCCGCCCTTACCGGAGCTGCCGCGGCGCCTGGCCTCGCTTCCCAGCCCAGAGCTAGCCCGCCCCGAGGACCTTGAGGAGATCATCGACTATCTCAACGTCTCTAATATCTTCCCTCTGACCGGTGGCCTCTACTACTCGGGCTTCATCGCCTATAGCATCAGCGATCGCCTGCTGAAGACCAAGATTGCCGCTGGCGAGGTCTACCTGTTGCGACGCTGGGAGCGTCTCGATGGCTTAATGATGACAGAGCAGCGCGAGGGACGCCACGGCAGGTATCTCTTCATCGGCTATATCGATGGCACCACCGCCGACACCATTGGCCAGCTCGCCTACGTTCTGCGCCATCTCGCAGCTCAGCGCAACCTCGAGGCGGTGCGCGCCCACGTGCCCGATCTGCTAATGGTGCGCGATACTTTTGCCGGCGCCGAGTACCAGGTTACTGAGAATCCTTACATTACCTATGAGCGCAGCCTGACCTGAGCAGCCCAGGTCCAACCTCCCATCTGCCACCCAAGATGAGCCGAAGGCGCCGGCCAGGTTACTCCAACGCCTCGCCCAGGCAACAAGCGGGATAGCCTCCTGAGCAGAACAGAGGCAGCCGGTCGGGATCCAGCCAGTGAGCTGGACCTGCTCAGGCCATCCCGCCTCTCCAAGACCAAAATCCGCTCTTCTTGCTTATCTGGGCGGTCAGTCGGTTCCCAGCCGGGCGAGGGAGTGAGCGGCTCAATGCTCCAGGGGCTTCATGACCGCGTGTGGGTTCTTCAGGACGCGGTAGCGCACTAGCCAACAGCCATAGTGCATGCCGCCGCCAACCGCAGGTAAGGCCAACCACTGACCATCCTTGAGTTGGTCATGATAGATCAGCTCGGCCATTGCCGTAGCAATGCTGGCATTTGAGAGGTTCCCGTAATAGCGGAAATTATCGACCAGCTTCTCCATTGTAGAAGCTGGCCAGCCATAGTCATGGACCAGCAGCTCACCCAGGCGGCGCGTAATGCGAGAGTTAGCCTGATGGGGAATAATATAGGAGACCTCATCATAGGCAAGGCCAGCATGGCGCACACAGGCGTCAACCGCCTCCGCCATAGCCCGCGGAGCCTCGCGAAAAACCTCCTTGCCATTCATCTTGGTATAGCCGACCAGATTCTGCGAGAGCAACTGCGCCAGCTCCTTGCCCTTCCCCTCCCGATAAAGCTGGAGAATCTTCATATCGACCTCAGCCATCTCGATGGAATCCTTGCGCAGCGGCGTCTGATAGAAGAGAGCCGGAGCCTGGCCGGCGTCGTAGCCGCTGATGGCATAGGTCTCATCTCCCTCCCCGCCGCGCTCCAGCAAGAAGGCTGCCGCGCCCTCGCCAAAGAGCGAGCTGGTCTTCCAGTCCAGAATATGCATAATATTAGGCAGCAGGCCCTCCGCCATCACCAACAGCACCAGGCGAGCCGTGCTAGAAGCAAGAGCCTCAGCACAGACCTGAAAAGCCTCGGTCTGCGAGGCACAAGCCCCGCGCAGCATCGTGGCCCGAATGGGCTTGAGGCCGAGGCGGTGCTGTACTTGACCGGCGATAGTCGGAAAAGCATCGTTGTCAGAGGAAGAAGCGCCCACGATCATATCGATCTCGGAGGCAGAGCGACCAGCACTGGCCAGAGCACGCTGTGCCGCCACAACAGCCATATCGACCAGCGATTCATCGCGCGGGGCCTCGGGACTGTCGATCAGGCCGGGAGCCTCCTCACCGGCCATCCTGCGGCACAGCTCTAGCGTGCTTGCGCGGACATGGCGCGTCACAAGGCCCGTCACCCGCTCCAGGTCCTCAGCCTTGCGCGGATCGCCCAGGCGCGTCGAAATATAGGCAAAAAAATCATTGGTGATGATTCCTGCAGGGGCATAGGTGCCCAGGCCGATCAGGCGCACATTGGCGCGGGTGTAGATCTCAGGCACAATGTAGTTATACTGTGGCCATGATCCGTCTACAGGGAAGGATGTCATTGCTTGATGAACTCCCTCAATGACGTTCGATGATCAGGCATAAGACCGATTATTCCAAGTATACCATATCGTGGCCGTGGCCGCTTCCATTCTGAGGCTACTGGCCAGCGATCTCGCCCAGCTTGTTCTTGACCAGAGTGATAGGATAGAAAAGGCAGCTATCGCGCTATCAGAGGAGAGAGACGCATGACTGCTATTTTGCCCGGGCAGGAAGTCCCGACCCGGACCGCCCAGAAGCTTCGCCAGGTGCACACGATCACCGACCGCTTCGGCATGCTCAACACCTACCTGATCGACGATGGCAGCCTGGTGGTCGTCGACCCTCGCTCCTCTCTCAACGGGCGGCTGATCTTGCACTACGTCGAGCGCTTCCTGAAGCGCTCTCCCAGCGACATCGACCTGATCGTGTTAACCAGCCAGGAGACAAACCAAAGTGGGGGGATCGAGACGCTGCGCTCGTATTGCACAGCTCCTGTCGCCGCCCTGGCCAGGACCAGGGGCCGCACTTCCTCCACGAACGACCGCCGACCCGCAGGCAATGGCGATGGCGGTACCCTGCCTATTCCGCTTGCCTTTCGCGCCGGCGAGCTATTCTCACTCGACGCCTTGCTGACCTTTACCAACCCTCACCTGCGCCAGGTGAGCATTTGGCTACACGACGTGGGGGGCCTGCCGCGTCACGAGGACTGGCGAGTCATTGCCACTGGCGGCGCGGCTCGTGGCCACTTCTGCCTCTATAACCCTTTCTCCTGGGAGTTGATCGGAGGAGCCGCCATGAGCACGACCGAAGGAGGAATGCCTATCCTTCATGCCAGCGGCGACCCGCGTGGACAGCAGGAGACGCTGCGCGTCCTGCGTGACCTCCAGATCTACTATCTCTACCCAGGCCAGGGCAAACCTTTGCTCGCCCACAATGCCGCCGCCCAGATCCGCCTGGACTGGTAGGAGGGAGGATCGGAGGCGCACGGGCAGCGGTCAGCCAGGAGCCAAAAGCAAGCCGCAGGAAGGGAAGGCGATCGCGGGCCAGCCGGCTGGGACTGGAGAGCCAGGCCCGAGCCGGACTTCATTCAGGCTAATGCTCTGGAGGCCAGAACGGCTGAGCCTGCGGCTGCCCCTGGGACTGAAATTGTGACTGGGTGAGCTGGGTCCCAGAAAAAAGCGGCTCGCTGGAGGTCGGGGCCGTCAGAGGCTCCTCCGGCGCTTGCGAGGGGACTAACGGCCTGTATTGAAGCAGAATGGCCCCCACCTGCAACAGATCGCCACTCTCCAGCAGCCGTGGCCCACTGAGCGGCTCTCCGTTTACCAGCGTCGCGCCCTGTGTCAGATCCTGGATATAGAGGCGCTGGGAGCGCACCAGCAAGAGCGCATGACGCGGGGCCAACGACGGGTCCTGGAGACAGACCTCGCAGCCCGGATCGCCCCCGATGACCAGGGCCGGCCCGTTACAAACGAAGCTGCGACCCACAAGAGCCCCATTGCAGATGAGGAGCACATGCGTCACCGCACGCAGCGCTGGCAGAGCCTCAGAAGGCGTTGTCACAGTCGTGGACGGCGGCGGTTCCGCGGGGGCCTGTGGTCCCTGGGGTAGCGGCGTTATCCCGCCAAAGGCTCCTGGCTCCCCCTCGGGCCTGGCCTCAAATGGCTGCTCCCAGGCCGAGAGCAATGGAGAAGGCGTCGCCGGCGGCGTGGCCTGGCTCCTCTGCAAACGTACCGGTCGCAGGGGATGAGGATGGCGCAGCAAAGGATCATCGTCGGTGGAAGCAGCCGCGCGCGTCGGAGCGGCTAGCTCAAACAGGAAGCGCAGCGAGCCGATCTCCAACAGGTCCCCCGAGCGCAAGAGAGCCGAGCCAGAGACACGCTGTCCATTGACCAAGACCCCGTTGAGGCTGTTGCAATCGGTCACATAGACCTGGCCATTGTCCCAAATCAGTTCAGCATGGTAGCGCGAGGCCAGATCATCGTCGAGCCAGATATCGTTCTCCTCGCCCCTTCCCAGGCGCACAAAGGCGCGGGTCAGAGCCAGACGCTGACCCTGCAGGCGACCATTGCGATGCTCCAGCCAGCCCCAGGGCGTATCGGCGTTGAAGACAAAGGGCGCCGTCAGACCCGGCGGATGCGGCGGATGAGAGAGCGGGGGCGGAGTAGCCTGGGGAGCGCTCAGACCACGCGACAAGGCGCGTGTTCCCTGGACCCTGCCCCGCGCGGCGGAAGCAGGCGTGGCAAAGAGGCCATAGCCCAGGCCCGCGCTCAGCGGCAGACACCAGCCGCACAGAGCCACATAGGTCAGCATGGCCGCTACCTCCGAGGAGGGGAGCACCGGCTGGAGGGGTATAAAACGCAGATAGAACCAGATGAGAGCGGGAGCGATCAGGAGAGCAGACAGCCCCTCCACCAGCAGCGCACCGGCGAGCTGGCGTCTTGTTCCGCGGCGGCCCAGCCCCTGATAAAAGACCTCTCCGGCCATTGTGAGCAGGCAACAGAGGAGGCCACCGTAGCAACCGAAGCTAAACCATTCAGGAAAAGCAACGCTACTCGTAGCACTCCCTCCTCACACGTGCACCATCGCTTAGAGCATCGGCTCAACGCCAGCGCGGCGAGCCTCAGAAATCAGAATCCTGTCGATGACAGCACCCTGTTTCTCCTCTTTCGCGTAGAGCGCATCGCTGGCAACATTAACAGCATCGCCTGTCATGGCAGCACTCAACTCGCTGACATCCCAATAGCCAAAGCCCTGATCATCGGGTGAGAGCGCCACCCCGAGCAGGGTCCGATCGGGCAGCACCACAATAAGCGCATGGAGGCCAATGCTTTCGACCGCCGAAGCCAGCAGCAGAGTCACCTCGATATCGGAGCCCCCGCCTTGCTGGAGAACCTCTGACGGGAGGCGAATCGCCTGGGTCGCGGAGGCCGTGCTCTCCGGACCCGCGTACGGGAGACCCTGGCGCTGGCAGCGCAGGCCATAGTCAAGCCGCAGAGCATCAAAGAGGGCATCGACCTGATCAAGCACCTGGCGCAAAATTGTTCCGGAGTAGCCCGTCATTGCCAGAGGAGCTGGCGGCGGTTGCTGCGGCAGATAGGTTAGAGCGTGCGTCACCACTTGCTCAACGGCCGGAGCCGTCGGCGTTACCCAGGCCGCAATGCGCAGGCGGTTGGCCGCAGACCAGGCCATCAGGCGCCGCGAATGGAGTCGCAGGGGGATATCGTTGCTATAATAGCGCCTGCCTTGCAGGTCGGCGACCGTCACCTGCAGCCGAGCCTGACGATCGCCAGTCAGCGAGCGCAAGGCCCCCTCTAGCAAGGGAGGGACGAAGCCAACGCTCTGTACCCGCTCCGCGGCGCTCACCGTGCGCGTCTCCACCTGCGAGAATCCCTCGATGCTCACGCTGATGCGCAGCGCCTGCGGGCCGGCAGTGCTGCTAACGAGAACCTCCACAACGGCGCTCCCCGTGCGCAGGTAAGAGGGATAAAAGGCGGAGAACAGTTCCTGCGGAGCATTGACGCAGACACGGACCGGCAGTTGACCGCCGCAGTGCTGACGGCCCTCCAGGCTCGCTTGCTGATAGCGGGCGTAGCTCTGCAGACCGCCCCAGACGTAGCCCAGCCCCAGGCCCACCAGCCCGCCAACTGCCAGCAACAGGACCACAATTTTTCTGGCCATTGCCTCTTTTCTCGCCCCTTGCCTGCTTTGCACCAGGAGAGTGTGGTGTGGGATGAAGGCATTATATCAGAGTGTGTCAGAGCCGACAAAGGACATAGGACTTGTTGGGGGCTAAGCCTGGGCAGGAGGGGAGCTGAGGGCCGGGCTGGGCCTCTCTCTTTTCTTTCAGCTGGCAGACCAGCCCTCACCACGAGGGGAGGGCGGCGCGAAACTGAAAGGCGCGGATGAGCTGAAGCAGGCCAAAGACGATGGCATAGAGGCCGATGAGCCAGACCAGAGCCAGCAAGCCAGCCGCAGGACTCAAGGCCAGGGCAATCCCCAAGAGAATAGAGACCACGCCAGCCAGTACCAGCGTCCATTCTAAGCCGAACGAGCGCCGGAAGCTTAGGGCTGCCGCCACCTCGATCACTCCTGTGAGGATGGCCCAGGTGGCTACCAGGGCCAGCAGGACCAGGGCCGTGATACCCGGCCAGAAGAAGGCCAGCAGACCCGCCAGGATACCAGCCAACCCCTCAATCAGGAGAATCCACCAGTGGCCGACTATATGGCGCTCTTGCAGCGCTACAGCAACGGCGACCAGGCCATCAATCAGGGCGTAGGCTCCGAAGAGATAGATCAGTACTAGCAGGGTGAGATGAGGCCAGAGCAGGGCGGCGATTCCAAAGAGGATGGCGGCAACTCCCCGCACGGCCAGTATCCACCACGCATGCTGAGAAATCTGATAACCGGTCATCATACCTATCACGCTCCTTCTTCTGCGCTCTAGCGGTCATGTCGTCTTCCGCACAGTCCGCACAGCAGGCGAGCTGATGCTTCCCCTGCCTGTCTGCCTCCCATCAGGAATAACAACAGCCGGACCTTTGCAGCATCCTTACATAGGGAACACGCCCTCTAGACGCCTGGGGAGACAACCGCCGCTTAGCTCAGCCAGCGTGGCCTTCGCTGTTCCTCCCTCCTCCTTCCTGCCGGCGCCTGGGAGCAGGCGATGCCGCTGGAGGTGGCGATGATAGTGATGGTGCAAGGCGCTGTCGGCGTTACGCTGCTCAGGCGGGCGTATGGCAGCGCCGATCCCCGCAGCGATGAATACGGTTCAAGTGCCTCTTCCCAATAGAGCGAGGAGGTAAGTAGGGATCGCGCGGCACCCGGGGAGATTAGACCCAAGGAGGTCAGATCGAGACGGCGCCGGCTCGCGTTCACGGGAAGCGGATGAAGGCCGGGGGAATGGCATCGGCCAGCCAGACCTGGTCATTTCCACGGTAGAAGCGAACGCCATGCTCGTTAGCTTCCCGAGCGCGTACCACGAGAACGACGGGCTGGTTCGTGTGGCGCTTGCCAACCTGGCTGGCGGTGGCCAGATCGGCAGAAAGATGGACGTATTGCCGGCGCATGGGCTTGAGTCCCTGGCGTCGGATGGTGGGCAGCGCCTCCGGTGAGGTCCCATGATAGAGGATCTCAGGCGGAGTGGCCTCTGGCTTTGGCAAGCGACCAGGCAGCGAATGCCCGTAGAGAGCCCGTATCTTGCCAGCGCGTAGCTCGTAGCGCTGCTTCTCGGCGCTGGCCATCATAATCTCGAGGTCTTCCTCGCGCAGGTGGCGCCAGCTCGCCCGCCGCTGACGCAGGGCATGTAGCAGCTCCTCCACGGAGACCCAGCCTTCTTCGTCTAGCTGCAACCCGTACCGCGCCGGCTGATGGCGCAGGGCATGCGCTACTGTCCGGCTCAGGCTCAGATAATCGATCGACCTTTCTTCTCTCCCTTTCATCAGGCGGCAAACTCCTTTCACCTTTCCTTCGCTAGTCTTGCTGAAGATAATCCGAGCGTCGCCGGACTTTAGCGCGGTGATGGTCTGCTCCTGCGTCAATCTCTTCCAAGCTGATGCAGCCCACCATCATGCTACCTGTTACACAGCCTGACATTCTTCTCACCTACTGCTGGCCGCAATCCTCTTGATGTATACTTCTCTATGTATGGGGAGGGTGCCGGCGGGTGCCAGCGCACATCTGAGCCTGCCTTCCCTCCCTGTCTAAGGGGAGCCTTGGTCAATACAACCGCCTTAGAGCTGCTTTCCAGGATGAAAGCAGAATGAGCCACAGAAAGGAATCGCTATATGTCTGGCACGAGATTCCGCTCTCTTCTCCTCCCGGGAATACTCTCCGGTCTGCTGATCCTTCTCCTTGTCTTGTGCAGTATGAGCCTGGCGACCGTTCTGCCCGGCCAGCCGGCTCAGGCGGCTTCGCCCGTGACCTTAAGCGTCTCTGGCATGAGCGCGACGATCAGCAATGGCATCTTTACGATCAAATTCAACAGCTCCGGCACCGGCTACTCGCTGGTCTGGCAGGGCAAAGAGCTGATTGGGCCAGCCAAGGGCTTCTACAGCTCGATCAACGGCGGCACGGGCTTCAGTCCGACCCAGCTCACCGTGGTGACCAACACCTCGAGCATGGTCGATATCGCCTACATCAGTAGCTGGGGCGCGCTGCACTACGTAGTGCGCAGCGGAGTCAGTGGCCTCTATTCTTACTTTCTGGCCACCGGCATCGGAACCGTTGGCGAGTTTCGCACCCTCTACCGCGTCGACGGTTCGATCTTCCGCACGGGCTATAACGGGGTTCTAAGCGCCATTCCCTTTCCAACCTTGAGCCAGATTCAAGCGGCCACCGAGCTGCAGGACTCCACCTATCAGCTCAGCGATGGCACCATCTATACGAAATATGATGCGGCCACTTACCTGATGAGTCAAGACCTGCTGCACGGTGTCTACGGCAACGGCTATGGCGTTTGGCTGATTTCACCCAGCCACGAGTACAACAACGGTGGTCCGCTCAAGCAGGACCTGACGGTCCACGTTGACAGCAGTACTGGCGACGCAGTCGTCCTGAATATGCTGATCAGCGCCCACTTTGGAACGCCGGAGGTAACGATCCCCAACGGCAAGCTCTTTGGTCCCTGGTTTGTTTACTTTAACAACGGCAGCATCAGCGACGCACAGGCCCAGGCCGCCCTCCAGCAACAACAGTGGCCCTATAGCTGGCTCTCCAATGCCGCCTATCCGCTCACGCGGACCACAGTGACAGGTACCCTGCGCCTGGCCGATGGGCGTCCCGCCGCTGGGGCCCAGGTGACCCTGGCCCAGCCTGGCGGCGATGTCTATGCCCAGGGAGCCGGCTACATCTTTACAACGGTGGCTGATGCCGCAGGCACCTTTACCATTCGCCAGGTGCGCCCGGGCAGCTATAGCCTCTACGCCTGGGCCAACGGCGGCAGCATCGGTGATATTACAGATCAGTACGAGCTGGATAATGTGAACATCAGTGGCACGAGCACAAACCTGGGGACACTGACCTGGACGCCGGTGCGCTACAGCACCCTCCTCTGGCAGATCGGCACTGCGGACCGCAAGGCGGCTGAGTTCCGTCTGGGCAACCTGCCGCGCCAGTATGGCCTTTGGAACCAGGTGCCAGCGAACCTGACCTATACCATTGGCTCCAGCACGCCGGCCAACAACTGGTACTACGCTCAGACGGCGGTCGGCACCTGGAACGTGAACTTCTCTGTCAGTCAAAGCTATAGCGGCGATGCCCACCTCACGGTGGCGCTGGCAGGTCTGACGCGCACCGCTGCCGTAACGGTCCGCGTGAATGGGACGGCGATTGGCTCCTATCCCGCCTACGCGAATGACGCGGCGATTTATCGCAGTGCCAACCAGAGCGGCTACTATCACCTGATGGTCTTTACCTTCCCGGCCTCGCTTCTGCGCGTTGGCAGCAATACGGTGGCCTTCGCGATGACCTCGGTGAGCAGCGGCGGTGGCGCCATGTACGATACCATCAAGCTGGAGGTGGGACCGCAGGTGACCGGCAGCTCATCTGCCACTCCTACCCCTACGGCGACGCCCACCCCGACGCCTGCTCCGACCGCCACCGTGACGACCAGCGCTTGCCGCGTGAGCTATAGCGTCACCAGCCAGTGGCCCGGTGGCTTCACAGCCAGTATTACTCTAACGAACAGCGGGACCAGTACGATCAACGGCTGGACTCTGACCTTTGCTTTCAGCGCTGGCCAAACGGTGACTCAGGGTTGGAATGCGACCTTCAGCCAGCAGGGAAATCAGGTCAGCGCCAGTAGCCTGAGCTATAACGCGGTGCTGGCTCCAGGAGCCTCGACGAGCCTGGGGTTTAATGGCACCTGGACCAATAGTAATCCGGCGCCGGCCTCGTTCGCTCTGAATGGTCAGAGCTGCACACTGGCCTGATAGCAGATCTTTTTCCCTCCTCCTTTGGGCGAGGCGCTCGCGGTAGCTCTCTGACCGTGGGCGCCTCGCTGTCTATCTCTCCCTGCCAGGTCCCTGGCTGCACGGCCTCTTCTCGCTAGCCTTTTCGTTTATCGCTGCAATACTTAACTGGCCTTCTCCGTTACTGCGGGTAAAACCATGATAGACCGGCTCCGATGAGCCGAGGTTTCATCTATGCTCACATATCAAGAGGCACAGCAGCTACAGACGCTCATTCAACAGGAAGCGCCAAAGGTGGAGGCGCGCATTTTGCCCGAGGTTGGGCAACCTGACTACTACTATCTGGCCATCTATCTGGACGGCCAGCCGCGCTTCGTGGTCCGCTCTCTGGATCAATGGCATAGGCGCAAGAAGACGCTGAAATAATCTCGTCTGGCGCCGGAGCGTTGCGAGAGTGGACAGAAGAAACTGGCCTGTGGTCATGGTCAAGGGGGAACGGAGTAAGGGCACTCGTCCTGGGCCGGCGCAGGCCAGTATTGAACCAATAGAGGAACGAGCTTAGCAAGAGGCCAGGCGGCAGCTTCCCTTCAGCCAGCCCCAGGCGAGCATACGCTATAATTTCAGCATAGGAGCAAATTCTACCAATGGAGGTACGCAGGCATGAACGCTGATTCCGCGCCTGCAGCGACGAAGGCTTATCGCAGCCGTGTAGGGCTGGTGGCTGATTCGCCGCAATTCCCCGGAGCCTGGAACGAGATTGTCGAGAAGGTCAAGATTGCCGATGAGCTGGGCTTCGACTCCGTCTGGCTGGGCGAGTCCTGGGGCTACGAGCTGTTCACCTCGCTGGCCGATCTGGCACGCGCGACCAGGCGCATTAAGCTTGGCGCCGGCATTGCCAATATCTACTCCCGCACCCCGGCCCTGATCGCCAGCACTGTCGCCACCCTGGATGAGCGTTCCGGGGGGCGCATGATTCTCGGCCTCGGCCCCTCGGGGGCTAACGTGATCGAACACTGGCACGGTGTCCCCTTCGAAAAGCCCCTCCAGCGCACGCGCGAGTACGTCGAGATCATCAGAATGATTCTGCGCCATGAGAAGCTGGTCTATCATGGGCAGTTCTTTAAGCTGGAGCGCGGCTTTAAGCTGCGCTTTACGCCGCTGCGCGCGGATGTGCCTATCTACATCGCGGCAATGGGGCCGAAGAACGTGATCCAAACGGGAGAGATCGCCGACGGGGTGCTGCCGGTCTACTGGCCTGGTCATAAGTGGCAGGAGCTGCGTCAGCAGCTTGACGAGGGGTCAGAGCGCGCCGGACGTCCTCCCCACAGCGCATTGATCGCTCCGTACATTACGAGCGTGATTTTGCCCGCCAATGCCGATGAGCAGGTGCGCCAGGCCGCTCGTTATCAGGCCGCGGCCCCCCTGGCCTACTATATTGGAAAGATGGGAGTCTACTACGCCGAGATGCTGACTCGCCACGGCTATGGGACCCAGGTGCAGGCGGTGATCGAGGGCTGGAAGCAAGGCATGAAGAGCGCCATCGAGGCTGTTGATCCAGAGCTGCTCGATGCGGTCTCCATAGTGGGCACGCCGCACGAGATCGTGGCCAGGCTCGATCTCTGGGCGGAGCGCGGTGTGGATCAGCCGCTGCTCAGTATGCCGGGCGGCTCGGTAGACGAGGCTGGCCAACTTCTGAGCGCCCTGATGGAAGCTCTGCGCTCCTGACAGGGCTTGCTATCAGGCGGAAAGGCAGTCCAGGCCACGGACGCGCTGTCCACCCTGCCTTGTTATCCGTCCCTGGCCTGGAGGTTGCCCGCTCCGCCCGACGTCGGCCGCTGGCCGGCCCGACGCTGACCCGATCCAGGGCTAGGGCCTGGCCAGGCTGAGATCATCGCGACTCTGGCGGCGCGCGAAGGCTTCGGCATGGGCCAGCCGCTTTTTGATCGAAGGATGATCGTGAAAGAGGATCTCGACGAGGGGAGCCGGCTCGGCCTCGGCAAGATTCTGGTTAGCCAGGCGCGTCATCATGCTCTGAAAGGCCGCGCTCTTGCCAGTCGTCAGCAGGGCATACTCGTCGGCCTGGTACTCCAGATGGCGGCTGATGGCATTGCCCAGCGGCATGCAGATTAGCCCTACCACCGCGCTGACCAGAGCGATCAGGGGCAGGGTTGCAGGATCGGCCAGGCCGTGATAGCCAAGCTGCGGGGTGGCCAGCCAGTGCAGCGTGACATTGACCAGGTAGAGGGCAACCAGGGTCAAGAGCGACTGACTGGCGATCAGTTTCCAGATGTCGCCGTGAACATGGTGACCCAGCTCGTGAGCGAGCACGACTTCGATTTCATCCGGCGTGTACTGATCGAGCAAGGTATCTCCGATGACGATGCGACGCGTGTTGCCCAGGCCCATCAGGGCGGCATTGGCAGCAGTGGTCTTGCTGCTCATCTGCATGGTGAAGACGCCGCGCACCCGCGTGCGGGCCCGCTCGGCCAGGGCCAGCAGACGGGCCTTTAGCTCGCCATCGGGGAGAGGCGTGAAGCGGTAGAAGAGCGGCAGAATCAGGACCGGCGCCAGGTTGGCCAGCACCACCGAGAAGAAGAGCATCACGAGCGCCACCCAGAGCCACCAGGTCAGCGGCTGTGTGGCCAGCAGAAGATAGATAAGTTCAAGAGCCGCCAGTTCAAGAATGACACTCAGCAGCAATCCCTTGAACAGATCCCCTAGCCAGGCTCCCAGCGTCTGCACCGAGAGGCCATAGCGTCTCGGCAGCACATAGCCGCGATAGACGGTCAGGGGGGCACTGATCAGTTCATAGACGAGGAGCAGGACCAGGAAGTAGCAGGCTACTTGTAGAGGATACCAGCCCGTGAGGGGCTGCCAGGCCAGCGGCTGCAGAAGGTCGCGCAGCCAGAGATCGAGCCGGAAGAGAAAGAGCACTACCAGGCCGACAGCAGCGATAGCCAGCCCCACGAGCCAGAGGCGTCGCCGGATGCGGGCATAGACGCGCGCCTGCTGCTGGCGCTGGGGATCAAGCTGGGCCGGCTCGGACGCACTTCCTTCTCTCTGCTCCGGTTGTTGTGGATACTGCTCTTGTTGCATACAGACTACCTCTCTCCACACAATAGTTAGCGGCAGTGCCCGCAGTGCCTCGTCTCGTCTTGTTTCGCTTTATCTTAACGCATAGGTCCTGGCCAGAGCAAGTCGATCTTGGCCTCTGTTTCTACCGCCTCCCTCTAGATAGATCCCGGCATCGCCGGTCTAGCGGGGAGCACACCTGCGGGCGCTCGTCACTCGACGCCAGAGCAGACAGGCGCTCCGAATCCTGAAGATCAACCTGCGAGGAAGGCAGGCGGCATTGGTCGCTCACCATCGACTGGCCCTCGGAGGCGCTGGCCCGGTCCAGGGAAAGGCCCGGGTCAGGCACCATATATAGTGCATATATATGCTACAGGCAAAGGAGCAGACCAGCTCGGAGGGACGAGCAGGAGGCGAGACGCTACCCAAGGCCCCACGAAGATGATACCCAAGACAGCGGACCCAGATGAAGATGATGGCCAGCTCTACCAGCTCTTCGGGCTACAAGCGTTTGGAGCCAGCCGAGCCATGCGCCAGCCAGAGATCCGAGGTCTCCATCCAGCCAGGACCAGTAGCAGTCTCGGCGCCGGCGGGGATCAGCTCTGCCCCGGTCTCTTGGCTCTCTCTGCCAGGGAAAAGGCCAGGATCGGACGAGGCCAGCGGTCAAGAAGCCGCGCTGCCGTTAGTTAAGCGCTCCCCGGCGTGACCGCTTAACGGCAGATCAGACCGGGGAGAGAGGCGCCGGGCAGGCCCTTAGAACTTTCGAAACGTGCAGCTAACCTTACCGAAGTGGAGCGAGTCGCCATCGTTGAGAGGAGTTGCCTTATCCGGCTCCAGGCGCCGCCCGTTGATGCGCGTCGCATTGGTGCTGTTCAGATCCGTCAGCGTAAAAGTACTGCCGACATGCTCCAGAAGCGCGTGAACACGTGAGACCGTGTCGGCATGCTCCATTGGGCCAAGATCGATATCGGGCTTCAAGCCGCCAAGGTCATGGTCGTAGCGCCCGACCACCAGACGCTCGCCCGCCAGAACAAGCTCGCGGCCATCGCTGAAGATCAGCCGTCCCCAGGGGGCATTAGGATCGGGCCGCGGGCCACCGGCCGGACGAGCCTTGATTGGCTGCGGAGGCCCTGGGGGTGGCGGCGACTGCGGGGCCACTGGAGTTGGAGAGTTTGGAGACAGCGTCGGCGTCGACGGCTGATAGACCGGGGTCTGCCCGGCGGTCGAGGGAGAGGCCGCGATAGTTGGCTCGGCACTGCCGCTGACCTCCGTCCCCTGTCCCTGAGCGCCCGGCCCCGGGATAAAGGTCACCGTCGGCTTGGGAATCACCGGCGGCTGGGCCGGCACCTGGGAAGTATATGGCTGAATCGGCGGCCTGGCCGGCGGCACAGGAGCAGCCGGCGGTCTGGGCGGGGCAGGAGCCGGCGTGGGCGCCGGTCGAGCGGGTGCCTGGCCTCCCTGGGCTGCTGAACCCTGAGCCTGGAAGGTTGACGCGCCGCACTTGGGGCAGAAGGCCGCATTGGGCTTCAACTCCGTCTTGCACTTTGGACAGAGCAGCTTGAGCGCTCTCCCGCAGCCCGAGCAGAACGTATCGCCTGGCTCATACGGGGTATTGCACTGAGGACAGCGCAGACCGGCGCTGGGAACGGTTGGCGCAGCCGGCGTCGGCGCTGACGGCACGTAGGGCGGCACATACGAAGGCGAGCCAGGGGCGGGCGTTGGCACCGTCCCATAGGGACCGGTCACCATCCCTGGCATCCCCCACTGCTGTTGAATCTGCGGCAGCAAAGAGGGGGGAATGGGACCAATCTGAGCTTCTGGTCGCTGCTGGCGCACCAGCCCATCAACAATGTTGAGCACCTCATTCGCCAGGCTTGCCTGACGCACGGCTCCTACACCGGCGGTAATCGCCAGCGGCAGCAGGACTGGAATCACCATCGCCCCCACAGCGCCAATAGTGCCTACCGCCGCTTTATCCAACCAGCGCTGCTGACCAATCATGGCCAGCATTCCCCCCGAGACACGCTGCAGCGTCAACGAGAGGGCAGCCTGCATGCCAAGCACAGCCTCAAAGTCCCCCCCCTTCTTCAGCTGCACCAGCGCCTGATCGGAATTGCTAAACTGCTGGGTCTGATAGCCCTTGGCACGATAGACATTCTCCAGGTCGCTAGCCAGACGTGGTATATCGATATCTTGTGTTGTATAGAATCGGGCATCCATTGGTCTCTCCTCTTCTGCGGTAGCGAGGCGCTCCTCGCTCGCTCTCCGACCACAGCCAACAATCGCGCTTCCCTCGTTATCGGCCGACAGAGAACGAGCAAGCTGCTCATGGCGCAGGTTTTCAACAGAGCAGGGAGGAGCCGCGCCGCCTCCCCACCGGTGACAGAAACGGCGCGGCCTCATCTCGCCAGCAAGCGCATCTAGCTCGCCATGCGGCGTGTCAACGGCCTCACAACCTACCTACCGCCGGTCTGGGTCTACTGCGCGGGCGACGGCTCGGTCGAAGGAGGGGGCGACTGCGGCCCAGACGGCGCAGGAGGCGGCTGCGGCGGCTGCCAGCCAGGGAAGCCAAAGCCCGGGGCGGGCGGCCAGCTCTGCACCCCCGGCTGCTGCTGCCGAATCAGCCCGTCGACAATCCAGAGCACTTCGTTAGCCAGCGTGGCCTGCCGCACCGCGCCGATGCCGGCCGTAAAGAGCAAGGGCCACAGCGGCGGAATAGCCATACCGGCCACCCCTACGACCGCCTTCTCGGCCCACTGCTGTTGACCGGTGGTAACCGAGATCCCCCCTGCCGTGCGTTGGATCACCACCGCCAGCGCCGCCTGCAGGCCGAGCAGCCGCTCAAAGTCGCCCCCCTTCCTCAACTGTACCACCTTCTGATCGCCGCTGCCAAATTGCTGGGTCTGGTAGCCCTGCGCCCGCAGAATACTTTCCAGATCATGGGCCAGACGCTCCAGATCGATGTCCTGGGTATTGTAGAAACGGGTACTCATATACTCTCCTGTTCTGCCTTCTCTTCTTTTTTCTACTTTGCTTTGCTCAATTCTTGCCTTCTCGGATGAGGCCCCCTCACGGAGTGGTTTCGCCCCCGGCGACGCGCCCCCTTCACCAGGCGGAAGTCTCATTTCGTAAAGATATACGACTCGGAGAAAGAGAGGTTAAAATTTTTGATGCCAACTCAGACCTGCCAGGCCGGGATCCCCGGCCAAGCTCAGCCCGCTCCCCGGCCCGACGCCACGGCGAGTACAATGCTATAATAGAGAGATGCAATGGCCGCACGACTCCGACACGGGCTTCCCGGCGGCCGGGAAGCCTCCGTGAGGCCAGCCGCCCAGCGCAGGCGTCCCGACGACGCCCTAAGATAGCACCAGGCCAGAGAGCAGAGAGAGAAGAGGTCCTATGGTTGAAGGATTGTCCCACTCAGCGTACGAAGAGGAAGAAGAGGCCAGCTCCAGTTCCCTCGCTTCGCGCAATACCCTGCGCTACATCATCCTGGGGCTGCTCGGTACCCGTCCGATGACCGGCTACGACATCAAGCAGGCGTTTGACCGGGCGATCGCCAGCTACTGGAACGCTGGCAGCAGCCAGATCTACACCACTCTCAAAAGCCTCAAACACGAAGGTCTGGTCGAGGTCGAGGTCATTGAGCAGAAGAGCCGCCCCAATCGCAAACTCTATCGCCTGACACCACGAGGCCAGGCTGAGCTGGACCGCTGGCTCTGCGAGCCAATTCCCGAGCGCTTTACCAAAGATGAATTTCTGACCAAGCTCTTTTTCTGCGGCGAGACCTCCGATGCCACCGCCCTTCAGCATCTTCTGCAGCACCGCGAGAGCCTGCTTCGGCAACTGCAACATATGGAGTGGGCACGTCAACAATATGCCAATCGGCCTACGCGACGCCCCCGCCTGCTGGAGTATCAGATGCTCGTTCGCGAATACAAAGAGGCGGTGCTGCGTGCGGGCCTGGAGGTCACCGAGCGCGCGATCGCTCGCTTGAAGCAACGCTTATCCGATAACACCTAGTCCGAGCATCTCTTCCAAGAGCTGCCTCTTACACCGGGGTTTGCCCCCCAATACGGCTACCTCCCCCCTTCTCCTGGCAATCAGCAAGAAACCTGTGATATTCTCAAAGAGAATCTCAGATTCTCTCCATTTCGGGCCTCCTGACCAACAGAATTGAGCCAGACGAGAGGTGCCAGGAAGAACCGGACGCCCCGGCCAGAATCTGCCCTGCATAATCAGCGAGAACCCGCCTCTGAATGAGGGGCGAGGGGCAACATCTCTTGCTCGGAGCAGGATCCTTACGGGCAGGAGGAGCGACGACGGCAAAGAAAGGCGGGCCAGAGCGAGCTGGCAGAGGGCCAGGGAGGTTGCCCTGTCTATTCCTAGTACAAGGTCTTCCGTCAAGCAGCCTGGGCCTCTTCTGACTACTCAGTCTTCACAAGACCTAGAGGAGAACCAATGAGGCAATCATCTGTCACGTCTGAGTCGGCAGGAGAAGCGGAGCAAGAGCTTCCCTCGGAAAGCTATGTGCCCAGGGCCATGCCTCCCATGCTGGGAACCTTCGATCTGACGGCCCTCTGCGTCTTGGGCATGCTCTATCTGAGCAATTCGGCAACTGCCGCCAGCGGCGGCGCGGCGGCGCTGCTTCTCTGGCTCTGTGGAGGTCTCTTCTACCTTCTGCCGTCTGTGCTGGTCTCTGCTCAACTCGGCGTGCTTTTCCCTCACGATGGCAGCCTCTATAGCTGGACCCACCATGCTCTTGGTCGCTACTGGAGCTTCCTTGTCGGTTTCTGCTGGTGGCTGCCCGGTCCTTTGCTGATCGTGATTTCTGCCGCCAGCATGGTGAGCTATCTCCAGGGACTGAACCACGGCTGGCTCACTGAGCCCTGGCAACAGGGGCTAGCAATTATCGGCCTGATTGTCCTGTCGGGCATTCTTGCCAGCCGCCGCCTGCGCACCGCCCAAAACCTGGTCAATGTTGGCTTCTGCGCCAGCCTGCTCAGCATCGCTCTCATCGGCGGAGCCGGGGCCCTCTGGCTGCTGCAAGGCCATCAGCCAGCTACCAGCTTCCGTACACCCGCCGACTGGATACCTACGCTGGCGCATCTGAGCCTCTTTGGTCTGATCTGCGGCGCTTTTGGTGGGGCCGCTATGCCCCTGAATATGGGTGGAGAGGTCTACGATCGCGAGGCTATTCCGGGCTACCTCCGCTGGAGTACCCTGGTTGTGCTCTTCGGCTACCTGGCCAGCACTCTTACCCTCCTGCTTGTCCAGGGAGCCGGCTCGACCGCCAATCCCTTCGCCCTGGTGGGCGTAGTCGATACCGTCCTGGGCAAATGGGCCGGCAACATCACGGTCGTGGCGCTGCTCTTCAGCTACCTAATGGCCGCTACAGCTTACAATTACTCGTTCGCTCGCGTTCTCTTCGTAGGCAGCATTGATCAGCGCCTTCCGGGACGCTTCGGGCAGCTCAGCCGCGAGCGCGTGCCAACCACCGCCATCGCGCTCCAGACGACGCTTTCTGCGCTGCTGGCCCTGCTGATCTTCATTGTCATCCCTTACATTCTTTTCTTTGCTGACGCGAGAAATCTCTCCGTGATCTTCTACAACGTCAGCGTCGCCTCAGTGGGGACCGTCTGGCAGACCATTCTGATCTTCACCTACGTTGACCTGGCACTGCTCCTGCTGAAGCGGCCGGAGCAGATGCAATCGAGGCTGATCATCCCGCGCTGGCTGTTGTGGCCAGCTATCGCGATTGGCCCGCTGACGTCGCTCGTTTCGGTCGTCTCCTCGCTTCTGGTTTCCTGGATCCCCCAGCAGCTCGACAACGCTCACTGGCAATACAGTGTTATGGGCCTGATGAGCATCCTGCTGATCGCCGCTCTCATAGGCAGCATCTACGCCAGTAGCGAGGCGAGCTGGCAGCGCATGCGCATGACCTGACCCCAGGGATCCCGCCGACAGGCCAGCGACCCGCGAGGATCCCCGGTGGCAAGCACACGGAGGCGGCTGGCAGCGCTCGGGACGCCTGGCGGAAATCCTTGAGCGCTGAAGCCGCCCGGCGAGAGCGTCCCCTCTAGAGGAGCGCATCTCAGGCTTTGCCTTCGCCAGCCAGGACCATAGACGGAGAGCAGCCTGCGATCACCGTCTGGCAGTGAGCTTCCGCCTCTAGCCGGTCCGCTCGCCAGGGCGTTGGAAGCGCGGGGAGCGCTTCTCCAGAAAGGCCCGCATGCCCTCCTGAGCGTCGGGCAATTGAGAGCTGGCCGCCATCACCTCCAGGGCATAGGCATAAGCCTGAGGCTGCGGCAGGTCGATCTGCGCATAGAAAGCCTGCTTGCCGAGGCCCTTCGAGATAAAGCTGCCGCGTGTGGCCGCCTCTAACAGGCGCTGAGCCTCCTCTACCAGGCGCTCGGGCGGCACAACGCGATTGACCAGACCCCACTCGTAGGCCGTCTGGGCATCGATCGGCTCGCCCGTCAAGAGCATCTCTAAAGCGCGCTTGCGTCCAATATTGCGACTGACGGCCACCATCGGCGTCGTACAGAACCAGCCTCCCTTTCCGCCAGGAGTGGCGAAGCGCGCCTCCGTTGAAGCCACCGCCAGATCGCAGGTTGCCACAAGCTGACAGCCAGCGGCGGTAGCAATAGCGTGAACGCGCGCCAGGACCGGCTGGGGAATGGCCTGGATTGTATCCATCAAGCGGGTACAGACCCGCAAGAGCTGGCGCATCGCCACCAGGTCTCGACCGACCATATCGGCAAAGTCATGGCCGGCACTGAAGGCTGGGCCGTTGGCGGCCAGAGTGACCCCCAGCACAGGACTTTCCCCCACCTCGGCAAAGGCCGCCGTTAGCTCCTCCATCATCTTGAGAGAGAGGGCATTGCGCCGCTGAGGATGATTCAGCGTAATGGTAGCGTAGTCGCCTTCGTAGCGCACCTCAACCAGTTCATACTGCATAGCACAGACTCCTTTCGTCGCACTAGCTTCCGCCGACAGAGGCAACAATTGTCGACGACAATGCGGCTTTCTTCGTCATGGCCCCTGAGCGAGCGAGCAAGGGACAGAGAGAACGCCATCGTCTGGCCCAGACCGGCAACTGGTCCGCCAGGGGCCAGGGCCTGCACACACCCCTCAGCAGAGCGCCTCAATCACCGTCGCCTGGGCCTCCACAAGGACCACAGCCCCAAAGCAGACCCCATAGAGGCACACCCGTGGCCCAGACAGACCTGACCCCGAAGGCCGGCAACAGGCTGAGATTCGGGTAGCTGTACAGAAAAAGCCTGCCCCGCGCCGGTCAGCCACCGGCGAAACAAGATCGTCGCCGAGCAGGGCGCCTTGAGCTGTGCTCTCCTCGGGCCAGGTCAGTAGAGAGCCGTGCCCGAAAAAAAGACCTCTCAGGCCCATGAGGATCGGCTCTCCCCAGCGCCAGAGCCTCTTCCCTGGTCCAGCAGCTCAGGCGTTCATAGAGAGGCCCACCCATCGTCGAACAGCCTCGTGGAGATAGACCAGGCCCGCGAAGAGCCTGGACCCGTTCACTCATCTCCTTCCTCATCGAGCGAGAAAGAAAATACAGTCCCAGCGAAGAAGGTTGCCTTCGGCGACTGGTCCCGCCAGAGCAGAGCCTGCTGACCGCTGGCAAAGGCTGGCTGGTAGCCAATACTCGCCAGAGGCCGCTCCTGCTCTCTGAGGCTGAAAACGCTGCGGGGAGCGTGGGCCTGCAGAGCAGCCTGCGTTCTCCAGCGCAGGCCCTCATAGCCCACGTATTGGCGCTGATCAAGACGGACGGGGCACGCACGGAGTGGCTCCTGGCTGGAAGCAAACCGGGTGCCACCGGCTAAACAGATCCAGAACTCCATCGTTCTTCTCACGGCTGCTCGCGCCCGATAGGGTAGCAGGATAGGGTAGGAAGCAACCTCTCTTCAGACGGCAAGGCGGCGGCAATGCCGGGGCGATAGGAGCCGGAGCGCGATCGCAGGGTCCCATCGCTCCGTCAGCACCAACATGATATCACTCAGAGAGATGGAGCCTCCACCCCGCGAGTGCGCCGGAAGGCGGGAGCAAGAGGGGGGCAGGCAGGCGGGCAGGAAAGGAGGGGGCATTTTGCAGCGGAGTTGTGCTTCAGCGGGACCTGATATCTATTTCACTCTAAAAATTAGTCAGGGCGATGACCAGCGCTCTGCCAGAGGCAAGGCAGGCAGAGGATCGCTGGTCCCGCCCTGATTGCACGCTCGCAGCGCGGCGAGCGAGAACCTCATATCAGCTGTCTAGATGTGCGCCGCGCCTGGCCTGGCCCAACCGTGACCCTGCGCGGTTTTGTTGGCAGTCAGGGGAAAGGAGCCGGCGGGCGTTGGGGAGCGCGGCGGCGCGGAGGCCGGACTTGCGCTACACGTTGGTCGAGTTCATGACCTTATTAAGCGTAGTTCGCTTGATGCGATAGCAGTGGCGACGACCCTTGTGGGGAAGCAACACGGCATCAAGGACACCGTGTTTTACCCAACGGCGCACCGTGGTCGCATCGACGCGCAAGACTCTGGCAACCTCGCTAATGGTCAGTAGTTCCTCCATGATCTGTCCTTTCTTTGTAGAATGTCGTGCCGGGTGCCCGAGAGCTTCTCTCCCCCTTACCCCCTCGGGCACAGCGTACCCCTCT